>NZ_JAYMFF010000002.1:0-611486 GCF_035989245.1 Adlercreutzia wanghongyangiae | reverse complement strand
TTTGGCAACTTCCAAGCCCATAGCTACGGCATCACCGGCGGCAACAACTCCGAGAACATGACCTGGGGCCGCATCGCTGGACGCCATGCCTCCTCCCTTGACAACTGGGACGGCGCCGACGCCTAAACATCACTCTATCCTTCCCTCCCAAAAGCGGGCCCCGCACGTAGCATGTGCGGGGCCCGCGCGTCTACCGAGGAGGGCATTTGACCTTTGGGGCCTTTGAAACCGAGACAACGTCAAGGCGCTGGAGACTACTTCTTGGACGTGGCGGATTTCTTGGTGAGGCGGCTGTACACCACCAGGGCCACCACGGCCACCACGGCGGTCACCGCGAAGATGGCGATCGATTCCACGATGTTGCCCGACACCAGGCCGGCGGCCGCGTAGGTGGAAAGCACAATGCCGGGAATGCGCGCGAAATTCGAGATGAGCACGAAGTTCCGCATGGTCATATGCGTGAGCGGCGTAACGTAGGTGAACACGTCCTTGGGCAGACCGGGAATGAGGAACAGGATGAACACGATGACGTTGAACTTATCGGAGCTCTCCCATTCGCGGAACTTCCCCATGTACTTTTCAGGCACCATGGCCTGCACGAAGGGAGCACCCAGCTTGTGCACGAGCACGAAGATGAACGAGCTGGAAATGATGCAGCCGAGCCAGATGATAAGCGCGCCCACCCAGGGGCCGTAGATCATGCCGGCGGCCACCTGCACCACCTCGCCGGGAATGAAGGCCACCACGATCTGCAGGAACTGAATGGCCAGCAGAATGAGGAAGCCCCACGGGCCGGCATTGCGAATGTCGGAGGTGACGCGATCGACCCCGCCGGGCTCGAACAGCTCGTGGATCATGGGCCACACGGCCACGACCACCACGATCATGATGACGAAGAAGGCGATGAGCCCCGCGAACTTGAAGATGTCGGCCGCGGGCATCTCGTGCCCGGCGACAGACTTCTCCTCGTGGGCCTTGGCCTCCAGCTTCTGAAGGCGCTCGGATTTGGGGCGGTTGTTGTCTCGTGTGCTCATGGGCTCCAGTGTAACGGAGCGCCCCAGGCATCAGGGCGCTCTTCGGAAACTCTTTACCTTGATGACGAAATTGTAAGTCGTCGGCTCGGCGACGGGTATCGGCCGGCGGCGCGACTAGTCGTCGTCTTTGCGGGCCTTGTCGTACTCCTCCTTGAAGGCGGAGAACATGCCGCTGGCACGCTTGATCTGGCGGCCCGTGGCATAGGCCCCGGCATTCACGGCCTTGCCCGCGGCCTTCGTAGCCGTGGAAACTGCCGGCTTCACGGCGTCCACGGTCTCGCGGGCGCGCTCGGCCACCACCGCTGTGGCCTCGCCGGCCTTCGCGGCCAAACCGCCCTCGGCATCCAGCTGCGCTACCTCGTCGGACACCAAGATGGCGCCGAGCATCGGATTTTCCTCGTTGGCCTCCCCATTCACGGCCAACGCCGTGCCGATGCCGCGCTTGAACCCGCGAATCATCGATCCGGGAATCTCGCGCACGCCCAGCAGCGCGTTGGCCGTGGCTCCCTGGGTGACCGTCAGCGAGCGCACCTCGCCGGTCTTCGGGTCGAAGGACACGTCGCCCACATTGCCGTACACGGTGCCGTCCTCGCCGATGACAGGCAGATCGGCCCACAGCACGCAATCGTCGTAGTTCACGCCCAAGGCCTGGCAGGCTCCCTTGTCGGTTGCGGAGGGGCTCTTCAGCACCACGATGCGCCCGTCCACCACGTCGTAGCCGTTATAGGCCACGAACACGTCCTTGCGACGGAACATCCACAGCAGGTCGGGACGCTTCACGATGAAGCCGACGAAGCGGCGCTGGCTGGGATGGAACACGCAGTGGCGCACCTTTCCCAGCCGTCCCACAGCCTCGGGCTTCTTGGGCGTGCTCTTGTCGCGCAGCACGCGCTTGCCGACAAGTTCGCCAGTGGTGCCGTAACGCTTGGCCATGATCTACTTATCGTCCTTCTGGTCGGCGGCCGCATCCACAGCGTCCTTCGCCTCGTGGGCAGCGGTCTTCACGGCCTCGCCCGCATCAGCGGCGGCGTCCTTCACGTCCTCGACGGCGTCGGACATGGCGTCGGCATCCTCGCCGGCGTTCTTGCTCACCTGGTCGGCAATGCGCTGGCGGGCGGCCTCGATCTTCTCGCGCAGCTCGTCGCCCTTCTCATTGATGGTGGGGGAAATGTTGCTGGCGGCCTCCTGGATGGATGCGGCCACATCAGCGCCGCGCGCGGCGGCCTCGGAGGCGATCTCCTGGCCCTTGGCGGTCACACTGTTCACCACTTCGGCGCCCTTGCTGGCGGCCTCCTGGTAGATGTGCTGGGCGCCGGCCGCGGCCTGACCACCCCACTGCTGGGCGTCACCCAGAATATCGTTGGCCTTATCGGCCACCATGGCGCGGGTTTCCACGCCCGTACGCGGAGCGGCCAAGAGGGCCGCAACAGCGCCCACAACGCCACCGATCAGAAACATTCCAAACTTGTTGGCCATGACTGCCTCCTTTATCGACAGGTTATCAAGTCCGCTCATTATAGGGTGCCGCGCATCCAACGGGACCGCGAAAACCCGCTTCTCACCTTACGGTAAACAAGCTGTCAAACATCATCGATAAGCAAAACTCTCACAGAAAAACTCACCCTGCTGGCTCCGTCGCCACGGCTCGAGCGAAAAACAGCCTCGATTTCCAGTTTTCCACACCAAAACCTTTGCGAAAGGCCCAAAAATGGCGCGATTTCCAGATTTCCACACCTTTTGCGTCCTCAGGAGGTGAAAATCCGGAAATCGCGCCTAAAAAGCAGTCGAAGCCGAGCAGGGCCGCACGAGGCTACGCGGGGCCGAGCGGGACCGCACGGGGCCAAACGGGGTCGCGCGAGATTGCCTCGGTAAACGTCCCTAGAACTTGGCGCCGCGAGCGAAGGCCTCCACCACCAGGCTGTCCAACACCTTGGGCAGCGTGAGCCCGGCGGCGTCGCAAGCCATGGGGAACAGCGAGTGCGGCGTCATGCCCGGGGACACGTCCAGCTCGAAACAGCGGGCCGCCCCTCCGTCCCACACGAGGTCAACGCGTCCCAAGTCGCGCGCGCCATAGGCGCGATACACTTCCAGGGCCGCCCGCTCTATCTCGGCGCGGATGGCATGGGCCGTGGCCTCGTCGGGAGACAACGACGCCGACCGCACCGGACAGAAGAATTCCACGGCGTCGTCGGCCATGCGAGCCGCGGCATCGAAGAACTCGCCCTTGCGGGCCACGATCTCCACCGGCGGCAGGGCGTAGGCATCCCAGCCCGTGCCGAGGATGGCCACCGAAACCTCCACACCGTCGATCCACTGCTCGATGTTCACGGCGTCGTCGAAGGAAAGCGCATCCAGCACCGCCTCGCCCAACTCGTCCTGGGACTTCACCTTGTGCACGCCCAACGCACTGCCGCCGTGGGCCGGCTTCACGCACACCGGGTACCCGCCGATCACGCGCTCGGCCACCAGGTCGAGCGCCGTGGCAGCACCCATGTCCTTGAAGGCGTCACGCGACAGGTACACGCCCTGGGGCCAAGAAGCAATGCCCTCTTCGCCGGTGATGTCGCGGTACTTCTCCAGCGAGGAATGCAGGGCGTCCTTGTTCCACGCGCGGTGGCACACGCTGGCCGGCGACCCCACGAAGGGCAGGCCGACGAACTCCAGCAGACTCTGGATGGTGCCGTCCTCGCCGTGCTTGCCGTGCAGGGCGTTGTACACCACATCGGGCCGCTCACTGCGCAACGTGGGCACCAAATCGGCGTTGGTGTCCAGGGGCACCACCTTATGGCCCGCCTCTTCCAGCGCCGCGCACACCACCTTGCCCGATGCCAGCGACACCTCACGCTCGAAGGACTTACCCCCCATGAGCACTGCTACTTTCATACACGTCTCCTTCGTTGTTAAGATCCTTCGACTCGCTTCGCTCGCCCAGGACGATACACGGCAGGGCGCGGCTGCGGGGTATTCCGATTTGGCCGCTGTCACGAGCCAGACACGACGGCACGCTTGCGGGCGGACTGAAGCCCGCCCCTACAAATGGAATCGGAAGCGGGTTCCCACCCGATTCGCTCTCACAGCCGACCCTCCGTAGGGGCGGCCTTGAGGCCGCCCACCCGCGACAGCCGCGTCCGCACGGCCGCGGGGTATACCCCGGGGCCCCGCTGGTCGGTCGATGCTACTCGGCTGCTTTCTCCTCCGCAGCTTCCACTTTCTGCTCGGCGATATCAATCTGAGCGGCGTCGCCGTCACGAGCCTGCATCACCGCTTCCTCGTTCTCCTCGGACGCCACCAGTACATCGTTCCAGTTCTCGCGCTCGTTCTCGGCCATGACGGCCTCCTTTCCGTAGCCCGGCAGCGCGCCGGCATTGATGAACACGCGGTACAGCTCCAGGCGCTCCTCGATAACCCCGGCCAAGCGGCGGATAGCCTCGGTAATGGACTCAGGCGTTTCGAAGCTGAAGTTCACGCGCATGGAGTTCTTGCCGGTCACGCCATCGGGGAAAAAGGAGTTCCCTGGCACATAGGTTACGCCCGACTCCAACGCCTCGGCAAGCATCGAATCGGTATCCATATAGTCGGGCAGCGTGATCCACAGAAACATACCGCCCTCGGGATGGGTCCAGGTGGCCTCGGGCGGGAAGTATTCCTCCAGGGCCGCCAGCATGGCGTCGCGACGCTCCTTGTACACGCCGATGAACTTCTGCAGCGTTTTCTGCCAGGGAATGTCAGAGAAGTAGTGCTGCACCACCAGCTGGTCGAAGGCGCTGCCGCACAGATCGGCCCCCTGCTTCACCAGGTTGATGCGGGCGAGCACCGCTTCGGGCGCGGCCACCCAGCCGGTGCGCAGCCCCGGCCCCAGCATCTTCGAGATAGTGCCCAGGTAGATAACCGAATCGTCCATGGCCTTCAGGGGCACCTGGTGGCCGCCGTCGTAGCGCAAGCGGCCGTAGGGGTCGTCCTCCACCAGCAGGAAATCGTACTCGTGGGCCAGTTCCAGCAGGCGGCGACGGCGATCGGCCGACATGGTGACGCCACCGGGATTCTGGAAATTCGGGATGGTGTAGCAGAATTTCAGGCGCGGATTGCCCTTGCCGATGCGCTTAAGCTCGGCTTCTAGTAAGTCCATGCGCATGCCCTCATCGTCGAAGGGGATGGCGCGCACATCGGGCTCGAAGGCCGAGAAGGCTTGCAACGCGCCCAGGTAGGTGGGGCCCTCGGTGATGATGATGTCGTCGGGATCAATGAAGGCCTCGGCGATGAGGCTTAAGGCCTCTTGGGCGCCGGTGGTCACGAGCACCTGCTCCGGCTTCACGCGGATACCCAGATCGCGCATCATGTCGGCCAGCACGGCACGCAGGCCGGCCAGGCCATCGGTGGGGCCGTACTGCAGCGAGACGGCACGCGCGGACGGCTCCTCAATGGCGGCCAGAGTGGCACGGCGGATATCCTCGGCGGGCAGAAGCGACACGGCGGGCATGCCGCCCGACAGCGAGATAACATCGTCGCGCGTTGCGGCGGCGAACAGGTTGCGCACGGCCGAGGGGCGCATCTTGCGCACGCGGCGAGCGATCTTGTCGCCGGTGGTGTCGAAGGTGATGTGAGCTGATGACATGGCTATTCCACCATCCCTTCCATAAGCGCGCAAGCGGCCTTCAGGGCCGCCAGAGCGATGAGATCATCGGTAAAGTTTACTGCAACGCGAGCCAGTCCCTCGCGCTCGTTCAGCCATTCCGTTGTACCGACAAAAGTTGTCGCCGAGCGGTGGTCGGCCGTGGCCTCGGCCTGAAAGTCGATAACCAGATGCTCCAACACGTGGGGCAGCGAAGTGCGCTCGAGAATAGCACCGAAGGGGGCGCCCTCGGCGTTCAGACAGGCGTGGCCGGCCAGGAAGGGGCGCGCCTCGCGCAGGCGCGCAGCGGCATCAGGCCCCAAATGAGCCTGCGCTCCGCCCGGCACGCGCACGAGCAGCACCATGCGATCGCGCTCGAAGGCGATGCGCTCTACGGCCAGCAGGCTCACGCGGTCTCGTCCGCAGTGGCGGTGTCGGCAGCCGCGTCGCCAGCATCATCGGCAGTGCCGGCGTCGTCTTCCCCGCTTGCGTCCTCGGCAGCCGTGGCCGCGTCGTCAGCCGGGGCAGCGTCGGCGGGCTTGTCATCAGGCGCGGACATCGCGTCGTCGGCCGGCAGGGTTCCGGCCAAATCGCCCAGCGTATCGTCCTCGATCACCTGAGATCCATCGTCGGAGGAAGCGTCGTTGGCAGCGGCGGGGGCATCGTCGCCGTCCTCGTCGGGCAGGCTGGGCACCGTGGCCGTCGGCGTGCGCGACAGCAGGGTGACCCCCTTACCCGACTTTTCAGCCGGAGCCAGGCGCCCTCCCAGCAGATTCTCCCAAAGCGCGTGAATGGTCCAGCCGATGTCGTCGCTCAAGGTGTCACCGCCGCTGAACGCGCCGTCCACCAGGGCCAGTTCGTCGCGATCGAGAGAGAAACGATAGCGCCCCGACCCTGACAGGTCGCCGAAGGAGAACTGGATGGTCTTGTCGTGGGTGTCCAACGTGTACCGATAGGAAACATCCTCAGTGAGATGGATGCGATCCTCGGTGATGATGATGGGCGTGGCCGTGCCCGCCAGGTACCAGGTGCCGCGCACGTCGGCGGCGTCGTCGGCGGAAAGCCAACGCAGCCAGCCGAAGCCAGCCATAAGGGCCACCGCAAGCACCGCCAGCACGGCGGCCACGGAAAGCGCTGCGATCTTGCCCCGGGTCCAGCGGGGCTTCTTGGCCGTGGGACGGACCGCGGCCCGTGCGGCACGCACCGTGGGGCGACGCGAAGCATCGGCGGGATCAACAGGATCGGCCGCCTCGTCGCCGTCGGCTTTCCCGGCATCGGCCTCCCCGTCGGCCGAGGCCTCGCCCGCCGCGTCGGCAGCGGCGGAGGTATCGGGAGCCGTCGTCGTGGCGGCATCGGCCTCCGACCCACTAACGCCGGGGGCCCCATCCTTCGAGGAACCGGCATTGCCGGCAGTATCGGCAGCAGCCGTACCAGCCGGCACCGATGCCGGCGGCACAGCACCCGACGCTCCCGCTGCAACACCGCGGGAAGCGCCCACGGGAACCGTGACCGCTTCCCCGCGCACCGCCCCGGCGGAGGCCGACATGGGGGCGACCGGAGCGCCGGCAGGCCGTCCATCCGCCCCGCGGCCGGCAGCCGCCTGAGCCGCCCGTTGCTGCTGAGCGCGACGTCGGGGGTTGTTCAGCCCCAGCTCACGCGACTGATCGTCCATGAGAGCCTTAGACCTCTTCCGGTCCGATCACCGTCTTGCCGCCCATGTAGGGCACCAGCACCTCGGGCACCGTGATGGTCCCATCGGGGTTCTGGTAGTTCTCGATCACCGCGGCCATGGTGCGGCCCACGGCCAAACCAGAGCCGTTCAGCGTGTACAGGAAGCGGCTGCCCTTGAAGTTGGCCGGATCGCGGTACTTGATGTTCGCGCGACGGGCCTGGAAGTCGGTGCAGCAGCTGCACGAGGAGATTTCCTTGTAGGCGTTGTAGCTGGGCAGCCACACCTCCACGTCGTAGGTCTTCGCGGAGGAGAACCCGATGTCGCCCGTGCACAGACTGATGACGCGATAGGGCAGCTTCAGTTGCTGCAGGATGTTCTCGGCGTCTTCCACCATGGACTCCAGCTCGGCAAACCCGGTCTCGGGCGTGGCGAACTTCACCATCTCCACCTTGGAGAACTGGTGCACGCGAATGATGCCACGGGTGTCGCGGCCCGCGCTTCCGGCCTCTTCGCGGAAGCACGGGGTGAAGGCGCAGTAGTGCAGCGGCAGCTGGTCGGCGTCGAGCACTTCCCCGGCGTGCAGGTTCGTCAGCTGCACCTCGGCCGTGGGGATGAGGTAGAGCCCCTCGGTGGTGTGGAAGAGGTCCTCCTCGAACTTCGGCAGCTGGCCGGTGCCCGTGAGCGTAGTGGCGTTGGCCATGGCCGGCACCCACCATTCCTTGTAGCCGCGGGCGGTGTGCTGATCGAGCATGAAGGAGATGAGCGCGCGCTCCAGGCGGGCGCCGGCGCCGCCCAGCACGTAGAAGCGGCTCTCGGCCAGCTTCACGCCGCGCTCGAAATCGATGATGTTCAGGGCAGGGCCCAAATCCCAGTGCGCCTGGGCCTCGAAGCCCTCGGCGGCGAAATCGCGCGGAGTGCCCCAGCGGCGCACCTCGGGATTGTCGTCCTCGTCCTCGCCCACCGGCGTGGAGGCGTCGCACAGGTTCGGCACGCTCATCAGCAAGGAGGTCAGAGCGTCGTCGGCCGCGGTGCGAGCCGTGCTGGTTGCCTCCAGCTTCTCGTTGATCTGGCGCACCTGCTCCTTGGCGGCTTCGGCCTCGTCCTTCTTTCCCTGACCCATCAGCGCGCCGATCTCCTTGGAGATGCGGTTGCGCTCGGCCTGCAGGGCCTCCTCTTCGGCAATGAGCTCGCGGCGCTGCACGTCAAGGGCGCTGAACTGCTCGGGGTCGAAATGCGCATGGCGCTGCTTCATGGCCTCGGCCACCTCGTCAAGGTGCTCGCGTACATATTTGACATCCAGCATAGGGGCGCTCCTCAGAATCGTGCGTTTTGCGTTCGATCAGTATAGCACCGGCCCGCAAAGGCGGGCCGACATCTTCGTAAAGAGTGCTCAGGGCACGGACGACATGACGCGGAGCTACTCCTGCTCGTCATCGTCGTCGAACAGCGACCAGTCGTCCTCGGTCTTCTCGTGGTTCTTGAACTGCTTGCGCGTCTTGCGTTCCAAAATCAGACATACGATGATGCTGATGACAAGGCCGCCGCCCACCAGAATGCCGATGCCCGGCATTGTTTCGAACAGGAAATGGTACAGCTCTTCGATATTCATAGATCGCGTCCTGTCTTCTTCGGAACGCACCGCCCTCGCAGGCGATGGCGGGAAGTTCGTTTCACGTGGTGCCTGCCAGTATACTATGATGCGCCCCGGGAAACGCAAACTCCATTTCCCATACGAGCATTGAAATCGTCGGCTATGCGGCGGGCATATCTTCGTCCAGGTACCATTCCTCCTCGGCCCAGCGCGCGCGGTCGGGAAGGTTCATGGCCGCAGCCACGATGCCCAGCACGCCGGGAACGAGCGCGCCCAGAAGCGCCATGGGCTCGGGCAGCCACGAACCGCCGAAGTTCGTCAGATGGGCCGCCGCGCACACGCCCACGATAAGCACCACCGCGGCCGCCACGGCACCGCCCATGTCGAAGGCCTTGGTGCCACGCACGCACGCCAGGCTGTAGGCGGCCGCCGCCAGCACCCAGCTGATGCCGATCACCCAGGTGCCGCCCTGCGAGATAAGGGCCATGCAGCCGGCCTGGGGATTGTCGCCAAAGCTAAAGTGCGCCAGGGCATCCCAGCTCATCGCATCCAACGAACCGCAGCCGCCCATGATAAGAGCCACCACGAAGGCGAAGGCGGCCGTCAACGCCGACTGGATAACCGGCAGCAGCACCCCGGCGCTGATCGGCGATACGGCCGCAAAACCCACCGCGCCGCACAGCGGCTGCAGTAAGGCCACCACAGCCTGGGACGTGCCGCGCCGGCCCACCCAGTACCACCACACACCCACCACAACGGCCAGAAGCAAGGTGAGCACCCATGCCCCGGCCCCGGCCAGGCCCGCCGCCAATGCGGCATAGCCGAACAACATGCCGATGTTGGGGCGCACGGCCGCCACACCGGCGAACACGCCGGTCAGCACCCAGCCCACCACCGTGGCGTCGTCGAAGATGCCGCCAGGCGAGCCGGCGTGCAGGTGGATGTTCGCCAGGCCCACAGCCGTCAGCAGGGCCACGGCCAAGGCGCTCACCACCCGCGCCACGATAGCGGCTCCCCGCAGCCCCAAACGGTCCACCAGCGGGGGCAGCGTCTCGTAGGCCCGTTCCGGCTCAGGATCGGCCTCGGGCAAGTCCACGCCCTTCACGATGTCGGCCAAGGCGCGCTTGCCCTTCTTCGCGTTACCCAAAAGAGGCAGCAGCGCCTCGGAGAACTCGGTGACGGTGGCGTAGCGCTCATCCATGTCGGGGTCGAGCGCCATGAACATCACGTCGTCGGCCTCGGCCTCCAGCTCGTCCCAGCACAGCGACGGCAGCACCAGCTCGGCATCTTCGATAAGGTCGGCCGCGGCGCTGAGCGTGGGGGCGAAAAACGGGTTCGACCCCGTGAGCATCTCGTAGGTGAGGCTGGCCAGGGCCCACTCGTCGGTGCGCACATCCAAAGGCTCGCTGCGCATCTGCTCCAGAGGCATGTAGCCGATGGTGCCACCGCCGGTAGTGCCCGAGCCGGAAGCGTCCATCAGGGCCGCCAGGCCGAAGTCGGTCACCTTCGCCACGCCCTTGGAGTTCACGATGACGTTCTCGGGCTTGATGTCCAGATGCAGGGTATTCTCGCCGTGGGCCACCTCCAAAGCGTGGGACACAGCCGTGAACACCGCCGCCACGATGTCCAGCGTGATGTTGTCGTCGATCTCGTCGATGATCTGGGCCAAGGTTTTGCCCTCGATGTACTCCATGATCACGTAGGCCGTGGAATCCTCCACGGCGCAGTCGTACACCGTGACGATGTTGGCATCGGACAGCTTCGCCACCGAGCGGGCCTCTTCCAGGCCGGGAATGTGCTCGAACAGATCGGTGTCGTCGGGCTCGTCCACTGCAGCCGACACCGGGGCCGATACCGCCTGGGATACCGCCGGCGCACTGGCGGCAGCAGTCTCGGCGCGCATCGTGCGATGGCCGCCCCGGCGGCGCCGACGCTCGGTAGCTCCGTCGATGGTGCGCGAGGGGCGGATGCCACGCAGATGACGCACGTCCACGGCGGCCTCGTCGATCACGTCGCTTAAGGGCGCGCCGTCCTGCACCTCCACAAAGGGCGCCGCGGCCTCGGGGGCATGGCGCGTCTTGCGTGGCGCCGCTTGGGCGCCCAAGCCTGCGCCGGATGCGGGGCCGGGCGCGCCGGGCGCGAAGCCCGCCGTGCTCGTGCCCCAGGGTACGAGCGGTGCATCCCCCTCGTCAGCCGCATCCTCCCACGGAGGCACCTCCTCGGCTGCGCGCGACGTGCTGCCGGCCCGACCTGCGCGACCGCGGCGCGCATCCACACCACGCAGGAACGCAGGATCGGAGGGAAATGCTGGAGGCGTATCGACAGCAGACGCGCTGACGCGCCCCGAAGCACCGATGGGGGAAGCGGACGGTGCGCCTTCCCCTTCCAAATCGGCCGCCATGCGGGCCTCTAGGGCCACCAGGCGCGCGCGAGCCACCTCGTCTTCCGACAATTCGATGCACTTGATGGCCACATCGCGCTTCAAATGGGTGTCGAAGGCGTGAACCACCGTGCCATAGCCGCCGGCACCGGCCTGGCCGACCACGCGATATCGATCGAGAATAAGCTGGGAGGAAGCCATAGGGCAGAAACCTCTTCCGTCTTCGTTTGGGCTGCGTTTTCTGAGGTGGGGCCATTCTACCATCGGGACGGCTCCCGCGCGACCACCTGTCGGCGCCGTGCATGCCGTTCGCCGCAAGGCAATCGCAGCAGAAAGCAAAACCGCCGCCCCCGACACGACAAGCCGCCTTTTTTGGTCACGAAATCGACTTTTGTGCACGATCCATGACCCCAAGGGCTTCTTGCGCAGGCAAATCAACGGAAACATGAAGGAATGTGTCCGAGTAAACGGGTTCGTCGCCCCTTGAACTATGATTTTTGGTGTCCGAAGTGCACAAAAGTCGATTTCGTGACCAGAAATGCACCTCTCATATGTCAAACATCGAAAGGACTCCTCTTATGCTCACCATCGGTTGCCATCTCTCGAAACGCCGCGGCTATTTGGAAATGGCCCAGGAAGCGGCGTCCATCAATGCGAACACTTTCCAATACTTCACCCGCAGCCCGCGCGGCAGCGAGCAGGCGACCCTGGACGAAAAGGACGCGCAGGCCTACCGGGCCTTCTGCCAAGAGCACGGCGTTCACGATGTGCTGGCCTACGCACCCTACGACACCGACCCGGCCACTTCCAAGATGAACGAGCACGACTTCGCGTGCATGGTGTATGCAGAAGACCTGGCCCAGCTGGCCGAACTGGATGGCACGCTGTATCTGGTGCGCCCGGGCAGCCGCCTGAATATCGACGTGGAAGAGGGGCTGGCCGAGGTGGCCGACGCCCTGAACAAGGTGATCGCCCCCAGCCAGAAGACAACGGTGCTGCTGGACACCATGGCCGGCGAGGGCACCCAGGTGGGCACCAGCTTCCAGCAGCTGGCCGCCATCATCGACCAGGTGAAGCTGGCCGACCACGTGGGCGTGTGCTTCGACTGCGCCGCCGTGTGGGCCGAGGGCTACGATATCGTGAACGATCTGGACGGCGTGCTGAGTCAATTCGATGACGCCATCGGCCTGGACAAGCTGCGCGCCGTGCATCTGAACGATGCCACCCACAACCGCGGCAGCCACGTTGACCGCCATGCGCGCATCGGCGAGGGCACGATCGGCTTCGATGCCCTGGCGGCCCTGGTAAACCATCCGAAGCTGGCCGGCGTGCCCTTCTATGTGGAAGAGCCCGACAGCACGCTGGTTATCTACGAGCGTGACGTGGCCCGCTTCCAGGCCGCTTACACGGGAAAATAGCATCCGCGTCGCAGAACGGGCACGCATAACGCGAGCGGGGGCGCCGACAAGGTGCCAGCGGCCCCGTTACGTACAAGCCGTTAGCGAGCGTGGCATCCGCGTCCCAGGACAGCAGCGCAACGTAAACGGGGCCGCCGACGTTGCGTCGGCGGCCCCGTTGATGGAAAGCCGTTAGCGTGCGTGGCGGCCGCGACCTGCGGCGCCGGCTCCGGGCGCCGAGGCCCCGTATTGGTCGGGGAATCCGCTGCCGCCGCGGGGCACCGGGCGAGCGCCCGGCACCGGCGCCGGGGCATGGGTGCCACGCGAGGGGGCCGCCGGGCCCCCGTAGGGGCGAATGCCCTGCTGGGGAGCGGGACGGTTCGGCGCGATGCCCGATTCGGCAGCGCGGCGAGCCTGACGGGCCTCCAGCTCGGCAGCCGCCCGGGCCGCGAACGCGCGCTCGGCCTCGCGACGGGCCTTGCGCGACATCTTCTTATCGGGCACGACGATGGGCTGCTGACCGAAGCCGCCGCTCTGCACCCAAGCCTCGGCCAACTGCTCGGAGGCCACCATGGGCTCGTCGGGAGCCCAGCCGCCTCCACGGCGGCGCGACACGCCCTGGGGAGCCCGCCCCGCAGTCGGGGCGGCGGCGCGAGCTGCGGCACCGGCGCCAGCGGAGGCCGGTGCCGGTGCCGGACGCGGCGCGGGCGCGGCACCCGGAGCGCCCATCGGGGGCATGGGACGCGCTGCAGCGGGCGGCGCCTGGCGCGGCATGGGCGCCGCAGCGCCCATGGGCACGCCCGCCGCAGCACCCGGGGCCGCCTGCGGGGCGCGCGCCGCACGATTGCCGTAGCTGCGAGCCGCGTTGTTGCGGCGCCCGATGACCATCTGCATCTCGGCCACCTTGCGCCGCTCGGCCTCCAGGCCGTCGGCCATGCCGCGCATGCGGCGGTCGAGCGTGGTGATCCACAGGCACAGCGCCAGCACGGCTACCGCCAAAACGCCCAGGCCCACGGCGACCAGACCAAACGGCGACGACAAGAACTCAAACACGAAGACCCCTCACAGCATCAGGCAATTCCATAGTTACTGGGATGATATACGACCCCACCGTTGTTGTCGATACGAAAAACCCGCGCTTACCTGCTCGAAGGGCAGAAAGTTCGGCGGGCAAGTTACTCCGCCACCTGAGCCACCAGCTCGGTCAACTCGGCCACCGTGGCTTCGTTGCGCGCAGCGGCCCTGGCGGCCTCGTCCTCCGGGGCCGCCTCGCACGACTCCTCGGGAGTCGGCACCGTCTCCTTGGCGCAGCCCGGGCAACGCAGCGTCACCTGGGTGCCCACCCCCAACTCGCTGGTGTACACCATCTGCGCGTCGGGCCCGAAGAAGCCGATCATGCGGTCGTGCACGTTCTTCACGGCAATGCCCAGCCCCGTGGACGATTCCACCTGGGTGATGTTGGCGCACGTTTCCGCGTTCATGCCCACGCCGTTGTCGCCCACCACGATAACCACGTCGTCGCCATCGGCGAAAGCCTCCACGGTGATGACCAGCTGGCCTTCCGAGGGCATCGCGTGCTTGATGGCGTTCTCCACCAGCGGCTGCACCAGAAACGGCGGCACCATCATGATCTTCAGGTCGGGTGCGGCGGCGAGCCGCAGGGCCAGCCGCTCGTCGCCGAAGCGGGCCAGCTCGAAGTTGAAGTACCGTTCAACCTGCTCCAGCTCGCGGGCCAAGGTGATGCGCTCGGTGGAGTCTTCCAGCGTGCGGCGGTAGAACTTCGCGAACTCGCGCAGCAGCTCGCGGGCCTTCATGGGATCGGTGCGGATGAACGAGGCGATAGTGTTAATGGTGTTGAACAGGAAATGGGGGTTGATCTGCGTCTGCAGCATCTTCAGCTCCATGGCGGTGGCCAGCTTGCGCTGGGTTTCCATTTCCACGGCGGCCATCTGGGTGGAAAGCAGCTGGGCGAACCCGTGGGCAATGGAACGCTGGGTCTCAGTGATCTTGTTCGCGTTGCGGTAGTAGAACTTCAGGGTGCCCTCCACGCGATCGCCTACCCACAGAGGCTCCACGATGGCAGCCTTGATGCGGCCCTCCCGCTCTGGCTCCGGCAGGCCGATGGCCTCGGGCGCCAGCAGCACCAGCGTCTCTCCCTCCTTCAGGGCCTGCTGCGTGGCCGACGTGCGAATGCGGATGCCCGCGGGGTTGTCGGCCTCGCGGTAGCCGGCGTAGCCCAGCACGAACTCGCAGTCGGTGATGGCCACGGCCACCGCCGAGGTGTTCGGCAGCAGCAGCTCGCACACCTCGCGGGCCGCCTTCTCGGTCAGGCCCTCGCCCATGGAGTCGATCATCGACGACGCCAGCTGCAGCATGGCGTCCGACTGCAGGGCGCGCACAGAATCGGGATCCATCATCAGCCGGATGACCACCACCGAAACGGTGAACACCACGCCGGCCGCGCCCAGCACGGGCACCGGAGCCTCGGGCATCAGGAAGGCCCACACCAGCGTAATGGCGGCGATAGCGGCGATGGTAACCGCCAGCATTTCCTGGTTGAACTTGGGAATGCCCATGCCGCGCGTCCATGCGCTCTGGGGTTCGTGGGTTGCCATGGCGCCCGCCTCCAATCGCTCAGCTTGTTGACGCCAGTATAGCAAACCGGAACGCCGGCGCGCCTAACCCCACAGGCCCAGCTGGTTCACCACCAAAAGCGCGGCCGCCACCACCAGAAAGCCGGCGAACAGGAAGCGCAGCTGCCGCTCGGGCACCTTGGGAATGAGCTTGGCGCCCAGGGCCGCCCCGGGAATGGACCCGCAGGCCACGGCAATGCCGGCCACCCAGTTGATGTTGCCCAGCAGCGCCTGGGTGACAACGCCCGGCACCGCCAGAATCATCACGGCGATCAGCGACGTGCCCGAGGTAAGCTTCATGGGCACGCGCAGGATGGACATCATCAGCGGCACCATGATGAAGCCGCCGCCCACGCCCACATAGCCCGAGGCCAAACCGGCCCCCAGCCCGATGGCGAAGCCGATGGCCACCTCGCGCCAGCCGATGGCGGGCGCCTCGCGGTGGGCGCGCTCGATGGCGGCGGCGCGCTCGGCGGCGGTTGTCGCGGCAGATGCCGCACCCGCCGCGGCCTTTCTCGTCTTCGGCGCCTTCAGGGCCTTGCGGAACATGGTGATGGCCGAGTAGCCGATGATGAGAGCCGCCGCGCCCATAACACACCAGTCGGGCGACAGGGTGGCCAGCCACACGCCCACCGGCGACAGACAGGCACCCCCCACACCCGCCGCCACGCCCAACTTCGGCAGGCAGGTCTTGTTGCGCACATGGGAGATGGCGCCGGAAACCGACGTGGGAATAATAGTGAACAGCGAGGTGGCCGTGCACATGAGAGAGTCCATAGCATAGCCCAGCTTGAACGCCGGCACCAGCAGCATGCCGCCGCCCACGCCCAAAAGCCCCGCCAGCACGCCCACCACCAGGCCGACGACCAGCGACACCGCGAACAGAACGACCGTTGCCTCCATGCCGCGCCCCTACTCAGCCATATCCAGGCGAATCTGCGTGGTGGCACCCGGGTCGATAGAGGGGTGCGGCACACCAGGCATGGGCACGGGGGCCGATGCGCCCGCAGCAACGGCGGCACCCGCAACCGCGGCCGCCTCGGGCGCGGGCGCCCCCGCGGCCTCCTCTTCCACATCCTGCACGCGCAGCATACTGGAGCGCACCAGAGCGCTGGACAGCAGCTGGTCGGATTCCAAGCGCTTCATGGCCTCGGGCCACACGTACTGGAACTCGAAGTACTTCGCGCAGTTGGCCTCGGCATAGGCGCTCGCCACGCCCGTGGCGGCCTTGGCAGCCTGGCGGTAGGCGCGCTTGTCGGGGCGCCCGAAGCTGCGCAGCCACGCCGTCAGACGAATGCGGCGGCGCAGGCCCGGCTCCAAAAACGGCCCGGGATAGGGCTCCAACGAGGCCGGTTTCACCTGCTGCAAATCAATGAGGGCGCGGCTGTACTCCAGCTTGCGGTACTCGTACAGCCAGCGGAAGATGTCCTGGCGGAAACGCATGCCCTCGCTGGGAGAATCGGGCGGCAGATGGCGCAGCACCCACTGGTTGTCGAACCAGATGTCCGAGCCGTACATGCGCAGGTTCAGCATGTAGTCCAAGTCTTCGCCGCGGGCAATCCACGGGTCGAAGGCCAGACGGCGGAACGCCTCCTTGTGAATGGCCAGGCAGCCGCCGCACACGTGGTTCGAGCGCGACAGGCGCGGCCCCCGCATGGCCTTGGTGATCCACTCGTTGAAAGCGCGGCCCTGCTGCCAGAAGCGGTTGTACCACTTGTCCTCCCACTTCGACAGATAGGAGCCCTGGTCGTTCAGATAATAGCCGGTCTTGGCCACGATGGGCACGCCCTGGCGCGTCAGCTTGCCCAGGCCGTACATGGCCTTCTGCAGAAACGCGGGATCGTCCACCACCTCGTCGTCGTCCAGGAACACCGCCGCGTCGAAGCCCAGCACGTTGGCCACCACCAACCCCAGGTTGCGAATGGCGCCGTAGCCCGCCAGGCCGATCTCCTTGTTCAGGCGCTCGATGTTCAGCTGGGCCATGCGCTGCTCGATCAGCGCCAACTCGGGCGCGCCGATGACGAGCGTGGTCACCTCGGGGTGCGCGCTGGCCACGGCCTGCACCTTCTCGGCCGCCTGGGCCTCAATGGACATGTCGGCCGACACCAGGATGACCACCAACCCCAGGCCCTCCACCTTCGCCAGCGATTCCAGGCAGCGCCCCAACTCGCCCG
The DNA here is from genome assembly GCF_035989245.1 of Adlercreutzia wanghongyangiae. NCBI lineage: Bacteria > Bacillati > Actinomycetota > Coriobacteriia > Eggerthellales > Eggerthellaceae > Adlercreutzia > Adlercreutzia wanghongyangiae. The sequence continues at coordinate 593,996 of NZ_JAYMFF010000002.1, read as the reverse complement.
GCTGGTTGGGCGCGGTGGGATGGTCGTAGGCCGTCACCACATCGGAACCGCCGCGATGGCGACGCGGGTAGATGAAGGTGGGAATGATGACAACGGGATTCATGAACTTCCTTCCTGACAAGGATTGGCGATAGCTTAACTGCGGCGTTTGCGACGGGGCGGCGGAGATGCCCCCTTGCGCTGGCGTTTGGTGTCGCTCACCTTCTCGCGGGCCAGGCGGCGCGCCTGCTCGCGGCGCTCCTTCACCACGCCCGCCTCCTGGCGCAGGGCCTGGTAGGAATCGTAGCGGGCCCGGGGCAGCGCGCCCAACTCCACAGCGGCCCGCACCGCGCACCCCGGCTCCGCCTCGTGGGTGCAGTCGCGGAAGCGGCACGATGCAGCCAGCTCCTCGATGTCGGAGAAGGCGGCCTCGATGCCCGCATCGGCATCCCACAGACCCAAGCCGCGTACGCCGGGCATGTCCACGATGCGGCCCGCACCCGGCACCTCCACGATCTCGCGGCTCACCGTGGTGTGGCGACCCTTGCCGTCGCCCTCGCGCACGGCGCCCACATCCAGCACCTCGGCGCCCACCAGCATGTTCACCAGACTCGACTTCCCCACTCCCGACCGACCGATCAACACCGTGGTAGTGCCGGGGGCCAGCAGGCGCCGCACGGCCTCCACCGACGACGGGTCGGCCTCGGACACCAGCAGCACCGGCGTGTCGGGCCCGGCCAGCGCGCGCACGGCCTGCACGACGGATTCGGTGTCGGCCTCGCTGGCGGCCAGGTCGGCCTTGGTCAGCACCACGGTCACCTCGGCGCCCGTTTCGAAGGCCAGCACCAGTTCACGCTCCAGACGGCGCAGGTTCACCTCGCCCACCGGTTGGGCCACGATCACGCGCTGGAAGTTCGCCGCCAGCACCTGGGGCACGGCTCGCTCGGTGGGGTCCTTCCTCACGAATTCGCGGCTGCGCGGGGCAATGGCCTCGATCACGCCCTTGTCGTGGGCATCAGGCACCGACACCGACACCACATCGCCGATGACGGCGCGCTGGTCGTGGCCTTTCACCAGGGCCGTGGCGTGCTCGCAGCGCAAGCGCTCGCCGTCGGGGAAGCGCACCAGGGGATAGCCCCGGTCCAGCTTCACCACCTCGCCCGTACGCAACGCATCGGCCATCAGCGACGTCCCTCCCTCATGTGGCGGAACACCAGCAGCATCACCAAGCCCACGCCCACCAGCACCGCACCGGGCGCAAAGGCGGCCGGATCCAGCGTCTGCTGGGTCACCGAGCCCTTCTCCACCGCCGTGACCGTGTCGGCATGCAGGTCGGTGAGACCCTCGTGGTCGGAGCACGACAGATGGAAGATACCGCGCACCTGCAGCGTGGTGCCCTTGCGGCCGTAGGAGCCGTACATATCGATGGGCAAGGTGGCGTCCACGGAAATGAACACCGGCACCTCGGCGTAGGAGTTGTCGTTGGACTGCAGCACGATCCAGCAATAGCCCGGATCGAACTCGGCCTTGATGCGGTCGCCCACCACCTCGCCGGTCACCTGCACCGTTTGGTTGTTCAGGTAGGAATCGGCGTCCTGCAGGGCGCTGATGGACGTGTCGTAGATAAACGAGCTGTCGGGCTTCTGCTGGGGATTCACCAGGTTGTCGGGGTTCACACCCGAGCCGAACACCGGGTCGGGAATGATGGGCTTGGGCATGGCGGCCGCACTCTCGCCGTCCTCGCCTTCGGACGGCGCCTCCTCGGCGTCATCGGGCGGTGTGCCGTCGGCACCCTCTTCCAGGGTCGGCGGCTGCTGATCGCCCGGCTGTCCCGCGGCCGCGTCGCCCCCCTGCCCCGGCTGCCCGCCTGCGCCGGGAGACTGCTGGTCGTCCTTGCCGGCCGAGGGGTCCACCACACCGGTATCGTCGGTGGGCACAGCTTCGTTGGTGGGGTTGTCGGCCCACGCCTGAGCCGGGCCGCTCCAGGGCGCACCCGCGGCCGTCGCCGCGCTCGACGCATCCGTCCCGCCAGCCGCGACGCCCGAGCCGGCCGGCGCCGCACCTGCGCCCAGGCCCAGACCCAGCGCCAGCACGCCGGCGCATCCCACGGCCGTCGCCGCCCGCATCAGGCGACGTCTCTGCGTTTTCCCTGCCTTCACGAGCGCTTCACCTTCGGCCCCTTCCGGCGCGGCACCACCGAGGCGCACACCTCCACGATCAGGGCCAGCAGCGTGACGAACTCAAGACGGCCCGCCCACATCTGCAGAATGTAGAACAGCTCCAGCGTGGGCGCCATGCCCGGATGCGCCATGGAGGTGGTAATGCCGCCGTTGGAAGTCATGGCCACCGACTCGAAGATGGCCGGGATGGCCTCGCCGCCGTGGGCGATGCCCACCAGCGCGCCGATGACGTAGGTGATCACATACAAGATGAACACCGTCATGGCTTCTTTCACGATATCGGGCGTCAGCACGCGCCGACCCAGATGGTCGTAGGACACCACCACGCGAGCCGAATCGGGCGCCAGCGCCTCCTTCACGTTCGCCACGATGGACTTGAAAATGAGACCGATGCGCGAGAACTTGATGCCGCCAGCCGTGGAACCCGAGCTGCCGCCCACGGCCATGATGAAGGCCAGGGTAAGGAACGCCCCGTTGGAGAACACGGTGGTGATCTGGTTGGTGGTGACCACCTGGAAGCCCGTGGTGGTGAACGCCGAGATGATCATGAACAGACCGCGGCGCAACAGCGCCAGCATGTCGTCGAACAGCGCCCACGACGACAGCGTAGCCGCGAACACGAAGGCCATCACGGCAATCCACAGCACCATGGTCTTGGTCTCGATGTCCTTGAAAAAGGCGCCCACGTTGCCCTTCCACACCTCGGCGTACAGCACGAAGCTCACCGAGCCCAGAATCATCAGCACCATGAGGATGCATTCCAGCGGGAACGAGTGGTAGTACATGATGGACAGCTGCATGGGCGTGAAACCGCCGGTAAGGAAGGCCGACAGCGCCACCCACAGGGCGTTCAGGAACGCGCGAGCCGGCTCCATGCCCAGCACCAGGCACAGCCCCATGATGACCACCGTGGCAATGGACACGATGATCAGGGTGATGCGGGCGATGAACTGGGTCGTCTGCACTACGTTGGGCACCACGTGCTCGCTGCGGCCCTCCGACGAGAACAGCGACGCGCCGCCCCCGCGGCCGAACAGCCCGAACGACAGGGCCACCACGATAAGGCCCAAGCCGCCCAGGGCGTGCATGGCGAAGCGGAACATGTTGTCGGCGTAGGACAGGTGGTCCAAATCGACGATGACCGAGGCACCGGTGGTGGTGAGCCCCGACACGCCGTCGAACACGGCGTCCAGATACGTGGCGTAATGTCCCGAGAAGTACAGCGGAATGGAGGCGAACAGCGCCAGCACCACCCAGGCGAAGCCCGTTACCGCCAGGGCCTGGCGACGCGACAGGCGCCCGGGCTCGATACGCAGAAAGCGCAGGGCGCAGCCGGCCACCATGGTAATGCCCACGGCCACCAGGTAACGCGACGCCGGCTCCCATTCATGGAAGACGAGGGCCGTGGCCAGGGGCACTAACATCAGCACCGCGAAGAACAGCACCAACGTACCCAGGTAATGCCCGATGACCCGCAGGTCGTACAGTGTGAAGCGCAACCACATAGGGCTATCCCAACAGGATGCGCGTCAGCGCCATCAGCACCCACAGCCCGATGATGAAGCTGACGATGGACAGCAGCATGAGCGTAATGGCGGCTGCCGGCGTGGCGGGTTTGATATCGGGATGCTTGCGAGCCACCGGATCAACCCCGGGCCCGCGCGGCCGGCGCGCAATATGTGAGCGAATATGTCATGGGGGTATTCTAGTACAATGCAACCCATGGGTCACCAACGGTAACCCTATTGCCATGGCAAACGGAGGAGACGGGCTTGCGGCCTATGGGCTAGAATAGACGAATTCGAAGCTCGTCTCTTGTCGGAGCCGCAGGGTATTCTGATTCGCTCAGACAGTCCTCGCTTTGTGGAACAGTCCACTGGACTGTTCCAGTCGCTGCGGAACTCGCTCGGTCAGAACACCCTCCGTCTCCTCTACACCGGCACTTAGTTGAGAAGGATTGAGCAATGAGCGTTCCGGATTTCAAGAAAAGGCTTCAGGGCATCGTCGGTGCGGAGAACATGCTGGCCGACGAGGCGTTGGCCGCGCACACCACCTTCCGCATCGGAGGGCCGGCGCAGTGGATGGTGCTGCCCCACACCGAAGAGGAGGTCGCCGCCGTGGTGGCAGCCTGCGAGGCGGCCGGCGTGCCGTGGCGGGTGCTGGGATACGGCTCCAATGTGCTCGCTCCCGACGAGGGGCTGCCCGGTGTAACGCTGAAGCTGGCGGAGAACTTTGCGACCACGGAATTGCTGCCCGGCGGCTTGCTGCGCGCCCAGGCTGGTGCCGATAATGCCACAGTGGCCGCAGTCGCCTGCGCCGCGGGGCTTGCCGGCTACGAGTTCGCCAGCGGCATTCCCGGCACCGTGGGAGGCGCCGCTATTATGAATGCTGGCGCCTATGAAGGCCAGTTCTCCGACGTGGCCGTTGCGGTGCGCTGCCTGGTGCCCGGCGCGGACGGCTGGCACGTGGCAGACGTGCCGGCAGCCGAGACCGCCTGGGGCTACCGCACCAGCCGCATGATGCGCGAGGGGTGGGTAGTGCTGGGCGCCACGCTGCAGCTGCGCCCCGATGCGCCAGCGGCTATTCAGGAACGCATCGATGATCTGACCCAGCGCCGCGCCGAAAAGCAGCCGCTGGAGATGCCCTCAGCAGGCAGCACTTTCAAGCGCCCCGAGGGGCACTTTGCCGGCGCCCTTATCCAGCAGGCCGACTGCCAGGGCCTCACCGTCGGTGGCGCCCAGGTATCCACCAAGCACGCGGGCTTCGTGGTGAATGTTGGCACCGCTACCGCCGCCGACGTGCTGGCCCTCATCGCCGAGGTGCAGCGCCGCGTACAGGCTGCCAGCGGAGTGGCCCTGGAACCCGAAGTGCGCCTCTGGCAGTAGCCCGCGCGGGGCAGCGCCCCCTTCCCTTCCCAACGTAACAGCCCCAGCTCACGACGGCGCGAGCACCGCCGCCCCAGAAACAGCAAGCGGGGGTCGGACAACTGGTCCGACCCCCGCTAAACGTTTATGGGCACCGAGCGCTAGATGGTGATGTCGACCCAGCGCTGGGGCTCTTCCTCCTCTTCGCGACGGCGCAGCAGCGAGAGGACGAGCATGATGGCCGCGAACCCGGCGATGGTGGCCAGGATGAGGCGCAGCAACGACGTGGGATCGCCCGTCTGCGGCAGCAGGATGCGGATGATCTTGGTCAGCCAATCATCGAAGATGCGCGTCACCCAGCCGTCGGTCTCGGGCAGCGGATCGGGATCCACATAGTAGCCCGGGTCGATGGCGTGGCCCGCCTCGCGCGTCCAGCCGTAGGCGCCGGTCGTGCGGTAGGCCAGACCGTAGGCGTCGGCGTAGCCGCGGGGGCCGGTCACGGCCAGCGTCTCGGTCACGGCCATGTTCGCAGGTGCCTGCTCGCCGCGCAGGTTCAAGTGCGCCACATCGTTATCGAGGTTGTCGTCAGTGCCCGCGTTCAGGGGCACGAACTCGGCCTCGTCCGGCTTCTCCAGGCGGATGCGGTACACATAGGGCTTGCCGTACTCGTCCACGATGGGCGCGCCGGCGAACTGGTAGTTGCCCTCAAGGTCGGTAGTCGTCGTGGCCACGATCTCCCACACACCGTCAGATAGGATGCCGTCATCCTCGGCCCGGGGCAGCCCGGCATCGGGAGCCGGCACGTCGCGACGCAGCAGCTTTTCCAGACGCTCGGCTGCCAGCGGGTCGTCGCCCTCGGTCGCCGCGCCGTCGGCCGCCGCCAGGGGCTGCACCGAAGCCGTGGCGACGTTGGCATCGTCGCCCTCCGAGCCGGCATCGGGGGTCGTCGCGCCCTCATCCGAGCCCGCCTCGTCTCCGCCGTCGCCGACGTCACCGCTACCGTCGCCATCACCGTTCTCGTCGTCCTCGTCGTCACCCGGCACGTCAGGCTCGGGTTCGGGCTCGGGCTCCTCCTCGTCGCCGTCCACAATCCAGCCGATGTTCAGCCAGCGGTCGGAGGTCTGCAGCGGCGCGCCCGTGATGTCCAGGTTGCTGGTGGGCACGCCGTCGGTGACGCGGCTCATCCAGCCGGCCGCCACGGCCGCCGCGAACGTGGTGGTCTGGCGCTCCAGCACCAGTTCCTTGCCCACCACCAGCTCGTCGTCCTCAGCCTGCAGGCCGTCCTTGTTGGCATCCAGCCACACATGGCCGCTGAACGTGGCCGCGCTGAAGGGCACCAGGCCCGCATCGTTGCACAGGCTGGACACCGAGCCCAGCGTGGACCACTGCACCCCATCGGGACCGTCGATCTTCGACTCGGGGGCGTCGGCCTCCTCGGCGGGCATCGCCAGCACCATCAGGCCGTCGCACACCACATCGCCCTCGGGCACCATGCGGGTGTTCATTTCATCCAGATCGGAATCCACCTCGGTGTCGGCACCGCGGTTCAGGGGCGCCACGCTGAAGCCCGCGGGAATCTCGGTCACATGCACGCGGTAGCCGTACACCACCTCCACGCTGGCGTTGCGCACCACAATCTCGGCGGTGGCAGGCAAATCCTCGAAGGAATAGCGGCCGTCGGCGCCGGTCACCTGCAGGCTTGGCGTCTCGTCGTCGGCGGGCACGCGCTCGTTGAAGTCCTTGTCGTACACCCACTCGGCGCGTTCCACGTCGTACCAGTAGCGCGTCAGCCGCACCGTGGCGCCGGCCACCCCGCGCTCGCCGGTCTCGCGCACGCCGTTGTTGTTGTCGCGCCACACGATACCGGCGATGGTGTTCAGGTTGGGCGCCTTCGCACCGGCATCCAGGCGATGGCCCAGCGGCGCGGGCACGTCGAAGGTGACCCCCTCGCGCAGGTCGTCGTACTGGGAACCGAAGGCGCTGCCGGCAACGTTCACGGTCTCGCGGCTGGCGTACACGCGCCCGTCGTCGATCACCGCGCCGCTGGCGTAGGTCATGACCTTGTGCAGCACCAGCGCACCCGTGTCGTCGCGGGTGAGATCGGAATCAAGGCCGCTGCCCACGTGGAAGCGCGACATCACGTAGCCGTTGTTCAACTCGGCCATATACACGGTGTAGCGGGTCTGCATCACCGCATCGCTGTCGCCGCGCTCGTTGTAGCCCACCAGCTTGCCGCCGCTTTTTTGCACGTAGCTCTGCAGGCCCGAGAAGCGGTAGATGCCCTCATGGTCGGTCTCCACCGCCCGAGCTCCCGGAGGCGCCGGCTTCACCGACAGCTGCGGGCCCGAGCCGTCCAGCGGCTCGTAGTTCTCCGACTCGCCCAGCACAGCGGCCACCGTGGACAGCTGGTAGTTCTCGGTCAGGCCGAACTCGTCGTGAGCCCCCATGGCGTACAGCGAGATGCCGCCGAAGGACGCCGCCGCGAACAGCGGCAGACCGCCCTGGTGCAGCAGCGCCGCGCCGGTGCCGAATGCCGCCGCCGTCTCGGCGCCATCGCCCTCGCCGCCCTCGCCGGGCACGGGCGTCTCCGGCGCATCCGGATCGGCCACCTCGTCCTCGCCGGGATCGGGTGCGGGCTGTTCGGGCTCACCGGGTTCCGGATCGGGAGCGGGGGCCTCGGGCTCCACGCCGAGCGACACCACCAGGGTCACCGACGATCCGGGCCGCACCGCCGTGCCGGCCGCGGGCTCGGTGGCGATAACGCTGCCAGCCGGCACCGTGGGATGATGCTGCTCGCGCACGGCATCCTCATCCACCACCAGGCCCAGGCCCGTCAGTGTGGCCACCGCGGCGTGCTGGGTCTGGCCAGCCACATCCGGCAGATCGAACTCATCGTAGTCGCGGATGCGCGCCACCACCTTGTAGGCCGTGCGCTGGGCCAGGTTGTCCAAAACGACCCGACCCGTGCCATCGGGACGCGTCCAAGCCGTACCCGCCGGCACCGTCGTGGCATCGGCGGGAATAGCCGCATACTCCCAACCGTTGCGCACATCGGCGTCTTCCCAGCCGGGCACCTGAATCCACCAGTTCTCCTTCTCGGTGAAGGTGATGGCATGGGCCGACGCCTCCAGCTCGTCCTCGGTGAACACCGCCGAGGCCAGCTTCGACTCGCCGCGCGTGCACACGTAGAACGGGTCGCTCTGCTGCCAGTTTCCATCGGAATCCTGCTGACGGCAGATCACGCCGTACTCGGTCAGCGGGTTGATGCTCAGCACCGCACCACCCGCCAGGGCCATGCCGTCGCTGAAGCGGCCCGTGGCATCGGCCGGCCACGGGAACACGCTCGCGTGGTCGATGGAGGGGTCGTTCTCATCGGTGAACCACGTGGCACCGCCGTCGATGGAGTACTGGGTGTTCGCCGTCACATAGCGCACCGACACGGAACGGTCGGTGGCCGTCAAGTTACCCACCTGGGGCTTGTCGCGATTGGCGGCGAAATCGGGGTTAGGCACCCAGCGGCCCATCGAGCCGTCGGCGTTGGCCGCCTCGGGATCGAAGTACTCCTGGGTCACGTACACCGTCTCGCCCACCAGCGGGTCTTCCAACTCCACCACCGATGTGGGGCCGTCGGCCGCACCCGTGCCCGGCGTCTCGGCACCGTCGCCCGCGCCGTCGCCTTCTTCGGGCACATCCAGCGAGGTCTTGTAGTTGCGGATGCCGTCGTAGTTGGCATCGTCCCACGCCACACCGGCGATGCTGGCCATGCCGAAGGGGCCGAAGCCGCCGTTCATGCAGTCGGCATCGCGGGTAGTGGAAAGGTCGAAGGCCATGCCGTTGGCGTTCACGTAGTAGGCCGGATCGGTGGCGCCCACCTCGTCGTCAGCCGTGGTGGCCTCATCAGCCAGCACCAAACGGCCGTCCAGCACCGAGGCATCCTCGGTCTGGTCGTTCACCGCATTCAGCGTGATGGCGTAGCGGCCCGCCGTGTAGCCGGCGTTGTTGGCCACGCGGCCGTTCAGCACGTCCACGTCGCCGGGGCGGTGCACCTTCGAGGCCGTCTCGGGTGCAGGCACCAGCTCACCGTCTTCCTCGGTATCGGTCAGCAGGCGCGTGACCGGCAGGCCCAGCACGCCGTCCTCGGCGCTGCTGCCCTCCACCTCCAGGGTGTAGCCCAACAGGTACCACGGGCGGAACGCGTCCACCACGTAGGCGTCCTCGTTCACCACCTCGCGCGTGGCCGAGGGCAAATCGTCGAAAGCGAAGCGGCCCTCGGCGTCGGTCTGGGTGCTGATGGTGCCGTCAACCTCGGCCTTCCACTCCCAGTGGTAGCGCACGCCGTTGATCTCCAGCGGCTGGCCGTCCACCTCGGCGGCCGCAATGGCACCCGCCGATGCCGGCAGCTGGCCCTCGGCCGGCGCATCCGGGGTGGTGCAGGTGCACTCGGCAGAGCCGTCGGCCACCAGCTTCAGACCCCAGGCGTGCAGGTACACCGTCTTGCCCTCCAGGCGCGCTTCACCACGGCCCGCCGTACCGTCCAACTTGCCGTTGTAGTTCTCATCTTGGAACAGCACGCCCTCGATGGTGCCGGTCTTCTGCTTCAGCAGGGCCGCGTCGTTGTAGGCACGGTCGGAGCCGGCGGCCAGGTCGTACTGGTCGAGGCCCGTCGCGTCGGCCCGAGCCCCGGCACCGGCCTGGGCTCCGGCGGCCGTTGCCTGCGCCTGCGCCATCGGTGCCAGCGAGGCGAAGGCACGCATCAGCGGACGGGCCGCCGTCGTGGCAGCCAGGGCCGCCGCAACGCCGTCCTTCTTCTGGTCCAGGGCCTCATCCAGGGTGAGCAGGCCCACATCCTGGTTGTCGTTGTTCGAGGGGCTGCTCGCATGGATGTTGCCCAGCACCGAGCTGTCGTCCTTGCGGTTCAGCAGCACGTCGAACTCGCCGTCGGTCATCAGGTTCGCGTTGTAGTTGATCAGGTCGGAGTCCTGGGTGAAGTTGTCCTTCTGCTGGTACTTCGCGATCATCCACGCACGCTGCTTGTAGCCGGCATCGGTGTAGCGCACCCGGTAGCCGTAGACGATCTTCTCGCCCGTGGCCGGATCCATGGTCTGGGTGGGCAGATCTTCGAAGCGGTACACGCCGGCGCGCACGGTGCCATCGGAGTATTCCTGCACGCGCGTGTACTGCACGTGCTGGCTGGCGTCGAAGGTGGCCGTCTCGTTCCAGGTGTTCGCCGGGTTGGCGCGGTAGGCATCCCAGGAATCGGTGCCCACCACCCATTCCTCATCGGGCACCCAGGCGCCGTCGATAGACTTGTAGCGCTCCAAGGTGACGCGGGCGTTGTTGATGCCGTCCTCGCTGACCAGCTCCTCGTACACGGTGCCGTCGCGATAGGCGTCGCCCAACTCGGCCGGCGTGTACACCGCATCCACCTCGTTGCCTGCGGCGTCGGTGCGCTTCATCAGCCGCTCCGCGCCGTTCTCGTCCAGCTCGTAGATGCACAGGTTGCCGCTGGCGTCGAAGCGAGAGACCTTGACGAGGTCGCCGCGCTCGCCGTCCTCGTTGCAGGCGTAGGCCTTCATGGTGCCGTCGGCGGCGTAGTCGATGGCCACGCGCTGGCGGATGCCGTCAGCGTCGGCCGGTCCGTACAGCACCGGGTCGCCCGTCAGCTCGTTGATGGACTGCACGCCGTCGTTGTCGGCGTCGTTCCAGAAGATGCCCACGATGTCCTGGGTGGGAGGCGGCAGCTCGCCGGCGTCGCCGCCGCTCACGGTGTCCAGGCCCTCTTCATAGGCCCGAGCGCTCATCCAGTCGAAGGTGACAGGCTCGGCACCCAAATGATTCGCGTAATCGCTGCCGGCGATAGCCTGCTCCGCCGTGGCGGTGCGGGGCTCATCGGCACGGCCAGCCAAGATGATCTGGCCCTCCAGCATTTCCTGGCGCATACCCCGGTAGCGCTGCGGGGTTACGGTAGTGGTGGGGTTGCCGGCCTCGTCGGTGTCCTCGTGGGTGTCGGCCACGAACTCCTCGCGCCCGATCAGCGGGTAGTTCTGGGTAATGCCCAGATTGTCGGGCAGGTCGGAATCGATGGCCAGGGCCGCCGCCTCATCGCCGGCGTGATAGCGCGTCATCATCCAAGCGCCCTCGTCGGTGGCGTTCAACATAGCCAGCTTCACGCGGTAGCCGGCCAGGTACTGCTTGCCGGCCTCGTCGGTGTAGGCCGTGGGCAAGTTGTCGAACTGGTAGCGGCCATCGGCATCGGTGGTCACCGTCAGCACGCCGTCGGCAACCGTCGCGCCCGTCGCCCAGCCGTCGCCCAGCAGCGGATGCTCGGCGTCGTCCCACGTGGTGTAGATGTCGGTGCCGAAGGCCTCGTTGCGGAACCAATGGCTCTCGTAGCCGGCATCGATCTTGCCGGACAGGTTCAGGTTGTCGTAGTCGTAATCGTCGGTCAGGAAGGCCGGGCCGGCGGGGTTCACGCGCTCGGGGTCGTAGAACCACTGCTCCAGGGTGATGGTCTGGCCCTCCACGCCCGGCTCATCGGCGCTGTACACCGGCACCTTGCGCGTCAGCGGCTGACCATCGTCGCCCAGCACCGCATTGCCGGCGCCGTCGGTCACCGCCTCGGTGCGCCACGTCAGCTCCTGTTGGCCGTCGTAGTCGGCATCCTCCCACACGCGACCGGACACCGAACGGGTGGGCACGGGCAGCTGGCCCGCATCACCGCCGTCGTAGATGTCGGCCCGGGCGCGCATGATGTCGAACAGCACCGTGCCGTCGGCGCCGGCCACCACATCGCCCTCGGGCACGGAAACCAGAGTGGTCTTGTCGCCGTCCACGGTCACGCTGTCGGGCTTCGGGCCGGCCAGGATGATCTGGCCGTCGCAACCGCGCACGCCGCCGGCCACGCCATCGGCAGCTTCCTCGCGGCCCAGCAGGCAGTAGCTCTCCTCGGTGCCGGGCAGCGCATCGTCCACATCGGAGTCGATATTCAGCTCGTCGCCGGCATGGTAGCGGGTCATCAGCCACGGCACCCGCGAGGTCACCGTGCCGTCGGCCGCGGTCACCTGCTGCTGGTGCAGGCCGCCCAAAGTCAGGCGGTAGCTGGCCAGATACAGCGTGCCCTCGTCGCCCACATAGGCCGTGGGCAGGTTCTTGAAGCTATACACGCCATCGTCGTTCGTGGAAAGGGTCAGGTAGCCGTCGTCCGACAGCGCGGCGGCCAGCGCATCGGCGTCGCTCTCGTCCACCGCCCACTCGTCGGTGGCGATGGAGGCCAGCACGTTGAAACCGTCGTGGCCGAAGGCCTCGTTGCGCACCCAGGCGCCGGCACCCTCGTCGGCCGCCGGGTCAAAGTACCACTGCGAAAGCGTCACGCGCTCGCCGGCGATGCCCGGCTCGTCGTACTGCTTCACGGCGCGCATCACCGCTTCGCCGTTCTCGTCCTTCACCGGCTCGCCGTTCTCGTCCAGCACCGGCTCCTCCACCTCGGTGAAGGCCTGCATGCCATCGTAGTCCTCGTCGTGCCACACGCGACCGGTAATCTCGCGGCGCGGCACGGCGATCTCGCCCACGTCGCCGCCGGCCACCACATCGCCGCGGCTGGTCAGGTAGTCGTACTTCACGCTGCCCGTGGCGCCGTCGTATACGTCGCCACGGCTCACCTCCACCTGCGAGGGCTGGTAGCTATTCTCGCGGCCCGTAGGCACCGTGTCGGCCAGGATGATCTGGCCGTCCAGGGCGCGCAACTGGGTAGCCGCATCATCGCCCGCACCCACGACCTCGCGACCGATCACCTTATAAGAGCCCTGGCGCTGGCCCTGGTCGTCGCGCACGTCGGAGTCGGCGGCCACGTCGTCGCCCTGGTGGTAGTGGGTCATCATCCACGGCGTCTCGTACAGCAGCTTCTCGGGGTCGTCCTCGTCGTACACCTTGTCGGTGCGCAGGCCCAAAAGCACCACGCGGTAGGCGGCCAGGAAGTGCTCGCCCTCGTCGTTGGTATAGGCTGCGGGCAAATGATCGAACTGGTAGCGACCGTCCTCGTCGGTGGTCACGGTGACCACGCCGTCGGCCGCCGCCTCGCCAATGGCCAGGTCGCCCTCGACCGAGGTGCGCGCATCATCGCCGAAGACGGTGTTCTGCACCCAGGTGCCGTTGTCGTAGTACCACTGGGTGATGCCCACGGTCTCGCCGGCCAGGCCCACCTCGTCGTCGTCCATGATGCCGTCGTAGCTCTCGTCGTTCCACACGCGGCCCGTCACCGACGAACGCGGCACCTCCACCAGGCCCACGTCCCAGTGCTCGATGCGCTGGGCGGCGCCCAGGTCGTACTCGGCGCCCATGAACAGGCCGCCGCCTGTCTTGCGGAACACCTTGCGCACGTTGTCGGCCGCCGTGGACACCTCGTCGGTGCCGCCGGCCACCACGATCATCTGGTCGAAGGACACATCGTTGTCGTGGCCGCCCGTGGCCACCAGATTGCCCGCGCCCAGGCCGGGGGCCGTCACCGCGCCGCTGCCCAGCTCGTTCAGGTAGTAGGCGTACACGGGTTTGCCGTCCTTCAGGTAGTCGGACCCGTCGGCGTTTCTCACCTTCTGGGCCGCCATGCTGGCATCCGAGTCGATTTCCTCATCGAACTCGCCGGTCACGGCGCTCTTGGCCACATTGCGGAACGTGAAGCCCCAGTCCTTCGTGACCAGCTTCAGGTTGTCGCGGTCGATGCGCACGCGGTAGCCGGCCAGATACTTCGCCTTGTCTTCCTCGCGCACGGTCTTGGGCGCGTTCGGGTCGGCCACGTAGGTGGACACGCCCTTGAACACGTAGCTGCCGGCGTTGGACGAACGAGCCGTCTTGTATTCCAAATCGTTCAGCACCCAGCGGCCCTCGCCCGTGCCGTCGGCACCGGGCGTGCCGGGGTTGTAACCGCTCGGGTCGTCGGGGTTCGCGTCGTTGGGCAGCCAGTAGTACTGCTCCAGGGTGACGATCACCTGGCCCACGCCGATGCTGGGCACATCGTCCTGCAGGCCGTTGTAGTCGGTGTCGCTCCAGATGTAGTTGCCCAGGAAGCCCTTGGTACCGTCAATCCAGCCCAGGGCCATCTTGTCGTACACCTTGTAGCCCAGCCACGGACGATCCGGATCCTCGTACACGGCCTTGTTCGAGCCGCCGCCCACCGTGGGCACCGCGGCGTAGAAGCTGTTGGTCTCGCCGATGCCGCTCTTCAGCCACAGGTCGTTGTCCCACATGGCCGCCACCCGGTCGGTCGGCAGGGTGGTGCCGTCGTCGCCGGGCACCTGGGGCTGATCCTCGGCGTTGGCCAACGGCCGCTCCAGCGGGTCGTTCGACCAGTTCATCACCGAGGGCTTCAGCACGCGGTTCTTCATGTCGCGGCACACCACCTTGTAGTAGTGGCCCGGCTCCAGTTTGAACGAGAAGGCGCCCGTGGCCTCGGCGGCGGTGCCGTCGTCGTTGGCGCGCGCCTGCCACTGCCACTGCAGCGTGTCGTAGTCCTCCACCGCCAGCAGCTTGTTGCCGTCGTCGTCGAAGGCGCGCTGCCAGTTCTCGTTGTCGTTGGCGCGCACGTACAGGTCGTTGTCGGTCTGCACCACGGCGCGGTTGCCGTCGGCGTCGTAGGCCTGCTCCCATTCCTTGGTGTCCTCGTTGTACACCTGCACCGACACTTCCATGTTCTTCAGGCGCAACTCGTTCACCGGCAGCGCCGTGATGGCGTCGGTGTCGGAGGTCACGGGGTTGTTGGCGTCCAGATCGACGTTCACCCAGTCAAGCACGCCGTCGATCAGCTCGGGGTCCACCGAGCCGTCCAACTCCACCATCTTGTCCAGGTTCAGGGTCTTCTTGCCGTCCACCATGATGAAGTAGTCGGCCTCGCCCACCGACTTGTCCACCTCGGGGGCGTTGTCGGGGGTCAGCGCCAGGGGCATGATGCCCGCATCGGCCAGGGTGGCCGCCGCATCGGTGCTCACAGTGCCGGCCGCTTCCAGCGCATTCAGCTGGGCCACCGAAGCCGTGGTGGCCGAGCGCCCGAAGATGTCGCCCGGGTTGTCGCCGGCGTCACCCCCCTCGTCGGGGTCTTCGCCTTCGTCGCCGCCGAAATCGGGGTCCTCTTCCATTTCCTCGTAGCCCGCCAGCTTGTCGTCGCGGAAGGCCACGCCCGTATAGGTAACCGGCATGGCGATGCCCACGTTGTAGCTGGTCATCTTGGCGTCGTAGGTCTCGTTGCCCGTCACCGGCGAGCCGCCCTCGTAGGCGTCGGGGTTGTACTCCATGGCATCCACCTGGATAACATCCGAGGTGGCCACCATGGCGCCGTCGGTGCGCTCCACCTGCATGTAGGCGCTCGCGTCCACAGTGCCGCCCTGGGCCGCGCCCAGCTTGTCGGTCACGGGCACGTTGTCGGCGCCGATGCGCTTGGTGGTAAGGGCGTAGTTGCTGTAGGTCTCGGGGAAGGTGAAGCGCAGGCGGTACTTGCCCGGCTTCAGCATCGAGAACATGTAGTAGCCGCGGTTGTTGAAGTAGTCGCTCTCGGTAGTGTAGGTGTAGGCGCCCAGGTCGATGTTCTCGTTGGTGGAGGCCAAATCGTAGCCGCCGTACACGTTCACCAGGGCCTGGCCCGTCTGCGGGTTGGCCTTCACCCAGATGAGGTTGTCGGAGGTCTTCGACTCCTTCACCTGTACCACGGCCTCGCCGTTGCGGTTCACCGGAATGCCGTATTCGTTCAGCAGCTCCACCTTCACGCCGTTGATGCCCGGGTCCTCGGCCACGTCGTCGTGGTTCAAGTCGCGGAACAGGGCGCGGGTGTCGTTGCCGCCGTCGTAGGTGTACTTCACCTCGCCGGTGTCCGGGTCCATCGTGCGCTCGTTGGACAGGATGTAGCGGCCGTTCTCGCCCTTGTGGTAGGTGGTCTCGTTGCCGAAGAAGTCGGTGGTCTTCTCGCCCTCGGTGTCGTTGGCCAGGCCGTCCCAGTTGTAGTCGAGCCACACGTAGCTGCCCAGGTAGCCGTAGCCTTCGGGCGCATCGATGTACACGCCGGCCTGCTCCAGCTCCTGACTCTTGTAGGTCATGCCCGTGGGGCCGTTGCGGTAATTCACCAGCGACAGGAAGGTGTTCCACTGGCTGGTCTGGTACAGGTACTTCTGCAGCGGCGTGGCCTCTTCGGGGTTCAGGCCGTCAACCGACTTGTAGGTACTGCCGGCGCTGCCCAGGAACTTGGGCAGGTTCAGCGGCGCGTGCATATCGAAGGCGATGCGCACGTCTCCGCTGTTCTCCATCAGGTTCAGGTCCTTGTCCAGCACGCGGGTCCACAGCATGCCGATGGAGCGCGTCAGGTCGGCGGCCTCGTCGGGATGGGCCTTCACGTAGGCCTTCAGGTCGTTCAGGTTCACCATGTTGATGGTGGCCATGCGGGCGGTGTTCGACATCTTGGCGAAGTTCGCCGCGTTCACGCCCGAGCGATCCTCGATCTTGCTGCTGGAGTGAATCCAGTCCACCAGCTTGTCGTCGATCATATCGCTGGGGGCGGAATAGGCGGTGGCCCAGCGGGTGGTGAACTCGCTGTAGTCGTCGTCGCCCCACTCCTCGCCCGTGGAAACGGCGAAGTCGTGCGCCTCGTCGATGGGCAGCACCTTGTCGGCCGGCGAGGCCGGGGACAGGCGGCGGATGGAGCCGTCGGCGTTGCGCTCGATCTTCAGGGGGCCCAGCCACACATCCACCTGCTTGGGATTCTCCACCTTGGTCACCGGGTCGATCTCGGCCTTGGTGCGCACCTCGTACATGCCCACCTGCTCCTGGGTTGCCTCGTCCACCGTGGTATCGGTGTAGTAGGCCTTGATGCCATCCAGGTCTTGCAGCCAACCTGTCCACTGCGACTGGCGCAGGTTGTACACATCGTCGGTGCTGTCGTAGGTGGACACCTCGTAGTCGTCCTTCTCGGGCAGACGATCGACGAAGGTGGCGTACTGGTAGGCCGCCGCCGACGAGGCGCTAGAGCCCGTGTACTGCTGAATGAGCCAGTACTTGTAGCTGGAGCCCTCGGTAACGGCCGCGGTGCCCGAGCGATACTTGAACATCTCGTCGGTGTAGTGGGGCACCACCTGCTTGTCCTGCTTCACATCGTCGTTCTCCTTCCAACCCACCGAAGGCGCGTCGATGCGCAGCAGCGTCTCGGAGGAGTCGCCGTTGCCGTTGCCGTCGGACAGGTCGGAACGGTAGGAGGAGTCTTTGTTCACCGTGGAGTCGGACGAGTTCAGCATCTCGTTGGTGTAGTACAGCAGGTTGCCGTCGGAATCGGTGGTGGTCAGCGGGAAGTCGTAGAACTCGTAGCTGCCGGCCTTGTCGGCGTAGGCCTGCATCACCAGGGCGGTGCCCGAGTCGGTGGTGGCGTTGCGGTTCTTGTCGAACTGCATCATGAAGTCGACGATGAGGCCCTCGCCCGGGTTCAGCGTACCGCGGTCGCCGTTGGCACCGGCAAAGCTGAACACCAGCGAACGACGGGTGTTGGTGGTGGCCGAACCGGTCACGTTGTCGGTGAAGGCACTGTTGTTGTACAGATACGAGAACTGATCGGCACCGGAAATGGTGGAACCGCCGTAGGCGCGGATGGTGCCGCCAGCATTGCTGGCGCCCGACAGGCTGGTGTCGCGGATGGCCGCCACCGTGTCGTCGATGGTCTGCTTGTTCACGTCGGTGAACAGCACATCGTCGTACTCGGTGAGGCTGCCGGCCAGATAGGTGTTCTTCTCGCCGTCGTCGCCCTCGCCGCCGGTCGCATCATCGGCCGAGGCAACCCTGATGGCCCCATCGGCCGACAGCATGAACACCTGGGGCTCGTCTTCGTCCGCCGCGGGCTCGGGCTCCGGCGCGGGATCGGGCTCCTCGGGCGTCGTGCCGCTGGTGGCCCACTGGGCGTACAGGGTCAGCGAGGTGTCGGGCACGGTGAAGCCCTCGGCCGGGTCGTAGGCGGTGCCCGAGCCGTCGGGCTCGCTGTTCCAGCTGGCCAGGGCGGCACCGCCCGGACCGGTGAAGGTGCAGGCGGGCAGCGCGATCACGGTGCCGTTGGGATACACAATGGGATCCATCTCGCCCGTGCCGCCGTTGGCGTCGAAGCGCACCTCCGACTGCACCGACTCGTCGAACTCCCACTGGGCGTACAGATAGGTGCTCGTATCGGGCACGGTGAAGGCCACACCCGCCGGATAGACGGTGCCGGTGCCGTCGGTCTTGGTGTTCCAACCGACGAACTTGTAACCGTAGCGGGCATAGCCGCAATCGGGCAGCGTGATGGTGGCCCCGTTGGCCGCCACCACGTCGGTCATGGCGCCCACGGCCGCATCGCTGTTCTTCACGAAGTACACCGTGGAGTTCACGGCCTCGTCGGACACGGGGTTGCCGAAGCGATCGAGGGTCTCGCCATTGGGGCCCTTCTCCACGCGGAAGCCCGTTTCCTCCTCCACCTCATATTCGTGGAACTTCACCAAGCGATAGGACCACAGGGGCACCTGAGTGTTCATAGGCGTGGCGTCCATGGACGACGTGGTGCTGGGACGTCGCTCGTAGTTCACGTTCAGGGGACTGGTGGCCTTGCCGTTCTTGGTGGCCAGCATCTCGGTGTAGGGAATGTACTGCAACACACGCGCGTAGGGACGCTCGTCCGACACCTTCGCTTCTAAGCTGTTGGCCTGGGCGGCGATGGTGGAAGCCGTGGTGACCGCGTCGCTCGGCTTCACCAGGGTGATGTCGTAGTGTTCGGGCACATCCAGGTTGCCCTCGTCATCGTAGGTGGCGCGCTGGAAACCGCGCAGAGCCTCTGTCTGGGCCTTCAGCGAGGCGCGAATGTTCTCCACGGCCTCCTTGCTGGCCGCGGGCACCTGGTCGCCACCGATGACCTCGATCTTGTCCATCTGGGCGATGTATCCCTCCAAGGCCTT
This sequence comes from Adlercreutzia wanghongyangiae, assembly GCF_035989245.1. Classification (NCBI taxonomy): domain Bacteria; kingdom Bacillati; phylum Actinomycetota; class Coriobacteriia; order Eggerthellales; family Eggerthellaceae; genus Adlercreutzia; species Adlercreutzia wanghongyangiae. Next base: position 575,036 of record NZ_JAYMFF010000002.1, on the reverse strand, counting down.
CACGAAGGCCTGGCGCGTAGGATCGGAAGCATCCGTCCCGCCGAATTCCGGATCGCCCCATAGCGGGTCGCTGGGCACGTAGCCCTGGGCCATCACGCGCAGGTTGTCGGCCAGGGTACGAATCTCGGCGGCCTGAGCCAGGCGCGCCTTCTGCGTGGCGTTCAGCTCGGGCAGCTTATCGAACATGGTGGCCGGGGTGGGGCCGAAGTTCTGGATACGCGGCAGCAGCGCCGACAGCTCGGGGTTGGTGGCGGTATCGGTGGGATAGGCGTCCTCGCTGTAGCCCATCATGCGCAGCTGAGCTTGACTGATGTTGTACAGGCGAATCTCGTAGCGCAGGAACAGCGAGTCCTCCGGATCCAGCTTGATGTTCTTGTTCGTCCACGAATAACCCTCGCTGGCAGTACCCGTGAAGTACCACTGGGCCACATCGATCTTGATAGTGGGCTTCTCGTCGGAGCGGAAGAAGCCGGCGCGGGCGCGCTCGAACTGCGCGTACTTGGTGTCGTCGTAGCGCGGCACCACCGTGGCGAAGTGGTTCACGTGCACCGAGTCGGACACCGAGCCCTGGGACCATTGGGCATACAGGGTCACGGTGCCCTCGAACTGGGCCACCTGCTTGTCGTTGTACCACGTGCCCAGGCCATCCTCGCGAGTATTCCAACCGGCGAAGGTGTAGTTCACGCGCTGGAAGCGGTTCAGCGGCAGGGCGAAGTCCTGATAGGACATCGCGTTCACCTTGTACGACTCCTTGGCCGCCAAATTATCGGGGTCTTCCCCATTGGTGATCTCACCCACCGGCGCGTTCGACTTGAACGTGATCTCGATGGGCTTCGGTTCGTGGGCCCACTGAGCGTACAGCACGATGTTCTCGCTCACGTTCAGGCTGTCGCCGGGGCGATAGCTCACACCCGAGCCATCGGGCGCGGTGTTCCAACCGGTGAAGGTGTAGTCGGTGCGCTTGATGCCGTCGGCGTTGCTCACCTGCACGGCCTCGCCAACACGCACGACCTGAGATGCCACGGTGCCCGTGCCGCCGTTGGCGTGGTACGACAACATCACGGTTGCCTCGTCACCCTCGCCATCGCCCTCGGCCGCGGGGGTCGCGCCCTCGTCGGCGGCCAAATAGCTGACGGAATCCACGGTGAACATCTCGGACACTGCGTCCACCACGCGCTCGTCGGTGCCCTCGTCCACCAGCAGGTTCACCGCCTGGGGCTCGTCGTCGGCGGCAGCGGGCGCCACGCGGTACAGCGGCTGGGCGCTGCGGTCGATCTGAACCTTGGGCAGCTCGGTGATGAACGCGCTGCCGTGCAGCATCGCGGCGTTGTTGGTAATGGAATCGGGCATGGACGAGCCGGTCTGCTTCATGGGCGTCAGCGCGTCCACGATCAGGTTGCCCTGCATGGTGCGGGTCCAGCAGTCCTCGTTGATGTTGTTGCTGTTGTACTTGTCGACGGAGTATTCCTCTTTGCAGTCGGGGCACACGTACACCTGGTAGGTGCTCGTGATGCCCGTCATCTCGTCGGTACTCGTACGCGTCTCCAGCTGCAGGCGGCTCTTGTCACAGCCCAGGCGGGTGGTAATCTCCTCGCCGTAGAACGACAGCTTGTGCGGGCCCACCTTGCGCACCTGGCTCATATCCAGGTTGCTGATGTTGCCCAGGTTGCGCTCCACGTAACGGTACAGGGTGGAATCCGCGATGTCCAGGCCGTCCTCGTAGCTGCGCTGCATCTCCCAGGCGGTGTTGTTGCGCGCCGGGTCAATATCGTCTGGCATCTCCACCTCGGCGGTGTAGGGGTCGGCGTCCACGGCCAGGCGGAAGCCCGTGGGCACGGGCACCTCCTGGGCCAGGCTGTCGTCCACCACCACGCGGCGCGTGCGGTTCACCGACGCGTTGATAGCCGCGGTGTCGATCGGCTTGCCCTGGGCGTCCACGGGCATCACCGTGCCGTTCACCGTGGTGGTGTCGCAGGCCTTCACCACCCAGCGCACCTGGCGCACCTGACCGCCCGAACCCAAGTTGGTGAAGGTGCGGTTAGTTTTGTCGCTGACGCGGGTGTAGCCCACCAGCGACCAGCGGGCCGTGCTCTCGTCGGCCGAATTGTAGTCGTAGCTGTCGTCCTCGCCGTTCAGGTAGTCGCGGTCGGCATCGGTGCCCGGCACCGAGAAGTTCTCGCGATCCTGGTAGTAGTTGGCGTTCTGCTCCTCGTAGCCGTTGCCCTTCTTGGTGGTGTCGGTGATGTTGCGGCGCACGTACACGAACACCCACAGCTTGCTCTCGATCTCGCGGTTGGCCGCGGCCTCGTCGGTGTCGACGGGCACGCGGCGGGCGTTGGCGGCAACAACGTACTTGTACACCGGCGTCTTGCCGTCGGACTCGTACTTCACCAGCGGAATGGGCTTGCCATTCTCGTCCAGCACCTGCTTGCCCGCCTCGTCGGTTTCGTACAGCGTGTTACCGTCGGCGTCGGTCTGGTACTCCACGGCGTAGTCGTTCTCGCCCGTGCCGATGAAGTAGCGGTAGTGGGTCACGCCGTCGATGCGCTTGGTGTTCTGGAAGCTGATGCGCCAGGAACCCACTTCCTCGCCCGCGTCCGGCGTGCCCGCGGCCTTGAAGTAGTGGGTGCCCTCGCCAGTATCTTCCGCGTCACCGCCGAGGACGGGGTTCGTAACCTGCCACTTGTAGGTGCCGGGAATCTCCCACACGCCGCTCTTCACCGAAGTGATGGAGGGGGTCACGCGACCCACCGGCGTGGAAACGGAGTTCAGCGGCGCGTTCTCGTTCGACTGCGAGCCCAGAGCCCACAGGGGCACCTGCCAGTCCACGATGAAGCTGTTCACCGCGGCACCGGTGTTGATGGCCTGGCTCACGTACAGATCGTTGGAGCCGGACTGGGTGGAGTCCACAGCGTTGGAATCGTCGGTGGGCGAGCGCACGGCACCAGTGTCGGCACGCACGCTGGCCGAGGGCTTGCGAATGTCGAAGGTGCCGCTGGTGCTGGTCAGATGGCGCTCCGGGAAGGCAGCGTGCACCGGCACGTACTGCTCCTGGCCGTTCTCGTCCACCACCAGCTTCACACGCTCGTCGCCACTCGTGTCCTTGTGGTCGCGGTCGTAGTCTACATCGGGCACCATCTCGCCGGTATCGGAATCCAGGTGCGCCAGCTTGTCGTCCACCAGGGTGCTGCCAGCCGCCCACTGGAAGTAGCTGGGCGACTGGGTGTTGAACCAGGCGGTGCCCAACGAAGTGACCGAGTCGGCGGCCACGGTGGGCTTCAGATAGGTCTCGCCGGCCTGGAAGGTAAAGGTGTCGGCATCGCCCGCCACTTCCAGCAGCGGCGTGAAAGTGGGATTGCCGTCCTCGTCGTACACGATATTGCCGGAGCCGTCGCGGTTCACCACGGCGATGTCGGCCGCATCGGCACGGGAAAGGCGAATGTCGTCGCGCACGAACTGCGACGTCGCATCGTCGCCATCCACCAGCGCCACCGTCACCGGCTCATCGAAGGTGTGCGACCAACCCGTGGCCTGGGGCAACCACGAAGCGTCCTGGTTCTCGGTGGCGAAGTAGGCCTTGGAAGCTGCGGCGCTCCACGTGCGGATGGCCGCCAGCTGCTGGGCGTAGGTAAGGGCATCGCCGTCGGCATCGGTCAGGCCCTCCACAGCCGAGGCCTCGTCGCCCACGTTGTCGATACGGGTGCGCACCTTCAGCGTCACCACATCGCCAGGGCCCACATAACCATCAGCACGCACGTTGTCCCAGAAGGCCGCCAGCATGCTGTCGTGCTTCACGAATTCCAGGTCGGAGGCGTCGTCGGGCGGCGTCAGCTCGAACACCACCACTTCCCCGCCGTGCACGCGCTGCTTCACGTCGGCGCTGGCGGGCACGTCGTCGGCATCGTCCACGTCGGGCTTGGCGTAATCCGTCTGCAGGTAGCTATCGGCGTCGTAGTCGGGCTGCACGCGCACGCGGATGGTCCAGCCAGCATCAACCAGCTGCTTGGGGGTCAGCCGCTCGTACTTCGTGGTCTGCTGCGAGCGCTTGGGGAACTTCGCCTCGCCAGTGAAGCTGTCGAACACGGTCTTGGTGCCCGTAGTCACGCCGGTGTCGGTGTGACGGTCCTTATAGGTGCGCTCGATGTAGAACGAGTAGTTGTCGTCCACATAGTCGGTCAGCAGCTCCTCGTAGCCGGCGGCGTCCACCGACTCGCCCAAGTTCTTCAGCAGAGCCTCGTCGTAGAAGGTCACCTGCTGGGGCAGGTACAGCGAGAACACCAGCTTGGCGTGCTGCAGCGCGCCCTCCTTGCCCTGCTGGCCCGAAGCGGCGTTGCTGGCACCCTGATCGGCGCTGCTCTGGTTCTTCAACGTGGCCGCCAGCCACACCTCGTCGTCGTACTGGAAGGGATCGCCCTCGCCCGTGGTGCCGACGCTCGTCAGCTTCTGCCCCTCGGTGGCGCCCTTGCCCGTGGTGGTGGGGGCCGTGTCGGCCATGGCGCCGTCAGCAGGACGGTCGGCCGGTGTGGTCTCGATTTCCATAGCCGAGCCCAAGGTGGGCGTCTTCAGGCGCAGCTTGTTAGCCGCGAACACGCCGCCGTCGATGTGGGTGGCGTAGGACACCGTGGCGTTGCCTTCGGCGTCCACGCCGCGCTTGCCGAAGGCCTCGGTCTTGCGGGCGGCGGTGTTGGTGTCGGTCTGGCCCGTGGTCAGGTTCGTGGCCGTGGAGTTCAGGCGATTGGTGGTGGTCTCCGACAGGGCGTACTGGGTGCGCCAGTTGAACTCGGAGATGTTCAGGCCCTTGTTGCCCGTGGCACCCGTCAGCGGCACCGTGGGGCCGCCGGCGCGCGTAGTGCCGGCTTCCTCGGTGTAGGTGCCGAAGTAACCCAGCAGGTGAGTGTACTGCACCTGGTCGTTGGTCTGCGTGCCGCTGTTGTAGTAGTTGTAGGGCATGCGGATGACCTTCTGGAAGCTGTGGTAGTAGTGGCTGCGATGACTATCCCGGCAATCAGAAGCCCATGAGGTGGGGAAGCCGATCCCATCTTCAACATGATTTTCGTTATCGTATTCCCACTGGAAGCGATATTGCGGCGTGCCGTGCACGTCGTTGTAGGCCGTGATGGACAAGTAGTCGGTGGTGCGCCACACCACGTTGTCCCAGTTGCCGTTGCTGTTGGCCGATGTCATATAGGCCGCTGAAATGGCGTCCAGACGCTGGTCGTGGTCGCGGCTCGTACCGGCGCCGCGGTAGCGGGCCGGGGCGCCCACGGTGTAGGGGTCGGCGATGCCGCCCGCCGTGATGGCATTATCGGTAAGAGCCTTGTAGCCGGTCATCGCGCTACTCACATAAGTGCGGATGCTCTCGGTAGCGCGGGCCGCCTCGGTATGGGCGGGCTGCTCGTTCCACTCGGGCTCGGTGCTCATGGCCACGCTGAACTTGAAGGTATCCATCTCGTGGGACTTGATGCGCTGCTCGGTGGCAGCATCGCCGTTCAGGTCGCTACCCTTCGGGATGAAGCGCACCACGAAACGGTACTCGTTGTTGTTAATGTCAGCCGCCGGGTACTGGGTCTCGTCGGCCGTCACGCGCTCGTAGGTGACGGTAGCCGTGAAGTTCTCCTCCAACCACGCACGGCGCTCGTTCTGGTTCACGCCGCCCTGGCTGGCCCAGGTGGCGCCTTCCGACTTCGCGATATCCCAGTCGTCGTACAGGAACTCCTGGGGCTCGTCGGGCCACTGGCCGTAGGGCTGGCGCGTAGTGCGGTGCACCGGCGTGATGCCGTAGGGCAGCACCACTGTCACCACGGGCAGCACCAAGTCGCCCATCTGGCCGCCGGCCACGGAATAGGTGGCCCAGCGGTTCTCGTTGATCACGTAGCCGCCGTAGTTGCGGTCGTTGCTGTAATGGCGGGCATAGCCGTCCCACCAGAAGCGGTTCTCAACGTGCACGTTCACCTGGCGCGTGTCGGTCTCGGCCTCCAGGTAGTAGTTGGCCGAGGTCTTGCCCACGCCGTCGGTCACCGTGCCTGCCGTCTCGTTGCCCTCGGCATCCACCGGGGCGTCCACCGTCACGTCGGGCAGGCTGATGGTGTTCCACACGCGCACCACCGGCTTGCGCATCACGGCGTCGGTGCCCGTCTGGGCATACAGCACCGGACCGCTCTCGTCGGTGGCGTCCTTGTAGGCGCGGCGCCAGAAGTCGCCGTTGGCGGCCGCCGTGCCCATCACGTCGGTTACCTGGGCGGGATCGGTCGGATCGGTCAGGCGCACCGTGTTGTTCTGCACCGTCCAGCCGTTCACCGCCGGCATGTTGGGCGAGCCGGCCAGCTGCTGCTCGCCGCCACCTCCGTTACCGCGGTAATAGCGCTGGATGGTGAACTTCCAGTCCATGCCGTAGGGCTGAATATGATGGGTACGGGCGCGGTTCAGGCCCTCGTAGTGGTCGTAGTCGAAAATCTGATAGTAGGCGCTGGAACGTGACGGCTCCTGGCCGGCCAGCTTGTCCTGGCCCACCTTCACAGCCGAGCGCGTATCCAGCGGACGCGCCAGCACGCGGTCGTACCAATGCTCCGACTCGTTGTTGCCGAACACGTGGGAGGGGATGTTCACCTTAATCTGGTAGCCGCCCTCGTTCAGGGCCGCCTTGATGGCCTCCACTTCCTCGGCCGAAAGCCCCGTGGCGTTCACCACGTCGGGGTCGGTCAGGTTGTTGGCAGCGCTGTCGGCGCTGCGGCCGAACCACTTGCCCAGCTCCTGCTTCACGGACACCTTCAACACCCAAGGCTGCGAGCTGTCGCGATAGGCCTCCGACTGGTTGGTGGCTCCGGCCTGGGCCGTGTCCACGCCCACCGAGGTGTAGGTGGAGGCGGCCGTGTTGGCAGTGCTCGCCACGCCGGCCCGACCCGGATCCTGAATGGCCGCCGGGGCGTAGTAGCCCTGGTTCGTGTCGGCGGCCGGTGTCTGCACTACCTCGATGTCCATCAGCTTGGTGATGTCGATCCACTCGGTGGAAAGCTGCGGGTCCTGCGAGTAGTTGCCAGCCAGGGCCGTGGTCTTCTTCAGCAGGTAAGCGCGGGCGCCGGCCTTAATCTGGGCGCCCAGCACCTCCAGATTGTCCTTGCCGATGTTCACGCCCTCCCCGGAAGGCGAGGTGCCCACTTCCACCTCGTCGGTGAACATTACCGCCTGCTCGTCGGTGTAGGGCGTCGCCTCCTGCGCGGGAGATGTCGGCTCGGTGGCACCCGTGCCCGCCGCCTCGCCGTCATCGGTTGCGGTGGCGCGCACGGCCGAGAACAGCTCGGCCTGGGTGACGTCGTCGAAGAACTCGCCGTTCACGGGCTCGGGACGCGGCGTTGCGGCGGCATCGTCGCCGACGCCGGCCGCCAGGGGCGCGTCCTCGTCGGCCACGGGCTGCACCAGCGCGCCCTCGTTCACCGAGAACAGGTCGAAATCGGCCTCTTCCTCGGAAGCGGCAGGCAGCGTGGGCAGCGCCACCACACCGGCGCTGCTGGCCGCAGCCTCGTTCAGCACCGAGGCCACACCATCGAACAAGGTGTCGGACAGCGCCGTGGCAAAGGCACTGGCCACGGCGGCCTCGCCCGCGTTGCCCTCAGCGCCCTCTTCCACCCACGGGGTGGTCTCGTTCAGCTCAATCGCCGGCAGCGTCACGCAGCTGGTGCCCTCGGGCACGGTGAACTCGATAGGCTCGGTGGGCATCACGTACATCAGGTCTTCGCCCTCGGTGCCCGTCAGCTTCGAGGAGCGCACCAGATACAGACGATAGGTGCCAGGCTCCAGACTGTCCACGTAGGCCATGCGGTTCAGCGCCAGCTTGTTGTTCTGGGAAATGATGGCTTCCACCACGGAGGCTTCCTCGCCTTCGCCCTCGGTGGCGGTGGACATCAGGCGATAGGTCACGTACCCATCGGCGCCTGCGGCCTCAGCCGTCACGTCCAGGCGCACGATGGCGCACCCCTCCTTCACACGGTCGGGCTGCTCATCCAAGGCGCAATCCATAGTCAGGTGCACGGCGGCGCCATGGCCGTTCGACTCGAAGCGCTGACGCGCCGCGCCGCCCTCGGGCATCAGGAAGTCCCACGTGCCGGTGCGCTCCACGGTCTTCTCCACCTCGGTGCCATTCTCGGTCACCAGCACCTTCTCGGTATAGGTGAAGTCCAGCGCCGGGGCCTTCAGCATCTCCACGAAGTAGGCGCCACGCGGCAGGGCGGCTGCCAAGGTCAGCTCCTGATTCGCAGGCACGGTAATCTTGTAGGCCTGCTCCAGGGCGGCGTTATCGACGGGGTTCTTCTCATCCACGGGCACGGGCAGCCCCGTGGCCGGGTCGATCACCTCGCCGTTCTCGTTCTTCAGCACCACCTCGGCCGCATGGTCGGCGCCGCGGGCGTTCACCGTCAGGCTCACGGCGCTTTCGGTGTACACATGCTCCACGGTGAATTCGTAGCGATGGGTTTCCTCGCCGAGGCCCACCACGTAAATATCCTGGGGCTCGGCCTGAGTGTAGCCGCGGCCGCCCTCGCCCACGCCCTCATCCATCTCGGGACCGCTGGTGAACTGGATGGTGTAGTGGCCGCGGGGCAAATCGCCCAGATGCACCCAGCCCTCGTCACCTTCCCAGGCAGCGCCGACCACGGGCAGATCGGTAAGGGCCACCTCGGCACCGTCGGCGCCAGTCACCTTCACCACGTTGCCGTCCCCGTCCACCACCTGGGCGCGGGCCGGGTGATCGATGCTGGCGCCCTCGGCGTGCAGGCGCACCCACACCGGCGAGGTCAGCTCAATGCGGTTGAACTCCCACGACGCGATCACCGACGACGGCACCTCGGCGTCGTAGGTGGTAATCTCCACGCACTCGCCGGCCTTATCCCAGGCCACATACTTGCCGGCCGTCTCGTCCACCACATAGGTCGTGGTGCCCAGCGTGACCACTTTCTGGTCCGCGGCCGCATCGCCCACCAGCTTCGACAGGCGCGTCGGCTTGGTGCCGTCGACGGAATACACGCTCTGCTTGTTGGGCTTCGCAGCACCCGACAGGTCGACGCGCACACCCTCGCCGTCGTTTTTAGCCACCATCTGATCGTGGTCGACCACGTGGAAGCTGCGCGGCGGATAGTTCGTCACATTCGTGACCACCTGGTTCGCGTCATCGATGGTCTTGTACTCGTATTCGCGGGTTTCGAAAGGCAGGCCCTCGGGAGTGGTGCCCACCGCTTCGACGATCACCCAGTAGTCGCCCTCTTCGAAGGTGACGGGCTTGGCATCGGTGCCCTCGCCGTCCGCCCCGCCGCCGGCAGCACCGCCGTCGGCGCCTTCCGCCACGGCATGGGCGCTGGTCACCAGCACGTCGTCGTTGGGCTTCACCCGGTAGGTGCCCACCTTGCGCCCCGATACGGTGTACACGCTGAAGGTGACGGGCTCTTCCAGATCCTCAGCCGTGAAGTGCACCGTGAGGGTAGAGGTGTAGTCGAAATCTTCCTCACCCAGAATGGTGTCGTCCTTCGGCACCTCGGTGACGGTGCCGTCCAAAATGGGCTCCACGCCGCGGGGCATCACGTAGGTGAACTCCACGCCGTCAAGGTTGCGGTCGCCGTAGTTGTAGGCGATCAGCTCGCTGATGAAGTCCTGGTTGTACTGCAGGGCCGTGGTGTACTGACCCAGCACCACGCCGCGGTTCTCGTTCAAGCGCTGGCCAGAATAATCGTTCCACCAGGGCGTCCAGCCAGCGTGGGTGTCCTCGGAATTGTACTTGCGCTGGGCCTCGTAGTTGGAAACGCCCGTGGCCACCTCGTTGCCGTTGGTGTCGGTCATGGCCGTGGTGGCGCCGCTGATGAAGCGGCTGGACGTGGCCAGCCACGCCTTCTGCATGTGCAGACGCGTCTCGGACCACACGAGCGGCGTGTCCGACTCCCAGCGCTTCTCCACGATGCCGCTGGACACCGTCTCGCCATCGGCGTTCTGGGTGGTACCGTACTCGGTGGCGCCGGCGCCGTCCTTCCGCTGGGCGCCATGGCCCAGGGTGCGGGCCTTGGTCACGTAATGGTACCAATCGCGCACGTAGCGATAGCCGGTGGCCAGGGCCGTGCCGCCATCGTTGTTCATGGCGGCCCGCGACGAACCGGTATTGTCGTAGGTGTTGGAATCGGCGTTGTTGTTGTAAGCCGAGTCGTTGTGGTCGTGCCACCACAGGAAGTGCACGTTGCTGGGCAGCTTGTCGGCCGTGGTGCCCACGGTGCCGCTCTGGGGCCACGGGGTATAGCGCACCACCTGCTTGTAGTTCGCCTGCTTGATGTCGGTGTCGCTGAGGTAGCCGGCGCTGTAGCTGTCGGTGGCGCCGGTGCCGGCCAGCTGAGCCGAGCTGTAATTCAAGCCGTTGCCGCTGTAGCCCCAGTTGTCGTTGGTGGTGGCGTAGCCGTTGTAGTGGAACTGGCTGGTGGCCTCGCCGGGAATGTAGGTGTACGAGCCGTCGAACATCTCCCACCGGTCGGTCTGCTCGGCCACGTCACCCGTGAAGGCCGAGTCCAGCATCAGGTAGTCCATGTCCATCAGCACGTTGTCGGTCTTGAAGTTCAGCGCGCCAGCGTAGTTGTACACCTGGTCGGTGCCGTTGGTGTAGCGCAGCGGGTTGATGCGGCCGGTCCACCCGTAATAGGTGTCAACGTAGTCGCGATAGTAGTACTCGCCCACGCGCGGGAAGTAGGCCGGCTCCAAACCCGTGGTGCCCACGTTGCCCGTCACGCCGTTCTGCATGTACACCTGGGGCAGGTCGTCCACCGAGGCGTACACGTCGAAGTACAGCTCGATGCGATCGCCCACCTCCATGCGGGTCTGGTCGGGCATCAACTCATCCACCGGACGATCGTAGGCAATGTCGGCATCTATCACCGAGCCGCCCTGCACGCCGCCGGCAGACGTCTGCTTGTCGGCCTCGGCCACGGCCACGTCGTCGCCCTCCACGATGGGCTCGTCGGCCGGCACCCAGTGAATCTTGTACAGGGTGAAGGCAGTAGTCTGGCTGACGTTGGTGCCGCGCGGGTTCAGGTTGGCGAAGTAGCGGCCGTCCTCGCGGTCGGTGCCGTTCATGGTGTTGTTGTAGATCATGGCGCCGCCGTAGTCGGGCATGGTGTAATCCTGCACCTTCTCCACCACCAGCTTCATGCCGTTGGTGCGGGCAGCGTACACATCCTCGTCGGCCGCGTCGGCCTTGGCCGGGTTCATGGTGGCCGACTGATACCAGTTCACGCGCAGATGATCGGCCAGATACCGGGCCGTGATGGGCGCATCATCGTCCTGCTTCAGGTATTCCTGGGGCACCATCTGGTAGAACACCGGGTTGTACAGCTCGCCTTCCAGCGTCTTTTTGCCCACGTTCTTCGTCTTGGGCATGTTCGCCAGGGTGTTCTTGTACCACAGCTGCTCGCCGGCAACGTAGCTGCTCTTCTGGGCCGCATCGGCGTTGTAGGCCGCCTGCGCCTGGCCCTCGGTCTGGAAGGCCTGGGCCTGGAAGCGCATCACGGGGGTGCGGCGCAGAATCTCCTTCCCGGCTAGCTTGCCCTCGTCCTGCTTGGTCAACAGGGTGTCGTGAGCCACCGGAGCATTCTCCACCAGCACGGGCGCACCCACGGTGCCGTTGTTGGCCGTGAAGGCGCTTACGCCACCGGTAATATCGGCGTTCTTCGTGGCCGTGCCTGCCGGCACGCGACTCATGTCCACGAAATCGAGCACGGTGTTCTCGTTGTCGGTATGGGTGAAGGCCACGTCCACCTGACTGGAGGGCGTCCAGGAGTCGGGCTGCTCCGATGCCGTGGCTCCGTTGGACAGCGGGAGGCTGTCCAGGCGTGTGTCCTGGTAGCGGGCCACGCCCAGAAGCGATACGTTGTCCAGCGGGAAGGCCGTGGAGGCATCGCCGGCCGTGGCGGGCACGTCATAGTAGGTCCAACGCACACCGGTCACATCGCGGAACACGTTGCCGTTGGCCGTATGGCCCTGGCCCGACAAGGTGCCGCCGGTCACGGCATCGGTGTTCTCGCCGTACTTCGCGACCAGCTCGTCATAGGTCACCCAGGCGCCGTTGCTGCCCGTTACAGGTGCCGTGGCGAAGGGGGTCACCGTGCTCGTAACCGTCTCGCGGGTGTCCAGCCACGAGGCGGCCAGGGCCGTTACCGGCGCGTACCAGTTGGGCACGTAGTATTCAATCTTCAAAGCCGGGCGTCCCGAGGCGATGGCACCCACGCCATGGGAGAGGTTGTTCGTGGGCACCACGGTTTCAGGCAGCAGCCCCAGGTTGGCATCGGGGCCGTTCACGCTGGCCGGCAGCAAGGCCGCGCTGCCCACGCCGGTGCTGGGGTAATCCAGCACCGGCGGCTTGCCGTCTACGAAAGCGCTACCGTGATCGGTGGCGGTGTAGGTGGGCTGCTCGGTCAGTTCGAAGTAGCGCACGCCGGCCGGGTTGCCGTTGGCGTCGAAGCCGGTGGTGCCCGTGGCCGTGTTGTTCTGGGCCCGCATAAACGACACCGTCATGGTCATGGTGGCCTCGTGCCACGTGGTGTTGCGGATGTTCGTCACCCGCAGGCGCATGCGGTTGCCATCGGCGTTGGCCAGCTGGTTGCTGGACGACACCGGGTCGCTCTGCCCCGCGCCGCCCGCGCCCTGCGGGTCGTAGAAGTCGGGAGTCACCACTACCTGGGCGGTATCGTGCTGGTGGAACAACACGCTGGAGTAGTTGCGCGCCGCCAGCTGGGTGTAGCCGTCAAACAGGATGTCGTGGCTGCCGTAGCTGTACTTCAGAAGCGACGCATCGCTCTGGGTGCAGTTGTCGGTGCCGCCTGCAGCGTTCGTGTGGGCGCCGGCGATGTAGCCCTTCTCGGCCTTGTCGGTGGCGAAGGGCTTGCCACCGCGGTCGTTGCTGCCCGCGGTGCCGTTCTTGTTGTAGGCACGGTACTGGGTGAAGCCGTGCAGCGGCGCGGCGGTGGCGTAGAAGCTGGCTTCCACCGCCTGGCCCTGGTAGCTGGGGTTGCTTTCCTGCACGGCGCCGTTCACCGTGCTGTTGTAGTCGGCGTCTTTCTCCAGCTCGTCGGTCATCTGGGTGATCACGCGAATCCACACGCCGCGACCGGGATCGATCTGGCTGGTGGCCGCCGCGTTGTCCTTGGCCGCCGTGCGGTCGAGGTTGCCCACGCTGAAGGTGAGCACACGGTTAGCGTCGTACTGCTCCGTGCCGCCCTTCTGGGAAAGGTCGGTCTGCTGGGGTGCGTCGGCCACCGACACGGTGCCGTCGGCCGCGCGCAGGTCGGCCGTCACTGCATGGGCCGCACTGAAGGTGCCCCCGGCTTGCTTCTGGGCGGCGGTGTTGTTCTCCACCCACTTGCCCTGGGCGGCGTCGTAGTACTTCTGCACTTCCCAGCCCACAATGCGCTGGCCTCGGGGCACTTCGAAGCGGCCGTTCACCTGCTGCAGGGGCAGCGCGGACGTCTCGAAACCGTTGGCGGTGGAACCCGTGTAGTAGGTGCGATCGGTGCGAATCTTCTGATCGCCCGCGCCCACGTACAGGTTGTACTCCACGTAGTCGCCCGCATACAAGTCGCCGTTGGGAATGTCGGCACCCTCACCGGAGGCGGGATCGAAGCTGACCGGCGACGACGCCGAGCGGTCGTCGTAGTCGTAGCCGAAAATCCACGCATCGGCGCCGTTCAGGCTCACCTTCTTGCCACGTTGCATATCGGTAACCAGCGCCCCCAGGCGATGGGACACATCGGCGTGCTGATCATCGTATTCCGTGGAGGTTTCCTTGTGCTTGTTCGGGTCGCGCGTCTCCACGGGCTGCACCACGGCCAAATGGTTGTTCATAGTGGTGCCGTCGAAGACGTTGCCCTGCTTGTCGAAGGTGGGGGTGGACCAATAGTTCCAGTTCCCCTTCGCCGGGTCGGTGCCCGTTTCCTCGGCCGTGCGGAAGTCGGTCACCTCGCGGTCGGCGTACACGCCGTCGTAGGCGAAGGCGAAGTTCGTGGCCGCATCGCTGTTGCCCTGGCTGCGGCCCGTTTCGGCCACCTGGCCCAAGTACTGGCCCGAATCAAGCATGGTCTCGGGCTTCTCGCGCGAGGCCAAAGGCGAGGTGAAGGTGAACTGCAGCGATGTCACGTAAGGCGCCGCGTAGGTGAGATTCACCGAGGGCTCGCTGGCCCAGGAACCGCCCAGGGTGTTCGTGTGGTCGGTGGCGCGATAGGTGCCCACCAGCTTGGTGCGCACGGCTCCGGCCACCGCCGCCTTGGCGCGGGCCACGAAGGCGGCGCTGCCCACCTCGGCCGCCGTGGGGTTCTGAGGATCGGCCCAGCCGTTGTTCTTGTCGCCCTTCTGGGCCTCAATGTAGCCGGCGATGTTCAGCCCGAAGTTGTAGCCCGACCCGTTCGCGCCGTTTAAGGCGTCGAACAGCTGCTCGGCGGTCATGCTGGGGTTCGCCTCCAGCAGCGCATCGGCTGCCGCCGAGGCGCGCAGGTACTTCTCCAGATCGATAACGTAGTTGCCCACATAGTTGCCGCTGGTCAGCGGAGCGCCTGTGAACGTGGGGATGCCCGCCACGTCGCTCACCGAACCTGTCAGCGACAGCATGCCCAGGCTGACCATGTCGTTCCACGACAAGGTGACGGTGTTCGAGCCGCCGCCCACGTGGTACACGGTGAAGGTGAAGTCTTGGGCCTGGAACCAATCGGCGCGACGGGCATGGCCGCCCACGGGCACGAACTGGCTGGGCACGTACACCTTCTGCACGCGCAGGGTGCTGGGCACCGCGCCCGTGTCCAGGTTGTCGAACCCGGCCGTCCACGAGGCCTTCAGCTTCACGGTGCTGATGTGGGCTGCACGATACTCGTCGTCCACGTCGATGTTCTGGTCTTTACGATTCCAGAAGCGCACCTCGTAGGTGTCCACCACCGGGGTAAGGTTGTCGTCCTCGTAATCGGCCAAGTTGCCCTCGGCCTGGCTCCACTTCGCCCGGGAAATGTCCGAACCGTAGGAGAACGGAATGAGGTAGCCCAGGTAGTAGGCGGTATCCTGGGGCTGGCGGGTATAGCCGGAACCGGAACCGGCACGCCACGCCGGCGACTTCTTGGCGTTCGCGCCGTCGTAGGTGCGGTCGTCGGCGCTCTTGGGCATGGCGTTGAAGTTATACGACCATACGCGCGCCGTGTTGCGGGCGTCGTCCACAGGTCTCACCGTGTTGGTGCCCGGGCGCTTCTGGTCCTTGTACACATAGGGGCGGCCCAGCACGCGCACGTCCACCGCGGTGGCATCGTCGCGATCCACCGTCGCATACTGGCCGTTCGATTCGGCGGTAATATCGCCGTTGCCGCTGTAGGGGCCCAAGTCCATGGTGTAGCTGGCGATGAATTCGTTCACGTTCAGCTTCAGCACGGCGGGGTTGCCGTCGCGCAGGTACTCGTGGGTTTCCTCGCCGTCGCGCTCGAACTTGATCAGGCCGGCACCCGTGGCGCTCGTCACATAATCGAGACCCTGGGTGGAAACTTGCGTTTCCGCACCCGTCGCATTCACTTCGTAGATGCCGTCGCGGCGCATGATGAAGGTGCGGCCCGCGCTGGTGCTCTCGCCGTAAATCTTGAAAGCGCCATTGCCGTTCTCGTCGGTGCGCAGCAGATTGCCGTCGGCATCCACCCACGCGCCCTTGGAGTCGATATAGCGCTCGGTAGCCGGATCGAAGGTATAGGGGGCCACGCCCTTGGTGGAGCCCCACTTCTTCGTGGTGAACTTGATGTAGGCATCCTTATAGGTGCGCAGATGATCGAGCACGCCGGCCTGAATCTTCAGACCCATGGTAAGGAAGCCGTAGTACGACAGGTCGTCGTCAGGCTGGCACCAGGGCATCACGTCGTCGATCATCAGCTTGTCGGCAAACGACACATAGTTCGCGCCCCAGTCGTTGGGGTAGTACTGGCGGCTGCCCACCGAGCTGGAATAGCTGGGGTTGCCCCAACCCGTATCCCAACGGTACAAATTGTATCGGTACATGGCGATATTGAAGGCCGTGTCGCCGCCGAACAGGCCATGACTCGTCATGTTGCGCGATTCAGTGGATTCGCCCAGCTGCGTGTAGGCCACATCGTTCCAGGTGATGCCCTTCTCGGTGTAGTTGCCGTCGGTCAGCGCCACCACCACATTGCGGGAGCGCAGGTGGCGCATGCGGGCCGGGCAGTCGTGATGGCCGCACCACGTGGCGCCGTTGCGGTGGTAGTCCTGATACGACCACACGCTGCGGTAGGCGTTGTTCTTCTGCTTCTCCGGCGTATCGCAACGCACCATGGCCGCATGCCCCGCGCGCACATTGCCCGAGTTCGTGCCGCCCACTTCCAGCGAGGTTTCCACAATGGAATCCACGCCGGCCTTGGGCGTCTCGGTGTACATGCGGCCGTTCACTTCCAGGGCCATGCGGTCCACCACATCGAAGCCGGTCATGGAAAGTCCGTAGATGGTGCCGTAGTCGGGACGGTCGAGTACCGAGCCTTCCTGCGCGTTCTCGATATAGGTGCCGTCCACATAGCGGTTCGTGTTCTGGGCCAGCGAGCCGTCGGTGTATTGGTACTGGTTGATGCGAATGTCGTAGGCGATTTCCGTAACGGTGAAGTCGGGCGCGCCGTCCTTGGCCCCCGTCACCGACTGGTTGGAATAGTCGTCCACCGGATCGCGGTAGTAGTCGGAGCGATCCACG
This sequence comes from Adlercreutzia wanghongyangiae, assembly GCF_035989245.1. Classification (NCBI taxonomy): domain Bacteria; kingdom Bacillati; phylum Actinomycetota; class Coriobacteriia; order Eggerthellales; family Eggerthellaceae; genus Adlercreutzia; species Adlercreutzia wanghongyangiae. The sequence goes on along the minus strand of NZ_JAYMFF010000002.1, from coordinate 558,310 downwards.
TTGCCCGCATTGGTGGTCTCGGAACCAAAGCTGGCCACATGCTCGCGCGCGGCGCCCGTGCCGGTGGTGGCCAGCAAGTTCAGGCGGAAGTACTGGCCCGTCGATCCCACGCCGGCCTGGTCGGCATCGGCCGTGGTGCCCTGCAGCAGCGCCTTGATGTCGGCACCTTCCACCACCAGCTTCTTGCCGTCGCTGTAGGTGATGGTGATGCGGTCCACATAGGACGCAGCATCGCGGCGAATCTTCAGGTAGTAGGAATCGAAGTAGCCCGAGGGCACCTTCTGGGTCAGATGCACCACCATGCCCGAGTTGTAGGTTTCCGGGCCCACCCAGGTAAGGTTGCGGCCCTTCATGGTGTGGGAGTCGGTCCAGGGGCCCTGCTCGGTGTGGCATCCCCATTCCGGTGCCTGCTGGTTGTAGGCGCTGTTCACCTGGCGGAAGTCGGCCAAAAGCGACACCTGGGCCTTGTAACCCACATCCAGGGCGAAGTTGTACTCGCCATCGGTCCAGCCGTAGTGGCCCTCGTGGTGATCGTCCCACGAGCCGTAGGTGGCCTGCGAGAAGCGACGCCCGTTGGTGGGGGCCGCGGTGGTGTTGCCGGCGTTCGAGTCGTACAAGCCCGAGCGGTTCATGGTGTCGAAGTACATCTTCGACATATAGATCCACGACTGATCGATGCGCGTCACCGGGCTGCCCACCATGAACAGCTTCGAGGGCTCGCGCAGCTTCAGTAGGAAGTTCTCCGTCTTGGCATCTAGATAGATGCCGGCATCGAAGTTATGGTCGGCGTAGCCATCGAACACGATGTTCTGGCCCGCGTCCCAGCTGACCGTGGCCGCGGCCGTGGTGTTGTTGGCGCCGGCGGCATCGTCGCGGGACATATCCTCCCAGCCCACCAGCTTCACCGACTTCAGGTTCGCGATGCCGTGGGCGCGCAGCATTTCCTCGGTGATGACCAAGTCGCCCGCGTCGTTCAGGTAGTACTCGCAGGCCGTGGGCGTCGCAGCGGCTGGGTCGGCCTCCGCATCGCCGTCACCAGCGGCATCACCCGTGCTGTCGCCGTCGCCGGCGGCCCCGCCCGTGCTGTCGCCGTCGCCCGCGCCGTCACCCGAACCCGGTTGGGGCGTGGCCGTGACAAAGCTGTGGGTTTCCTGGCACGTCTCGTCGCGGAAGAAGGTGGGCAGACGCGTGGCAGTGGTGCCCGTGGCCGGCGTGGAGGCCAGCTTCTGGTAGGCGTCGTCGGGGCTGAGGGTCCAGGTGACCGTCTTGTTCTCGGCATCGTCACCCTCGCCATAGCCCGTGAACACGATCGTGCCCACGCAGCCCTGGTTGAAGGTTTCGAACAACTCGGCGTTCACTGTCATCTTCGTGGTGTGGAAGCCCACGTAGTCGCTCTTCGTGGAGCCGTCCGCCTGGGCGACCGACTCCCAGTCCAAAGGCAGGTTCACCGTCACGTCCACCATATCCAGGGTGGACACGCCGCGCTCGTTGGTCAGATTCGCCCACAGCTTGAAGTCGCGGTCGTAGGGCACGCTGGTGCGGGTGCCGGTGCCGTCGCTGGCCGCGTTGGTGCTGTAGGTGGCATGGTTCATATAGGCGTTGAACGTGGGGCCGTACTGGCCGAAGGTGTGCAGTTCCATGGCCGGGTAGTACACCTTGAAGTGACCGGTGCGGGCGCTGCTCTGGGCCTGCTTGTCCAGCTTCTGGGTCTGCACCAGCTTGGCCGTGGCGCACACCTTCGAATAGGTGGGGGCCGTGGAGTTCGCCGGCTCCTGGCAGCCGTTCTTGTACCAGCAGTTCACCGTGCCGGTCAGGCCGATGTCCACGGTTTGGGCCGCCGCATCCAGCGACGGGTCCACCTCGCTGTAACGCAGCTCGATGCGCTCCAGGTAGCAATCGGTGTAGGCGGCGAAACGCGCATCGGTAGCAAGGTCGATGTCGAAGGACGTGGCCGCGGGATCGGCCGCTTGGGCCTCGTCCAGCAGCGTCGCCAACTCGTCAGCGGTCAGGCGCACGTGGTAGCCCGCGCCGTTATCGGTGGCCACGGCGCCGTTAGTATCAGTGGTGATGGCAGCCGCACCCTGACCGTACAGGCGGTTCGTGGCCGCCAGGGCCGTCTTTGCGCCGCCGTTATCCTGCACGGTGCGGAAGTAGAACACGGCATCCACCAGCGAGCTCTTCAGCGAAGCCGGGGTGTTGTCGGCGCGCACCGTCTGGCCGAAGGCGAACAGGCCCTCGTTGAACGTCACCTTCTTCGTGAGGAAGCCCTGCACGTCGTTCACCGGATCGCCCAGATACACGCTCAGGTCTTCCATGTTCACGGTGACCACCGCGTCGTCGGAGCGGTTGAGGCCCGTGTTCTTCACCTTGAAGTGGTAGATCGCGTCCTCGGTGTAGTTCGCCACTTCCACGCCGTCGTTGGTCAGCGTCTTCACCGTGCCCTCGTCGGGGCGCGACGATGCGGGCTTGGTGGTGGTGTAGTCGATGGCCGAGGTGAAGGAGCCGAAGGTCATGGTGATCTGGTCGGTCAGGCGGTTGATCTTCGTGTTGCCCGAGGTTTCCTCGCGCTTGCCCGAGCCGATCATCATGGCAGGACCGTAGGCCGGCGTGGTGGTGAAGCCCTGGGCCTTGGTGCTCACGTTAGTGGCATGGCTGTCGGCGCGACCGGTCAGGTACACCACGGGCGCCTTGTTGGCCGCCGTCACATCGTACTGGTTGGCCGTGTCGGCCAGGGTGGCGTAGCTGTTCACGCGGTTGAAGCGCAGGCGCACCATCTTCAGCGGCGACGCGGTGGGCACGCCCGCAGCATTGTTCAACAGGCCGAAGGTCTGATTGCCGGCGGCATCGAAGGACGTGCCATCGTTGGACACACGCACCGAAAGGATGGCCGTCGTGGCCCCGCCGGTGCCCAAATCCAGCGAGATGTTGGGATAGGTGGTGCTGGCCACCACGCCGCTCGTCTTGCCCGCCTTCACCGCCGCGTTAATCTCGGCCAGAGCCACGGCGATGTCGTAGGAGGCATCGGGGGCCAGCTTGCTGGTGGCAGTGCCGTCGGGCTCGCCGTTCATCACGGTGGCCGTAGTGTTCTCCTCGTTCAGCACATCGATGCGGCCCAGCTCACCATAGGCGTAGAACCAGCTCTTCTGCGGTTCCAGTTTCTCGCTGCCGTCGGCGTTGTACAGCTTGTTGCCCGATGCGTCGTACATCGGCGCGTTGCCGTACACGAAGCCGGGCACCTCCACGTTGCGCGTCAGGAAGCCGCGCCACAAGGTGTGGCCCGTCGTAGTGGTGCCGCCGTCGGTTACCGACTCGGTTTCCTGCGACAGGCCGTTCACCATCAGGTCAAGGCCGAAGTCGGAAATCTCGTAGAATGAGTCGTTCGTCAGCGTGTAGCGGAAGAAAGCCGTCTCGTCTTCCAGGTCGCCCCAGCGGTAGGGCACGGCCGTCTTGTTCTGGCGTGCGCCGGCCGCATCCACATAGCCGTAGCTGGTGCTCACCGTGGGCTGGATAGGAATGTACATGCTGGTCAGCGTGGCCACGTCGGCAATATTGTTGTTGCCGGAGGGGTTCGCGTAGTCGGTGCTCCACTGGGCGTACAGCGGCAGCGACCCCACTTCCTTGGACGTGCCCAGGATTTCCACCGTGGCGTCGTTCATGTCGGTGGGCACGATCTTCTTGCTGCCCTTGAACTGGGTCATGTAGATCTGGAGGTTGGTCACGTAAATTTTGTCGTCGTCGTTCGCCAGGCCCAAGTCGGCCACGTTCAGCACATAGCGGCCCGTCAGCGACTTGTTGCCGTCAGCGTCGGTTACCTCTTCGGGCTTGAACAGCTCCCACAGCTTGGCGCCGCTCTTGTTGTTGTACAGCTCCTTGGTGATGGGCAGGAAGTCAGCGTCGTTTGAAGCGCTCTTGTAGTAAGTAAGCACCACACGGCTCACCTGGGCCGCGTAATCGGGGGTGTAGCCGGTAACGTTGCCCGCCTCGTCAGTCACGGGCTCACCGAAGGTGTCGGGGCTCACCTCGGGGTGGTAGGTGCCGAAGAAGGCGCCGCCCAGGCGAATCTTGTCGGTCACGAAGTAGGGGGTTTTCTGCATGGCGCCGGGCACCTTCGACGGCACCACGAACGTGCCCGTGCCGTTATCGCCCTGGGTGGTTACCGTGGCGATGGAGGCAGTGTTGATGCCGTCGGGGATGGGGCCCACCGAGAAGCACGCGGGGGCCATGCGCGACAGCGAGTCGTTGCCAATGCGGAAGCGCCAGCCGGCGTTGTCAGTTTCCACCAAAGCGGGGCGTACCTTGGCGTCGGTCTGGGCGCCGTTTCTCCAGGTGCCCTCGCGCTCCAGGTTGCTGTCCACGCCACCGCTGCCGTCGTACATGGAAATGGGGCGCGCCGTCAGCAGCGGCTTGGTCACGTAGGGCTTGAAGGTGGCCGTGGCCTCTTCGGACGTGAAGGTGTAGGACTCGCCGCCCTGCCGGTACTCGCCGGTCTGGTCGATGGCCACATAGCGGCGCTCGCCGAAGGTGATGCCGGTGCGGTTGTCGTACCAATCCTTCTTGCCGTCGGAAAGCGACTCGATCATCACGCCCGAAACATCGATGCTCACCGGCACCGTGAAGGGAGTCAGGCCCGTCATCTGCGCCTTGTTGGTGTAGGTGCCCGCGGGAATTACATGGCGGAACAGCACGCGGAACAAGCCCGTGAACTCGGTGGTGGGCTTAACGGTGTTGCCCACATACTTGCGGCTGGGCGCCGCGGCGATGCCCTGGGTTTCCAGGAACTCGGCGATGCCGTTGGCCGTGCTGGTGTTGCTGCCCAAATGCAAGGTGTAGTACTGGCCGTCGGCGGAAAGCTCGGTGGTCAGGGGCACATTGAAGAAGCGCCAGCTGAGGTTGCCCGCCGCGTCCTTCACCTGGAACTGCACGGGCATGGTAGCGGTTTTGCCCAGGGCCTCCTGGCCCGCGGCTAGGTCGAACCAGTCGGACAGGTCGGCCACCGTCTGGGTTATCGTGGCAGGGGCGCCTTCCTCGGTGGAGGGGTTGTCCACCTCGCGCGTGAGCTGGGAATAGGCGCTGCGCTGCACGCGAATGTCGATGCCCGACAGGTGGAAGCCCTTCGGCAGCTGATCGGCCAAGGTCATACCGTAGGTGGTGGCGTCTTTCTGATCCTCGCCGTAGATGGGCACGTTGCCGGTGTTCTTGATGTTCTTGATGCGGTAGGTGACCATGCGGCCCAACGGCGCCTCCACCTCCACGCTTTTCTCCTGCTTGGTGTCGGGATCCACCGCCACCTTATCAACCGTGGCGCCATACAGGGGCTTGGTGAAGTTCGAGTTGAAGGCGTTCTGGCCCGTGAACGTCTGCATCCACTGGTAGTCCAGCGACTGGCTGTCTTTGTCGTAGCCGCGGTTGCCGAAGTTGGCAGTGGCCAGCACCTCCCACTTGGCATTGGCGTAATCGCCTTCGGTTTCAGTGTAGTTCGTGGTATAGGGCAGCGCGATCAGCAGCACCAGCTTGTCAGACTCGCTGGCCAGAATCTCCTCGCGCTCCTCGTCGGTTCCCTTGATATCCGCGACCGCCTTCGGGTCGTGCGAGATGAGGTGCTTGCCGTAGGGCATGTCGGCTTCCGTGTAGTCCAGGGTAATCTGACCCGCACGACCACCGGTGCCGTAGGGCAGCGGCGTCAGACCCAGTTCATCCACATTCGAGAAATCGTCCACATTGATGGAGGCAATCTCGGCATCGGTCATGGTGGACACGTCGTAGATGAGGATACCGCCTTCCTTGGGACGGCCGATATACTTGGCTTCGGAGTCGCTCACCGCCACGTTCGTGTTCACCTTGTAGGCGGTCGGGTCCTTCACGTCCTTGCCCGTGTCGCTGTCGTATTTCCACGTGAGCGTATCGTTCGAGCGCAAACCAGCCGTCGGCCCGTCGGCGGCATCAAAGCGGAACACGTAGTTCATGAAGTCCACTTCCGACTCGCGCGTCTCGGACACGTTCTGCACCGTCACCTTCCACACGGTGTAGTTGTAGTGGTCCCACAGCACTGGGTTCCGCACGATAGCCTCATTGGCCAGCGTCCACTTCAGGTTCGTCTGGATGAACGTGGCCTCCAGCACATTGGAGGCACCCTCGCTGCGCTCCTCACCGGGGGCCACCACGGTGTCTTGGGCGCCGCGCGTTTCCACACCCGAGCCGTCGGTGTAGGTGTTGTAGGAATAGCCCAGCTTCACCGTGGCGCCGGTGTTGTCGGGCACGCTGCCCACGAACTTCACGGTGAACTTCTCGTTGGCCGGGTCTTTGGGCAGCTGATAGGGCTTACTGGTGTTGGTGGAACGGTAGCGCAGCGTCCAGGTGCCCGACATGCCCGCCGTCGTGTACTGCTGCATCTCCTGGGAGGAGAGCCAGGTGTTGCCGCCGTCCTTCGAGAAGTCGTAGGTGTTGATGATGGACGTGGTGGGATACAGTGCCAAACGCTGCAGACTGTTCTCGTAGATAGCCTTGTCCTTAGGGTATTTTGTCTGGGCATCACGCCAGGTTTTCTCGTCGGTGGTGGTTACCACGGCCGTGTCGGTGAAGTACAAGTAGGGGATTTCCAGCGTGAACTTCACGGCGGCGTTCTTGATCTGGTCCATGCCGCCCGACACGCTCTGGAACGACTCGTGCTTGCCCAAAAAGCCCGACTTCTTCGTGGGGTTGGGCTGCAGCGTCAATTCGATGATCTCGCCCGTCTTGATCATGTTGGCGTTTACCATGCCATCGACTGGCGTGCCGCCCGAAATGTGCAGGTTCGGGTCCAGGTAGTCGCTCGGCAGCATGTACTGCTGGCTGGCGAAGGGCACGGCCGCCGCGCGGCTCTGGGAGGCGAACAGACTGATGCCGGCATCCACCGTCAGCAGCTGCACCGGGGCGTTATCGGCGTTGCGATAGCCGTCGGGCACGGTAACGTCGACCTCGGGAGCATCGGCGGCAGCATCCTCGTCGGTTTCGCTCGCGGCGGGTTCGGTAGCGTCGGGGGCGGGCGTCAGCGCGTCCAGCACCTCGTTCAGGCCGGGCAACGCCGGCGTTTCGGCCGGCTTCTGAACGGCCGCTTGCTGCTCGTCGGTCATGAAGGCGTCGCCCATAGCGGCAGCGGCGAAGGAGGCTTCGGTGTTCACGCACTCGGCGTACACTACCGGCTCGCCCACGCCCACCGCCGACAACTGCACATCGAACTGGGCACGCACCGGCGCCGACTGCTCGGCGGCTTCATCTGCGAAGGCAATAGCGGCCTCAGCATAAGGGGCGGCCACGTACAGCTGGCGCACGGCACCAGGCTCGATATGGCCATCGTCGCCCGTGCGCGTCAGCTGGATGCGGCCGTCGTCGGTCACCGCATAGGGCAGGGGACTCAGCCCCAGGGCCGCCAGGCTGGAGGCCTTCATCGGATTAATGGCGGCAATCTGCTCGTCGGAAAGGTCCGTCACGTCCAGCACCAGCACGCCGCCCTTGCCGGGCACGCCCACGAACGTGGGATCGTCGCCTTCCTCGGCGTTGTCGGCATCATCAGCGGCCGCTTTCGCAGCAGCCTCGATGGGGTTGCCGCCCTCATCGGCCTGGAAAGCCTTCAGCACGTCGTCGGTCACGCCGCCCACGCCGTTGTAATCGGCCGGGAACGCGGCGCCCAGCGCGATGGCCGTGGCAGCCGGCGCTGTGGCCGGCACCTCGTAGCGCACCACATGGGCCAGATAACCGGTGCCGTCGCCGAACGCCATACGCGGCATCGCGGCGGCCAGAGGCGTCACCGCGAACGAGGCGGTCGCTTCGCTCGCCTCGTTCGTCAACGCGTAAGAGCCCACGGCCCCGCGCTTCACATCGCCGTACTGCGGGGCGGGAGCCTCCTCGCCTTCAACCGTGCGCGCAGTGAAGGAGTGCATCTCGTATCCATAGTATATGGATACGAGCGTACCTGCAGGTACGGAGCCCGCGAGGCCCACCTCGAAGGCAGGCAGAGCCGCCGCTGCGTCCAGCTTGCCATCGTTGCCGTCGTAGCGCCACACCAAGCGGCCGCTCACGCCGACCTGCATGTCCTCATCGGTCAGAGCGCGATAGGAGCCCTCGTGCTCCTGCCACAGCGACCAGCCCTCGGGGATCGCCTCGGCAAACAGGGCCACGCGGGGCGCCTGGGCCGTGGTCTCCGGGTTGGCAGCCGCCTCGGCCGCCGCCTCGCGGGCCGCTTGCTCGCTGTCGGGAGCGCCCTCTGCCCCGGCCAGCGCCTTCGCCGCCTGATCGGCCAGCGCACAGCGCAGCTTCCATTCCTCCTGGGAATAGGTGGTGGCCGCATTGCCCGCATCATCTATATAAAGGTAGGGGACATCCATGGTAAGCACGAAGCGGTCGCCCGCCTTGGTGCCGGCCAGGAAGCCGCCTTCCAGCAGAGCGCTCAAATTGCCCAGCTCGAAAGCCGCCTGCATGCGAGCGCCCTTCAGGAAGAAGCCCTGGCTGGCGCTGTAGGGCGCACCCGAGGCCACCAGGTGCGGACGCACCCGCTCGGACAGATCGATGCGCTCCTCCTCCGACACCCCGACCGCGTCGGCCGTTACCTGGGGCAGCACATCGGCGGCAGGCATAAGGCCCGACGGCGCCAGCGCGGCCAAGGCGGCGGCATCGGGTGCGGCGCCCTGCAGCGCCGAAGCCCAGGCGACATCGGGCTTGTCAGCCGCTTCGGCATCGCCGGTGGCAGCCAACGGCGCTTCTTCGTCGGCAAGCTCGTCGGCATAGGACACCAAGGCCGTGGCATCGAACATAGTCACGGCAAGCAGCAGTGACAGGCACACCGACAGCACGCGCACCCACAGTTTCGTGGAGAAGCTGTTCACGGGGGCCGGCGAGGCCGGCACGCGCGTATGCCAATGAGCACCGGTGTCCGCTACCGCCCCGCGCGGGACGACGGTCGTCTCATGCTGATTCTTACGTTCGTTGTTTTCCATCATGCTGCTCCGTCTTGCCATCTCTATTCGTCGCTCTTGTGCTCGCAATCGTCATGCGGTTTCCGCCTGCCGCGAGTTCTGCCGAGACCGTCAGGCCTGCGGCTGCACCCGAGCTCGCGCGCCCGCCTTCCCTCCTTTGACGCAAGGCCTTCACCTGCAGGTCAAGGGGCTGTGGCGCACTTTTGGCAGAGTGATACTCAGTAGCAAATTTTAAAACTTATCGAGATGGCATCCAAGCGGTAACAGCTTGATAACGGCCACGTTACCTTGGTGTTAACTTAAACGGCAGTTTTCCTAGGTTTATGGGCCGATTTATCGCCACTTTATGAACTGAATGTTAAGGCTTTGTGGATTCGCTTATGAAAATGATCGACTTTTACCCGCTCATGACAGGGCAACGAGCGTCTAAAAGCTACCCTGTCATTTCCCGTTGCTATTGGGATCAACGGTATTCTGAAAGTGCTTTCAGCTTTCTTTCAGATTCAAAGCCCCCTCACTTGACATTTTCCTCGCTCCTACCGCCCCCTCTTCCCTTCTTTCCCCAAATGCAAAAAAGGGACCCGCATTGCTGCGGGTCCCGGAAAGCCAGTGGCTGGTATATGTCGGCAGCTTTTACTGCTGGGCCTGCTCGCCCTCGGCAGCCTGGTCGGCGGTGCCGTCAGCGGCAGCCTGGTCGCCACCCTCGGCGGCCTGGTCGCCCTCGGCGGTATCGGTGCCGTCAGCGGCCTGGTCACCCTCGGCAGCGGGCTGGGTGCCCTCGGCAGTCTGGTCGCCGGCAGCGTCACCCTCAGCAGCGGCGTCGCCCTCGGCGGCAGCCTGGTCGCCCTCGGCAGCAGCCTGGTCGGCAGCGGCGTCGTCGCCCTCAACGGTGCCCATCTCGGTCTCGTCCACGGTGGCGGCAGCATCAGCGGCGGCCTCCTCGTAGGGGGTCAGATCGATGGCGTAGGGCAGGCCCTCGGGCATCGGATTGATCACGATCTCGGCGTTCTCGCGATACTCGGTGAACCAGGTGCTGAAGCTCTGGCTGTCGGAGCTCTGCTGCATGTACTCCAGGTAGCTCTTGAAGTCGTCCGGCAGCTGATCCAGCGAGGTCAGGCCGCCCTCGGGCACCGTGAACTCGTCGGTCACGGTCACGATGTGGTAGCCGTAGTCGGTCTTCACCAGACCGCTCACCTGGCCAACCTCCAGGCCGTCAACGGCATCCTGGAACTCGGTCACAAAGGTGGTCAGCTTGTCCCAACCCACATCGCCGCCAGTCTGGGCGCTGGAGTCGGCGGAGTACTGCTGGGCAGCCTCCTCGAAGGACAGGGTGCCGGCGTTGATCTGGTCAAGCACGGCCTGAGCCTCGGCAGCCAGCTCCTCGTCGGTCTTGGTGTCGTCAGCCTGGAACAGCACGTGGCTCACGCGCTTGGCACCGTTCCACTGGTCGGCCATCTGCTGGGCCTGGGCCAGAGCGGCATCATCACCGCTGCCGTTCTCGGTGTCGGCCGCAGCCACGGCCTCAGACAGCTTCTGCTGCAGAATGGTAGGCTTCACCACGTCCTCGATGTAGGACTCCTCGGTCATGTTGCTAGCGGTCAGAGCCTCCTGGAAGGCCTCCTCGCTCTCGAACATCGCCTTGGTCTGCTCCAGCTGGGCGTCGATGTCGGCCTGCTCAACCGTCACGTTGTACTCAGCGGCGGCCTGCTCGTACAGGTCCTGGTCGACATAGTAGTTGATAACCTCTTCACGCACCGACTCAGGGGTGTAGCCGTTGGAAACCATCCACTCGCCCCAGGCCTCGTCGGTCTCCAGATTGGCACCCTTGCGGAAGTTGTCCACGTAATCGGTAACGGTCTGCTCCATGATGTCCTGGCCATTCACCGTAGCGGCCACGTCGCCAGCGGCACCGCCGCCACCGCAACCCGCAAGACCGGCACCCAGGGCCAGAGCCACCGACACGGCGCCGACACTCTTCAGCGCCTTACCCTTCACAAACGAGGAGAATTTCATGAATCCTCAACCTTTCACTCTGCTGCCCAGGCCGTATGCCAAGGCACATTGCTCAGTTCTGCCACAAAACCCGGCCTCCCCGCCAGACTCTGCACTCCACGCAGCCAGAGCGCTAACTGGGTATTGTAACCCTTCTGTGGTCAGTCGCACATTATTTCAAAGGACGTTCACCCGAAACAGCGAACCACATAGACCGCACACCACTGCAACAGAACCCACACATTCCTGTAAACTACCTGAAAACTCAAGCAGGAAACTCATATTTCACCTGGGAAAACAGCTCTCTACTAGCCCGTCTCCTTCGCTGAACCCCTCTACAATTCCGCCCTCTATCGCTAGACGACCAGCTGCTGCACGAAAAGGGGGAGGGGCGGCACCCGCCACAAGGTGCCGCCCCTCCCCTGGCCTCAAACACGAAGATCTCTATGCTGAATTCGATTCGATCCTCGCACTTTGGCCAAAAATACTACGATTTCTAAGACCTTCAGCCCCGCTAAGCATCCTTACCCATAGAGATCTGTCCATTTGCGACCACAATTAACCGGATTCTGCGACCCATCGCCGCGTAATTCTTAGACATCTTGCCTTTTCCGGCCAAAACTTTCTATATGGGCGGGAGCGCCTTATAAATCTCCTCATTTTCGTCCAAACCCCGTGTGTTCGAGATCTCGGCCTTCGGCCGCGGCCGATTTTACACGGGAGACGAGCGTCTCCCGCCCTGAGCGTGAGCCTTGCGTTAGGATGCTGCGCCACAGGAGGCCCCCTCTGCTATGAATCTCGACAACTCACAGCTTGGCGGGAGCCTCCTTATTTGTCACTATCTGGATGCAAGCAGCGTCTTGGCACTAAACACCTAGTCTTCGAAACCGACGGCGTAGCCCTCGATCGTCGTGCCCTTGGCCAGAGCCTGGCCCACTAAGCGCCCATAGGTCATGCCGCGGCCATGACTCGTACCCGGCAACGTTACCGGATACGAATTCGCGAAGAAATCGCCCTGCGCGTTGCCGATGGCGAACAGGCCGCCGATGGGCGTGTCCTCCTCGTCGAGCACCTGGGAATTCTGGTCCACGCGCAGGCCGTAGGGCAACGCCAGCATCCATGCAGACACGTTGCTGGCGTAGAACGGGCCGTCCTTCACCGAGCTGAGGAAGCGCGGGGGCACACCGAAATCGGGGTCTTCACCCGCATCGCAGAAGGAGTTGTAGCGCTCCACAGTCTGCTGAAGCGTTTCGAATGGAACGCCGATGGCCTCGGCCAACTCCTCCAGCGTCTCGCCCTTGAAGAACGTGCCCTCGGACACCGCCTGCTCCACCTTCTCCTGCAGGCCGTCCATGAAGGAGGCCGACTTCACCGGCTCCTGGCGCTGGGCATGCTCGGGGTAATGGGAATCCCAGATGGCCCAGGCAACACTGCCCGGCGTATTCATGCGCGCGTTGGTGACGATGGGCTCGAATCCCACCTCGCAGCAATAGCGCATGCCGTCGCGGTTCACCGTAAGCCAGCAGGTATCGAAGCCCGGACCCATAACCGCGAGGTTCACCGGATGGATGATGGGCGCGGGATAGCACGGCGACAGAGCCGCCCCGATCCACCGGCCCATGATGATGCCGTCGCCCCGATTGCCGCCCACCGGCGTGTAGTCGGACTTGTCGGAGCGCAGGGCCATGGGGCAGAAGCACGCTTTCATTTCCTCGTTGTCGGTAATGCCGCCCGTGGCGAGGATAACGCCCTTGGTCGCGTTCACGCGCTTGTAGCCGTCGGCGTTGCTCACGATGACGGCCACCACGGCTCCGTCCTCCTTCACCAGCTGCTCGGCCTGGGTGTTGAACTCGAACACCGCGCCGCGAGCCTGGGCGTCGTCGGCCACCATGCTGATGAAATAGCCCACGTTCCACGGCTGCTCGGGCAAAGAACTACCCTCGGGGATGGTGAACTTGTGGGCCGTGCGGAACTGCTTGAAGCGGTCTTCGAGCGTGTCCCAGTCAGATCGGGCCGTCATCTCGCTGTTCAGGATAACCTCATAGCCCAGATCGGTGGCCATGTCGATATAGTGGTCCATCACCTCGCCGCTGCGCTCCACGAACTGTTTGATGAGGAAGTAGTTGCCCTCGGACTGACCCCACTGATAGATGAGCCGGGAAGCCAGCGCCTTGTCGATGTCGACGCCCTGCTCCTTCTGCAGCTTCGATCCCACCGCACCGATGTCGGTTCCGTGAGCCGTAATGCCCTCGAATTTCTCCACTACCAATACACTGGCGCCCGCCTCAGCTGCTGCCTGAGCGGCAGTGCAGCCCGCAATGCCGGCGCCGATAACCACCACGTCGTAGGTCTCCTCGGCCGACACCTCGGGCATTGCCGGAGCGGAACGCAACCACGCATAGGAATCGTCCAAGCCGGTGGCGGCGCCTGAATCCTGTGACCCCGCCGTTGCAAGCGGCTTCTCGGCCGGCGCGCACCCGGCAAGCCCCGCCAGCGCAGCGACTGCTCCAGCCAATGCGGTTCCCGAGACGAATGTGCGGCGCGAAAGTGTCTTGTCGTGCATGTTGCCCTCCTCCTGATCGTGTGACAGTAGCGGGGAGGAAGCCCCCGCACATCGCAGCATAGGGGTCGGCCGCCGCGCCCGTAAGCGCCCAGCGGGGGTGAAATACGCCGAACCGCCCTTCACCCCTCGCGGGCTACAGGTGTCCAAGGGAATGACCAGGAAAAACAAGAACCGGCGAATTCAGCACCGAAGAAGACTAACGGGCAATCATGCCTTTGCGCTCTTGCTCCATTCGCTGTTCCACCAACGATTGCGCCTCTTTTTTGGAATGGATGTCGAGCTTCGCGTAAATACGACGCGTGTGCGATTTCACGGTATCGGTGGAAATGTGGCATATCTCGCGAATGTCGGCGCGGTCCTTCCCGAGCGCAAGCAGATGGAATATCTCCACCTCACGAGGCGACAGGCCTCCCTCGGCCGCCACCAGCTCGCTGCAGCGCTTGAAGTCCAAGGCGCGCTGCTCGTCGGTGCTCGCCAGACCTGCCCGGCGGTTCTTCCCGAACAGGTAGGCGAATACCACCACGAACAGGTACACCACAACCAGCGACACAATGGTGATCGTCTGGGATGCCTCCGAGGCTACCAACGCCATAGCGTCGCTCGCCAGTGATCCGCCCAGCGAGCCGCCGAGAAACGAGAGCAGCCCCACAGCGAAAACAACCAGGGGTGCTCGACGGGAATTCTGAGCACGGTCGGCACAAAACACCCACAGTAGCGAATAGAAGTAGCTATGGCCCACCGTGAACACGATAACAGGCAACGGCAAACCGCCGATGAACTGGGGCAGCAGCAGAAAGCCCGCAGCCAGCAAAGGGAAGGATATCTGACATACCAAGTACAGTTCGCTGCCTTTGCGAAAGAACACCGTGGTTGCCGCGAGTAGCAACCCGGCACCGGCAATGCCCATCACCGTGGCCGTCGTCACCTGGCCGAAGGACCCCTCCGCGAACGAAAGGCTCACTCCGCGCATAATGCCGTAGACCAGGCCCACGAGCACCGCCAGCCCCACGAGGCTCAGGCCGCTGGGCGCGCCAGGCACCGGCGCGACATCGGCAGTGCACGGCGCAAGATGTCGATTGGCCCGCACCAACAGTGCTCCCGCCACAACGGGCATGGCCACCACAGCCATCTGCACGCCCCACCAAGGCAGCAGCATCACCACGCCGAAGAACGCTGCCGTCAGAAACGAATAGGCCGTCATGTCGAAAAGCACCCGACGCGGGGCGAGCCGGGCCAGGTGGTCTCCCCATGCCAGGAAGGCAAAGCCGCTGCCCAGCCCCGTGCCCGCAACGCCCAAAAGCACCAGGGGGAGCGACGGGAATATCGCCGACCACGCCAGGGCCATCGCGCCTGCGGCCATCAAGCCGTGGCCGAGCATCACCGCGCCTGCGCTCAGCGAGGCCGGGAGATGCTTGCGCAACGCCAGCACCAGGGCGAATGTTGCTAGCGTCGCACCGAGCGATAACGTCCACACTTGCTGTTGGGGAGCCAGCGGCAAAGGCCACGCCGCAACCGGCGCCAAAGCTGGCGAGGCAAAGACGATCTGAAGCCACGCCCAGAACAAACCCATGCCCAGCACGCGCGCAGGATGATGCCGCACCTCGTCGGATGCGATTTCGACGAACCCCTTCAGATCGCCTGAAGCCATCGTCGGCACTCCTCCCTTACGACCCATCCCAACAGACCCCGGCCGCTCTCGGACACGGCCCGCGTCTTATATTATCGCGCACGCAGGTTCTACAAACGAAAGAAGCCGGGTCAGGCGACCCGGCTTCTGAAATTAATGGTGGAGCCTAGGGGGATCGAACCCCTGACCTCATGGCTGCCAGCCATGCGCTCTCCCAGCTGAGCTAAGGCCCCGAAAAAGTGCGAGGACTATATTAACACAACGGCCCGCGCGCGCAAGAACTTTTTTGAAAAAATTTCCCGCGCCGCCGAAACTGCCTCGCCATGAGCTCGTTCGCCTACTCAGCGGCCTCGGCGGACACCTTCTCCACCTGGGCGATGATGTCATCCAGGGCGCCCTCCACGTTGTAGGCCTCAACGCGACCCTCGTCCACCAGACGGGCGAAGGAAGGATCCATCGGCAGGGTGGCCACGGCGGGGATGCCGTACTTCTCGGCCACAGCCGCGCCCTGGGGCTCGCCGAAAATATGGTGCTCCTTGCCGCAGTCGTCGCACTTGAAGTAGGCCATGTTCTCCACCAGGCCCACCACCGGCACCTCCAGCGACTTCGCCAAGTTCACGGCCTTGCCCACGATCATGGCTACCAGCTCCTGCGGGGCCGACACGGTCACAATGCCGTCCACGGGCAGCGACTGGAAGACGGTCAGGAACACGTCGGACGTTCCCGGGGGCATGTCCACGAACATGTAGTCCACGTCGCCCCAGTTCACTTCCTGCCAGAACTGCTTGATGGCGCCGGTGACCACCGGGCCGCGCCAGGCCACGGGCATGTCGCCCTCGGGCAGCATGAGATTCACGGACATCACCTCGATGCCGCTGGCCGACTTGGCCGGATTGATGCCGTCGGCGTCGGCCGTCAGGCGCGCATCCACGCCGAAGGACTTCGGGATGGACGGGCCGGTGATGTCGGCGTCCAGAATGGCCACCTTATGGCCGCGCTTGTTCATTTCCGCAGCGAGCAAGCTGGTGACCAGCGACTTGCCCACCCCGCCCTTGCCGGACACCACGCCGATGACGTGCTTCACGTTGGAGCGCTTGTTAGGCGCCAGGGTGGAGGGGCCGGCCTCGGCGGTGCGGTCACCGCAGCCCGAAACGCCGCAGCTGGAGCACTCGTGGGTGCATTCTTCTGCCATGGTTCCTTCTTTCTCTCTTCTCAGACGGCCGCATTATCCGCGGCCAAGATAGTTCGTGGGGCATCATAGCACAAAGGCCGCGCAAGGCGGCCTTTGCAGAGGGGCGTAATTTCCTGGGAAAATAAGCCGAGCGGCGAAGCTCTAGAAATCCTCAGGCATGTCCTTGCCGTCGCCCGATGCGTAGAACGTGGCCTCGGCCGCCAGGTCGCGCACCGACTTGCCGTCGTGGAAGGGCAGGTCGAGGAACTCGGCGATGGTGGGCACAAGCGGGCTGCAGTCAACGTAGTGGCCCTTCTCGTTGAACTGGTTGGTGTCCTGGGCGCGCCAGTACTGATCGTTCACATCGGTGAGGTAGTACAAGCCATCGGCCACTTCCATATACAGGGAGTGGTTCGTGTGCAGGTAGGTGGGCAGCTCGTCGAAGGTGATGTCCAGAGCCTCAACGTCCTTCTTTCCCATGAATGCTCCTGTTCTCGTGCAGACCGGTGGCCGCCTTCGGCCGTTGGCGTTATCATAGCAGACATCGCGGCGGCCCCGCGCTCCATAGCGGCGCGCCACCAATTCGCTACGTTGCGCCGTCGGGAAATGCGGCGCGTGCAAGGAGAACCCATGACGCTGATCGGCATCATTTCCGACACCCACGGCAGCTTAAGCCCGCAGGCCTATGCGGCGCTGGCCGACTGCGACCACATCATCCACGCCGGCGACATCGGCGGCCCGGCCATTTTGCGCGAGCTGGAAACCCTGGCGCCCGTGACGGCCGTGCTGGGCAACAACGACTTCGCGGAATACGGCAGCGCCGTGGACCATTTCGCGCGCCCGGTGATTGACGGCGTGAAGTTCCTGGTGGGCCACAAGCCCGGCGACGTGCGCGTGAACCGCGGCGGAGCCTCGAAGGGCCTGGGGCCGGGCGACCCCATTCCCGATGTGATCATCCACGGGCACACCCACGTGCCCGAGCTGGTCGTGGGGCCCGAGGCGCGTCCCGCCAGCATATATATGTGCCCCGGCGCCGTGTGCCGCCCGCGCAGCGACTTCGGCCGCACCATCGCGAAAATGCAGGTGGAGAACGGCCGCGTGCTGCACACCACCATCGAAACCCTGAACGGCAAGGTGCTGCTGGAGGCATAGCGGAGGCGACGGCCCGCCGGGCAACACCCGCACTCGCAGCAAGCGCATTCGCGACGGATCCGCTGCCGCCGATTGCTACCGTTTCAGGTAGGCGAGCATATCGGCGCTGGTGAAGACGGGGATGGCAGCCTTACCGAAAAGCGCACGATCGTTAGTGACCAGGTAATCGGCCTTCGACTCTTCCGCAGCCGCCAAAATGAGGTCGTCTTCGAAATCGCCATGGAGGGCGCGATAGTGGGTGGCGAGCCATATCTGAGGCTCGCCCACTGGAATGGCAACGGCGATGGAGGTCATGTTCTTGAGGAAAGCCCAGGTCAGATCGGAGCAGGACCGCGCGTCTTCTTCCGAGAGCTCTCCCTTCTCCTCGCGAACCAATCGCTTCAGCTCGCTGCCGGCGAGAAAGAAAAGATCCTTAGTAGAAGTTGCGGCGTAGGCCAAGGTGTAATTCTGCTCGTTCGCGTAGGCAATGAGCTCACGCGCCGCCTCACTTCCCTCACGATGGGCGAAATAGTTGTCTATCCAGATATTTGTGTCGAGAAGCAGCGTTGGATGCTCTTTGGTCATAGCAGGCCCTTCGCTTCCCAGCGCTCTCGGTACGCCTGCTCCTTGAGCTCATTGAGCGGAAGGGGCTTGGCGCGTTCGGGCGAGAGTCCCAGACTCGCCAGACCCTCATCGGCAAGACGCCAGCCATCCTCGATAGCCCGGGCACGCGCGCTTATCTCGTCGTCCTCTGCCGCCTGCTGCCCTAAAAAGCGCAGGGCGCGCTGAATGCGCACCGGATTGTTCCGATTGCGCGCAGCAAAATCCCACAGACCACGCACGGCGCGGGCAGGGGTAAGCCCGACACTTTCTAGCGCAAGATTCCCCTCGATACGTACCTGGTTATCGATGCGGATGTTCATCTGAGACAAAGCCATAGCTGCCCCCTCCCTTAGCAATACGGTATAGCAAAGTATATCATCTGCTATACCGAGTTGGCTAGCGGCACCGCGACCTTGTTTTGCACCTCTCAACCAGCAGCGTGACGGCGCGCGCTTCTCTGCGCACCCATCTTCACTTCATACCTCCATGCTAGAATGGCGGCCGATCTGCGATGGGAGGAAACCTTTGGAAGACGCCTACGGATACGAACGCTACGGGGAGCCGTACAGCTACGACACGCGCGACCGGCGCGTGCGTATCGCTCGCGGGCTGCAGGCCGTCGACGGGCTCACCACCAGCGCCGCTTTCGATGAGCCGGCCCAGCGTTATGTGGAAGGCGAGATCAGCGCCGTACAACTGCGCGACATCGTAGACGACTACTACGACCAGCGCGTAGGACGAGCCGTCGATCGCCATTCCGAGGAGGCCGACCGCGTGAGCAGCCGCATCTGCGATCTGCTGGATTCCAGCGGCTTCACGCTCTCTGTGGCGAGCTTGCAGACCATCCACGAGCGCCTGTTCCGAGGCCTTATGGAAGACTCCTACTATGAAAAGCACTTCCGCGACTACAACTTCTCGAAGCGCGAGTTCGTGCTTGCGCGCGAATCGGTAGAATACGGCGACTACGAGACGCTGGAGGAGGAGCTTGCGGCGGCGCTCTCCGCTTTTGAGCCCGCGCCTTACCGCGCCGATGATATCGCGCCCTACGTCAGCAGCGTGTCCGCACTCATCACCAAGCTCTGGCAGGTTCACCCCTTCGCCGAGGGCAACACGCGCACCGTTGCCGTATTCCTGCAGAAGCTGCTGCGCAGCCACGGATTCGGCAACATCACCAACGAGGCATTCGAGCAGTACTCACTGAACTTCCGCAATGCTCTCGTGCGCGCCTGCTACCGCAACGTGCCTTTGGGCGTGGCACCTGACCCCACCTACATTGATACCTTCGTCGCCTGCCTCTTGCGCAACGAGCCCTTCCCCTACCGCAACCGCGCCATGGCCGCCGCCGAACTGTTCCGTGCTAAGGGAATGATCCCGCCCCAAGACGAAAATCGCTCGCTACTGGGGTAACGAAGTCCGGCCACTGTCTGAACTCGGAGGCATGTTGAACGGCCCTTCGCAGCAGCCGAGCGTTTGACATGACAGGGGCCGCCGAGGCCTCGCCCGAGAGATGCTGCCCCTACACGCCGGCGGTCATGCGCATGGCGTAGAACGTGAAGCGCACGAGAAAACACGCGACGAGCACGGCCAGCACGCACGACCCCTCCACGAAGGTGCGATGCGGACCGCGATGCTGCTCGGCCCAGGCGCAGGCTCCCAAAGCTGCGGTGGCCAGCACCGCGAAGGCTGCGATAACCGCCGGGGTCCACGGCACCAGATCGGGGGCAGCCACCAGCGTCGTCTCGATAGAGGCCAGATCGGCCCATTGAATGCCCAGTACCACGGCGTTCCCCACCGTGGCCGCCGCACCCGCCAGAAGCGCGAGGGCCGCGAAGCGGGCGCCCGGCGCCTGACCGGCCGCAGCCAGGCCGAACAGTCCCACAGGCACACCGCTGGCCAGGGCTCCCAGCCACAGCGTAACGGGCACTGTGGGCAGCGCCCAAGTGGGCACCCAGGGAATGCTGTACGCCACGGAAATGAAGTAGAGCGCCACGGCTGCAGCGATCAGTACCACCGTCACCGCTACCCGGCGCAGGCGCTCGGACACGTCGTCGCGAAACGACACCATCCACCAGGCGCCGCCCGCCACCAAAAACGCCACCACGGCCACCACCTCGTTGGCCAGAGGCGAGCGTCCCGCCCCCGACAGCACGTACAACGCGTTCGCGGGCGTGCCCAAATGGGTGGCCGAGGCGATAAGCCCGGTGATAACCAGTACCAGAGGAACGACCAGGTAGCGGCTGGCCGCCTCGGCCCGCGCGCGATCACGCACGGCAACCGTGTACAGGGCCATGACCGCGTAGCCCACCAGGCCGGCGGGCGCGATGGTAGTGAACAGCACCAGCGTTATCTCGTTCAAGGCCGTTTCCATGGTGTTCCTTTCACGGCAACGCCCCGCAGGCACGTAGCCTGCGGGGCGGAAAGCCTCCTCGGGGAAATTATGGCATAGACGATGCTACAGCGCGATGCCCATGTACAGCCCGTAGAAGGCAATGCGCACGATGAAGATGCCCGCGGCCGCCAGCACCGCGGCACCCACGGCGAACACCGGCGCCACCACGATACGACCTGCCGCCGCCTGGGCACCTTCGGCGCCAGCCGCACCGGCGCTGCGCTTGCCCAGGAAGATCATCACCACGGCCGCAGCGGCGCACAGGCCGAACGCGCCCACCATC
This sequence comes from Adlercreutzia wanghongyangiae, assembly GCF_035989245.1. NCBI lineage: Bacteria > Bacillati > Actinomycetota > Coriobacteriia > Eggerthellales > Eggerthellaceae > Adlercreutzia > Adlercreutzia wanghongyangiae. The sequence continues at coordinate 537,603 of NZ_JAYMFF010000002.1, read as the reverse complement.
AGCCCCAGGTCGGGCACTAGGCCGCTCGCCGCGCCCCAGATGTTCGCCACGGCATCCAAACCGGCCGCCTGGGCACCCAAAGCCGCCAGGGCCAGCACCGCGCCCACGCCTGCCAGCACCGCGCCGCACAGCGGAGCCTGCGTCGGCAGGGCAACGCGGGCCATGGCACACACGGCCGATCCCAGAGCCGCACCACCCGTCAGGGCGTAGCCCAGCATGGCCACCACACCCAGGGGGTTATTCCACGTGGGCACCGTGGGAATGAGGTAGGCCATGCCACAGGCAGCGGCCACCGCCAGCGACCCGACGGCCAGCACCACCAGCAAGCCCGTGCGCACGCCGCCGGAAGTCGGCAACTTGCCCGCCAGACCGCACAGCCAATACACCAGGGCCACCACCGAGAACAGCACGACGACCAGCAGCTCGTTCGACAACGGCGAGCGGCCCACGCCGGCAAACACCTCGAAGGCAGCCAGCGGATTCGCCAGGTGCAGGAAGGCGGCAACCATGGCCAGCAGCATCACCACCGCGGGCAGAGCCGTCCACCGATCCAGGCGGCGCGCCTCCTCGGCCGTGGGCTTACCGGCAATGAACGCGTAGGCGATCACGATGAACGACGCGGCGGCCATGGGGGCCAAGGTCGTGAACAGGGCCAAAGGCGCCTCGGAGAATCCCGTTCCCATTTACTTCACCTCCAGTTTGTTGGCCACGCGGCAGTCGGTGGAGCCGGCCGGCTTCGCCGACGCGCAAGGCACGATGTACAGGTTGGGTTTCGTCAGGTCGGCCTCGGGCAGCGGCGCCACATTCGCGCGCTCGCCCTCGGGCAGCTGGTCCACCGGCGCGAACGCCAGGGCACGCATCGAGCAGGCCTCCACGCAGACGGGGGTCTTCCCCGCTTCCACGCGGCTCTTGCAGCCGTCGCACTTGGTGGAGTGCCCCGCCTCGCGATCAACCTTCGGGTTGTCGTAGGGGCAGGCCATAGCACAGTAGCCGCAGCCGATGCAGCGATGCTCGTCCACCGACACGATGCCGCTCTCGTCCTTGTGCATGGCGCCGGTGGGGCACACCTCGGTGCAGGCCGGGTTGTCGCAATGCTGGCAGGAGAACGCCGTGTAGTAGGTGTAGGAATCGGTCGTCCACGCGCCGGCGTCATCGCGCTTCCAACCGCCGCCCTCGATCTCGTACACATGGCGGAACGTATGCTCGGGCGCCAGGTCATGATAGTCGCGGCAAGCGGCCTCGCAGGTTTTGCAGCCGGTGCAGCGCGTGGCGTCGAAATGGAATCCGTACTGAGTCATGGCTTAGCCCTCCACCTTCTCAATCGAGCCGATAACGCTGTGCTGGCCGGTGCCCTTCGACACGGGGTTGCAGTGGCGGCTGGTGATGGTGTTCGTGCAGCCGCCGTGATCGATGCGGTCGCCCGCCATGTCGGCGGAATGCCACGCGCCCTGGGGGTGCATGATGGTGCCGGGAATAACGCGGTTGGTCACCTTCGCGATGGTGCGCATCTCGCCCTGAGCGCTCTTCAGGGCCACCGCATCGCCGTCGGCGATGCCGAGCGGCTCGGCGTCAATGGGGTTGATCCACGCCTGGAAGGGCGACAGCTTGTGCAGCACCTCGTTGTGGGCGTAGGTGGAATGCACCGTGCCCTTGGCATGGAAGTCCACGATGAGGAAGGGGAACTCCTCGGTGGTGGTGCCGGGGCCATCGAAACCGGGATAGTACACGGGGATGGCCGAGATCACGTCGCCCTCGCCCAGCTCCCAGGTTTCCGCCAGCTCGGCCAGCTCGGGAGAATAGATCTGAATCTTGCCCGTGGCCGTTTCCAGCGGGTTGGCCACCGGGTCGGCGATGAAGTCGTCCACCTCGGTGGAGGGCTCTACCTCAAAAGTGAACGAGCCCATGGCCACGCCCTCGTCGTAGGTGGGCAGGTCCAGGTCGGCCTGCTCCTCGCGCAGCTCGTCGTACAGCTTGCGGCACCAGTCCTCGCGGGTCAGACCACCCTCGGAGTACTCGTCGTACACGCCCAGGCGCTTCGCCAGCTCGCCGCACACCTCGTACACCTCGCGGCGCTCGAAGGCCGGTTCGCTGACCGGCTGGCCGAAACGAATGCCGTACACGTCGTTGTTCTCACCCGCCGCCGACAAGCTGTAGGTTTCCTGGGGCGTCAGGTCGGGCAGCACGATGTCAGCCCAGTTGCAGGAGTCGGTCCACGCCACGTCGTACTGCAGGATGAACTCGCACAGGCTCTCGTCGCGCAGGATGTCGGTGGTGTAGTTGATGTCGGCATTCTGGTTGGCCATCATGTTGTTGCCGTAGTTCACCAGGAACTTCACGCCGCACTTCAGAGCATCGGCGTTCTTGATGCCGGCGTTGGTGGCAGTCAGCTTCTCGCCGTCGCGAATGGCCTCGGGCCACAGGAAGTTGGGGAACTTCGTCTCAATGGGGTTGTCCCCAGTGGGAAGCGACGAGAGGCCGATGTCGTCGTTGCCCACGGTGCCGCCGGAATTGGTGCCGGGGCGGCCCACCTGGCCCACCAGCTGGGGCAGCACCATAATGGCGCGCGAAGCGTTGTCGCCGTTGGTGTGGCGCTGGGGCCCCAGGCCCTGGCAGATGAAGCAGGGGTCGGCCTCGGCGATCTCGTGAGCCAGCGACACAATGCGCTCAGCCGGCACAGCAGTAATCTTGCTGGCCCATTCCGGGGTCTTCTCCACCTTGTCATAGCCGGTGCCCAAGATGTAGTCGCAGTAGGACAGATTCTTGCCCTGGGCCTCGGGCGGCAGCGTGGCCTCGTCGAAGCCCACGCAGTAGGTGTTCAGGAACTCGTGATCCACCAGGGCCTGGGTAATCAGCTCGTGGGCGATGCCCGCGGCCAGGGCGGCGTCGGTGCCGGGCACAATGGGAATCCACTCGGCGCCCAAGTTCGCCGCCGTCTCGTTGCGGCGCGGATCGATCACGATGGCGCGCACGCCCTTTTGCTTCATGGCCACAGCCAGGTCGTAGCCCTCGCCGTCACCCGACATGCGCATATCGTTGGGGGCGTAGCCGAACATCACCACCAACTGGCCGGGCTGCAGCGTCTTCAGCGAGCGCTTGCCCCAGCTGCCACCGTAAGTGAACGGGTAGGCACCGAAGCTGATGGAGGCGCTGGAATAGCTGCCGTAGCGGGTCACCTCGCCGCCCAGCAGGTTGAACAGGCGGAAGAAAGGATTGTTCATCATGATGTTCTGCTCAACACCCGAGCATTCCTGGATGAACACGGCCTCATTGCCGTAGGTGTCCACCACGCGCTTGAATTCGCTGGCGATGGTGTCCAGGGCCTCGTCCCAGCTGATGCGCTCGTACTGTCCCTCGCCGCGAGCCGTGCCGGCCACGCGACGCATGGGGTAGTTCAGGCGGTCGGCGCTGGAAAGCCAGGGGCGGATGGAGCGGCCGCGCAGGCAGGCGCGGGCCTGCACGCCGCCGAAGGCGCCGTCGCCGTTGGTGTCAGATTCAACATAGGCCAGCTCGCCGTCGCGCACGTGGCACTGCAACACGCAAGCGCCACCGCAGTTCACGTGGCAGTGGGTCCACACGATGGTATCGTCGGCTCCCTCGTCGGCGACAGCCAGGGCCGGGGCCGCCGCGGTGAAGGCGGCCGTCGCGCCGGCACCGGTGGCAGCCAAGGCGCCCAGGGCGCCGCCGGCCTTCACGAAGGTGCGGCGATTCATGCTCAGCTTCTCGTCTTTCATAGATGCACTCCCTCAAGTCTCTTCTCTGCTTGGCGGGTCGCTCGCTTCCCCGGCCCCGTCGAGCCGGCGAGGGGCGAGCCGGGCGCGACGCCCGCGGTTAAGCGGGAGCGTCAACGCCGCGGGCGTTGGCCATGCGCTGGGGCCATTGTAGGGTGCGGACGGGCGCAACGTTGTCACCAGATTCTGGTGGTTTTTTCAAAACGCCTGTTCAGAGCCTTGTCATCACCACACCTGGTGACAAGTTTCTTCCGCCTCTCATACCCCGCCACCTTCGTCGGCTGGTAGAATAGCCACCCAGAAAAGCTGTGGGGGAACACCGTGAGAGGGGGGTTATGGACCAGCTGCGAGCGCTCCGTCCCGACGTGGCCAGCTTCGGCTACGCAGTCATTCTGTCCATCAACGCCACGTCTATTTGGGGTGGCATCTTCCCCTATTTGCCCGCCTGTTGCCAAACCGATGTGGCAACCATCGCCTACTATTGCATCCAGATTCTCGCCTTCGCCGTCACGTTCTGCGGGGCGATGGCCCTTATCTGGAAGCGCCCCGCCGCCAGCGGGCGATCATCGGTGATGGCCTTCGCGCTGCCGCTGTGCCTGGGCCCCCTGATGCTGGTAGGGGCCATGTACGTGGAGGACGTAGCCCGGCTGCTCATTGTGGGCGCATCGCTGCTGGTAGGATTCGGCCTTGCTGGATTCATGATGTGTTGGCAGCGCGTGTTCGCCGCCATGAACGCCGAGCGCGGCAACTTGACCCTCATCAAGGGCACGGGCTACTCGGCTTTGCTGTACCTGGCCATCTGCCTGGTGCCCGCAGCGCTAACCGCCTACCTTATTCCGCTGGTGCTGGTACCCTTGGCGGGCCTGTGCCTGTGGCTGGCCAACCGCAGCGTGTCGCTGGATCAGCCCATGTTCGAAGACGTGCCCCGCGAGCACCGCACGGTGTACCGCAATGCCCTGCGCGCCTCCATCTCGCCCGCGCTTTCAGTGGGCGCGCTGGGGTTCTGCGCCGGCGCCATCCGCTTCATCGCCATCACCCACCAAGAACTTATCAGCGCCATCAACATCTTCTCGATGGTGGTGCTGCTGCTTATCATGCTGGGATTCTTCGGCCGCTGGCAGCGCCGCACCCTGCGCATCGGGCTGCCCACGGTGTTCCGCACCCTGTTTCCCGTTGCGGCGGTGTGCCTGATGGTACTGCCCTTCGCGGGCAACAGCTTCGTCACCATCGGCTTCGGCATCAGTAATGCCTGCTTCATGCTGGCCTGCGTGTTCATGATGATGCACTGCGGGCAGATGTCGCGCGATTCGGGCATCAACCCTGTGTTTATCTACGCATTCTACGGCGCCATCGCCTATTTGCCGCAGACAGCAGGCTACGGCGCGGGCTATCTGTCGGGCATCGAGTTCACGTGGGGACCCGAGCCGTTCTCGCTGGTGGCGCTGGCGTCGCTGTTCGTGCTGCTGATGGTGTCGTTGTTCGGCTACCGCCAAACCCTGGGAGCCACCGACGCCTTGGAGTTCCTGGCCCTGGGGTTGGCGAAGGAACCAGGCACCCTTCGGGCGGAAGCAACTGCCAGCGGCAATTCCGGGGGGGCGGTCTTCAGCCCGCCCGCAACAGCCGGCCGCAATTCCGTAGGGGCGGCCTTCAGGCCGCCCGCAACTATCGACAATACCCGCGGGCGGGCTGAAGCCCGTCCCTACGAAGACGCTGCGGCCCCATCAGAAGCGTTCGCTTCCGCGGAAAGCCCGACCGTCGACGCTGGCAATGAAGCGGCAGCCGACGCGGCGCGTGATGCGCTGGCCCTGCGATGCCGCCGCGTCAGCGAGGTCTTCGGGCTTTCGTCGCGCGAAACCGAGGTGATGGAGCTGATCGCCCGCGGCTATTCGGGCCCGGCCATCGCCGAGATGCTGTTCATCTCCGAGAACACCATGCGCACCCACAACAAGCGCATCTACGCCAAGCTGAACATCCACAAGAAGCAGGACATGATCGACCTCATCAACAACTTCGAAAACGCCTGAGCCACCGCGCTTGCTGACGCCGGCGTGGCGAGCAACACCAGTGTCATCTCGCCGAAAGCAGTAGCGGAGCCGTTCGTGGCCGCCGGAGTTTAACGATAGAAACGCGGCAGCGTCACCGCAAGCCCGCGCGCCTCGCCCATGCCCACCAATGTGGCGCGCGTCAGCTGCGCCAAGCCGCGATAGAAATCATGGGTGGTAGTCTCTTCCAAAAGGTCCAAGTAGTGGGACGCCCAGGTGAGCAGGTGGGCGGTCAGGTACTCGTCTACCAGTTCGGGGCGTTGCTGGGCCAGAAAGGCCAGCATGGCCAACATAAGGCCGATGTGATCCTCGGGCGTGCGCTCGTCGGTCGTGCGCTGAATGCCGTGCGCACGCATCCACGCGCGCAGCGCCAAGGTGCTCTCGCCGAAGATGACGCATTCGCGGTCGGTGTACACCGACCCCCACGGTGGTACAGGGAAGCGGCCGGGGCCCACGAACTGGCGACGGTACTCCCACACCAAATCATCGTGGTCAGCGCCGGCGGCTAGGCCCGCGTGCATCAACGTCAGAGCGGCAGCGGCAACATCGGCGTCGGCAAAGGGCCACTCGGCAGCAGCAGCCGCTACATCAAGGTCGGCCATAGCAGCAAAGGAATCGGCCGCGTCGCCCGTGCGCGGGTCGTTCAGAAAGAAAGGCGCCAGCGCAGCACCTGCAAACGCCACCGCCTCCATGGTCGCATCGATATCGGACACCGCCGCCTTACCGCCACTGGCCTGAACCACTTGCTCGGTCATATTCATCCCTTTCTCATATCGCAGGGGTATGGCACCCCTGCCGTCTCAGACGCTTGTGCCGTGGCGGTCGTTTCGGTCGCGACCGGAACGGCACCTCGTCGAACGTTACAGCACCAACTCGTACATGTTCACCTGGGTATCGCCGAGGGACGAATAGTGTACGGTCCACTCGCCCTTGTCCTCGAACCCGCACGATTCGTACAAGCCGCGACCACGCACGTTGTGGGGAAAGGTGTCGAGTCGCAAGGCCGCCAAACCCCGGGCGCGGGCCAGATCGGCCGTGGCGTTCACCAGCTGGCGGGCAAAACCGCGGCCGTGGTAGGTCGGCAGCGTCGCCACCACATGCAGCACGCCCACCTGCTCGGCTGGAACATTCACCGCCCAAGGCACAGCGTCATAGCCGGAAGCGCCCTCGTGATTCACCACCAAAGCGCAGGCGATAACCGAATCAGCGCCCCGCTCACCAAACGCAGGGTCGGCGCCTTCCGCATCAGAAGTCGTACCGGCCGTTTTTTCGCACGCTGCCCCAGGAGGCAAAAGCCCAATGACCACCTGCTCCCTCTCCAACGATGAGCGCAGAAACTCCGGCGAGGGGTGTACGCCGTGCTTCCACTGCACATCAAAATCGGTGCCTTGCATCTGATCGATCATTTCCGTATAGAAATCGAGCACCGCGTCGAACTCATCAGGCCGCGCCGCACGCACCTCAAGCATCGCCGCTCCCTTCTTCTGCAACGTCCCTCCACAATCGGCCGCATCTTCTCCAGCTAGTTGAAGCCTCTTTCTACGAGCAGTATAACGTCGCCATCGGCAAGCAGCCATCCGCAACCGCCTCTTGCCGCAGGCGCGCCCATGCAGATTCCCTCGCGCTTCACCATCGCCGTGCACGCGCTGCTGCACATCGCCCACTTCGACGGCCAGCAACACCCTGGCCGACTTGCTAAAAGACATCAGGTAGCTATTAATTCTACAGAAGTTGATCGCGAAGATAGTCTTTGAACATAGGGAGCTCGATGCGGATGCGCCCCTGGCCCATGTCACCGACAATGCCCTGCTCCTGCAAGCGTCGCTTATACTGCGAAGCATAGTTGCTTTTCTTGCCCAGACGCTGGGCCACATCCGCAAGCTCACTAGGTCCTTCATCCTCCAGCATGGCAGCAAGAAACCGCACGTCCCCTTTCGAGAGCTCGCGGAACGTCGTATCGAATACCTTTCGCTGCAAATCGTTGCGGGCGAACCGCGAGCCTTCCAGGACATCGTCCTCCGAGACGAGCGGGCTATTCGGCGAAGCGTTCCAAGCACGATAGCCGACGAGCTGCATCATATAGGGAAAGCCTCCAATGAGCTGAACGGCTTCCTTAAGCGCTTCCGGCGTCGCCTCCCGACCGCCTTCGTCGAAGGTTTTGCCAAGGGCCTCCTCCACTTCGAAGTCGGAGACGATGCCGATGCTGTAAAAATTGGCGCGGCGCAGAAACGAAACGGACTTGTCTTGCAAAAGAGCGCTGACATGGGCCGGCAGCCCCGCCATAAACAGGGCCACCTTGCGTCGCTCGCGCACGAAATGCTGGAACGCGGAGGCAAGCTGAATCATCTCGTCAAGATCGTCGCGCACCTCATCCACGGTGATAAGAAGTCCCGTGTCCGTTTCCGCGAGGGCGTCAAGAAGCTCACCCATGCGAATGCGCCACGTGGGAGCCACCTCCAAAGGGTCGGAGAACTGCACCTCGGCGATATCGCCCAGCTTCAAGCTCGCCAGCTTCGCCGACGCGCTTGTATCTATCAGATGGGCACTCGCAGCATAAGCCTGCTGAACGATTTCCTCAAGCATCCCCGGAAGCGCCGATACGTTAACCGATACCCAGCCCTGCGCCTGGGCCGCATCGGAGAGGTAGGTGAGCAGCGCCGTCTTCCCCGTGCCGCGCGCGCCGGAAATGATCGTTGTGAGATTGGGGTTGCCCGCGCCTTCTTCCAGAGCTGCAAGCAACTCACTGGTGATGTCCTCGCGCCCCGCCATAAATGCAGGGACGACTCCGAAGGTAGGGGTAAAGGGATTGCTCGCCATCATCGCTCCTTGACATCTTTTGCATCTTTTGCAATTTTTGCATCTTTTGCAACTTTTGCCAAGACCGGTAAAAGTTGCTGTCACCCGCGATAACGGGCAGGCTCCAGGCGCCTCGCGTCACACCCGCCTACAGCGCGAAGCGGTCGCGGGCGCGTTGGGGCGCAGAGGCGCGGGAGGTCTGGGCGCGATCGTGTTGCCAGTTCATGAGGAAGAGCACGCAGTCGGTGCGGTTGCTGGCGCGCAGGCACTCGATCTGGCGATCGAACAGCGCCGCGTCGTCCAGGAAACCCGCCTCGGCCAGGGCGCGCACCATGGCGATGTCGCCCTCCCGGGCCACATAGGCCACGGCATCGGCCGCGCGCTCGTGCAGGGCGTCCACGATACGGGCGCGCATCTCGGGCGCCAGGCGGAAGGGCGCGGCCACGCGATGCAGCAGGGCGCCCAGGTGGTCAGGCAGCCCGCGACCGGCGAGCAGCTGGTCGTCGTAGCGAGCAAAGTCGAAAGGCACGCCATCGATAGCCGCTTCCGTAAAGCAACTTATGAGCTGGTCAGAGGTGATGTGCACCACCGCATCGGCTGCCTCCAGCCGCACTACGGCGTACTCGAAGCTGCCCTCGCCGATGCTTTCCACGCTTGCGGGAATGAGCACCGGTCCCACCAGGCTGCGCGAGCAGAAGCAGTGGGCGCCGATGGACTGCAGGCCTGCGGGCAACATGAGTTTGCGCGTGCCCTTGCAGGCGTTTCCATCGTGCACCGTGCGCACCGTGTCGGGCAGCACCAGCGTGGCCGGCGCCGTGATGAGAGCGCGCTCGGCGATGGTCGCGAGCGGCATGCCCTGAACCATACGGGGCAGTGCCAACCGGTCGGTCACAGGCACAGGCGCCACCATGGCTGCCGCCGCTTCCGCGGCAATCTCACGGGGAGAAAGCGCCGCCCCCTTCCGCACCCGCGCATGGGCGGCCGATGAGAAGCGCCGCGACACCGAGTCGGGCGCGGGCGGTCCGGCCACGAGCCGCGCCTCGCCGTCGGCGAAGTCGTACCAGCACTGGTCTTCCTCCACTGCCTGGAAATCGGTGACGCGACCACTGCAGCGCTGCACGATGCGCGCGAGGGCACCTCGATCGCTTCCCCGCCAGATGGTCTCAGGATGCACTGTGCCGTCCACGCGCGTCAGCGAATCGGGGGCGTCCAGCACACGCGGAGGCGGGCAGCTCTTCGCAAAGGCGGCTGGCCCCATCACGCGCACGCCTTCGGGAAGAGCAAGCCGCTCCTCGTAGGGAGCTTCCGCGAACAACAGTCGCCACGGGCCGTTAGGCCGCACAGGCCCACCGGTTGGAGCGCCTGCGCCCTCCCCCACATGAAAGTCATTTGGGCCGCGCTCTGTTGCGGCATCGCAGTCTGCCCTGCCTTCCGCGTTCGCGTCGCCCATCTTTTCCAGCAGGCAGCCATCTTGCACGGCGAGGCGCTCGTTGGCGGCGCTTACCAGGTAGCGGCGCGCCTCCAGTCGCGGGTTCGGAAGCGCCAGATCCAGCGGAGCCGGATCGTAGGTGCGCACGCCCGCACCCAGGTACACCGCCTCGGCGCACACCGAGCCGAACGCCTGGGCACCCACTACTTCCACCGCGTCGGGCACCACCAAAAGGCGCACGTGGGCGCCGCTCGTGAAGCGCCGGGCGAAAGCCTCCGAGGCAATGCGCGTGACAGGCACGCCATCGATGGACGACGGCACCACGACCACCAGGTTGTCGGCAGGCAGCCCGTGCTCGGCCAGCACGCTCAGGTGCACTGCCGACACCGCGAAGCCATCGCCGTCGCGGCGCACCGTCAGGGGCACATTGGTGGCGAAGTGGCACAGCTCATCAGAAGTCCCGCCGGCTTCTTCCATTGTTTCACAACTATGCAAGAGCGTTTCACGGTCGGTATATGATGTTTCACGGATTGATTCGGGTGTTTCACGGCTTTCAGATGCTTCGCAGCATTGATCTGCCTCCCCTTCTACCGACGGCGTCCACCGGGGCGTCTGCCCCAACGTCCACAATTCGTGGGGCGTGAGTGTGCGAGCAGGCTCGCCCTGCGGCCCCGCGCTTCCGTGCACCGCCTCGCCCGTCCCCATACCTCCATGCACCGCATCTCCGATGAGGGCCATGCGCTCCTCGTCGGAGATACCCATGCCCAGCGCCCCCACGATGAGCAGATCGCCATCGGTGCCGGCAAGCTGTTCAGCTTCATCAAGCGCCGCATCGTGCACCCACGGCTTATAGGGGGCCAGTTGTGGACGCCAGTTCTCCCCCTCGATGGCATGGCCAGGCTCCTCCACCGTCACATCGGCCAGGGCCATACGCAGGGGATTTTCGCGCACGCGCGCAATAAGATCATCTATGGCGGTGGTATCGTCACGAAAGACCAGCGTGCCCGTATTCATAATTTTGTGCACCTTCCCAATTCGTGGGCCGCAGGGTTGTTTACCCCGCATGCGCCCCATGCTACACTACGCCTCGAAAGGGCACAATGACAAAAGAATCAGCTCTTAATGGTCACGAATTCGACTTTTGGTTTCTTACTCGCAAAATATGAGGTTTGAGATTATCGAAATACGTTAAATACACTTCTACGGCCCGTCAAATGGGGTATATCTGCACCTCATTTTTGCCTGAAACAACACAAAAGTCGAATTCGTGACCACCTGAAAGCAAAAGTATTGTCGTCTGGACCGCAAAGGAGGAGCGATGGGCGAAGAGCACCTCGAAAATTGCGCTGCAGCCGGCTTTAGCATGCAGCCGCGACCCGCCGCACCCCCCGAAAGCAACCTCAATTCGTCCACTCCGGCTAAAAGCAACGGCAATATGGAGGCGCTGGCGCTGGAAGCGCTCGATCTCGTGCGCAACGGCCTGCTCGTGAACTTGCGCTTCATGAGCGCCGCCTTCGCCCGCCTGGCTCCCTTGCCCCAACCCGGCGCCACCCTGGCCACCGACGGCGCCCACCTGCGCTTCGACCCTGCCAGCTGGGCGCGCACCTACGCGGCCGATGCCGCCGAGGCCAGCCGTGCCTATATGCACGTGGTGCTCCACAACGTGTTCCTGCACCTGTATCCGGGCGCGAACGTCGAGCCCGACCTATGGGACATCGCCTGCGATATGGTGGTGGAGTCGGTAATCGACCAGCTCGACCTGCCCGCCACGCGCACACCTCAGGCTGCCGCCTCGCGCCCCGAGCTGGAGCGCATGGCCGCCGAAGCCGGCCTCATGACCGCCGAGCGCGTGTACGCCGCCCTGCGCGACCGGCGCGAGGCCGGTGCCTCGCACGACGAGCTCGCCCGCCTGGGTGCCCGCTTCCACGTGGACGATCACCGCCCCTGGCACGCCGTCGTCGTCGCCGAAGGCACAAGCGACGCAGCGCCCGAAGGCGAGGCGACCGAAGGCGAAAGCCAGCGCAGCTCCGCCGCCGGTGCGGCCGACACCCCCGGCACCGACATGGACATCCCCGACGAGGCGGCCGACATGCCCTACTCGCACAAGGCCCATCGCGCCATGGACTCCGCCGACATCACCCAGAAAGAGGCGCCCGAGCACGCCGCCCGGGCCATCGGCGAGCGCTTCGCCGACACCGTGCAGCTGGACCGCTCCCGCGAGCAATGGGAGAACGCCGCCCTGGAAATGGGCATCCAACTGGACGCCTACGCGAAGCTGTGGGGTATTGAGGGGTCGAACCTCGCCATGAACCTGCGCAAGGTCACCCGCGAGAAGCACGACTACCGCGCCTTCTTGCGAAAGTTCGCGCGCATGGGCGAGCAGATCCGCGTGAACGACGACGAGTTCGACTACGTCTTCTACACCTACGGGCTTTCGCTCTACGGCAACCTGCCGCTCGTGGAGCCGGTGGAGTTCGCCGAGGAGAAGCGCATCCGCGACTTCGTCATCGCCATCGACACCTCGGCCTCCACCAAAGACGGCCTCGTGCGGAAGTTCATCGAGCGCACCTATTCTATCCTGGCCGACGAGGCCAGCTTCTTCACGCAGATGAACGTGCTCATCGTGCAGTGCGACGCGGCCGTCACCGACGTAGCGCGCATCACCTGCCTGCAAGATCTGGAACGCTACCTGGACAATCCCGTCATCAAGGGACTCGGTGGCACCGATTTTCGTCCCGTGTTCCGCTTCGTGGAAGACGCCCTGGCCGCCGGCGAGCTGAACGATTTGGGTGGCCTTATCTACTTCACCGACGGCCAGGGGACCTACCCCGCGCGACGGCCGCCCTTCGAGAGCGCCTTCGTGTTCCTCGACTCCGACGATGCCGCCGCGAGCGCGCCTGTGCCCCCATGGGCCATGAAAGTGGTACTGGACGACACCTTCGTACTGGAAGAGGAGCCTTTGTGAAAGTCGCCGCCCAACTCTAGCACGCCCCGTCACCGCCCCCGCACCCCTTAAGGAGCCCCTATGAACATCCGTGAAGCGAAGCAGCAGATCAAAAACGCCATGGTGGCCTACTTCACCAAAGACGAGTTCGGCAACTACCTGCTGCCGGCCGAGCGGCAGCGCCCGGTGTTCCTGCTGGGCGCGCCGGGCATCGGCAAGACGGCCATCATGGAGCAGATCGCCCAGGAGCTGGAAGTGGGCTTCGTATCCTACTCCATGACCCACCACACGCGTCAGAGCGCACTGGGCCTGCCCTTCATCGCCACGAAGACCTACGGCGGCCAGGAATACCAGGTGTCGGAGTACACCATGAGCGAGATTATCGCGTCGGTGTACGAGGCCATGGAAACCACCGGGCGCACCGAGGGGATCCTGTTTCTGGACGAGATCAACTGCGTGTCCGAAACGCTCACGCCGGCCATGCTGCAGTTCTTGCAGTACAAGGTGTTCGGGCGCCACGCGGTGCCCGCCGGCTGGATTGTGGTCACGGCCGGCAACCCGCCCGAGTACAACCGCACGGCCCGTGATTTCGACATTGCTACCTGGGACCGCTTAAAGCGCATTGAGGTGGAGCCCGACTACGACGTGTGGCGCGAGTTCGCCGTGGCCAGCGAGGTGCACCCGGCCGTCATCACCTACCTGGATATTGAGCGCGGGCACTTCTACGCCGTGGAAACCACCCCCGACGGCGCGTCGTTCGTGACGGCCCGCGGCTGGGACGACCTGTCGGCTATGATCAAGCTCTACGAGGCCCAGGGCCTTGCGGTGGACGAGCTGCTGGTGGAACAGTACGTCCAGAACGCCGACATCGCAAAGCGGTTCGCGATGTACTACGACCTGTTCACCAAGTACCGCAGCGACTACCAGATCGACCGCATCCTGGACGGCACCGCCGATGCGGGTCTGGCCGAACGCGCGCGACGGGCGCCCTTCGACGAGCGCGTGGCTGTGATGGGGCTTATCGTGGACGCCACCGTGGGCGTGCTGCGCCAGGCGGTGATGGAAGAGAAGGCCGCCGCCTTCACCCACGGCGTGCTGGCCGACCTGAAGGAGCGTCTGGCCGCCGAGGGCGTGGCCGAGGATGTCGATGCCGCCGCGCTCATCCGCGCCACGAGCACCGAGCTGGCGCATACCCGCGACGTGGAACGCGCCTCGAGCCTTCTTTCCGAGGAGCGCTACCGCTCCTTCGAGCGCGCCATCGGGCTTCTGGACGAAGCGCTGCGCACCGGGGCCGAGCTGCCCGACGGTGCCACGTTCGACCTGCTACGCGAGCGCTTCAACGAGCGCTTGGACGAGCTTGATGCTTCGGTGGACGCGGCCTCTGCGGCGCTCGACAACGTGTTCAAGTTCGTGGAAGAGGCCTTCGGCGAGGGCCAGGAAATGCTCATGCTGGTGACCGACCTGTCGGTGAGCCGCGCAGGCATGGCCTTCATCAACGACCACGGCTGCGAGCGCTACTTCGCCCACAACCAGAATTTGCAGTTCTACGAGCGCGGCAGCGACCTGGCCGCCCGCATCGACCGCATCACCCTGGACGAGGAATAGCACAAAACGCGGCACCATCCTTTAACGCAACCCTTGGCGAAAATGCCCCGTGGCTGCTGCCTCATGGCCCGCGCCCCCTGTGGCCCTGCGGCCCTGCTGCTTCATGACCCGCGCCCCCTGTGGCCCTGCTGCCTCATGGCCCCGTAGGGGCGGGCTTCAGCCCGCCCTGCACCCAAAGCGCGGCGCCCCCAACCACACGCCTGCACCCACATTGCGGGCAGGCTGAAGCCCGCCCCTACAACGTGCTCCCGCAGAGTTTCCCCGACATTTCGCCCTATTCAAACACCGCGTCATACCCAGGGACTACTCCACCTGATGTATCTGCGTGTCGGGGACGTGACGAGGGGTTGTCGTCGCGGAAAAGGCGTGTTTGCGCATGCTAGAGTTCGCCCCAGCACAAACACGACCCCCTCGAACAAGGAGATCACCCATGACGAACTTCAACGGCAACAACGCTCCCTCCATCCGCGGCAGCCACGCCCGCCGCGACGACATCCTCGCAACCGCGCAGCCCTTCGACATCGACAGCTCGGTAGCATCTTCCGTGGCCGAGGCGGTGCCCGGCGCCAAGAAGGCCCGCAGCCGCACCTTCCTCACCGGCTTCGCCGGCGCCGCCATGGCCTGCATGCTGGCTCTGGGCATCAACGGCGCGATTATCGACCCCGCCACTGCCGAGGCCGTGAACAACCCGGCGCCTGTCACCCAGGCCGCCCTGGCCACGAGCGGCGACGCCACCCTGGCCGAGACCGTGGCGGCCAAGTGCCTGCCGTCGGTGGTGTTCGTGGAGACCTTCGCCGAGGCGGGCGGCCAGCTGCAGGCTCTGGGCACCGGCTCGGGCGTGGTGATGACCCAGGACGGCTACCTCATCACGAACAACCACGTGGTGGACGGCGGGTCGGCCTTTAAGGTGACCATCGCCGGCACCACCTACGACGCCGAGCTCGTGGGCACCGACCCCTCTTCCGACGTGGCCGTGCTGAAGGCCAAGGACGCGAGCGGCCTCACTCCCATGGAGATTGGGAACTCGGATGACCTGAACGTCGGCGAGTGGGTCATGACCCTAGGCGCGCCGTTCGGCCTGGAGCAGTCGGTGGCCACGGGCATCGTGAGCGCCACGAGTCGCTCGCAGATCATGGACGCGAGCGAGTCGGCGCAGTCGGGCGGTTCGGGCGAGACGACCATCTACCCGAACATGATCCAGACCGACGCGGCCATCAACCCCGGCAATTCCGGCGGCGCCCTGGTTGATTCCGACGGCAAGCTCATCGGCATCAATACGCTCATCACCTCGTACTCGGGCAACTACTCCGGCGTGGGCTTCGCCATTCCCGCGAACTACGCGGTGAACCTCGCGAACCAGATCATCGCCGGCGAGACGCCCACCCACGCCCAGCTCGGCGTGAGCCTGTCCAGCGTGAACGACCAGATGGCCGGCAGCTTCGGCCTGGCCGCCGAGAGCGGCGCCTACGTGGCCGGCGTGGCCGAGGGCTCGGGCGCGGCTGCGGCGGGCCTGCAGGAGGGCGACATCATCACGGCCCTGAACGGCGAGGCGGTGGAAAGCGCGTCCGACCTGATGCTGGCCGTGCGCGGCGAGCAGCCGGGCGACACCGTGACGCTCACGGTGAACCGCAACGGTCAGGAGCAGGAGATGCAGGTGACCCTGGGCGATGACGCCGCCAGCCAGAAGGCCGCGGCCGAGGCCAAGCAGCAGCAGGAGCAGCAGATGCCCGAGAACGGCTACGGTTACGGCCAGGACGGCGGCAACGACTACGGCTACGGCGACCCGTACGGCCAGGACGGCCGCGGCCTGAACCTGGACGACCTGTTCGGCCAGCGCTAGGCGGCAGCGAGCACCACAAAGTAACCCCACCCGGATTCCGCGACGGTCGCCGCACAGCAAGCGGGGCGCTCTTCTTGAGAGGAGCGCCCCGCTGATTTTGGAAAAAAGGACGTCCCGACCGGGGAGGATTATGGTCGGGACGTCGGGATAGAAAGACGACCTAGGAGCCCATAGCGTGCTTCACAGCAACCCGGGCGGTATTGATACTGTTGCCGCTGCACGAACCGGGAGTACCGATGGTATATACGTTGCGATACAGCATGCAACCCTCAACACCCACCACATATAGGCCCTCAATGGGATTGTGCTGCTTGTCGATGGCCTGAGCCTGCCGGTTGGTGGCCACGCCGCCAATAGTCGTGAACATGGCATTGATGGGCTCGGCGATATAGTAGGGGGCGCTTCCAAGAGCCACCATGTACTCAGGGTTCTTACCCCAGATGAGGTCGACACCCTCGACGCACATAGCGTTATACTCATCGACAAAGGTCTGCAATTCATCGACATCGAGGCCTACGGCATTAGCCAGATCTGCCAGGGTGTCAGCTTTGTAGAATTCCCCTTCGTTTGCAGCCAAACCACGCTCTAGCAAATCGGCGAATCCCTCCATTTCCGCTGTAATACTATCTTGAATTGCCTGATCCCAGATCATAAACGAGCGACGCTGATTCCATTTCGGCGGATTCGCCAGAGAAAGATTCACCAAGCAGTTGTCCTCGCGATAGAATCGCTCGCAACTGTCATTAATCCACGGTATCTGGGGCTTCATGCAAAAGCCCAGATTACCCATGTCGAAACCAACAGATCCAATGATGGAACCGCAGTTGTCGGCAGCATAATCGGACATGTCATGAGCCCCTACCGCCACAGCCATGTCGTGACCCGACCCGTTATCGTAAGGAGAACCCACTGAAAGAATGCGGTCCGTCGGATAGCCGATGTTCGAACACAGCTCATAGTTGGCGCCAAAACCACCCGTTGCCAAAATAACAGCGTCAGCATTTACCTGCGTCCACTCACCCGACTTCGGCTCAGCCAGCACACCAGTCACCTTGCCGCTGACATCAGTCACCAACTCGCTGGCGGGCATAGAAAACTCGATTCGCACCCCCAGTTCCTCCATGCGAGCCGTCAAAGGATCAATATAGCCAGCTTTGATACCGCCTTCGTACCAGTGAAAAGTTTGGAAATCTTTGCCATGATAGTCATCAACCTTATCAATGCGTACGCCCTGCTCCATAAGCCAGTCGATGTTATCGCCCGAATTCACCATCATCTCGTACCAAGACAGGCCGTCGGCACGCCACTGGGACTGATCCATCTCGCTGTTCAGTATCTCGTTGATGTCGATGGTAATGCCCTGAGCCTTGGCAATCTTCGAGTTCGCACCAAACGATCCTTCAACGCCGTTGGCAGAAGCTCCTCCCGTGGTATTGGATGCTTCCAACACCACCACATCAGCCCCATCCATGGCTGCCTGCACCGCCGAAACCATCCCAGAGAAGCCGGCACCTACAATGCAGATATCACAATCGATAGTGTTCG
Organism: Adlercreutzia wanghongyangiae; assembly: GCF_035989245.1. Lineage (NCBI taxonomy): Bacteria > Bacillati > Actinomycetota > Coriobacteriia > Eggerthellales > Eggerthellaceae > Adlercreutzia > Adlercreutzia wanghongyangiae. The sequence continues at coordinate 519,674 of NZ_JAYMFF010000002.1, read as the reverse complement.
TGACGTTTTTGGGTGCATTGTCGGACCCAGGCGTTGTGGCATCCTTGCCGGAAACATCACCACCTGAGTCCTCAGCCTGAGATGCTGGAGCGCATCCCACCAGCCCAGCAAGGGCAGCGCCGCCCAAGCCTATCGCAGTCCCCTGCAGGAAATTTCTTCTTGAAAGTGTCATGGTAGATTCCCTCCTGTCGTATTTTCTCCCCGCACCATTGGCGTGAGACAAGTTCATGGTAGAGCGAGATTTTTCCTCGACAATCCCGCCTAACGTGTGCGTTCGCCAAAGTCACCCAGCACGGGTGACAAAGAACTACCCCCATACCGACCTAAGCCACGTCGAATGGAAGTACAATGAGACGAAGGAAGGGAGTCTCTATTTCTACAGGTAGAAAAATAATTGTGCTGACATTTGGCTATGCACTGTTCATTGCAGCAGCATCGCTGGCGTTCACACCTCAAGGCTATCTTCAGTTACCCTCGGAAACGCCTATAGTTCGTATCTGCAACAACATTGGCTTTGTTGCCGGATATCTTCTTATCGCCATAACCACAGCCCGAAAGGATCTCCGCGCGATGCCAATGTGGGTGCCTGGCATCGCAGGCGCAGTAGTTATCGGATGCCAAGTCCTCTTCACTCTTCAAAACTCAGGGAGTCTCGTCGTTATCGACTGGATGCCCGCCGCACTGCACGGAGCTACAGGAGCGTCTTTCGCTCTTCTATTCACTTTCTGGGCATCCACAGCCTACCTGATCGACGGAAAGCGCTTTCGGTTCATCGTTCTCGCAGGAAGCCTCATATCCTCGTTCATCGTAGTGTTTGCCAGCGCCGCCGAAAGCTTCTTTGTGGCCTCACTGGTGAAATGCGCAGCCATGATGTCTTCTCTTGGATTGCTCGCATATTTCCACTACGCGACAGGTCGTCTCTTCGCCCAGGCGGCAACACGACCTGTAACGGCACCTCGGCCGGAAGACGCCGTTTCTCCGCGCTCTCGTCGACTGCAGGGTCTCTTCATCCCTGTTGTCGCCACAGGCATTTTAGGTTTCGTGTATCAATACGCATGGACTTTTGTGGGAGTGAACGACTTGGCCGCCCTATCGTTTGCCATTGGGGAAGCTTTCGCCGTAGCATTGATTTTCCTGTTTGCCTCACTACCCAACAGCCACTCATTCAGTGTCTCGCGTGTATTTCGCGTGCTATGCCCCGTAGCCTGTATTGCTACGGTCCCCCTCTTCTTTACTTCGGGTATTCTGCAACTCCTACTCATGGGAATCGACAGCGCGGTATTCAATTTGTTCATCATTCTGCTTATGCCCCTATGCGCATCCATCGGCAAACGGAAGCGCCTCTCAATTCCCTGGTTGTATGCCGCGGCGGCAAGTGTCGTTAACCTATTCCCCACCCTGGGCTTCGCAGTAGGCTCTGCACCCCTTGTCCGTGAATCAGTTGCACTCTACATAACGGTGTTTGTGCTGATGGCAGCCTTATTCGTAGCCGCCTTCCTTGCCGACAGAGAAACTGACGATCTCGATCTTTCCCTGGGAGATCCCTCTGGAGGCGCACCTCGAAGCGCCCCCGCTGTTGCAAGTCGCATGCAAATTGCCTTGCGCATCTCCGAGGAATACGGCCTTACAAAACGCGAATGCGAGATTTTAGAACTGATTCTTTTGGGCAGAAACGTACCCAACATCGCCGAAGAGCTAGTTATTTCTTCCAATACCGTTAAGACGCACATAAAGCGCATGTACCAGAAGCTAGGCATTCATTCCCGCCAGGAATTGGCCGATCTCACCGAGGATCTTGAGACGTCCTAGTTCGGCCAGCGCTAGACGGCAGCGAGCACCGCAGAGGCGGCCCGGCCGCATTCTGCGACGGTCTCAGCACAGCAAGCGGGGCGCTCCTTCGAAGGGGCGCCCCGCTGTTTTGGGAAGAAAAGCGCGCTCGGCCCTCGCGCGGCAAAGCCTTTAGGCCACCGGCTTCACGGTGAAGTTGCCGCTGAGGATATCGAAATCGAGGGAGCACACGGGCGCACCGTCTTCCGCGCTGCCGGCGCCTCCGTTGGCAAGCTCGTTGTTGAAGCTGCCGCTCGTCTTGTCGATGTTGGTCGCAAGGCGCGTGTTCGCAGGCACCTCCAACACCAACTTCCCCGAGGCCAAGCTGCCCGATGCCTCCGCCGGCGCGCCCTCGCCCAATGACAGCGCGGTCGTGCCCGAGGCTATCTCCACCTCAAGGTGCTCGGCCACCGAGCCCTGCACCGACACGCTCCCGCTCGCCACATTCAGCGAAGCACGCTGGGCGGCCATGGCCGTGGCATTCACCTTGCCCGAGGCCACACCCAGCTCAAGGTCGTCGCACGTAAGGCCTACCACCTCGTAGTGGCCCGAGGCCGCCTCCAGCTCGAACAGCGCCAAGTGCTCGGCCAACGATGCGGGCACCTTCACCGTAACGTCCTTGCTCGCCATCGATAAGCTCGAGCAGCCCGAAAGCCCGCCGCCACCTTCCATGTAACTGATGGACAGCACGCCGCCGCCCGTCTCGCATACCATGGCGGGCGCGCGACCTCCGTTCACCACCTCGTCCACGAGCACCTTGCCGCCCGTCTCGGCATCGGGCACCACCTGCACCGTGCCCCGTCCCGCCAACCAGTTCAACTCAAGAGCGTTTACCTCGCTGGCAGCAATTTCGAAATGGCTGCCTTTGTCGGTGGTCGCCACAGCGCCGCGCTCCACCATGCCTTGGCGGACTTCGGCGGCGACATCGTCCACCACGTCGGTGCCCATGCAGCCTATCACGCCGCCGGGCACGAACAGCGAGCTGGGCCAGATGCTGCGCCCGCACCCGCCGAGCCAGCTGCACACGGCCAGGCACAGAACCACAATGAGCGCTACTTTAATATAGGTACTCGTCGCCAACTTCATCGGGCACCTCCCTCAACGGACGAAGCCTCCGCGGAAGCCTCCTCGGAAGGGGCTGCGGCGCATCCTTCGGCAGACACCGTGCAAGCCCCGTCCTCGGCGACAGCGCCAGCAGAAGATACTGCCGCCGCAGCCTGCCGGCGCTCCTCAACCCACGCGAGGTAAGCCGGGTCGGCCTCCAACGTACTCACCACCCAGTAGTAGAACGGAATGGTGAGGAAAATCACCCAACCGGGATGCCACCAGCCGAAGCAGAAGCCGCCCAGCAAGAACAGCACCGCGCACAGCAGCGGATAGGGAAAGCTGCGCAGCGGGTCCTTGGGCTCGGGCGGCGTGATGGGCACGGCCGCGGCCGGCGGGAAAGGCTGCTGGGTCGGGGGCACTTGGTATCCGGGCGGATACACCGGCGCCCCGGACGCTCCAGCCGGACCGGGCACCGCGGCAGCTGCCCCGGGCATCCCTGCGGCAGGTGCGTTCGGCACGCCAGCTCCGGGCATCCCGCCGCTCGCGCCAGCCGGGCCGGGCACCGCCCCCATCGGCCGCAACGGCACTGCCGGCGCGCTGGCGTTCACTTCCACAACCACCTTCTGGGGCGAAGCCTCTTGGGCCGCCGCAGCCACCGCGGCAGCCTCGGCGCGCTCGGCGGCTTCGCGAGCCTCCTCGGCCGCTTCCGCCGCCTGGGTCTCCGACGAGGCGGCGCGCTCCTGCGACTCGTAGCGCACATCCTCTTCCACTTCGGGGCTCACGCGCAACAGTTCGTCAAGCGTCACGCCGTATAGGTCGGCCAAGGCGATGAGGTTCCCCATATCGGGCGCCGACTCGGCGCGCTCCCATTTGGAAACAGCCTGACGCGACAGCCCCAGCTGCTCGGCCAGACTCTCTTGGGAAAAGCCGCGCTCGCGGCGCAGCTCGGCGAGGCGCTGGGCGATTTCCACGTTCATCATGGTTCCCTTTCGTGTCCTGCGTGTGGTCACTTCTCGCCTTTCACCCTATGGTTTCCCTTGCCGTTGCACCAGCACCCTTTGTGGTCAATTTCGAAAATCCCGCGGAAACCAGCCGCGACAACCAACGGTTGCTCCATCAACGACCTGGGAATACGCCGCTCCTCTTCTCGTGCGCACCAGGATACCAAAAAGATAAGCCCCGCGCTCGACGAACGCGGAGCCGAGAAAGTGCCTCAGTTAAACGACAGGGCCTCTCGAAATGTTACTGCTCACCTTCCGCGACGACCTCCGCATCCGCCGCCTCTTCCCCGCGGCGGCGATGCCACCATTCGGAGGTTTTCACGATGAGCACCTCCACGAGCGGAATGGTGAGGAAGATGACCCATGTGGGATGCCACTGGCCCACGATGAAGGCCATCCAGAGGAACCATGCCGTGGCGCCGATAGGATACAAACCGCACAGCATTGGCGCCACACGACGCGAGGCAACCGCCGCGCCCACCAAGTAGTAAACGGGAATGAGAAACAGCAGGAACAGCCCCACGCCCCAGCTCGTGCCGCTCAGCATGCCCAGAACCAGATACGCCACGATAACAAGAGCCCAGAAAGGAAACTTCATCCATGCCGCCGCCCGCGCCTTTCCCTCTTCGTCCAGGCACCAGCCATGCTTTCCAATGTGGTCGACAAGCTCGGGATTCGAGGAGCGGACGCGCACGCCATCCCAGCCCACGTGCACTTCTTCGCCATTGCGATCCAGCACGTGCACGCCATCGCGCCAACTCACATGCACCGAGTCCTTTCCGTCTTCCACATGGATGGCCGCCGGGCTCACCCGTACGCGCCCGCGACCCTCCTTTTCGAAATCAATACCCTCAACTTCGACGGTGCCGTGGGAATCATTCGGCGCAGCCGCGCCCTGTCGGGCATCGGCCCGGTCGGCTGCCTCGAAGGCCACGTCGTCGGCGATGGCGTCATCCACATACAGAAGCTCGTCCAGCGACACTCCGTACAACTTCGCCAGGGCGATGAGGTTGTCGGTATCGGGCGACGACTCCGACCGCTCCCACTTGGAAACGGCCTGGCGCGACACGCCCAGCTTCTCGGCCAGGGCCTCCTGCGACAGCCCGGCAAGCTTGCGGCGCGCGGCCAAGCGCTCGGCGATCTCAACGTTCATGGTGTGCTCCTTGTCTTCTGCGTTTGCCTTCGGTCTGCCCTATCGAGCCTACCCAAACGCCGCTGCCCGCGCGACCAATTCGCGTTGTCATTTCCCGCAATTATTGGTTGCGGAATGTCTGAACTGGGAAGATGCCTTACTTCGCGTCGCGCAGGGCCTTCAACTTCGCCAGGGTGTCGGCCGGTATGCGGTCGGCCACGGTGCGCTTGGGAGCCACCTTCGGCGTGTCGTCCAGCCGCGCGTCCGCATAGTACTCGCCCACCTCGTGCGAGAATCCCTCGGCGCTCATGCGGTCCACACCGCCGCCGAACACGGTGTCCTGAATGGCAGCGTCGCTCGTGACCACCATGGTCTCCACGCCGCGCTTGCCGGCATCGTAGGCCAGCTTCTCGATCACCTTGTCGGCCGACTGCCCCGCCGACGAGAAGATCACCGACACGCCACCCACCTTCGTGCGACTGCCCTGGGACAACTCGTTGTCGCCCGCGTCGAACACGATGATGGCGCCCATGTCGCGCCCCGCGAAGTTCACCACGTCGTTGATGAGTCGGTCGCGCGCCGCGTTGAAGAAGTCGTCAGTGTAGTCCTCGTCGGCACGAGGCTGCCGCTTGTACCGGCTGCCCGACCGCAGCACGTTGTATCCATCGACGATAAGGAGCTTTTTCCTTGTCTTTCCCATATTTGCCTTCTCAAATCACCGGTTCGCCCAAGGAAGTCAGCGAGGCTTCGACAGGTGCCTGGAGTTCGCTTGAAGGGTGGCCGAGCGGCCTTCGTGCCGCGAGGGAAAGCCCTGAATGCGAAGGCCAGGTGCCTGTCGGAGCCGCAGCGTCGGCGTTCCCGTTCGTCCCGTCAGGGCGAACGGAACTTACCAGTTCTGGCGGAGCCACTCGTACATGCAGGCGGTGGAGGCCTGGGCCACGTTCAGCGAGGAAATCTCGCCCACCTGGGGCAGCTTCACGCCGAAGTCGCAGTTCTCCAGCACCAGGCGCGACACGCCCTCGCCCTCATTGCCCATAACGAGCGCAATCTTGCCCTTGAGGTTCGACTTCCAAATGATGTCGGAAGCGTGCTCGGTGGCAGCAGCTACCCAGAAGCCCTCTTCCTTCAAGCGCTCGATAGTGCTCACGATGTTCGCCACCTGGGTGACGGGAATGTGCGAGATGGCACCGGCGGAGCTTTTGTACGTAGCCGCCGTCACACGGGCCGCGCGCTTGTTGGGGATGACGATGCCGGAAGCACCCACGCACTCGGCGGAGCGAGCGATAGCGCCCAGGTTGCCCGCATCGGTAATGTGGTCCAGCACCACGATGAGCGCGCGTCCGTCGTGCTCCTCGGCCGACTTCTTGGCCGCATCCAGAATGGTTGTCACGTTCACGTAGTTGAACGGCGCCGCCTCGGCCATCACGCCCTGGTGACTGCCGCGCTCGGAAATCTCGTCGAGCTTCTTCTTCGACACCTTCTTGATAGGCACATCCAGGTTCTTCGCCTTGCGCTGAATGTCGCGCACCAAGCCATCGCCCTGGCTCAGATTGTCCGCCATCAGGATGTACTTCAGAGGCACGTGGGTACGCAGTGCCTCGATAACCGGGCGCTTGCCCTCAATAAAATCAGCCATGAGTTCGCTTTCCTAGGTTCGTTTTTGCGTGCTGCTAGGATACTGAAAGAAAGGGGCAGCCGCCCGCATCGCAGGCGAAACTGCCCCATTTTCTCAAGAAATGGTTAGAAGCGCTTACTCGGCCTTCCCATCGCGGGCCGCGATTTCGGCAGCCTTGGCGGCAAACTCGGCGCGCTGCTCGGGGGTCATCATGGCCATTTGGGCCTCCAGCACATCGTGCTTCAGGGCCGCAGCGAAATCGGCAGAGTCCTTCTGCGCCGCATCGGCGGCCATCTCGGCCTGGGACCGCGCCATGGAAACGGCGGACTGCCCCTGCTCCTTCAGAAGCTCGGCGGCCGTCTTGGCCTGCTCGCTCATATGGCTTGCCACCGTCTGGGTCTGCTGGCCCACGCGCTCGGCCGTGGCCTGGGCCTGCTTTAGCACCTCGGAGTTGATCTGCTTGCCCTGCTCCACCGTGATCTCGCCCTTGGCGATCAGCTGCTCCACCAGCTCCTGGGTCTTCTCGGCACCGAGCGCCATGGCACCCACGCCCGCCAGGAACACGTCCTTGAATCCTTCGGCAATCGTCGTCATTTGAGGGCCTCCCTTGCTCTTTTGAGTTAGCTCCCCCATCATAGGCCGCTCTTCTGCCCGCAAACGCCGACGGGGCAGCACTGTTACTGCCCCGTCAAAGGTTGATTAACTTGCTTAGGTTTTATGACCAGCGGAAGGCGCCGCCTAGCTGAATATGCGGAAGAGCACAATGCCCACCACCGCGCCAGACGCCGCGCATACGGCAAGCTTGAGCGCCGATAAGGCCGGCGGATGGCGACGGCTGAAGGCCGCGCTGTCGCGCGCCGGCTCCTCGCCACGGGAATAGGCCACAATATCGCGGTAGGTAACCAGATCGTGCTGCTTCTTCATGTGGTCCACGATGCCCAGCAGAATACAGCCGAGAATCCACAGCACCAGGAACAACGCCATGCCCAGCACCTCGCTCTCGGTGAAGTTCGGTACCAGCGACGACGCGCCAGTGGGCACGGCAAACGCCACCAACAGCATCACCAGTCCCACACCCACCAGCGCCCAAGCCGCCACCGCCAAGCGGCTCATCGTCTTCCAGTCGTTCTCGATCGCCTTCTCCATGGCCTCCACGTCTCCTTTCACGAGTTCGTCGATGGACGTGCCGAACAGCTCGCTCAGCAGAAGCAGGCTCTGCACATCGGGATACGTGCGGTCGGTCTCCCAATTGGAAATGGTCTGGCGCGATACAAATATGCGCTCCGCCACCTCTTCCTGAGAGAGCCCCAGCCGCGCCCGATGCTCCTTCAGCTGCTCCTTCAACTCCACTGTTCCGTCCTTCCTCGCTCAGGTTGCCATGGCGGTTCCAACCCTACCACCAAAACCCTTTGACATGCTTTCCCCTTGCATGAAAAACCCCTGCCAAAAGTCTTTGACAAGGGTTCGGAACTGGTGTTTTCAACATCAGCGCCTTCGGGCTTGATACCGATAGAACCGACCATCCTTTGTGCGCTCTATTTCCCCCTCCTCGCAAAGACGCTTCAGCCGCTCTTGGGCACTTCGTTTCGAGATACCGGTTGCATCGTGAACCTCCTGCGGAGTAAGGCCCTGAGGACACGACGCGAGAAGGAGCACGATCGCTGCATCGTCGACAGGAGACACAGACCATATCATCATTTGGGCACGATCACGAACTTGAGCAACCGCCTTCTCATCTCGCAATGGCATCTCCAACGAAATCGATGCCGGCGAGTGAGCCTCCCTTAATGTCGGTTCTTCTCCGTAGACATCCTGCCACGTCCTCCAAATCTGCTGCAAACCGCTGCCCGCGCGATCACTGGCACCGATGAAGCTGAAGATGCGCATGAGGGTGGGGTTGCGTGTCTCGGAGAAACCTCCCGCCACCGCCACACGCCAGTCGACGAGCAGCGATCCCGGGTTCGACACGCTGATCCGGTCTTTTTTCAGAATGATCCGAATACTTCCGTTGGCTCCGTAATAGGCATGCACCAGCGCATTGGCCACCGCTTCGTTGGCAGCCTCTGTAACCGGATTCAGCGCTCCGTGCACCGTACCCGTCTCGTCGGTGGAGAAAGGCATTTTGAAGTGACGCACGAGCCGTTCGGTCACAAGATAGTAGAAGTCGATAAGATTACCGCTCCAATCGCCGCTTTGCGATACGACACGATCGTCCCACCGCCTATCTCCCGATCTCTCTTCTCGATAATCAAGTAAGTACTGCGGGACGTAATTCGTGATCTCGTACTCGTACCCAAAGGCCAAGAGCCCCGCCTGCGTTGGATGGAGCCTGCCATCATGACCCTTCGCCAATGCGCCAATATGGTAGAGAAAGTCCTCATCGGAGTCGTTGACCCAAGGATTTTGAGGTTTACTGCTCGCAAAGACGTTGCGATAGCGACGGATGGTCTCCTCACTCAGCGCGTCCATGCCAAAATGTTCGAGGGGCTTCCGATCAGCGCTGGGAATGCCATCGTACTGCATGAGCCTGATGTCCTCTTCGGAGGCCTTGAAATCACCGCCATCCCGCCGAACGTAGGCGACAAACCCCTTGGATCGACGGTCATACACCCGCACGGGCTTTTCTCCGCGCTCTGCTCGCGGAACATCGATGACAACAAAATCTTTGTCGTCCACGTGTTCGATGCGAACGCCGTCGTAGAGCATAACGTCGCGACCAACCCGCTGAGGATTGCGCAGAGAGCTCCAGAAGGAAGCCACCACCCCTTGGGCATCGACTACGCCCGTTGCGGAAAACCTCCCGCCAGCGACTTCTTCGCTCACCCCCAGCACTATTTCGCCGCCCTCGGTATTGGCAAAGGCGGAATAAGTCTCCCATAGATCGTCGGGCAGGCCCGCAGCCGCCTCCTTGAATTCTAAGCGTTGCCCCTCGTGAGCGTCATCTAAATTGTCGAGCAGCGTCCGGATATCCATAGCCCAACTTTCTCGCACGGCATCTTTTAGCCATTGTAACAACTAGGCTTTGGTCGGCGCATAGAGATCTCGCGTCCATTCGGCGCGGCTCGCGTCCATTCGGCGCGGCTCGCGTCCATTCGGCGCGGCTCGCGTCCATTCGGCGCGGAATATGGAAAAGCCCGAGGAGCCGAAGCGCCTCGGGCCTTGGAACGTTCGTGTCTTCGGAACTTCTTACCCGAAGATGGCGTCGAAGCTGCCGTAGCCGGCGCCGGTGTGGGTGTTGTTGCGCATGGCGCGGCGGGCGAAGCCCATAAGCTCGGCCAGCACATCCAGCCCCACTTCCTTCTTCTCGCCGGTGCGGCGCAACTTCACCTCCACCTTATTCTCCTTCAGACCGCGCTTGCCCACCACGATCTGCACGGGCCAGCCGATGAGGTCGGCGTCGTTGAACTTCACGCCGGCGCGCTCATCGCGATCGTCAACGACCACGTCGAAGCCGATGTCCGCCAGATCGCGGGCGATCTTCTCGGCCATGGGCTGCACTTCCTCGTCGCCCACGGTCAGCGGCACGACGCACACCTGGGCCGGCGCCACCGACGGCGGCCACATGATGCCGTGCTCGTCGTTGTGCTGCTCCACGATGGCGGCCAAGGTGCGCGAGATGCCCACGCCGTAGCAGCCCATGAAGAACGGCACCTCATTGCCCTCCTCGTCCATGAACGTGGCGCCCATGGCCTTCGAGTACTTGTCGCCCAGCTGGAAGATCTGCGCCACCTCGATGCCGCGGGCGCCGTCCAGCGGCAGGCCGCACTCGGGGCAGCAGTCGCCGGGCTTCACGGTGGCCAGATCGGCCCACTCGTCCACCTGGAAATCCTCGCCGAGGCGCGCGCCCACGTAGTGGTAGCCGTCCTCGTTGGCGCCCACCACCCACTGCGGCACGCCCTTCAGGCTCAGCGACGCGATGATGCGGGCGTTCTCGGGCAGGCCCACCGGGCCCATGGAGCCCTTGCACAGGCCGAAGTCCTTCATCTCCTCGTCGGTCAGCAGCTCAAAGCCGGGCACCACGCCCTCGATCTTCAGCTCGTTCAGCTCGTGGTCGCCGGGGATGAACACGCAGATGAGGTTGCCCTCGGCGTCCTTGCCGGAGAGCGCCTTCACCGTGGACGACTCGGGAATATCCAGGAACTCGGCCAACTCGGCGATGGTGTGCACGCCCGGCGTGGCAATCTTCTCCATGGCGTCCACCGCGTGCAGCGTGGGGCGCGCCATGCAGGCGCCGGCCTCGGCGTCGGCGGCGTACCCGCACGAGCAGTACACCAGCTCCGCCTCGCCCGATTCCGCCAGGGCCATGAACTCGGCGGTCACGCTGCCGCCGATCTGGCCGCCGTCGGCCTCCACCTCGCGCCACTCCAAGCCGCAGCGGTCGCAGATCTTCTTGTAGGCCTCGCCCATGGCGTCGTAGGTTTCCTGCACCGACTCCTGGGAGGCGTTGAAGCTGTAGGCGTCCTTCATGATGAATTCGCGGGAGCGCAGAAGCCCGAAGCGCGGGCGAATCTCGTCGCGATACTTCGTCTGGATCTGGTACAGGTTCACCGGCAGCTCCTTGTAGGAGCGCAGCTCGTTGCGCACCAGGTCAACGATGAGCTCCTCGTGGGTGGGCCCGAGGCAGAACTCGTTGTCGTGGCGGTCGGTCAGGCGCATGAGCTCGGGGCCGTAGTCGTTCCAGCGGCCGCTCTCATGCCACAGCTTTGCCGGCTGCAGGGCGGGCATGAGAATCTCCTGGGCGCCGGCGGCGTCCATCTCCTCGCGCACAATGTCCTCAATCTTGTGCAGCACACGCCATCCCAGCGGCAGGAAGGTGTACACGCCCGAGGCGGTCTTGCGCAGCATGCCGGCCCGCAAAAGCAGGCGCGCGCTGGCAATATCGGCGTCGGACGGGTCTTCCTTCAGCGTGGGGGCGTACAGGTTGCTCATACGCAGAATCTGGGTCATAGGTTCTCCAACTCTTCCATAAGGGCAGAAACGATTTCCGACTCTTGTACTTTGCGGACAATTTTACCATGGGAGAAAACGACCCCCGAGCCCGCGCCGCAAGCCACCCCAATATCGGCATCGGCGGCCTCGCCCGGGCCGTTCACCACGCATCCCATGACGGCCACCTTCACGGGCTTCTGCACGCTCGCCAAGCGCTCCTCCACCTCCTGCGCCAGCCCGATGAGGTTCACCTGGCAGCGGCCGCAGGTGGGGCAGCTGATGAGCTCGGGGGCGCGACGGCGCAGATCAAGCGCGCCGAGCAGCGTCCAGCAGGCGCGCACTTCCACTACCGGGTCGTCGGTCAGCGAGATGCGCATGGTGTCGCCGATGCCCTGCTCCAGCAGAACGCCCAAGCCCGCCGCCGACTTGATGATGCCCTGGAAGGCGGTGCCCGCCTCGGTGACGCCGATGTGCAGCGGCACCTCGGGCAGATCGCGGGCCAGCAGGCGATAGGTGTCGATGGTGGTCTGCACGTCGTGAGCCTTGGCCGACACGGCGATGTCGAAGAAGTCGCACTCGTCCTGAAAGAAGCGCACGTACTCGGCCGCCGAGGCCGCCAGCTTCTCGGGCAGCGTCAGGTCGTCGCGGGCGGCCAATGCGTCGTCCAGCGAGCCGGCGTTCACGCCGATGCGAATGGGAATGCCCGCCTCGCGAGCTGCGGCGATCACCTCGCGCGTGGCCTCCAGGCCTCCGATGTTGCCCGGGTTGATGCGCAGCTTGGCCGCGCCGCGCCGCGCCGCCTCGCTGGCGATGCGCGCGTCGAAGTGGATGTCGGCCACCACGGGCAGGGGTGACGCGGCGCACACGGCCTCGAAGGCATCCAGGCAGTCGCGCCGGGGGATGGCCATGCGCACGATCTCGCAGCCGGCCTCGGCCAGCGCCTGAATCTGCGCGAGGTTGGCAGCCACATCGTCGGCGGCCGCATTCAGCATCGATTGCACCGCCACCGGCGCCCCGCCGCCCACGGGCACGTCGCCCACCATAATCTGGCGCGTACGCTCGTGGGGCTTCAATTCCTTGGTCATAGGCATTCCTTAGAACACGTCAATTCCAAGCAATTATAGAGCTTGCCGGACTGGGCGCGCCCAACCTCATCACAATAGCGAATGTGGCCTGCGTATTCGCCTGACGCAGGCCGCACTAAATTGCATAGTTCCCCTCCCAAACCGTGCGAGATAACTTGCTTGCGATCTTTAACTGGTTCGTACCTAGAGTACCTCTAGTGAAGCATAACCGGAGTTACCGCCCCCCACGGACATCTGCACGAGATAAAGCCCCGATTCCCAGTTTGAAGTATCTACTTCAAAGTAACCACTTTTGGTCGGGATAGACCCATCAAGATCTTCGCTGTCGTCGAAAATGTAATATGGGGTTTCCAAGCGAAGCATCCCGCTTTCCCATTGGGTTCCTTCATACCATTCGGCGTCAAAGGCACAAGAAGTGGCTGATTTCAGAAAATCGACTCGTCCCCCAATGCGACAGTCATCAAGAATTATTCCTCGTTCAGCGAGAAATTGCCCGGTTTCCTCATCGGAAAAATCAGACACTGTTATCCCGTCCACTTTATCATAGGCTGAAATGCTGCTCTCTGTACCTTCTGCCACCGTATAACCGTTTTCCAAAACCCGCTTAGCCCCATAGAAGCCATATTCACTCTCATCAATGAAGATCAATTTTGCCCCGAGCTTTCTATCCAGGACAATTGGATCATCGCCTCCTATGCAAACATCCCTTTCATCATCTAATGCATGGAATGAGAGCGCATATAAGTCAAGCGGCTCCACGGTCTCGCTATCTGAATTCAACACAAAGATGCCGCCGGCGCTTAAAGCATATTCGATCGTCTCGCCACTGTACTCCTCTGCCCCCGCTTCTTCCGTATCTGCATCTTTGGTTTCCGAAATCGCATTTCGAACAGAGTTCTCCTCTTCGGCGATAACGCTTCCCATCGTTCCTGAAATTTCTTTAGGGCTGTTTGCGCATCCATTTAAGCCGCCGCAAACGACCAAAGTCATCATGAAAATCAATAGCACACGCCTCATTTGATATCTCCTTCTCCGAAATCGAACATCTCGACCGCAGGGGAGATCCGGGTGCGCTGAGCAGCGACAAAAGAGGAGGACATCCGCCACAGTCACCACAACAGCAAGGCTGCATAACTCGCAAAACACCTTGAAAGGCAGATGCCCTCCTATTTGTGTTTTCCGAGTTGGACATATTCAGCTGTATGCAGCCTCTCCATCCCAACGATGGGAGAACCTGCTGTTGTGGTACCGTGGATTTTAGCAGAACACATCGAAAGGCGGCAGACAAAAGCCGCACGAAGCCCTTCGAAGCCTCGCGGTCCCATTTTTCTCATGTGCGAAGTGCACCTTCGCCCCTGTTCGTTTTCAACGGTGACGCACTTTTGCCAAATTCTCTCCGCAGTGCGGAGAATTTCTCGTCATGGGAAACACGCTAGCCAAACACATGCAATGACACAAATTACTGGACACTCCACCCGCGCCCATAGATCTCAGCCAACCTTTTCGAAGGGACTCTCACCACATCTGCTCCGGACTTAGAGCGCAATAAATCGCCCCATTACAAAGCCGGGGACGGCTCGCAAGCCGTCCCCATACATCATTCATGTAGTAGCGCACGACAAGCATTACCAGTTGCCGAAGACGAAGCGCTGGATGTCCTGGTTCAACATGATCACGAAAAAGCCGAGGAACAGGGCCATGCCCGCCATGGACATGTAGTTCATAGCCTTCTGGGACACGGTCTTGCGGGTGCCTTTCTGGAAGATTTCCACCACGAAACGTCCACCGTCCAGCGGCGGGATGGGTAGCAGGTTCATAATGCCGAGCGACACCGAGATCATGGCCATGAACTCCAGCGCCTCGATAAGGCCAGCCTGGAAATAGTCCTTCGACATAACGGCGATGCCCACGATGGAGGTGGAGTCGGACACCGTCTGCGCGGCCGTGGCGGGATTGAACAGGCCGGCCACCGCCTGCACCACCATGCCGATGTAGGCGAACCCGGCCTGGATGGCCTGCAGCACCGAAGCGTGAATGGTCACGATCTCGCCGGTTTCCGGATGCGCCACCTGAAACCCGATAACCGAGAACACCAGCACGAACACCAGCATGGCGAACAGTAGGTTCGTGGCAATGCCGGCCAGCAGAATGACCGAACGCTTCCAGAAGGGGAGCGAGCGATACTGCTGATGGTATTCCGATTCGTACAGCACGCGTTCGTCGTGCACCGGACGCGGCTCGCCCAGCTCGTAGATGGGCAGCGCCGGAGCGCCCGCCGCCTCAGCCTTCCTCACCGCGCGCTTGCTGGGTACCACGCGCGGGGCGCGGTAGGTGTTGAACTCATCCTGCTTGGTGGGACCCATGATGCTGCCCCACTCCACCAGCTCCTCCAGGGCCTCGTAGGCCTCGTCGTCGGAAATGCCGCAGTCGCGGGCGACGTCTTCCATATTGGCGGTGCCGCGGCGGTACAGAGCCGCCAGCACTTCCTGCAAATGCGGCTGCAGGGGACCGGCCTCCATACCGCACACCTTCGCATAGCCGCCGAGCGGCACGGCGGTCACGCCGAAGCGCGTCTCGCCTTTGGTAAAGCCGACGGAAGGGCCGGGCAAGCCGAGCATGAACTCGGTCACACGCACGCCGAAGGCGCGGGCCGCCAGATAGTGGCCACCCTCGTGAATGAACACGAGAAAGCCGATGGTGATGACGGCGCACACCAACATGATGAGAAAGTCCACTGAGTGATCTCCTTTTATCGAGGTCTGAATGCAGATCAGCCGCCTTGCCATGCGGCCCGGGTATCGCAGCCATTATAGAAAGCGCACAGCATTTTCACTGCGCCGAGCGGGGCCGCTGCGTGAAATAACTACAAGGTCCCTACGGGGATTTCACAGGATAGCCTCCGTCATAGCTGGGTCGTTTTCGTCCCAGTAGACGATAGGTGTAAGGGCGTCGGCGCAGACGCGCCCCTCGCGCTCGCGGCAAGCGGGCGGCTTCCGTACGGCACCGGGCGGGTGGCGCACCCGCATCAGGGACGGTCTTCTCGCGATCTTCGTGCGGCGGGGCGGCGAACTTTCGGCGGTGGTTCCCGAGACGGAACTGCGACAGTGCGGTTCTACAGTAGGACCCATCAGACGAACTGGCCGCCGAACGCCAAACTCATCACACGGCCATTCTTGCATTGGGGACGTCACTGCCGCGGCCATTCGTCTGATCTTGCCGTTCAACGCGCTGCCGGAACAGCGCAGAAAGGAGTCACGATGGATCACAGCCATTCTGCCACCCGCAGCGCGCGCACGGTGCGCTTGGCTATCAGCGCCCTTTTAGCATTCCTCTTGCTGGCAGGCCTTATGCCCCTTTCAACGGGCGCCCCACCCCAAGCGGCAGCAGACGAGCCCCGCGGGGACGTTTGCGTGCTGCTGCATTTCAAAGACAGCGACCAGGAAACCGTCGACTTCGCCCAGTACGAAGCCTCGGCAGTGCGCGCAGACGACACGCTGCTCGTCGCCGTGGGCGACGGGTCGGCCGCCCTAGACTACCGCGATAACCTGCGCTTCGCCGTATACGACCGCTATGCCGCGTTCAACGATCAGCAGCGCGACATCACCGACGAATGCCGCTACGACGGCGAGGCCGGCGTGGTCAGCATTCCGGCCGCCTACGCCGAACGCCTGGACACCCTGGCGATCGTCTTCTGGCTTTCGCCGGCCCATGCGGCTTACGACCGCTTCGTCGCCTCGCAGCTGATCACCGACGACGTGCTGCTCGATCACGACGGACAGCAGACCGTGCTCGCCTCCGATGTGGCGCAGCTGAAGGCCGCCGCTGAAGGTCCGGCGAGCAGCCTGGGAACCGAAGGCGCTCCGCTGGCTCGTTCCGTGGCGTTTCCCGGCCAGCCCGATGCGCATTACCAGCTGAACCCCTACACGCGCCTCGAGGAGTTCGACCGCGACCAAACCGAGAAGCAGATCGCCTACGGCTATACCGGCCACTGGGTAGGCTCCTACTGCTTTGGCGCGATGTTCGGCACCCATCGGGAGTTCTCCCACGGCACCTCATCGGAAACCGACTGGAACGCCCCTGTGCTGAACACCGCCCACAGCTCCTACGACGAGGTAGTGGAGGCCTATCTGTCCGACACCATCGCCGCCCGCCTGGGAGAAGACGCCCAGTTCGCCACCTCTAAGGGCGGCAAGAGCTATCGCGATCGGTGCATCACCCTGGGTACCACCTACAAAGACGACGGCTACCTACCGGGCACGTCGCCCGACCACAAGGCCATCGCCCGCGGCGGCTGCGGCTCGTCGGACATCAACAACGGCGCGGGCACTCCGCTGCCCCAGCCCAACGGAAACAACTACATCACCTTCAAGGGCATCTACAACGGCTCGCAGACGAAGTACACCGGCTGGTACACCTTCTTCTATAAGTTCGACACCAAGTCGGGCGCCACGGGCAACACCTTCCAAGACATCGTGGGCTATCTGCTGGCAGCCCCGCCCCGCGGCGGCAACGCGCAGCTGACCAAGGTGTCATCCGATCCGTCCATTTCGAATGCCAACGGCAACTACTCCCTGGAACATGGCGTGTTCGCCGCGTTCGACAGCGAGCAGGCCGCCGCAAGCGCCCGCGATCTCGCCCAGGCGCGCACGTGGAAAACCTGGCAGGAGGCCCAGTCGTGGGCCGAGGCCAACGCACCGGTCACCCTGGTTACCGAGAAGGACGGCACCACCCCCGTGGTGCGCGATGTGGAAGCCGGCGACTACTTCGTGGCCGAGCTGTTCGCCCCGCCCGGATTCCGCCTGTCCGACCGCATCCAATCGGTCACCGTGGAAGTTGCCGAAAGCGACGACGACATCTGCGCCATCCGCTTCGAGGACGAGCCCCAGTCCGGCTCCATCGACCTGCTGAAAGTGTCGAACAACCCCGACCTTACCGCAGGCAACGATTGCTACACGCTGGCCGGCGCCACCTACGGCATCTTCGCCGATGCCGCCTGTCTGCAGCCGGTACGCAGCATGACCACCGCCCTGAACGAGCAGGGCGACGGCTACGCACGCGCCGACAAGCTGCCCATCGGCTCCTACTGGGTGAAGGAGACCGCCCGTCCCCACAGCGGATTCGCCCTTGACCCGCGCGTGTACCCCGTCGTGGTAACCGACCAGGTGGTTACGCGCGTCAACACGACCAACGTCACCGACAAAGCCAAGCTGAATCCACTTGCCATCGTGTTGCAGAAGAAAGACGACCAGACGCTGGAGGCCGCGCCGCAGGGCAACGCCACCCTGGGCGATGCCCGCTTCCGCATCAACTATTACGATGTGCCCCAAGCCACTGCCGAGACCGTACGCGATCGGAACCCCCGCGCCAGCTGGCTCGTGCGCACCGACGACACCGGCTCGTTCCGTTTGGACTGCGCCGACGGCACCTTCACGCACGTTGACAAAAACAACGCCGAGAGCGTGTTGCCCTACAAGATCAGCGGCCCGGATTTCTACCGCCTGTCGGATGGCCGCGCCGCGCTGCCCCTGGGAACCTACACCATTCTGGAGGTGAAAGCACCCGAGGGATACCTACTGGACGACACTGTGCACGTACGCCACGTCGCCGATGCGAACCACGATGACGAGGTGGTGGAGACGTTTAACGCCGAGCAGGACGGCGACCTGGTCACCGACCGCGTGGCCCGCGCCGACCTCGCGTTCCTCAAGCGCGCCGACGGAGCGGCCAAGCTGGCGGGCATCCCCTTCAAGCTCACCTCGAAGACCACGGGCGAGTGGCACATCATCGTAACCGACAAGAACGGCATGGCCTCAACCCAGGCTACCGCCGCCCATCCCCACGACGCGCGCACCAACGCCAACGACGAGCAGTTTCGCGCCGAGGACGGCAGCTTCCAGATGCCCCTGGTGCTGGATGAGGAGGCCCTGGATGCCACAGCCGGCACCTGGTTCGGCCTCGCCGCCAACGGAAGCGCTGCGCCCGTAGACAACGCCCGAGGCGCCCTGCCCTTCGACACCTACGATCTGGAAGAACTTCGCTGCCCCGGCAACGAGCTTTTCCAGATGATCCACGACGAGGTGGTGGTGGACGAAACCGACGACTGTCAGGTGGTCGACCTGGGCACGCTGAACAACACCGCAGCGGGCAAACCAACCCTGCGCACGAGCGCCTACGACGGCACCACCCAAGACGTGTACGACACCGAGATCGGCGCCGTGCCGGGGGCGGCCATCATCGACCGCGTCACCTACACGGGTCTCACCCCTCACACCCCCTACACGGTGGAGGGCGTGCTGATGGACAAGGCCACCGGCGAGCCGTTCCTCGTCGACGGGGAAGCTGTGATCACCGCCGTGGAGTTCACGCCCGACGACTACACCGGATATGTCAATGTACCGTTCTCCTTCGACGCCAGCGCCATTGGCGAACGCACCGAGCTGGTGGTGTTCGAGACGCTGCTGCAGCACGATGCCGAGGTGGCGCGCCATCGCGACCTCGATGATCGAAAGCAGACCATCACGGTGAGCCCGGTGGGCATCGGCACCACTGCCGTCGACAGCGCCAGCGGCACCCATGAGGGGCTGCCCGCCGACGAGGCCACCATCATCGACACCGTGGCCTTCCAGGGGCTCATGCCCGGCCATGAGTACCGATTGGTGGCGCTGCTGATGGACAAGGCAACCGGCGAGCCCTACACCGTCGATGATCGCGTAGTAACCGTCGAGCACGTGTTCACCCCCGAAGCCTCGGAGGGCACCGTGCCGGTGGAGATAACCATCCCAGGCGGCGCTGCCGACGGCACTAGCTTCGTGGTATTCGAGTCGCTGTACTACGAAGATCGCGAATTGGCCGTGCACGCCGATATCGACGACGAGGGCCAAACCGTGTCCTACGGCTACCCCGACCTGCCGCTGCCGCCCACGGGCGGGGCAGAGGAGGCAGCCGAGCCCGCTACGCGCCTCGCGCAAACCGGCGACGAGGCGGCAGGCACCGCCCTCGCTCTCGGCGCTATGTTGCTGGTAAGCCTGGGAGTGGGCGCCTGGAGCCTGTACCGCAAGCGCCATCTGCGCAAATAGCTTTTCAATGACGAAGGGCGAGGGCCGCTAACTCCCCTTGCCCTTCAGTCCTTTTCCAGGAAGATTGCAACCCCAGAAGGCGGGCGTCAGAGCACGGGCGCGCTTGCCCATCTGGGGTGCCAGCACCCTGCCCGTTCAGGACCTCTCAGCGAGCTGCGCGCTCGCACCACGCGCGGGCCGTGACACGAGCCCAAGCGTCCACATCCTGCAACTGGGAGATGCTCTCCACTGTCTGCACACCATCGCGCTCGTGGGCCTCCATAGCAGCCTCCACACACGCGGCGATATCCAGATAGCCAATCTGCTCGGCCAGAAACGCCGCCACAGCCACCTCGTTCGCCGCGTTCATCACACAGGGCAGTGTGCCGCCCGCCTCGCCGGCATGCCGAGCCAACGCCAGACAGCGGAACGTATCGGTGTCGGGTGCGGCGAACTCCAGCGTGCCCAGCGTGCGGAAGTCGAGGGGCGCCACCGGGGCAGCCCACCGCTCGGGATACGACAGGGCGAACTGAATGGGAATGCGCATGTCGGTGGTGCCCAGATGCGCCTTCACCGAGCCGTCGGTGAACTCCACCATGGAGTGAATGGCGCTCTGGGGCTGCACCACCACCTCGATCTTGTCGTAGGGCATCGCGAACAGGTGATGGGCCTCGATAACCTCCAGCCCCTTGTTCATTAGCGTGGATGAGTCGATGGATATCTTGGCTCCCATATTCCACGTGGGATGGGCCAAAGCCTGAGCCGGCGTGATGGACCCCAACTCGGCGCGGGTCTTCCCGCGGAAGGGGCCGCCCGACGCCGTCACCCACAGCTTCGATACCTCGCGGGCGTCCTCACCCAACAGGCACTGATAGATGGCCCCATGCTCCGAATCGATGGGCATCAGCGCGCCGGCTGGGCCCACCGCCGGTGCCGTGCCCGCGGCCCGTCGCTGGGCATCCACCTGCGCCGCCAGGGGCATGATCAAATCTCCCCCCACCACCAGCGATTCCTTATTAGCCAGAGCCAGCACCTTGCCGGCCGCTAACGTGTCGTAGCTTGCCCGCAGGCCGGCAGCGCCCACCAGGGCGTTCACCACCACCTCGGCCTCGGACAGCTGCGCCAGGGCAGCTACCGCATCGGGGCCTACGCCAAACGACCAGTCGTCGGGCTCGCTAGCGGCTACCGCCAGCGAGCGCACCAACTCCCGCGCCTCGTCGCAGCGCGCATCGTCAGCCAAAGCCTCGTTGCCCACCGCCAGGTGGCGCACACCGAACGCGCGCGCCTGTACCAGCAGCTCGTCGACGCTCCCATGCACGGCCAGACCGACAATCTCCAGCGCATCGCCGTGCTGGCGCACCACGTCCAGCGTCTGCGTGCCAATCGATCCCGTGGAGCCGAGAACCACAATGCGACGTTTGCCCATGGCGACGCCTTTCAATCGAGGGAGAACAGGTTGCCCGTGCCGTTAGAACACGGCGTAGGGAATGCATCCGCCGGCCACCATGAGGATGGCCGCGGTAATAGAGGTAAGGAACAACGAGTCGCTGCGATCGAGCAGGCCGCCGTGGCCCGGCATAATGGTGCCCGAATCTTTAAATCCGGAGTTGCGCTTGATGCGGCTTTCCGCCAAATCGCCCAGCACGCCCATGCATCCCGACAGAATGCCGAAGACCACGGCCTGCACAATGGACATCGTCACGCCGGGCACCAGCGTCATCAGGCACCAGAACAGCACCGAGCCCACCAATCCGGCGAAGAAACCCTCCCAGCTCTTCTTCGGGCTGGTGCGCGGTGCCAGCTTATGACGCCCGATCTTGCTTCCCACCAAATAGGCGAAAGCGTCGTTGGCCCACACGCTGAGGAACAGCAGCAGCACGGCCACACCGCCCCACGGATCGGGCAGCGACACGCGTATCACAATGAGCCCGCACAGCAAAAGTCCCGTATAAGCAGCTCCGAAAAAGCTCACGCCCACATCGGGAATGCGCGCCCGCAGCCAGAACACGTACCACACCAGCAATGCCAGCAGCAGCGCCAGGTTAACCAGCAACGCTCCCACCAAGCCGGCCAGATACACGCTGAGGGGATACAGCACCGCCGCGATAATGCCCAGCATCTCGTTGGGCAGCTTCGCGTCGGAGCGCAGCATATAGAAGAACTCTCCAGCGCAAATGCCCGCCACAGCCATCAGCATCAGCACCATGGGAATGTCGCCGGCCAGCACGCACAGCACGGTTACCGCCGTGTACACGGCCCCCGTGCGAAAGCGCACCTGCAAGTCGGAGGGATTCTTCAGCTTTTTCGGCGTCTTCTCCAGTGCCTTGCGCTTCAGCCGGTCGCGTTGCTGTTGACGCGTCTCACGCTTTTCCTGCAGCGCCTGCTTCTCCTCCTCCGACAAATCATAGTGCCAGGGCGGCCCAGGCGGGGCCGATTCCGGATCGCAGGCCAAAGGCGGCAACTCGCGCTCCTCGTCCGATTCCGTTAGCAGCCCGAAGCCGATGCGCTCGCTCTTCTCGGCGCATCGCGCCTCATCGGTCCTGCGATGGGGTATTCCCTGGCGCAGACGCTCGCGTGCCCGCAGGGCCCGGGTCTTCTTCTCGTCTTCGGTCATGCCGCCGCGCATTTAGGCCACGCCCCCGAAACGACGGTTGCGGCCCTGGTATTCCAGAAGGCAGCGCAGAAACTCGTAGCGGTCGAAATCGGGCCACAGCACGTCGGTCACCACGAACTCGGAATAGGCGATCTGCCACAACAGGAAGTTCGACACGCGCATCTCGCCCGACGTGCGGATGACCACATCGGGGTCGGGCATGCCGTAGGTGTACAGCCCACGTTCGAACATCTCCTCGGTGGGAGCTACCAGCTCGCCCGTTTCCTCCGCCAGCAGCGCCGCCTCGCGCATGCAGCCCTCGCAGGCCCGCAGAATTTCCTGGCGGCCGCCGTAGTTCACGGCCACCACCAGCGTCATGCCGTCGTTGTCGCGCGTTTTCTCCCAGGCGGCATCGAAGGCCTCTCGGGTTTCCGCAGGCAGGGGCGACAAGTCGCCGATGGTGCGCACGCGCACGTGCTCCTCGTGCAGCCCGTCCACCTCGGCCAGCATGGTCTTGGCGAACAGGTCCATCAGCCCCACGACCTCGTCTTCGGGCCGCTTCCAGTTCTCGGTGGAGAACGAGTAGATGGTCAGGTATCTCACACCCAGATCCGACGCGCAGCGAATGGTCTCGCGCACCGCCTCGATGCCAGCCTTGTGGCCCTTTAGGCGGTTCAATGCGCGCTTCTTCGCCCAGCGTCCGTTCCCGTCCATAATGACGGCCACCGACTCCGGCACGCAGGCGCGATCGAGCGCCGCGGGGTCAAGCCCCGCAGGCGGATTCGGAAATATGTAGTCCAAACTTTTGACCATATCATTTCTCGCAGGTTCGCCCAAGGAAGCCAGCGAGGTTGCGACAGGTGCCTGGAATTGTGCTGAAGGGCGGCTGAGCGGCCTTCGTGCCGCGAAGGTAAGTCCTGAAGTGCAAGGCCAGGTGCCTGTCGGAACCGCAGCGTCGGCGTTCCTGTCGTTGCGCCAGCAACGACGGAACCGATTAGATTTCCATAACCTCGGCTTCTTTTTTCTTCAGTGCCTCGTCCACCTCGGCCACGAAGCGGTCGGTCATCTTCTGAATCTCGGCCTCGGCACGCTTCGACTCATCCTCGGGCAGGTTATCGTTCTTCACGGCCTTCTCCACCGCGGTGTTCGCGTCGCGGCGAGCGTTGCGCACGGCCACGCGGGCCTCTTCGGCATAGGTCTTGCACTGCTTCACCAGCTCGCGGCGGCGCTCCTCGGTCAGGGCCGGGAAGGGCAGGCGGATGACGTTGCCATCGTTGTTGGGAGTCACGCCCAGATCGCTTTCCAGAATGGCCTGTTCGATGGCGCGCAGCACGCCCTTGTCCCAGGGCTCGATAACCAGCAGGTGCGCCTCGGGGATCTTCACGCCGGCCATCTGGTTCACGGGAGTAGGCACCCCGTAGTAGTCCACCTTGATGCGGTCGAGCACCATGGCGTTCGCGCGCCCGGTGCGCACGCTGGCGAAATTGTCGCGCAGCGCCGTCACAGCCTTTTCCATGCGCTCTTCGGCGCCCATCAAAATCTCGTCGATATCTGCCATGGGGTTCCTCCCTTTTCCAAGCCTTACGGCTCTTGCGTTTCTACGATGCCGCGCGATGCCCGGCGATTACTCCACTACGGTGCCCACGGGCTCGCCCTGCAGCGCAGCCTTAATGTTGCCGGGCTTCGTCAGGTCGAACACGATCATGGGCACATCGTTGTCCATGCACAGCGAGGTGGCCGTGGCGTCCATCACGTTCAAGCCGCGGCTGAGCACGTCCATGTAGCTGATACGGTCGAAGCGGTGCGCATCGGGATGCGTCTTCGGATCGGCGTCGTACACGCCGTCCACCTTGGTGGCTTTCATCACGCAGTCCACATCCAGCTCGCAGGCGCGCAGAGCGGCAGTGGTGTCGGTGGTGAAATACGGATTGCCCGTGCCGGCAGCCAGAATGACCACACGGCCCTTCTCCAAATGACGGATGGCGCGACGGCGAATGTAGGGCTCAGACACTTCCTGCATGTTAATGGCGCTCTGCACGCGCGAGAAGATGCCGTGGCGCTCGAAGGCGTCCTGCAGAGCCAGGGCGTTCATCACCGTGGCCAGCATGCCGATGTAGTCGGCCTGGGAACGATCCATGCCCTCGGCCGAGCCGGCCAGACCGCGGAAAATGTTGCCGCCACCGACAACCACCGCCAGCTGCACACCGTCGTGAACGATCTCGGCGATCTCCTCCGCCAGGTCGTCCACCACTTTCGGATCGATTCCATACCCGAGGTCGCCAGCCAGCGCCTCTCCGGACAACTTCAGCAGAACGCGATCGTACTGGTATTCGTTCGCCATCGACTCAGTCCCTTCGTCGGCAGGTTCATTCTAAACGGATACATATTACCCGAAATGCTCCGTCAACAACGCGGCACCACCGCAAGACCCGAGAAAAACAAGACGGCCCTCCCGCAAGGAGAGGGCCGTGCACGTTTGCCGTCAGCGTTTGCGCTACTGCACGGGCTCGGGAGCGTCCTCCACCACCGTGGTACCGTAGTCGGAATAGGTGGCGGTCGTCGTCATGGTCAGCTGGATCTCGGTGCCGCTCTGATCGGCGGTGCCCGTCGCCTTCATCGTCATCAACTGCAGCTTCCCGTCGGCGTCGAAGGTGTAGTCGGCCTCATAGGACGTGTAGCCGTCGAAGCCCTCGGTCGGAAGCTGAGCGCTCAGAGCCTCGGGGTCGGACACCACATGGAACGTGACGGTGCCGTCGGCCTCGGTCTTCTGGATGCTCGTCGCATTCTGGATGGGCACCAGGGCGCTCGTCAGATCGGCGCTGCTGGCCAGCAGGGCGTCGATCTCAGACTGGTCGGAGCCCGTATCCACCGCCGTGCCGTCGGACACGGCGATAAGCTGCGTGCCGGTCACGTACATTTCCACGCCGTCCAGCTCGGTGCCCGGCATGTCGTAGCGGTAGTACGCACGCGGGTCATCCGAGTCGGTGGCCACCTTCACCAGAATGTTGGTGTCCTGGCTGCCGTTCACGCCATCAGCACCGGCCTCGATAACCATCTCGGTATCGATGGTCACGTTGCCCAGCGCCATCGCGTTCAGCATGGCCTCCATCTCGGCGCGGTTCTCATCCAGAGACCCGGCCTCAGACGAAGCGCCCGCCTCATCGCCGGCCGCCGGGGCGGCCTGAGACTGCGTCGCGTCCTGCGCCTGGTCATCGGGCGCATTGTCGCCGGCGTTGCCCGCGCACCCCGCGAGGCTCACCGCCAAAAGCCCAGCAGCCACCATGCCCAACATCTTCCTTTTCATGGAACATTCCTCCCTAATTTCCACGCGACCCCTATAGTCGCACGCGCTCCATAGTAGCACTCCCCGCCCAAACCGCCACGCCCCAACCCACCGCTTTGGCCATTGACAGCCCACAGCCGACCAAACCACTCGGGTCGCTGGCACAGACAACCCACCCCCCTGCGTCACTCGTTCTCGCAGGACTTGGGCCAGGTGTAGGTCGCGGAAGCTACCGCTGATTCGAACTGCGCGTAGCAGTCGTTGGCGTACTCGTCGTCGTCCCAGAAGAGGAAGAAATACATTATGCCGTTCTCAACATGCACGAGGTCGCAGTAGCGTGGGGCCATCCCGCCCGAGGCGGTCTCCTCGTACAGAGCCGACATCTTGATGTAGTCCACGCCGCCCAGCCGCACCTTTTCCACGCGCTCGTCGTCGAAAGGGTCTTCCGAGGCGAACATCTCGGGATCGAAGAACCCGGTGTCCATGTCGCGACGCGCGAGGCCCTCCCGCTCGCTGTCGTCCAGATGCGCCCAGGCGTCGCCCACCGAGCACTCGAACCCAATATCGGGATGGCCGTCGGGGCTGTACGCCGCGATAACGTCCTCCCCCGCAGCCTCCGCAGCCGACCATCCCTCGGGCGCTGCGAACGACACGCCGTAGAAGGGGGAGTCGAACATGCCCGCATCGGTCGAGACCGACGAGCTTCCGCCATCCCGCCACGTGCTCGTCGAATCCGATGCCGCCGCGTCGCCCGACGCGCTCCCGCCTCTGGAACCTCCTACCTGCACTGCGGTCAGCTGCGAGAAGAACATCGTGCCCAGTATCAAAGCCAGCACGATGGCCACCGCTTGCAGCACCACGCATACAGTAGTAGACATCCCCCTTTCGCCGCGCGTCAGCCCCGCGTTCCACAGAGGCCCGAACACCCATGAGCCGAACGAGCAGTTCAAAAACGAGATGAGCTTGGGCGAGCGCAGCCGCGGACGGTCGGTGAAGTAGGACGGGTAGATCACCTTGGCGTACACGATGATCGCAACGGCCTGGACAACGATAGCGACCATCCCCCACACGAGCAGGCCGGTCGCGAGCGCCGAGTTGTCGAAGGAGCCCTGCACCGCCCGCAGGGCCATAAGCGCCGCCGCGGGCACAGCCGCTACCAAATCAGCCGCCAGCCCCAGCAGGATGCCCCCACCGAATACACCGAGCACCGACATCCCCACCGAAGTCTGCCACATGGCCAGCGCCGGCTCGGGAAAGGTCGCCCTCTCAACCGGAGACGGCGCCGACGGCGCCCCGCATTCGGGGCACACGGGCCGCGCCAACGCATAGTCGCAACCGCACTCGGGACATATCATGGCAAGGTTCCTCCCTCTCTCGCAAGCAGCTCCTAGTGTACATCACGCGCAGGAAATCGCAGCGAACGCCACATCAGAACGCCCCCGCACCCAACGCGGGAAGCCACAAAGGCGCCAAAGCTGCGACGGAGGCCCCCACATAGAGAGCGAACATGCCCGTAGCGGCTAGCGGACTGGTGCCCCCGCGCTCGCGCATGTACGTTTCCTGCTCTGCCGGATCGTCGACGCCAGCGGTGGCCATCTTGCGCATCACAGCATCGGCCTGCCACCGATAAGCCCGGTAGAAGTAGGCACCGGCTATGGCGCCGGGAAGAAATCGGAACATCCGCGGGTTTACGCCAGCGAGAAGAAATCCGGCGAGGAGCCCCACGTACACAGCGAGCAGCACAAGAGCCGGCAGGTAGCACCGCCGGTAGGCCCAATACACCGGCCCCAGCAGCAGCGTCAGGTAGCTGTACGTACGCTCCCCTTGCATAGCGAAGACCATCTGGGCGTCCTTCGGCTCGATATGTGAGAAATTGCCCCCTTCGCCCTGGACCAGGGCAAGGCGGAGAAAGCCCTCCCAGTCCATCGACCGCACCTTCTCCTCGAAAGATGCCTGCTTCTCGGCCGCCGAATCGCTCCCGTCGTCCCCCGCAGCAGGCGCCCATCCCTCGGCGTTGCCATAGGTGAAGTAGTCGGTCTCGCTCTGGTGCGGGTAGTTCTCCGCCTCGGCACCGTGCTTGCGCGCCCACGCCCTCATGGGCACATAGAGAATGGACTCGAAGCACAGGTCAGACGAAGGAAGCCGTCGGCCCGCCAAAACATCCCGGTACAGCCCCTCCCCGTTCACGACGCACACACAGCGCCAATCGA
The DNA here is from genome assembly GCF_035989245.1 of Adlercreutzia wanghongyangiae. NCBI lineage: Bacteria > Bacillati > Actinomycetota > Coriobacteriia > Eggerthellales > Eggerthellaceae > Adlercreutzia > Adlercreutzia wanghongyangiae. The sequence goes on along the minus strand of NZ_JAYMFF010000002.1, from coordinate 491,897 downwards.
CGAACTCGTCGGGTGAGAAGTACTCCGCATCCCCGAACGCTGCCTCGGCGATGTCGCGCCGATCGAGGGCATGGAGATGCTCCGCCAGCGCATCGTCAAAGGCAAATATCTCCTTGTCAGAAAGGGAGGCCAGGTGCTGCACCATCCCCTCCGTCACAGCCTCGTCATCGCCCTCCCGACCCCAATCAGCCAGATCGATTATCCGCCAAAACTCCTTCTCGTCCACAGTCCTCTTCGCTCTCCTCTCTCAGATCCTACTCGAACGTCACGTTGCCTATCTTGGTACCCTCGGGCAGGTCCTTCACGGCCTCCCACAGCTGGCTTGTCATGTCCCAGTACACCTCCATGTCGGAGATCTCCATGTTCTCCAGGGAGTCCTCCCCGCCGAGGAAGAGGGGGATTCTGTAGCCGGCGCACTCTCGAATGCGCACGGGGGGCTGTACCTCCAGCCACTCCTGGTATCTACCAGCGTCGAGACAGGCATCGCTGTTGTTTGGAATCTCATCATTTAAGAATGATATTATGTCCTTTTCGATATAATATATGTCGAGGGTTCCAACTTCCAAGAGCACCACAAGCCCGCTGTTCTCCCCCTCCTCCCTATCTATCGCAAAACAGCGTCCCAACCAATCGTATCCGAAAAGATCAAACTCCCCGTGAAGCGCTGTGAAGTACTCTGAAACGAGTCGGTGCCATTTTTCAAGGTCGTGACGCTCGAAAATCCTGAACACTCCATCCCCAAACGAACGCCCCCCAACTTGTCCATAAGCTCCTCGTAGGGATCGCCACCGACGGTGCCGAGGACGGGGGGCTCCCCGAAGTACTCCAGGAACCCCGAGAACATCGAGGGATCGCCCTCCGCCTGGGCCGGCCGGACCTTCTTCCGCTTGAACAAGTCGAACATCTCGCTTCCTTTCACTCGAATGCAACGCTCGGGGCATCTTCCCCGCGGCACGCGGGGCGAGCCAGAGCCGTTCCGCGCTATCATGCAAGCCGCTCCTCCACTCCCAGCTGCTCGCAGAGTCTCCTTACAACCGCTCGGTCGCCCTCCGACATCGAAAGGCCCCCGCTGCCGACATCTATGACGAAGAAGGACACCGCCTCGCTCCACCTGCCGCGCTCCAACTTCCCCTCAACGTCCGCAAGCTCTGTCCGCGGCGGGTGCGTCACGCTGTAGGGGAAGTCGCGCAGCCACCGCCGCACCATGCGCAGCCCCTCCCTCCATCCGCCCGGCAGCACCGCTCGCGCGATCGGAAGAAGCGCCTGGACCCGCACCTCGAGGTCCTCGGGCGGAACGACAACCGCGTAGCGAGCCCTTCGCGACAGCCGCGGCCTCGCGGGACCGACCAGCTTGACGCCTCGGGAAATGGAGGCAACCGAACGTTTCCCGACGATTACATCCGGAGCGGATTCGCGCAGCATGCGCACCGCCCGCCTATAGGGCGTCGAAAGAACATCGAGTCCGTCGATGCGAGCATCCGAACCGGGTCCCAGCTGGGCGCGGCGGCAAAGCCCCTCGCCGTCGAACCACAAGGCCATGCCCCCCCATATTGCCACCGCTCCGGCGTGAGCGCCCTGCGAGGGGAAGAGGCCCAGAGGATCTCCCCACCGCGCGCAGGCCTCTTCGCGCGAAACGTCAAAGGGCGGGACCAGGGGAACACGGCAAACCCCCGCCGGAGCATGCCCCGCCTCCGGGAAATTCGGCCGCCAGCCCTCTTCTTCTATGTAGATCACCAGATCGCTCTCGGAATCGCGCCACCGCCTCTTCCAGTCACGGTAATGCGCACCTCCCCCCAGGAAGCCGGACCGAGCCCTCTCCAGCTGATCGGCAAGGAAGGAGCGCAGATCCTCCCGCTCGTCCCGATCGAACTCCAGCACAACCTCATCTGCGACGCGGGGAACCTCGGAGCCGCGCGCGACGCCGACCAGCCACGCTCCCTTCCCACCGTCCCTCAGCAGAAGCTCGCAGCAATCCCGCGCGGACGCGCCCTCGCGCCCCGATGGGGCCACGGGGCTCCAATGCCCTGCCGGCGCATCGGCAACAGCACGGGCGCACCAGCTGAAAAACGCCGCCGCGTCCCGCGCGGCAATCGTCAGCCCGCACTCGCCCAGCTTGGCGAAGCAACCCGATGCGGTATCCCACGCGAACGCAATCATTCCCTCGGCCCTCCCGCCCAGCCGCCCTTCTCGAGAAACTCGGAGGCTTCCTTGGAGGGGCTGGGCACGCCCTTCTTCTCGTCGTGAATCGTACCATGGCTTGTCATTGAGGTACCGTCGGCGAAGTGAACGTGGGGCACACGATCTTCGCCGACATCAAAATCCCTTCGGCTATCATCGTATTCGAATCTGTCTATCTCACGCTTCACCTTGCTCTTGGCCTCCTTAAGCGCTTGGGTCATTTGGCTTGGAGAGAGCGCTTTTTTGGCTGCATCAGCTGCGGCCAGCCCCGTCTTCAGCGCGGTCTTGCCCGCGCCGAGGGCGTCGCCCACGCCGGGGATGGCCGACAGGAACGACATGCCGGCGTCCACGAAGTTGCCCTCGGCCAGGTACCACAGGCCGTTGGCCACGTCGGCGGCCGCCCCCAGGCCCGGCACGAAGCCGAGCGCGTCCAGGGCTGCGTGGCCCAGGGCGCCCCAGTCCACGGCGCCGGACTGGTCGGCCACACCCAGGAACGACGCGCCGGCGCAGAACGCGCGCTGGACGGCGGAGGCCGTCGCCTGGGCGGTGGCCGCCCGGCCGGCCAGGCGCACCGAACGGGCGGAGCCGCCTCCCCCCGACTTGGACGGGGAGGCGCGCGCCGACGACTTGGCCGACGACTTGGCCCAGGCCGCCTGCCGCTGCCCCCACGTGGGCGCCGTGGAGGCGACCACGTTCCCGTGGGCGTCGGTGGGCAGCCCCTGGGTGAAGCAGCTCGCCTTCTGCCCCGTCCTCTTCAACGTCGGGTCCAGCAGCGATCCGGAGAGGCGGTTGTAGGTCAGCTTGCCGCTCCCCCTCCCGGCCGCGGAGAGCACGGTCTTCGAGGCGCTCTTGAGCCACGCGGCGCGGCCCGCGGGGTCGGAGTACGCCACCGGGTTGCCCTGGGCGTAGGCGTAGCGGTTGAGGCTCGCGGGGTCGGGGGCCGATCCCAGGTAGGTGTCCCGGGAGGCGAACGAGGCCCCGGCCGGGTCGTACCAGCGGGCCCGCAGGTACTGCAGGCCGGCGGCGGCCGTGGACTCCTCGGCGTTGTAGCCGTAGGCGGGCAGCTCGCCCGCGCCGCCCGAGACCTCGCCCCAAGGGGAGTAGGAGTAGCCGGCCGACACCGCCCCCGAGGCGTCCAGCACGGCGGACACGCTGCCGAGGCCGTCCTGCAGGTAGGTGGCCGCTACGGGGGTCTCCGCCGTGCCACCCGCCGTGGACAGACGGCCCAGGCCGTACACATCATTGAGGGTGCCGGACACGTCCGAGTAGCGCGCAGCTGGCTGGGCCACCGAGTCCACCACCGTGGAGTTCACGTAGGCCACGAGCTCCCAGCGCTCCTGCACGTAGGGGGTCTCCACAGGGATGGCGGCGCGCCTATCGGCGGTATCGGCGCCGCCCGCGCCCCGCAGCGGCAGATTCCGCCAATCACCCGCAGCCATGGCCAGCAGCTCTTCGAGCTGCACGCCGGACTGGGTCAGCAGGGGCGCCGCACCCGGGGGCGCCGGCAGGCCCCGGCCGGGCACGGGATCGCACCCGCCCTGCGGCCCCAGGATGGCCGCCTCAGCCAGAAGCGCGCCCAGCGCGGCGACGGGAAGGCTCGCCGGTGCCAGGCTGCCGGCCAGTGAATGGGTTGCACCCCACAGGAACCACTCGACGGGTCCGAATGAGCGGCCGCCATCGCCGCCGGCGGCGCAAGCCACAGCAGTCGCTTTGAGGCTTCCATCGGCGGCCGCCGGGGCGCCCGCCAGCGGCAGGGCCACAGAGGCACCGTACAGAACCTTGGTGGCGAAGTCGGATGCCGTGGTGCCGGGAAGCTCGGAGCGCTCGATCTCGTCGGTGTGGTACAGCGTGGACTGCAACACCTTGTTGCCGTCGCCGTCGTAGGTGGCGGCCATCAGCACGCGGCCGCCCTGGCGCACGGCAGCTAGGCGGTTTTCCACCGCCCAGGCGTACTCCACCACCTCGGCGCCAGGGACGGCCTTGCGCGCCAGGTTGCCGGCGGCGTCGTACTCGTAGGAGGTGGTGCCCTGCGGCCCCTCCTCGGCCATGAGGCGATCGTCGGCGTCGTAGCGGTAGACGGTCTTCTCGGCCGCGCCCGTCGCCAGGTCGGTATGGGTCACGCCCGTGCGGTTGCCGGCGGCGTCCCATTCGTAATCTTCCCGGAAGTGCGCCGGCACAGGTCCGTCGCACTGCTCCTCGAAGGAAGCCAAACGCCCGTCGGCATCGTAGGCGAACGCGCGCGACGATCGCGTGATGGTGGCATCCGATGCGGTGGTCGTCGACTCCTCGGCCACCGGGTTGCCCTCGCCGTCGTATTCGTAGGCGAACGACGATATGAGCGTTCCCGAGGCGCCGCGGTTCTCCAGCCGCATCAGGCGGCCCTCGGTATCGTATTCGTAAGTGGTGGCGGTGCCGTCGGGGCGCGTGAGCGACACCGGACTTGCCGCCTCGTCGTAGGCGTAGCAGTAATCGCCCTCGGGGGCGTGCACGACTTCAAGGTTCCCCTCGGCGTCGTAGTCGTAGGTTACCTGCATGCCGTCGGGATAGTCGACCTGAGTCAAGTTGCCTTTGGCGTCGTAGTCGTAGCCGATGCGGCGGCCCTGGCCGTCGGTCTCGGCCACGATGCGGCCCAGCTGGTCGCGCTCCACCGTGGCATCGCCCGTGGCATCCGACCGGGCCGTTACCAGGCCGCCCTTGTCGTAGGAGTACAGCACCGAGGCGGCGCCCTCCTGCGCGTAGGATTTCTCCACCAGGTTGCCCAGCTCGTCCCAGTCGTAGCGCGTCTGGGCACCGGCGGCATCCACGTAGGCCGTCACGCGGCCGGCCGGGTCGCGCACGATCTGCTCCACTGCGCCCGAAGGCGACTGGATGCTCACAAGGCCGCCCTCGGCATCGTAGGCGTACTTCGTTATGCGGCCCAGGGCGTCGGTCACCTGGACGAGGTTGCCGTCATCGTCGTAGCCGTAGGCCGTCTGCGCGCCGGAGGGCTGAGTTACCTTCGTCTTATAAAGCACTATCCTATTTGATATATACTATATATACATCGATTAAAACTGGGAGAACGCCATGCCTAAAACGCTCAATTCGCTCATGAAACACTTGCGCAATAATGGCATTGCTATCCGAGGCAGCGCGCAAAAACGAAAACTCAAGAATATTGGCTATTACCATGGATACAAGGGGTACCGCTTTGCCGGTAAAGCCGCCAACAGGCTCCCCCTAACCGATTTCGCACAAGTAACTGCTCTCTATGATTTTGACATGCACCTCAAGGCACTGTTCTATCCGCGAGTAATGGCCATTGAGACCGCGCTTAAGAACTACACCTTGGAAGCAGTAGTCGGCGACGCCCGATCCTCATCATTTGAAGATATCTGGCGCCAAAGCCTCACCAGCTACCGCTCCCATTCCGGGAAAAAATATCGCACAGCATGGGGCAAACGACAACGACTGCGCCAGGAAATCGACAGCATCATTTACAGTCACAAAGAACGCGACGTTATCGGCCACTTTCGGGACATCGACAAAGACACTCCCATTTGGGCGGTCTTCGAGGTTATGACGCTGGGCAATTTCGGTTCATTCTACGACTGCCTCGATGATCGCGTTAAGACAGCCATCGTGCATGACCTCGGAATGCCAGACAACTTGGATTCCAAAGCCCTTCTTAAGGATGCTATCTTTGCGCTCAAAGATCTCCGCAACGCCATCGCGCATAATGGAGTAGTACTTGACGTGCGATTCAAGTCTGGAAACATAAGCTCGCGACTTTCGCAACTCCTAAAGCAGGAAACCGGAGTCGGCAAAATCGACTTCACAGACATTACGGATTACATCATTCTTCTCGTCTATCTCTTACAACGTATGGGTTACACGAAGACAGAGTGCAGGCAGCTCATTACCAGCTACGAAGCCGCGCTCGAGCGACTTCGCGCAGAGCTTCCGATCAACATATATTCGAAAATAATCCTGACGACGGCAAGAGGCAAACTGACCGCTCTTCATCAATTTGTGCGCAACGCGTAAGCAGCGCTCAAAATCTTGCGGGACATGGTAAAATACAGTTAATCGCGGTGGAAGGCTTCGGCTGACACCTGGAAAAGCCCGATGCGTCGGGCTTTTCTTATGCCCAGCTTTCTACCCTTCCGCAGCAGAAGGCCACGAAGCGCTCGATACAAAAAACGCCCCTCCCGAAGAAGGGGCGCTGTATCGCGTTCGCTTTCTGACAGAAGCTCGCGGTTTGCCGCCGCCCAACACAGCGGCCCAGCGAACCGACGTGCTTAGGCGGCGTCGCGCTCCTGCTGCTGGCCGTACTGGCGCAGCATGTCCTCGATGCTGCGGCCGTTCTGCGGCACGTCCATCGACTCCTGCTGGGTCTGGGCCTCCTGCTGGCTAGCAGCGTCGTCGCCCAGGGTTACCTGCACTTCTTTCTCCTGGCCCGCGCTGTTCACGGTTAAGGTCACGGTGTCGCCGGGGTTCTTCGTGCGCACGTCCAGCATCAGGTCGCTCGCGCTTTCCACCGGCTGGCCGTCGAAGGCGGTGATGATGTCGCCGGGAACGATGCCCGCAGCAGCGGCGCCCGAGCCCTCGGCCACGCCGGCCACATAGGCGCCGGTATCAACGGCCAGACCGTAGCGCTGAGCCAGCTGGGCGCTCACGGTGGACAGGCTCACACCCAGCTGCGCGTGGGTGGGCGTCTCGCCCGCGATAATCTGCTGAGCCAGGTTGATGGCGTAGTTCACGGGAATAGCGAAGCCCACGCCGGAATAGTTGCCCGAATACGAGGTGATCAGTGTGTTGATGCCGATCAGCTTGCCCTCGTCGTCAACCAGGGCGCCGCCCGAGTTGCCGGGGTTGATGGCCGCGTCGGTCTGGATCATGTTCGGGTAGATGGTGATCTCGCCGTTGCCGCCGGCCTGGGCCGACTCGCTGGCATCCATGATCTGCGAGCGGCTGGTGGCGCTTACGATGCCCGTGGCCACCGACTGCTCCAGCCCGAAGGGGCTGCCCAAAGTCATAACCCACTCGCCAATGGTCAGGTTGTCGGAATCGCCGATCTCCATCACGGTAAGGCCCTTAGCGTCCTTGGCCTTCAGCACGGCCACGTCGGAGGAGGCGTCGGTGCCCACCAGTTCGGCATCGTAGGTCTCGCCGGCCACGGTCACCTTATAGGCGCTGCCACCTTCCACCACGTGGTTGTTGGTGATGATGTAGCCGTCCTCGGTCAGCACCACGCCCGAGCCCTGGGAATACATCTGCAGCTCTTGGCCGCCCTGGTCCTGGGGGGTGCCGTAGCCGTAGTCGTAGCCGAACAGCTGCTCCCAGCCGCCCATGCCGCTCTGCTGCGGGGCCGCGTACACGTCGATGGCCACCACCGACGGCAGGCACTTGGCAGCCACGGCCTCGGCCAGGGTGGAGTCCTCGCTGGGGGTGATCACCGTGGTCTGACCCGTCGTGGGGTCGGTCACCGTGGCGGCCGGCTGGCTGCCGCCCCCCATGGCGGCCACTGCGCCCCACACGCCGAAGGCCAGCACGCAGGCTACCAGCGCACCGGCGAAAGCGATAAGGAAGGTCTTGCCGCCCGAGCTCTTCTGGCCCGCATGCTGCGCATGGGTGGCCACCGGCTCGGCCTCGTAGGTTTGACCGGCGTAGGGCTGGCCAGCGTAGGCGTGCTGGCCCCCGTGGGGCTGCGCGCCGGGCTGGGCCTGATGGGCCGCGCCGTAGGGCTGGTATGCCGCGGCCGGCGCGGGCTGCGTGGGCTGCAGCGGCGTGGGCTGGGAAGAAGCGGGCTGACCCGGCTGACCGCCGGGCAGCGGGTTGTTCCCACCGGGAGTGGGAACGCCGTTCATTTCAGTCATTGAAGTCTCCTTTAACAGGGGTCTTTCCTGGTATGGCGCAAACATTACCACGCCCCTGCGCGAATCCACCATGCTGGCAACCCATCGTCACGCTTGCGTCACGGAGATACACCAACTGGTGTACGCCACGCGAACAGCCCCTCAGTTGCGGTGGTGCAGATGGCCGGTTTCGCCCACCGACTCCACGGTAACTTCCTCGTTGTCCCACCGAACCTTGGTAATGGAGGCGTTCTTGATCTTCGGGGGATCGCTCACCCGCTCGGGCGCGTAGATGAACACCAGCGAGCGAATGAGCAGCGCGTGACTAACCACCAGCACGTTACCGCCCCCGCGGGCTTCCACCGACCGCCCGCAATCGTCGATGAACGAACGCAGCCGACGGGTGATGGTCGCGAAATCCTCGGCTCGGCGCGTCTCGTCCACGCGGAACAAGTAGTCGGCGATCTCGTTCAAACGCTCGTTTTGCTCCTCGCGGGGCAGGTCGTCGCCGAACAGGTCGAACATGCGGTTGCGCAGACGCAATGCCGGCTCGCCTTCCAAATCGCCGAAGCACCACTCGCGCAGCCGCACATCGCAGCGCGCGGGCACCGACGCCTCTATGCGGGGAATGAGGGGCAGCGCCAGAAGCGTGTAAGCCGGATAGCTCACCCAATCCAGTTCGTTAACAGGCGGCCGCCAGTCCTCGGCCAGGGTCAGCCAGCGACAATCGGCCTCGGTGGCCTCGTCGGTGTCGGGTACGGGGGAGTGGGGCTCCAAGCAGCCGCGCGAGCGCAGAAGTTCCTCGATCGCCGCTATTTGCCCCTCGTGGTCGAGCGCCTCTTCCGCAAACAGCTCGGCGGCCTCGTCGGCCTTCACCGGCCCGTCGGCAACGGGCAGCCCTCGGCGCAGACGCATGCGCTCGTTCTCGCGCGCCTCCAGCGCAATGGACAGCGTGTGCTGGGCGCGTCCGCTGTCGCTGGTGCACGCGCCCACGAATTCCACGTCGGCCAAACCCTGGCCCAAGCGGTAGGCGTCGTAAATACCCGATGAGGTGAGCGGGGAGTCGCACCAGCCCTGCACGCGATTCTGCACGTTGAACTGGGTTTCGCCATGACGGGCGAAGTAAAAGGTAACCGCCACGGGAACACCCCCTTTGCCTGAGCTTCTCCTGCCGACGACGCGGTCGCGGACGCTCATGAGGGTATCCTGCCGGCTGTGCCATCGCACCTAGCTTGCGCTTATTGACAGAGGAATTATGCCCCCAGTACGGGCATGTTGCAAGAATCTTCTCCGTTGAGCGGACTCCAAGGAAGCTAGTCGCGATCGTAGTTCGCTAGGAAGGCGCGGGTGCGGTCGTGTTGCGGGTTGTTGATAAGCTCGGATGCCGGCCCCTGCTCCACGATAACGCCACCGTCCATGAAGATGATCTGGTCGGCCACATCGCGCGCGAAGCCCATCTCGTGGGTGACGATGACCATGGTCATGTGCTCGTCGGCCAAATCGCGGATAACCTTCAGCACCTCGCGGGTAAGCTCGGGGTCCAGCGCGCTCGTGGGCTCATCGAAGAACAGCACGTCGGGGTTCATAGCCAGCGCCCGGGCAATGGCCACGCGCTGCTGCTGACCGCCCGACAAATCGCACGGCACCATGGCCTCCTTGTCGGCCAGGCCCATCTTCGCCAGCAGATCGCGCCCGCGGGTCAGCGCCTCGCCCTTCGGCATCTTCTGCACGCAGATGAGCGCATCGGTGACGTTCTGCAGCACCGTGTAGTGCGGGAACAGGTTGAAGTTCTGGAACACCAAGCCGAAGCGTGTCTTCGCCTTCGCAATGGTGGCTTTGTCGCTGTACACGGCGCGTCCATCGGCGTTGCTCGCGCACACCACCAAATCGCCATAGGAAAGGTCGCCCGCATCCAGCGTCTCCAGCAGCGTCATACAGCGCAGAAGCGTCGACTTCCCGCCGCCCGACGGCCCGATAACCGCCAGCACGTCGCCCGCATTCACCGTCAGCGAAATGTCCTTCAGAACCTCATTGCTCCCGAAGGCCTTCTTCCCGTTCACCAGGCTTACAACCGCTTTGCTCTCCATGAAACGCTCCCTAATCGTGATAGTAATCGAGACGCTTCTCGACGCGATTCAGAATGAATTCGATGATCAGGCAGAACACCCAGTAAATGAGCGCCGCAATAGCGTAGGGAATCATGGACACCTCGCTGGCCGCCAGGGCCTTCGCCGCCGAGAACATCTCCATGATGCCCAGCACGAAGGCAAGCGAGGTATCCTTCACCAGCGTGATCACCTCGTTGCCCATGGCGGGCAGAATGCGCTTCATCACCTGGGGCAGCACGATTTTCATGAACGTCTGGGCCTTGGTGTAGCCCAGCACCGTGGCAGCCTCGTACTGGCCGCGCGGGATCGACTGGATGCCCGAGCGGTAGATTTCCGCGAAGTAGGCGGCGTAGTTCAGGATGAAGCCGATGGCGCAGGCCCAGAACTTCCAGTCGCTGCCCATGTTCAGCCCAAGCAGATAGTAGGGCCCGAACATGATGGCCATCAGCTGCAGCATCAGCGGCGTGCCGCGTAAAATGGAGATGTACAGCTGGGCGATCCACGCCAGGGGCTTGAACCGGCTCATGCGAGCCAGCGCCACCACAATGCCTAGGGGCAGCGAGCCCACCAGGGTGATGACGAATATCTGGGCCGTTAGCCCGAACCCCTGCATCAGAATGCCCATCATAACGGGGAATTCCACGCGCTCACACTTCCTCTCTCTGCCAGCCTATACCCAAGCGCCCATGATACCGCACCCCAGCGCCACGAAGGGCGAAGCCCACCGGACTTCGCCCTCCCTATATATTTATCTCTCAGACCTCCGGAATGCGCCCAAGGAAGTCAGCGAGGTTCCGACAGGTGCCTGGAATTCGCTTGAAGGGCGGCCGAGTGGCCTTCGTGCCACGAGGGAAAGCCCTGAATGCGAAGGCCAGGTGCCTGTCGGAACCGCAGCGTCGGCCGGTTCGTTCGTCCCGCCAGGGCGAACGAAGCCAAGGCGTCGGAGCCGCAGCGTCGGCGTTGATTAATGGCAAAAGCCATTAATCAACAAGGACCCAGTTGTCGATGGTAATGCCGTACTCGCCCCACTTCTCGCACAGCTCGGCGATGGTGCCGTCGTCGTACATTTCCTTCAGGGTCTTGTTCACCGCATCGATCATGGCCGCATCGCCGTCCTTCGCGAAGCCCACGGCATAGTGCTCGGTGGACAGGGGGTCCAGCTTCACGAACATATCGGGCTTGGCAGCCATCTGGTAATCGGCGATGGACAGGTCGCAAGCCACCGCGTCAACGGCACCGGATTCCAGCTGCATGAAGGCGTTGTTGTAGTCGCCGATGGTCTGAGCAGCGCCACCTGCGAAGGTGTCGGCCAGAGCCTTCTGACCTTCCTCGTCTTCCAGCACGTCCAGAGCAGCGGAATCCACCTGGGTCATCACGTTCTTACCGGCCAGATCTTCCAGGCTCTTAATGTCGGAGTCGGCACGCACAACCACCACCTGCTCATTCAGCATGTAGGGGTCGGAGAAGCTGTAGCCATCCTCGCGACCCTCCATGGTGAAGCCGTTCCAGATGCAGTTGATGGTGCCCTGGTTCAGCAGCGCGTCCTTAGCATCCCAATCGATGGGCTCAAGCTGCAGGTTCCAGCCATTGCGCTCGGCCACCTCGGCGGCCAGATCCAGGTCGAAGCCCACATAGTTGCCATCGTCGCCCAAGAAGCCGTAGGGCGGATAGGCGGCGTCGAAGCCCACGGTCAGCGTGGGGGCATCGGGATTCGTGGCGTTGTCGGCCGCATTGCCGTCGGTGGCGGTGTCGCCCGCGCTCGAGCAGCCGGCCAGCAGCGCCACACCCAGCGCCAGCGACGCGACCACGGCCGCGATCTTCGTCATCTTCTTCATAGGTCCTCCCTTATCGTCGGTTTCTCCCTTATCGAAGCTAGGGGATGTTGGCCCCACCGCTTCACGCTCCGCGACGAAGCTCCGTTTCGCCGCTTTATTTCTTTACTGTACTAAAGTACCGAAAGTGTTGGAGAGTATAGCACAGAACAACGCCGACGGTCGAAAGAGGCCGAAAACAGGTCGCGGCGAGAGTTGTCTGGCCTAAATGCAAGGCAAGCCCAACAGCCAGGCGCCGCAAGCCCCCACGAAGGGTCGATCCAGCGGCCAACACAAGAAGGAGCAGGTCAGATCGGGGGCCATCTCGCATTTCTGCAAGTTGGGGGCCAATCTGACCTGTCAGCCCAAGGTGGAAGGCGGCAGATCTTCTACTTTTTGCGGTTGAACAGCTTGTTGCCAGTTTTGGAGGCGGAAATCTCCACGAGGCGCGGTTCGAAATCGAACAGCTCGGCGGTGCGCACCACAGGGATAACCTCGATGCACTTCTTCAGGCACGCGTCGGCGCACAGGTTGCACTGCACGCAGTCGGCCACCGAGAACTCCATGTAGGCCTTACCCTCTTCGGGATGCTTGTCCAGGCTCTTGCGCAGGGCGTCGGTGGGACAGAACATCACGCACATGCTGCAACCCGAGCATTTCTCCACATCAACTTCCACGTCGCCGAAGATGCGCGTGAACATCTCGGGCTCGGCCGGGTTATCCGGGTCGCCGATGCGGCTCATGGCATCCAGAATATTCAGGTTGCGCTCGGCGGTGATGGTGGGCATCTTGCCGGCGCCGTTCTTCACACCCAGCTTCTCGCGCAGCGACTGCTCCTGCTTCTGCAGGTTCAGCTGGGCCAGCTTCTCGTTCACCATCTTCTCGGCCGCCGACTTCGCCACATCCTTGGCGTAGTGGCCCGACGAGGTGAAGAACTCGCGCCGCGCCGCGCCCACGGCCTTGCGCATGTCGGCCACCTGCACCGAGGCGGGAAACTCCGAGGTGCGCGTAATAGCGGCGTCGGACCCCATGGCGGCCAAAAGCGCGCGAGCCGACTCCACCGTGTCGTTAATGGCGGGCACCGCGCCACGGTACTTGCAGGTGCTGCAGTCGCCGTCCACCAGGCAGATCTCGGGAATGCCGCGAGCCACCAGCTCCACCAACAGCTCTTCCTCCATGCGGCCCAGGCAGGGCACCATGGCATACTTGTCGGGATCGCCCACGTTGCGGGCGGCCTTGCGGGCGCAGGCGATAACCGTCAGGCCGCCGGCCGCATTCGTGGTGTCGGCCACGGCGGCGGCCAAATCGTCGGGCATCGGGTCCATGGGCACCAGCGCCGAGGTGGGGCACACCGCCACGCAGGCACCGCAGGCCACGCAGGCACCGGCATCGATGTTCAGCTCGTTCTTCTCGATGGTGATGGCGTCGGCCAGGCACGCATCGGCGCACTTGCGGCACGACGAGTGGCGATTGCGCACGGCCACGCAGAAGGTGGGAATGGTGATGATGGCCTTGGTTTCCAGGGCGTCCATCATCTCCATGAGATCGTTCAGATTCGGCATGGCAGCATTCCCCTCCCGTTACTCGCCCAGATACATGTCTTCGATGCGCGCCAGATCTTCGGGCGTGTTCGCGTTCACGAAGCAGCCGCCGCGGGGCTCTACCTGCAACACCCGGTCCTGAGTGAAGGGCAGCACCGTCACGTCGTCGTCGCCGAAGAAACTCTGCATGCGCTTCTCACCCTGGCGCACGCGCTCGCGCACGGCGGTCAAGCAGCCGTCCTTGCGGTACAGGGCGTGCAGCGGCTCGAAGCCGTGCTTGTTCACGGGCGTGACCACGTCGGCGCCGCTCTCGTGCATGGCCAGGGCCTCGGCCACCACCAAGCGGGCGCTGGCGAACACCATGTCGCAGGCCACCACAGCCACATAGGGGTTCGTGGCCGCCTGCAGGGCCGTGTACAAACCAGGCAACGCCCCGCGCTCGTTGTGGATGTCGGCCACCAGGCGGATGCCGGCATCGGGGTACATCTCGTGCAGGAAGTCCAGCCGCTCGGCCTCGTTCGTAGTGATGATCAGCTCGTCGGCCACCGGCTGCAGGCGCTCAACCAAACGGCAGATGAGCGGGCGGCCCGCGAAGGGCACCGTGGCCTTCGACTGTCCCATGCGCCGCGACTCGCCGCCAGCCTGAATGACCACCGTCACGCGCGGGCGCACATAGCGCTCGCCCAGGAAGTCGGCCAACGCGGCAACATCATCCAGGTGGAAGGCTGGAATGCCGTACAGCGCCGCCGCCTCCCGAGCAGCGGGAATGTCGGTTACCACCGCCACGGTGCTGGCCGCGGGCATCTTCTCGCGCACATCGGCAGCAGGCCCAACCACATCGGCGGCAGCCCCAACCGCTTCGGCAGCCGCGGCAGCATCGGCATCGCGCACCCCCGAACAGCCGGCAGCAGCGCCGTCGGCACGCCCCAGCTGAGTGAAGTCGGCGCCCAGGGGCAGCCCCTCACGCGCACCGCGCAGAAACACCTCGGCCGTATGGGCATCGGCCTCGTTGGCCGCGCGCATGATCTCCACGGTAGGCAGACCGCTCTTGCGGTACCCCTCCACCACCACGATATCGTGCCCGGGCATCGATCGCACCAGGTCGGCGCATTCCTCCTCGCCCTCGATGGTCTTGATGCGCGCCACCTGGCCGGGCGCGGCAATCACCGTTTCCGAGGCCCCGGCCGCCCGATGGCGGTAGGAGTCCTTCCCCGGATAGTCGATATCGAACCCGCGGTGAGAATGATGCTTGATAGAGCCCACATCGATGCCGCGGCCCACCAGCTCGGCAATCAGCCGCTCGATCAGCGTAGTCTTCCCCGAGTTATGCCGCCCCACGATGGCCACCGCCGGGCTGGGTATATCGATCATGCTCTTCCTCGGATTCTCTTAACGGACGCCCGCCTCCCCAGGCTTGCAGCACGAGCACTGCCAGATCGCGTCCCTCGTCGTAGTTTCGGGCCAGTATAACGCAAAAGGGCGGCGACTCGCACGGAATCGCCGCCCTTCAAAGCCGGTGATGCGGAAGCTACTTCAAGCCCTCGGCATCGAAATTGGCCGCCTCCTCGATGTACTCCTCAACGGGATTGGGCCCGAAATTCTGCAGGTCGGCGGTGGTCCAGCACTCGCACGGCGGCATGCCCGGCACGCTGGAGGCCAAGAACACCGGATCCTTACCAGCCTTGCGCTGACGGGTGTAGTCGTCCAGCGCGGCCAGGGCCCACTTGCCCAGGAGCAGAATGGCCACAAGGTTGATGATGGCCATGAAGCCCATGAAGATGTCGGCCAGGTTCCACGCCAGATCGAAGCTGTTCACGCAACCGTAGAAGATGGCGGCCAGGCACAGCACGCGGAACACCAGCATGCCCCACTTCGTGTTCTTAAAGATGTAGCGGAAGTTGGTCTCGGCGTAGAAGTAGTTGCCGATAAGGCTGGAGAACGCGAAGGCGAAGATGGCGAAGGTGATGAAGTGGATACCCACCTCGCCCACGGCGTTGTTCACGGCCAGCTGCACCAGCGGCATGCCGTTCAGCGCCTGGGCGGCCTCGGGGTCCTGCACCCAGAAGATCATCACCATCATGGCTGAGCAGGTGCAGATGAGCAGCGTATCGATGTACACCGACAGGCTCTGCACGAGGCCCTGCTTCACCGGGTGCGACACGCTGGCAGTGGCGGCGGCGTTCGGTGCCGAGCCCATGCCGGCCTCATTGGAGAACAGGCCGCGCTTGATGCCCAGCATAACCACCGAGCCTGCGAAACCGCCGGCGATGGACTGGAAGTTGAAGGCCGACTCGAAGATGGTGCCGAACACGGCGGGCAGCTCGCCCAGGTTCGTCACCGTGGTCCACAGGGCCAGCGCGATGTAGGCAATGGCCATGATAGGTACGATGATGGACGTGATAATGGAGATGCGCTTCGCACCGCCGAAGATAACGAAGGCGGTGAACACGATGAGCACGATGCCCACGCCGATGGCGGTGCCGTTAGTGGCGTAATCGGGAATGTAGTACTCCAGCGCCGAGGTCATGTTGAAGGCCTGCAGGCCGTTGAAGCCGAAGGCGAAGCACAGGATGAGCGCCCAGGCGAAGATAATGCCGAGCCAGCGCTTGCCCAAGCCCTGCTGAATGTAGTAGGCCGGGCCACCCCGGAACTCGCCTTCCTTGCCGCGAATCTTGTAGATCTGCGCCAGAGTGGACTCGATGAAGGCCGAGGCCGCGCCGATGAGCGCCATGAGCCACATCCAGAAGATGGCGCCCGGGCCGCCGGTGGCCACAGCCGTGGCGATGCCGGCGATGTTGCCCGTGCCCACGCGCGAGGCGGTGGACACCATGAGCGCCTGGAAGGAGCTGATGGACTTCTGACCCTGCACGTGCTTCTTCTCGGTCAGCTGGGTGAACATATCCTTGATGTAGCGGATCTGCACGCCCTTGGTGCGAATGGTGTAGTAGATGCCCACGAACACCAGCAAGATCACCAGGATGTAGGTGTACATGAAGGAGTCGATCTCGCCCGTCCAGGCGACAAGCATCTCGTTGAGATTCTCAAAATCCATAGACGCTTCCTTTCCGAAAAGCGAGCAGGTCGCACAACCCCCACGCCTTCCCAGTCGGGGCACGCCTTTCTGCGCGCGAATCGGCACAGACGATGCAGCCTCTTCGATTCGCAGCAGGAAAACGGCCTCATGAACACGGTGCGCCAATCCCCGTCGGCGCGAAAACTTGACCCGTATTCTACACTACAGGCGGCTAAAGAACCGCGAGGCTGAGGGGTTATTTCGCTCGCAAGCCTTCTGCGGCGGCCACGCTTCGAAAAAACGCCTCGATTTCCAGTTTTCCACCTTAGCGCGCGCCGAAAATCGTTCAATAGGAAATCGACGGTTCTCTGGCCTGGTGTTTTTCTCGCATAGCATTTCGCGATCACGCCAGACGCGGCCTTACGGTGTGAAAATCTGGAAATCGAGGCGGAAAATCGGAAGCGCGAACGCAACGAAAGTGTCCGAGCGCCCCTACTTCAATGCCGCGGCTACCTTGCGGGCGGCGGCGGTGATGGTGAGGTCGTTCACGTCCACGGTGATGTCGGCATACTTCTCGTACAGCGGCAGGCGCTCGTCGTACAGGTCGCGCAGGCTCATGCCGATGCCGCCCTTCATCACCACGCCGCGGTCGGAGAAGTCGGCCAGGCGGTGCTTCAACTCGTCGAAGCTGATCTGCAGGTACACCACACGGCCGATCTTCCCCAGGTGATCCATGGCGGCCTCGCTGTAGACGGCCGAGCCGCCCGTGGCGATAACGGAATGCTGGAAGTCCATTTCCGACAGCACCTGATTCTCGATTTCGATGAAGGCGTCGGGGCCCAAGGTGTCGATGAGGCGCTGCAGCGATTTGTCGCAGGACTGCTGAATGAGCAGGTCGGCGTCGATGAAGTTCATGCAGAGAATCTTCGCCAGCACGATGCCCAGCGTAGACTTGCCGGCACCGGGCATGCCGATGAGCACGATGTTGTCGCGGCCGGGCTCGAAGGACTTCTCTTTCATGGGACGCTTCCTTTCCTCGGTGGGGCCAGGGGCATCGGCAGGGCGGCCGAATGCGCTGCGGCTCTATGATACCTCGGCGCGATGGTGCGCCGCGCGCAGAGCGGCGTCGAAGTTACGGGATAGTTGCGGAGCCAAGGCCGCAAGCTGGGCCGCCTTGGTGTCGGGCGCGTCATCAACGCACGACAGCACGCCAAACAGGTAGGCGTATGCCACCAGCTGGGCGCGCTCGCCATCGGTCAGCTGGTCGCGCTGGGCCTGCCAGCCGCCATCGCGCATCCAGTTGCGCAGGGCCTTCGCGTGGGCGGCGATATCGTTCGCCGCCGGCGTGCGCCGCATGGTGTAGTTCCCCAGCACGCCCACGCACAGGGCGGCCAGCAGCGCCAGCAGCCCCACAACCCAGCCCAGGAAGATGAACGAGCCCACGGCCGCAAGCGCCAGCACGGCAGCGGCCGCCAGCAGCACGTGCTGGGCGCGGCGACTGGCCTCGTCGAAGAAGTGACAGGGGGCCACCAGGGCGCTCAGCCTTCCCTGCCACTGCTGCACGGCGCGCAGGAAATCGGCCGGGCGCTCGTGGGCCGCTGCCGACAACTCGGTCAGCGACACGCTCTCGGCATCCTCCGAAAGCTCGTGCAACAGGGCCAGCGTGGCGCCGTCCAGGGCCTCGTCGGAAATCGACCCCTGCTGGGGAATCTCCAACGCCATAGGGCGCCCGTCGTCGCCCAGGCGCAGGCGCAGGGCACCGCGACGTATCATATCCAACACCGTGGCCACCACATCGTCGGGGCTCTCGTGGTTCCAGCGCCACAGACGCCCCAGCATGGCCGGAGCCAGATCGGTACCGGGCACCTCGCAGTAATAGTCATCGGTGAACGCCGGCGGTCGTTCGCGGCCCCACCGTGCATATACCGCCAGCGCGGCCGCCAACACCAGGAAGCTGAGCGCCAACACACCGATGGATAGCCCGTCGCGCAGCATCTTCTGGTGAGCGGCGCGATCGACCCAGCTTTCCTCGTAACGGGTGGTCCAGTAGTACTGCAGGCTGCCCTGATGCTCCAGCTTGGCCTCATCGCTGAGGTTGGTCAGCCATTGCACGGGGAACATCACCCGGGCGTCGGCATAGGCGGTGGGCGCCACCACCGGGTCGAAGAACTTCACCGAGCCGTCCAGCCCGATGTCCACTGTGCCGTCGGCCGGTCCGTGGCCCCAGGCGCGCACGTTGTCGCCAGGCTCCACCGCCGCATCGGCCGGCATGGGCAGCACCACCGTGGCCTTCACCTGGTGCATGGCCACCGCATAGTCGCGCGGGGCGTAGAACCACTGGAAGTCGGCGGCATCGTCGTAGGCCTCCACCGCATGGGTTACCTGATAGGACACCTCGAACACGGCCCGGTCGGGCAAATCGCGCACGAAGGCATACAGCTTCGATTGGAACTTGTCGTAGGACCAACCGTCGCTATCGGGCCGCCCTCCCTGGCGCCACGACAGCAGAAACGTGGTGGGCTCCAGCACCACCCATTCACCCGTCACGTTGTCGTCGCCATCGAGGGCGGCCATGCGCACATGGGCGATGGTCACTTCGGCATCTTCCGGAAAGCCCCCGTATAACCACGTGAGCGTCTCGCTTTTCGCCCCGTCGGCCGAGAAGTCGAAAATGCGCTGGTCGGTCACGAGCACCGAGCCGTCGGTCTCCACCTGGGCCACCAGATCGGCCTGATCGCAGCGGTAATCAGCCGCCCAGGCCGTCGCCGGGGCCGCAACCAGGAACAGCAGCAGCGCCACCAGGGCCAGGCGCGCCTTCACTACAGCCCCCGGAAGGCCTGGCGCACGTCGTCCAGCACGTCCTCGTCGGCTACCACGATGGCCTTGTCGCCCGGATACATCAGCGTATCGGGACCGGCCACTTCCACATCGCCCCCGCTGGACACGGCCGCGATGATGGCGTTATCGGGCAGCGGCACCTCTTCGATGAGCACGCCGTCCTCGTTGGAGAAGCGGCGCATACGCGGTACCACCACCTCGGCCAGCGCCACATTGCCATGGGTCAGCGACGACACCACCGACACGCTGCCGAGCAGGGCTTCCTCCTCAATAAGGTTCGCAATCAGTGTGGTGGACGACACGCATTCGATGCCCACCTCGCGGAAGATGCGCTCGTTTTTCGGGTTGTTCACGCGCGCAATGCAGCGGGGCACGTGGAATACCCGCTGGGCAATCTCGCACGACACCAGGTTCGAGTCGTCCTGACCCGTGGTGGCCACGAACACGTCGGCGCCGCGAATGCCGGCGTCCTCCTGATAGCGCGAGTCGCAACCATCGCCGTGGATGACCAGATAGCGGCCCTCCAGCTGCACCGACAGGCGGTCGGCCGTCGCCAGCTTCTCCTCGATCACGGCCACGTCGTTGCCGCTCTTCAGTAAGATGGAGGCCAGGTAAGAGCCGATTTTTCCGCCACCGGCGATAACGATGTACATGGCAGGTCCTTAATCCAGAATATAGCGGGAGAACTGGGCGATCACATCATGGCGCACACAGGCCAGAATAGAGTCGCCCGCGTACAGCAGCGAGTCGGTGGTGGGGATGGACGACGCCGAGCCGTCGGCGCGCTCGAAGGCGATGATGCGCACCTCGTGGTCGCGTTCCAGCTCGGACACGCGGATGGTGCGGGCGTTATCGCGACTGGACAAGTCCAGGGTGAAGCGCAGCACCTCGAACTCGCCGAACGTGTCGATGTGCGAGCCATGGCCCGACACGATCTTGCTGAACACGTCCTCGGCCACCAGCGATGTGCCGCACACGTAGTCGATGCCCAACTGCATGTAGGCACGCTCGTGGTCGGGGTTGTACAGGCGCGAGATAACGTGGGGAACGCCGAACAGGTGATTGGCCACCTCGGCGCACATCAGGTTCGCGTTGTCGAACTGGGTGACGGCGGCCAACACGTCGCACTCCTCGACGCCGGCCTTGATGAGCACATCCTCGTCGAAGCCCACGCCCTGAATGGTGCTGCCGTTGAAGTTGCGCCCCAGATTGGCGAAGGCGTCGGCGTTCTTATCGATGACGCACACGTTGCTGCCGTTATCGGACAGCATGTTCGCCAGCTGCGAACCTACCCGCCCGCAACCGACGACGATAACGTTGCTCATTTCTCGCGCTTCCTCCCTCGTATAAAAGAAAATGCCTTGCGGCATTTTCTCATGTTTCTAGATGAGTTTCATCTGATTGAGGGTATCTCGGTACCAGTTGTCATAATTGGGCGGGCAGTAGCGCTGCGCGTAGGTGTAGCTGATGGTGAAGCCGTAGCCGCGCGCCAAGCCGGCCACGTGGGCGCGGATGGCAGTGTCCCAATTGCTCCAGCTGGTCTGGTCCCAACCCCAGGCGTTGTGCGCCTTGAAGCACACACGTCCCTTCGTGGACTCGGTGTTCGAAATGGCGGGCGACCAACGCGGGTCGATGCCGTTGTCCCAAGCGGCCTGCGCGAACGTCGCGCCATGGCCGGCCAGCGGGCTGCCGGCCAGATAGTCGTCGATGCGGCTGGTCCATTCGGCCACGAACGCCTCTTCGCCCACGGAGAAGTCCACGTCACCCGCCGGCAGGCTGCCGTAGGTGGCGTAGTACTTGGAGCGGGACGCATCGGCGCGCTGGATGGCGCGCTGCTCGGCCTCGCGGGCCGCCTGCTCGGCGGCGATGCGGGCGGCCTCTTCCTCGGCGGCAATTTCCTGCACACCGGCGCTCACGTCGCGCGAAGATGCCGTGGCCAGCGACGCGCCCTCGGAGATGTCCTCCACGGGTAGCACGTCGGCGTCGGACTTGTCGTCCACCGTTTCCGGAGAGACTCCCTCGGCGCCCACGTTCACGCTCTGGTGCTCGAGGCCGAAGGAGGTGGCATTCGTGTCATGAGAACCTGCGGAAGCCCAGTCGAAACCGAGGAAACCGACCGCCAGCATGGACAACACGCACACACCGGCCGCTGCCAAGGCGGCGAGCCCCCGGTGATTCTGCTTGCGTCTTGTAACCACGTGTTCCCTTTCTCGACAGCACAAAACTAAACCGCCCAAGCGGTTGCAGCGTGTTGGATTGTGAGTGGGATTTGCTGCAGACATGAAAAACTATGCTGTTTTTGACTCGGCTATTTTACCTTAGTTGCCCTCAGAAGGAAAAATGGCGACCGCCGATGTTCACGTTTTGTTCGCTTGACAAATGAGGCCTCCAGCATTCCCGCAGGTGGGAACTGAGGCCTCGCACCTGTTGACGATTAGTTAGTTGAGGAGATGTCTTCACAACTTTCGTCGAGCTGCTTCACGCGAATGACCGAGATGCGGCTGCGGCGCATCTTCTCCACCTTGAAGGAATAGCCGTCCACCACGAATTCGTCGCCCACCTTCGGCACAAAGTCGAAGGTGTGGATGAGCCAGCCGGCCACGGTCTCGTAGTCGTCGGACTCCTCCATAGGCCAGCCCAGCTCCAGGGCGTCTTCCACGGGGAAACGACCGTCGCAGCGCCACTGACCGGGGGCGATGGAGGTCACCAGCTCACGATCGCGGTCGGTTTCGTCGGCGATTTCGCCCACGATTTCCTCCACGATGTCCTCCATGGTGATGAGGCCGTCGGTGCCGCCGTACTCGTCCACCACAATGGCCATCTGCATGCGGGCAGCCTGCAGCTCCGACAGCAGGGCCAGCACGTTCTTCGTCTCGGGCACATACAGCGGCTCGAACATGAAGTCGGACACGGGGCCGTCGATGCGGCCGTCCATCAGCGGTCCGATGAGGTCCTTGTAGTTCACGATGCCGATGACGTCGTCCACTTCCTCGTGGTACACCGGCAGGCGCGAATAGCCCGTGCCGCGCATGCGGTCCAGCGCCGTGCGGGCCGGCTCCACATCCTCGGCCATAATCATGTCCACGCGGGGCTTCATAATCTCGCGCACGGTCATGTCGGCCAAGTCGAGAATGTCGTTGATCATGCGCTTTTCGTCGTCCAGCAGCTCGTCGTTGTCGGCCACCATGTCCTTGATCTCGTCTTCGGACACGCTCTCGCGACGACCTGCCTTCAGAAACTCCAGGAAACTGGTTTTGGGTGCGGTGTCATCTGTCTTATTCATGGCGGCTACTTTACCATATTTCCGTCGGGAAACGGCGAGGGCGGCACAGGGCCGCCCTCGGAATCACGCGCGAACCACACGCAGGCGCACGGCCGGTTGACGCGAACACGCTGCAAGCCGATAGGTGCACTATCGGTTGCCGCCCGGCTTCACCCAATCGAGCCACGCAGCGGCGTCTGCCGCACTCACGTCCACGAGCGAGGTGGTGGTGCCGCCCGAGCCGGCGGCCGTGGTGGCCAGAAGCGTGCGCGTTCCCGCATGGCGCTGCAGCGGGTTGCTTCGGGTGCACCCGAACTGAATCTTCTGGCGCGGGAAGCTGACGGTTTCACGAGAAAGACCGCCGTTGCTCACCTGCATAAAGCGGTGGTTGTAGGCGAAACTGGATTCTCGGGCCCATAGCACGGCGCCGATGAGGTCGATGACGAAAAGAACAGCAGCCAGCGCCAGCAGCAGCACCAGTCCGCCGCTGCCGAAGGTGTACAGCAGTCCCAGGATATGCTCGTCGCCCTCTTCAACCGGGACGACGCCCGCCTCAACACCGCTGATAAGAGCCGCGATACCCAGCAGGCCCGCTACCGCGAAAACAGCCAGCCAAAAGCCGCCGCCTTGGATGATGCCGCGCCGAACGAGCGCCCGGCGCAGCGCCACCTTCGCCACGGGCTTGGCCTCTTGGGGCAAGTCGGCGAACTCGGGGATGAGCCCCGCCAGAATATCGGGCACGCGGCTCATCTTCACGAAGGGATGAATGACAACGCCCTGCTGAGCCAGGGTGTTCTTCTGGTTGCTCGCATCGCTTTCCTGGGCGGCGTCTATCTTGCCAAGCGAAAGCTCGCAGAACCCGAACAGGCGGCGAATGAAGCTCTGCTTCACCACCACCGATTGCACGCGATCGACATCCACGCCCTGGAAGGTGTGCTGGAGCAGGCCATACTCCACCTCGATGCGATTGTTGCGACGGCGGGCCTTGAAGCCACCGTAGCTGATACAGGAACCGAGAGCGGAAATCACCCACAACACCAGCACGAGCACGATGATGCCCACCGACAAGGCGCCGATGATATAGCCTGCAGCCTGGGAGCTGGCGAACACCATGGCGCTTTCCACCGCCCCGTTGGCCGCATCGCCCATCACATCGAAAACGAAGCTGACGATCTGCAGCACGCCGACGATGAGACCGGCGAAGATGAGGCTCACCGAAGTGGTATTGGAAAGCCCCGCGAGAAACAGCTCCTTGTTGGTGACCCCGTACTCGTAGGAAACGCGCCCCGTGTCCACGGGCGCGCCCGCGAACACGCCGCCCACCTCCTTCCACGCTTGGGCACCCACATCGAGCACGTTGCCTGCGGGAGCGCCGGCAGCCGGGGCGGCGGCCGCAGCTCCGGGCACGGGCGCCGCGGCGGGGATGGCTCCAGGCATGGGGGCCGCAGCGGGGATGCTCGCATCCGGATCTGCTGCGGGAACGGCGCCCTCGGCTTGCGCGGCAGCCTGCGCGGCCTGGAAGGCCTCCACCCGCGCCAGGGACGCCTTGCGCTCGTACAGCTCGCTGCGCAGCCATTCCGCCTGCTGCTTGGTCAGGTAGGGCACCGTCACCGCGCTGTTCGCAGCACCGCCAGCGGTGTCGATGGACACGGTGCACACGCCGAAGATGCGCTGGAGCAACGTAGCCCGCTGATCGACCGACTGCACGCGCTGGTAGGGCACATGGGCCTGCTTCTTGTTGAACACGCCCGTGTACAGCGTGAACTCGTAGGGACCCACGGTGAAGTACAAATGCTTGTAGCTGATAACGCGCGTGGCGACCACGATGCCGAAAATGACCAGGATGAGCACAAGCGAGCCGCCGGCCACGAGTGCCAGGGCGAGGCCGGCGGGAAAGCCGTCCATGTCGCCATCTGCCACCAAGCCGATAATGGTGGAGAAGTTCGCCACGATAACGGCGATACCCACGATGACCAGGGTGCGCACGCTTTCCAGCCAGATATAGCTATGGTGCACGTGATGCTTCTGCGGCTCGGGCGGCGGGGGCACCGCAGGACCGGGCGCCGGCTGCGCAACGGACGCGGGCTGCACCGCGGACGCCGGCTGTGGCGGCTGGGGAGCGGGCGCAGCGGCGGGATGTTGGGGCGCTTCCATTACACGTCCTCTCGGGCCAGGCGCGCCAGCTCGGCAGCACGATCGCGCAGCAGGTCGGCCTCGTCTATGGCCAGGCCGGGAATCTCATGCTCGCCGGCGGCGGTGGCCACGGTCACGCTGGCCAGCCCGAAGGCCCGCAGCACCGGCCCCTGGCGCGTGTCGGTATTCTGCACGCGGATGAACGGGATGATGAAGCGCTTGCGCCAGAAAATGCCGCG
Organism: Adlercreutzia wanghongyangiae; assembly: GCF_035989245.1. NCBI lineage: Bacteria > Bacillati > Actinomycetota > Coriobacteriia > Eggerthellales > Eggerthellaceae > Adlercreutzia > Adlercreutzia wanghongyangiae. The sequence goes on along the minus strand of NZ_JAYMFF010000002.1, from coordinate 466,937 downwards.
CGCGATGTCCAGATAGTCGGGCGTCAGCTCGTAGCGCCAGCGGGCATAGCGGATGGGCGGCAGCACTACCACGCACAGCACGAACACCACGGCAAACGCCACGGCCACGATAAGAGCCACGAACCCGGCCCATTCCTCCTCCGGCGCGATTGCCGACACCAGGGCGAACGGCACGAAGCAGCAGAGGAAGACAATCACGATCCAAATGGCATCGCTGATGCGCCACACGTTCTTGATGCGCGGGTTCAACTGACTGGCGGGCATGTCTCTCATGGTCGTCCTTTCACCCCTGAAGCCTACTGCGGGCGCCGGTGCCCGGAAAAATACGGTGACCATACTACCCCACTTATCTTCGTCGGGGAAACTCGCTCAGCAATTCTTAAGGAATGAGAACGCCGCCCCCGACGCCTTACGCTCTTGTAAGGATGTGCATCTTCAAGATTGCGACACGAAAAAGCGCGGTAGAATGAGCGCTGCATCACCGCGCTTGCAACGAGGAGGAACTGTGGCCCAGCGCATTTACATTATCGAGGACGATACGGCCCTGCGCACCGAACTGGCCCATGTGCTGGAACTTTCGGGCTACGCCGTGGGGGCCTACGAGGGCACCTGGGCCGACACCGCCGCGCGCGCCCTGGCCGCCGAGGCCGACTGCATCGTGCTGGATCTGAAACTGCCCGGTGCCGACGGGCACAGCATCTGCCGCGACATCCGCGCGCACAGCGATGTGCCCATCCTCATGCTCACCTCATCGGAAAGCGAGTTCGACGAGGTAATGGCCATGAACCTGGGTGCCGACGACTACGTGGTGAAGCCCTACCGGCCCGCTGTGCTGCTGGCCCACCTGCAGGCGCTTCTGCGCCGCAGCGCCACCCCGGCCTCCGACATGGTCATCCGCCACAAGGGCGTGGAGCTCAACGTCGGCTCGGCCACGGTGAGCTTCGCGGGACGCACCGCCGAGCTCACCCGCAACGAGCTGCGCATTTTGCAGACGCTCATGCGCAACCCGGGCATCGTGGTGCCGCGCAGCGAGATTATGTGCGCGCTGTGGGAGTCGGATGCGTTCATCGACGACAACACGCTCACGGTGAACGTGAACCGCCTGCGTAAGACCTTGGGCGCCCTGGGAGTGCCTGACGATTTCCTCACCACACGCCGCGGCGTGGGCTACACCGTATGAGCAAGCGCACCGACAGGAATGGCGCGGCGGAAGGCCTCACCAGCGCCGACGCGCCGACGGCAGCCGCTGCTCCCGGGAGTGCGCGGCCGGCGCCCGACGACTTCCCCGCCTTCACGCCGGCCAGCTACGTGCGCGACAACGTGGCAGGGCTCGCGGCGCTGGCGCTGTGCCTGGCGAGCATCGTCATCGTGCTGCCCGCCCTGGGTGTGAACCCCGCGGGCACGCTGCTGGTAGCCGATATTCTCACCTTGGTAGCCCTGGCCGCGGGCTTTCTGGACTACCGACGCAAAGCCGCCTTCTACCACGAGCTGCACGGGCTGCTCGCCCAGCTGCGCCAGGCCTGCGTGCTGCCCTCGCTCATCCCCGAGCCGTCGTTTCTGGAGGGCCGCATCGCCTTTTGCACGGCCGCGCGCCTGGGGCAGCTTTCCTCCGAGGAAACCGCCCTGCTGCGCGACGATGCGGCCGCCTACCGCCGCTACATCGAGCTGTGGATCCACGAGACGAAGACGCCCATCGCCGCCATCAAGCTGATGTTGGCCAACGAGCCCGGCCCCCTTTCCGCAAAGGTCGCCCGCGAGCTGGAGCGGGTGGAGGCCCAGGTTGACCAGGCGTTGTACTACGCACGGTCCACCTCGGTGGAGCGCGACTACGCCATCCGCGAGTTGAATCTGGCCGCAGCCGCGCGCGAGGCCTGCAAGCGCAACACCCGCTTCCTCATCGAGCGCGGCGCCCTGCCCGCCTTCGACATTCCCGAGGACCTAACGGTGCTCGCCGACGAGCCGTGGCTCGTGTTCATACTGGGGCAGGTGGTCACGAACGCCGCGAAGTACGGCGCCACCCGCATTCAATTTGCCGCTCGCGAGGAGGAGGGCGGCACCTCCCGCGGCCGCACGGTGCTTGAGGTGCGCGACGACGGCTGCGGCATTCCCGCCGCCGACGTGCCGCGCGTATTCGAGCGGGGCTTCACCGGCCAGGTGGGCCGGGCGGCGGGCTCTGCCACCGGCATGGGGCTGTACCTGGTGGCCAGCTTGTGCGCCTCCATGGGCCTGCACGTGGGCCTGGCCAGCGAGGAGGGCGCGGGCACCCGCGTCATATTCACCTTCCCCCACGACCGCACCCGCAAAGAGCTCTTCGGCGCGTAGAAGCGAGAGCACAGGTAGAAACAGGTAGAACCGCCACGCCCCAACCTGACACGTTCGTAAGGTAAGCGTAAGCCCAATCGATGGAGCGGGATGCGCCCTTTCCGTAGGATGAAATCAGGCTCGAACGCCGCTGTATGTGAAATGCACGCCCACCTCTGGTTATGCAGAGCCCGGCTTCGGAATGCTTCGACCGAGCGAGTTCCGCAGCGAACGAAACAGTCCAGTGGACTGTTTCGCAGAGCGAGGACTGTCTGAGCGAATCGAAGTATTCCGAAGCCGGGCGCGAGGGGGCGGAATGCGGCACAGCCGCCTCTAACAGGGGCAAGAGCGAGCCGCATTCGCCGAGAGAAAGGATCGTCGTGAACATGCCCGGGAAAATCATTCTCGCCGTTGCTATCATCGGAGCCGTGGGGGCGCTTATCGCCCACCAGCTGCCCAAAACCGAGAGGAGCTACTAATGGCCGAAGTGTACACCGAACCCACTCCCTCGGCTTATCGTCCGCAGCCCGCCGACCCCGGCACGCCCCTGCCGCTTGGAAGCGATGACCGCAGCACGCTGGATGGCATCGCCGCCGCCTTCTCCCGCGACGCCTACGGCGCTGGCGCTTCCGCAGCTGCCGCAGCCCACGGCGCCCACACCGCCGGCGCACTCGGAACCGCCCCCGGCGCCGTCCGTGGCGGCTCCCCCATCCTGTCGGTGCGCTCCATCGAGAAGGTCTTCGGCAGCCGCGACTCGGTCACCCATGCCCTGGCCGGCATCAGCTTCGACGTGGCCGCCGGCGAGTTCGTGGGCATCATGGGCCCCTCCGGTTCCGGCAAGACCACGCTTTTGAACTGCGTTTCCACCATCGATACCGTCACGAGCGGCCACATCATCGTGGGCGGTCGCGACATCACGGGCATGTCCCGCCGGCAGCTGGCGAAGTTCCGCCGCGACGACTTGGGCTTCATCTTCCAAGACTCCAACCTGCTGGACACCCTCACCGGCTTCGAGAACATCTCGCTCGCGCTCACCATCAAGGGCGAGCCGGCCCGCTCCATCCCCGGCAAGGTGAACGCCATGGCCGCGCGCCTCGGCGTTGATCAGGTGCTGCAGAAGTACCCCTACCAGATGTCCGGCGGCCAGAAGCAGCGCGTGGCCGCGGCCCGCGCCATGGTCACCGACCCGAAGCTCATCCTAGCCGACGAGCCCACCGGTGCTTTGGACTCGCGCGCCGCCACCGTGATGCTGGAAATCATGGAGATGATGAACACGCAGATGGGCGCCACCATCATGATGGTCACCCACGATGCCTTCGCCGCCAGCTACACCAACCGCGTGCTGTTCATCAAGGACGGCGCCGTGTTCAACGAGCTGCGCCGGGGCGACGAGAGCCGCGACGCCTTCTTCGCCCGCATCATGGAAGTGGTGTCCTTCCTGGGTGGGGAGGCCGGCCATGTATCTTAAGCTCGCCCTGCGCAACATCCGCCGGTCGGTGCGCGACTACGCCATCTACTTCATCACACTGCTGTTCGGCGTGGCGGTGTTCTACGCCTTCAACTCCATTGGCAGCCAGCAGATTCTCTTCGATATGGAATCGGCGGCCTCGTCCAACATCTTCAACACCACCACCCAGATGCTGAAGATGTTCTCGGGCGTGGTGGCCTGCGTGCTGGGATTCCTCATTCTGTACGCGAACCAGTTCCTCATCCGCCGGCGCAAGCGCGAGTTCGGCACCTACCTGGTGCTCGGCATGACACCGGGCCATGTGTCGCGCATCGTGCTGTACGAAACGGTGATGGTGGGTCTTCTGTCGCTGGCCGTGGGCCTGGTGTGCGGCGTGCTGCTGTCCCAGGCGCTGTCGTTCTTCACGGCGGCCCTGTTCGGCACCACCATGACCAACTACCAGTTCGTGTTCTCCTCCGACGCCTTCGTGGTCACCCTGGGCTGCTTCGCCGCCATTTACGTGGTGGTGGCGCTGTTCAACACCCTGACCGTGAGCCGCTGCAAGCTGATCGACCTCATCCGCGCCGGCGAGAAAAACGAGCGCGCCGGCGTGCGCAACCCCTGGGTGTGCCTGGTGGCGTTCCTCGTGTCGCTGGCGGTGCTGGCCTACGCCTACGAGCAGCTGATCGAGAACGGCCTGGTGATGATGGACCAGCCCGAGTTCATGCGCGCCACGGTGGGCATGCTCGTGGGATCGCTGCTGTTCTTCTGGTCGCTCGCCGGATTCGCCATCGCGGTGCTCACACGCCTTAAGGGCGTGTACCTGCGCAAGCTGAACCTGTTCACCGTGCGCCAGATTGCCAGCAAGGTGAACACGGCGTTTTTGTCGCTGTGGGCCGTGTGCGTGCTGCTGTTCTTCTCCATCACCGTGTTCTCCACGGGCATGGGACTTGTAGAGGTGTTCGTGGGCGGCGCCGAGAAGGCGAATCCCTATTCCGCCAGCCTGGATGCCGGCGTGTGGTACGGCCCCGACGGCACGCCCGCCTCATCAGCCGGCGAGCTTGAGCGCCGCGCCGAGATGGAGGCCAACGCCCCCGACCGCCTGGCTGCAGCCGAGTCCTACGATTGGAACATCGCCGCCGCCCTTGAGGCCGGCGCGCCCGAGTTGTGGGCCGAAACGGTGGGCTCGTATGCCCAGGCGAACTTCTACTCTCTACCTAACATGACCTACGCGCCCCTCGTGGAGGCCGCCGAGTCGGTGGCCGACGGCGCCGACCTGCACTTGGACGACCTGGGCAGCATCATGAAGTCGTCGGTGGGCGTGCTGTCGCTGAGCGACTTCAACGCCGCCCGCGCTCTGCAGGGCCAAGACCCGGTGGAGTTGGAGCCGGGCACCTGCGGCTTGGCAAACAACATGGAAATCGTGCAGGCCCTGGCCGAGGCCGTGGCAAAGGCCGCGCCCACGATTGACGCCGGCGGGCAGGAGCTGACCCTGACCGGGCCCGTGCACGCCACACAGCTGGAGGACAACGCCATGACGGCCACGGCAATGGTGGTTATCGTGCCCGACGAGGTAATCAATGCCCTGCGCGATGAGGGCTGCATCCCCTCCACGCAGACGCTGAACGTGATGTACGCCGACAACGGCAAGTCGGCGGCCCAAAACGCCGCGGCCCTCATGGACATCGTGGCCGCCTCGCAGCCGCTGGAGATGGGTGGCTTCGAGAAGGGAACCGCCGGCAGCGGCGAGCCCTACGCGAGCCTGCTGTGGCCGGTGACGCGCATCCTCACCGCCTACGAGATGACCACCCAGTCGGCCGGGCTGCGGCTCATGATCACCTACCTGGCGCTGTACATCGGCTTCATCTTCCTGGTGTCCACCGCCGCTATCTTGGCCATCCAACAGCTGAGCCAAGCCTCCGATTCCGCGCCGCGCTACCGCACCCTGTTCAAGCTCGGCTGCGATACGCGCATGATCAACCGCTCGCTTCTGGCCCAGGTGCTCGTGTACTTTCTCGTGCCTCTGGGGCTGGCCGCCTGCCACGCCACCTGCGCCATCGGGGTGCTGTCCGATTCCATGCTGAGCGCCATCGGCGTGAGCACGTTCGGGCCGGTCATGATGGCCGCGGGCCTCACACTCGTCATCTACGGCGGCTACATGCTGGTGACCTACCTGGCCGCTCGTAGCATCGTGAAGGGCAGCCTGCAGCAAGGCTAGCTCATCCCTCAACTTTCCGTAGGGGCGGGCTTTAGCCCGCCCTCCATCAAAGCAGCCGCACTCGATCGGGGCGGCTGAAGCCGCCCCCTACGGGAGACGCATCACACCATCTTCGTCAAAGCGGAACACCCAAAGCTCCCTCCGGGTTTTCGCGGAGCGCTATAATGGGGCAAACGCTTCCCAACGAAAGGACTGCCCCCCCCATGGAATACCAGCAGCTGCAAGACGAGATCAAGGCGGCCATGAAGGCGCGCGACAACCATCGCCGCGACATTCTGCGCCAGGTGCACACCGAGCTCAAGGCCATCGAGGTGAACGAGCGCCGCGACGTGACCGAAGCCGACGTGGACGCCATGTTGAAGCGCGTGATCAAGCAGACGAAGGAGACGCTGGACGGCTCCATCAAGGCCGGCAACAACCAGGAGCGCACCGACACCCTCACCGAGCAGGTGGCCATTCTGGAGGGCTACCTGCCGAAACAGGTGGAAGGCGACGAGCTGGTCGCGCTTATCAGCGAGGTGCTGGCCGATACCGGCGCCACCTCGAAGAAGGAGATGGGCCGCGTGATGGGCGAGCTCACGAAGCGCACCGGTGGCAACTTCGACAAGGCGGCCGCCGCCAAGGAGCTGGGCGGGAAGCTGAGCTAAACCAGAATATCCCGCAACGCTTCCTCGAACGAACTATGGGACGCCCGCGCCAGCAGGGCGTCCTTTTCGTTGCGGGACAACTGCTTGAAAACGTATTCCGCGTGCATGGCATCGTGCTTGGTCTCGAACTCGGCGTAGGCGAGCAGGCTCACGGGCAGGCGGGCACGGGTGTACTTGGCGCCCTTCCCGGCGTTGTGCACCGCTAAGCGCGCCTGCACATCCACCGCATACCCCGTATACAGCGACCCATCGGCACATTCCAGCACATATATATAGTGAGTATTATTCTCCATCTTCATCTCATCACAGGTTCGCCCAAGGGAGTCAGCGTGGGTTCGACAGGTGCCTGTCGAAACCGCAGCGTCGACCCGTCCGTTCGTCCCGTAGGGCGAACGGAACTAGTAATAGCGATAGTACGCGGCGCAGCTGCCTTCGCTGGAGACCATGCAGGGGCCCACGGGGTTTTCTGGCGTGCACACCTTCCGGAACAGCGGGCAATCGCTCGGGGCCATAATGCCGCGCAGCACGTCGCCGCAGCGGCAACCCGTGTGTTCGCGCACCTCTTCCACGTCCGGCTGGAAGCGGCGCATGGCATCGAAGTCGGCGAACTGTTCGCGGATGCGGTAGCCGCTGCCGGGAATCTCGCCCAAGCCGCGCCACGTGGCGGAGCAGGTCTCGAACACCTCGTCGATGGCGGCCAGCGCCACCGGGTTGCCCTCGGGCATGACGCCGCGCGCATAGGCGATCTCAATATCGGCGCGCCCCTCGTGCAGCTGCCGCATGATCATGGCGATGCCCTGCAGCACGTCCACCGGCTCGAACCCGGTGATGACGCCCGGGATGCCGTACTTCTCGGCCAGGAAGCGGTACGGCTCGGCGCCGATGATGGTGGACACGTGCCCCGGCAGAATGAGCGCATCCAGCTTCAGGGCCGGGTCGTTGATGATGACCTCCAGCGCGCCCGGCATATTCTTGTGAGCGCCGTACACGGTGAAGTTCTTAAGGCCCATGGCCTTCGCGCGCTTCACAGCCATGGCCACCAGCGGCGTGGTGGTCTCGAAGCCCACCCCCACGAACACGATTTGGCGGTCGGGGCTTTCGCTCGCCAGGCGCAGGGCGTCCAACGGCGAGTAGACGATCTCCACCGAGCGGCCCGACGCCTGCTCGGCCAGCAGGCTGGAGGTGGAGCCAGGCACGCGGGTCATGTCGCCGAACGTGGCAATGGTCACCTCCGGCACGCGGGCCAGCGCGATCACCTTGTCGATGTCGTGGTTGCTCGTCACGCACACAGGGCAACCCGGGCCCGACGCCAAACGCACGCCCTCGGGCATGAGCCCGCGGATGCCGTTGCGCGCAATGGCCACAGTGTGGGTGCCGCACACTTCCATCAGCGTGGCACTTTCGGGCGCCAGCGCTTGGATAGACTCGATGAGCCCCCGCGCCAGCGTGGGATCCTTAAACGCCCTCAGCTCCTGCTGCATTGCGTCCATGGCTACGCCGCCGGCTGGGTGTCCAGGTCGGCCAGTTCGGGGAATTGCCTCACCAACTCGATGGTCTCCAGCGCGAACTGCTCGTCGACCACCTCGATGGCGAAGCCAGCGTGCACGAGCACATAGTCGCCCACCTGCGCCTGGGGCGTCAGGTCGACGGAGATCTCGCGGGTCACGCCCAGAATATCTACCGTGGCCAGATTCCCCTCTTCCAGGGCCGCCACCTTCGCCGGAATTGCCAAGCACATACGCTACTCCTTTAAATCTTTTCTTATTTTTATTGTCGCAGGTTCGCCCAAGGAAGTCAGCGAGGTTTCGACAGGTGCCTGGAATTTTGCATGAGCGAATAGGCCAGTGGCCTATTCGGCACTTTCTATGCGCCCGAGAGGGCGCGTTCTGAGCGGCAATGCCGATCAGAACCGGCGGCCTTCGCGCCGCGAGGGAAAGATCTGAAGCGCAAGGCCAGGTGCCTGCCGGAACCGCAGCATCGGCTAGTCCGCTCGTCCCGCAGGGTGAGCAGAGCAGACAACCGCCTGGCCGAGCGAGATGCAGCCGTCGTTGGGGGGCAGATCGCGGTTAATGGCGGCCGTGAAGCCCGCCTCGGCCAGAGCCGGCAGCGTACGCTCAAGCAGGTAGCGGTTCATGAACACACCGCCAGAAAGCACCACGGTGGAAATACCGTACAGAGCCCGCACCAGCTCGGCCGCCATCACAATGGCGCTCACCATGACGTCGTGGAAACGCCGCGCGATAACCGATACGGGCACGCCGGCCTCCAGATCGTCCAGCAGCGCCCGGAAGGTGGGCTCGGCATCCAGCAGCAGCACCGAGGTGTCCTCGGCAGTGCTCGTCTCGGTGGCGACGTTCTTCTGAGCCGTGACGGCATAGCGCTCACGGGCGGCCAACTCGTCATCGTCCACCACGCCGGCAGCTTCTTCCGCCGCCGCAGCCCCAGGAGCATCGGCCCCGACCGCTTCCATGGCCGCTTCCAGCAGAATGGCCCCCTCGCCCTCGTAGCTCGGGGTCGTGCACACGCCCAGAAGCGCACTGGCCGCGTCGAACAGACGCCCGACCGAGGAGGTCATCGGCGTGTTCAACCCGCGTTCGATCATGGTGTCGCACACCTCGGCCTCGTCGCCCAAAGGCGCCAGCGCCGTCTCGGCGGCCGGGTGGTCGAGCAAATCGTAAGCCCACAGCACGCCGTAGGCCATGCGCAAGGGGTGCTTGATGGCCGCAGCCCCGCCCGGCATGGGCACATAGGCGAAGTTCGCGAAGCGCTCGAAATTGGAGCGGTTCGCCAGCAGCACTTCGCCACCCCAGATAGCGCCATCGACCCCGTAGCCCGTGCCGTCGAAGGCGATGCCGCAGACCGCATCAGTCAAGCCGTGCTCGGCCATAACCGACACGATGTGAGCATGGTGATGCTGCACCTCAGTCACCGGCAGCGCCTGATGGTGAGCCCACTTGCTCGTCAAGTACTCGGGATGCAAATCGCAGGCCACAGCCGCGGGTTCCATCTCAAACAGGCTCTCGAAGCGGTCCTTGGTGGCCAGCCATGCGTCGTAGGTGTCGGCATTCTCCACATCGCCGATGTGCTGCGATACGAAGCCGTCGGTGCCGCGCAGCAGCGTGAAGGTGTTCTTCTGCTCGGGGCCGGCCGCAAAGATGACGCCAGCCTTCGGCTGCGCCCCGTCGGCCGCCACCGACACGGCCCCTTCCGCTGCCTTGCCCTCGGCCGAACCCTCAGAGGCAGCGGCCACGGAAAGGGGCACCGGAGCGAAACCCCGGGCGCGCCGCAGGAACTGGACGGCGTAGGCGGGCTTTTCGCCGACAAGCGTATCCGATTGCCTCGCATCCACCGCCGCAGGACGGCTTAAGCCGTCCCCTACGGGAGAGGGGCCCATCACAGGGTGGGAGTCTGGCGCAGAAGAGGGGCTCACCGCGTCGCCGCCGTCCGTAGGGGCGGCCTTCAGGCCGCCCTGAGTTCCGACCTGGACCAATCTCACCACCGAGTCATCGAAGCGGGTGAGAATGGGACGGTTGTTCCCCAGGAAGGCATCGGCGATATCGGCCAGCTTCTCGCGGGCTTCCTCGTCGGCGATGCAGATGGGCTCGTCGTGCACGTTGCCCGAGGTCATCACCAGCAGCGGCACCTGGCGACCGGGTTCATTGCCAGCCTCGACTACCTGCGGGTTGGCCGCATACCAAGCCTCGGCGAAGTCGTGCATCAACAGATGCTGCACCGGCGTGTAGGGCAGCATCACGCCCAGCTCCGACAGGCCATCGGCCACGCCTTCCCCGATAGCGCCGTCGGCTCGTTTGCGCAGCAGAACAATGGGCCGCGCCGAGCCAGTCAGCACCGCCTCCTCTTCCTCGCCCGCATGACAAAGCGCCTGCACATCGCCCATGGCCTGGGCCATCACAGCCAGCGCCTTCCCGTCGCGGCGCTTGCGGCGGCGCAGCTCGGCCACGGCCTCGACGTTGTTCGCGTCGCACACCAAGTGGAAGCCGCCCAATCCTTTTACGGCCAGAATCTTCCCCGCCAGCAGCATCTCCACCGCCGCCGCGAAAATAGCATCGGACTCCTCGCGCGTTTTGCCCCACACGATGTTGAAGCCTCCAACTATTTCAATATCATTCTCGTTGAATATAGGTTCGCCCAAGAAAGTCAGCGAGGCTTCGTTCGTTTGCCGCCAGGCAAACGACACATGGGGCCCGCATTCGAAGCAGGCGTCGGGCTGGGCGTGGAAGCGACGGTCCAGCGGGTCGGCGTACTCAGCAGCGCACTTCTCGCACATGGGAAAGGCCGCCATGGACGTGGCTGCGCGGTCGTAGGGCAAGTGATCGATAATGGTGAAGCGCGGGCCGCAGTTCGTGCAGTTGATGAACGGATAGCGGTAGCGGCGGTCGTTCGGGTTGAACAGCTCGGCCGCGCAGTCCTCGCACGTGGCCAGATCGGGCGACACAAGCGTGGTCTCTTCCACCGCATCGTCGTCAGAGAAGCGAATCTCGAAGCTGTCGAAGTCTTCCAGGGGCACTTCCTTGATGTCGATCTCCTCCACCTTCGAGGCGGCCGGCGCGTTGTCCGACAGCTCCATGATGAACTCATCGACGAGTTTGCTCTCGCCCTCGGCGTGAATGTACACCCCGTCGGCCGCATTCAGCACCCAGCCGTTGATGAGGTACTTCTTCGCCATCCGATACACAAAGGGGCGGAAGCCCACCCCCTGCACAATGCCCTTCACGTGAATGTCAACCGCGTCGATCATGAGCAGCTCCCTTGCTTTGCGCCTCATTGCGCGATATACTACGGACAAGCGGAAAGCCCGCTGCAACCGGGCACGACTGCTTCGCATTATCCAGCTAATGTGATGAAGAGCCGTTCTTCCTATGCGAGGGGCGGCTTTTTCATTGCCGCCCGCGCGACTACTGCCGCTTGCGGGACGTCAACTCGATCACCGCTACGCTAACCAAACAAAACGTCAAGAGCTCCATCCAGCTAACGTACATAGCTGCTCCTTCCTACGAAAGAAGCAGTCCGCTCGTCCGTGCGCGCAAGTGTAGTGTAATACAACGCGACTTTCAACGGGGACCGTCCGTAATTCACCAGGGCGAATTGTCCAGCCAAAAGGTCGCGGGAAGATGCCGTGCACTTTGTAGGCGGAAGAGATGTTCTTGTGCAGGATTTTACGATAGGGAGAGCCCGAATTCAAAAACGACTCTCCCTATCGTAAAATCTCGACCATTTTGGCATCTAAAGCATCGCCAAGGCTCTTCCTATCGAAAAATCCTGCGCAGAAGAACCCTTGCGATTTACACGTCAGCCTCTTCTGCAGCCGCAGCACCCGTCTCAGCAGGGGCCTCCACAACCTCCCCTTCCGCATCGGCATCTTCAGCCGCGTCGGAGAACTCGCCAGCCACGGCAGCCTCGCTGGCGGCAGCGGTTTCCACCACGGCGGTCGCCTCAGCCAGCTCTTCGTCTTCAGCGATGGCAGCAGCCTCGGCAAGCGCACGGTCGGTCAGAATGTCAGCGATCACGTCCTCCACCACCTGGGCCAAAAGGCGCAGGGTCACACCCGAGTTATCGGGCAGGTGCAGGTGTACGCAGCGACGGCCGCGCTTAGCCAGGGTAATGAGATCGCCCGCAGCCTGGGCCTTCGCCAAATCGCCCAAGCTGGCGGCCGCGGCACCCTCCGGCAGCGGAATGTCCTTCAGCTCGTCAGCCGACAGAATCAGGTACACGCCCATGTTCGGGCCGCCCTTCTGCAGCTGGCCCGTGGAATGCAGGTAGCGCGGACCCACCTCCAGGCACGACACCACGTTGAACGACTCCGCCACCCCGTGGCGAATGGTCTCGATGGCCTCGCGGCGCCCCTCGCCCGTAAACGGCAGAAATGCGTTCAGCGCGAAGAAGTCACCCGGCTGAATGGAGGACAGCAGCGCGTACAGCGTCTCATGCAAATCCTCACAGCCCTCGAACATAGGCGCAAAGGTTACCTCCACACGACCCATATCCACGCTCTCGGTGAACACCTCGGTAAAGTGCGGATCAGGCTGGCCGTTCTTCAGGATTTCCGTCACCTCGGCCTTGGCCGACGCCACGTCAGGCTGATCGAAGGGGCATACCTGCATCAGGTAGCCGCACATGGCGATGGCATACTCCCACATCACGAAATGCTCAGCCAGCTCTTCCACCGAATCGATGCGGTAGTTCAAACGCGGAATGGCGTTGTCGATGTAGGCCAAGCTCATCTCGAAGTTGCGGCTCTCGTCCCACAGGTCGGTCTTGGTCTGGTACATGATGATGCTGCGGTCGCCCGGGTCCTCGGTCAGCAGCAGCGAATCGATCTCGATGTTCGGCAGGATACCCTGGCCTTCCTTGCCCAGCGACTCAGCCACCAGCTGCTCGATCCACAGACCCAGCACGCGCCCGCGCTTCGGCGTGAGGAACGAGAACTTGTTACGGCCCTTCAGGTAATTGTCGTACAGAAATGCCGCCAGGTTGATGGCCGGGTTATCGATGGCGTCCTCGCTGCAGGCCTCCTCCGCCTCCACGGCATGGGCCATGAACGCATCCAGATCGATGCCGGCCAACGCGGCGGGCAGAAGGCCGAAGACGGAAAGCGCCGAGAAACGGCCGCCCACCGTAGGTTCGCCGGGGAACACCGCGCACCAACCCTCGGCACGGGCCTGGGCTTCCAGGTCGGAACCCGGGTCGGTAACAGCTACCAGGTGCTTCACCGTGTTCTCGCCCAGGGTCTTGTCAAACGAGGCGCGCACGGCCTCAAGCAGCATGCGGGGCTCGATGGTGGACCCGCTCTTCGACGAGATGATCACCAGGGTCTTCTCGGGGTCGCATCCCGTTAGCATCTCGCGCACGCGCACCGGCGAATCGGAGTCCAGCGTTTTGAACGACACACGATTCTTATCCTGCTTGTTGTACTTCGTGATGGTCATGGGCGCCTGAGTGGAACCACCCTGGCCAATGAGGATAACCGTATCGATACCGGAGGCCACCGCCTCGTCGGCGAAAGCGCGCACCTCGTCCAGCGAGCACTGGGGCTGGCTTGCCAGATCGGCCCAGCCCATGTACTTCTCGGCACAGGCCTGGGCATCGGCGGAAAAATCGTACAGCGTGGCGTCCTTCGCATGGATACGACTGGCCGCATGGGCCTTCACCAGCGTCTTCGCCGCGGGATACAGCTTTTCAATATCAACGGAGAGCATTGGCTTCCTCTTCTCTTCCAGGATCTGCCAGCCAGCAGCATCGCGGACGGCCCCGCATCCGGCAGACCGGGGCTCCTCTCTCGTAACGTGTTCGAAATATTCTATCAAAGCCCGTTATTGAACGCCGCAAACCTCACAGCCGTATGGCGGTTCTGTGAACGGGGCTACCGCCTGCCCTGCCCATCGTCTCGAATACGCCCCAACGAAAAAAGGCACCCACGCGGGTGCCTTTTCCGAGCAGTCAGCAACCAGTCTACAGGTTCAGCGCTTTCTTCAGCGAGCTCACGCGGCGGCGGCTCACGGGAATCTTCTCCTCCACGCCGTTCAGGGTGAGCAGCAGGGTGCCACCGGAAACCGACTCGATCTCCTCCACCATGGACAGGTTCACCAGGTAACCGCGATGCACGCGGAAGAACCCGTGGCCATCCAGGCGCTTCTCCAGCTGAGCCAGGCTCACCGTGCTGAAGTAGCGGTCGGTGTCGGTCTGCAGGTAGGCGTAGTCGTCGCGCGCCATGACGAAGCGGATCTTGTCGATGCCGATAAGGATCTTCTTGCCGCCCTTTTCCACGGGGATGCGCTCGGACTTGTGGGCCTGCATGTGCAAGGCAACGTGCTCGCGCACCCGCGCGATGGCTTGGGCCAAACGCTCGGTCTCCACGGGCTTCACCAGGTAATCGATAGCGCTCACCTTGAATGCGTCCAGCGCATGCTCGGAGTAGGCGGTCACGAACACCACCGCCGGCGGGAACTTCAGATGCTGCAGCGCTTCGGCCAGCTGCAAACCGGTGGCCTCGGGCATGTTCACGTCCAGAAACATGACGTCGCAGGGATATTCCTTCAGCTTCTCGATAGCCTCGCGCACGTTGGCAGCCTCAGCGGTTACCTCGACACCGCCCACTTCGTCAAGAAGAAAGCGCAGTTCGGAACGGGCTGGCGCCTCGTCGTCAACGATAATTGCGTTTAGCACGTCGTCCTCCAAAATGAACTCTCATAGTCTCACAATAAACTTCGCCCTATTCTATAGCACAGCTGACGCGCCGTCATCCGCGAAAAGGAATAATCACGGGTTAAACCCAGATACAAGATTGAAAGTTCTTATAAAAAGAGCGGCCCCGACGATGATCGGGGCCGCTCTCGCCATGCTGAAGGTTGGCGCTAGGCAAGCTTCAACGCCTGAAGCTCGGCCAGGGCCAGCACGTAGATCACGAACGAGGTGCGCAGCAGGTCTTCGGCAACACCCTCGTCGGGCGCATGCTCGCCGCCGACCCATGCGGGGGTCTCGATCCAGGGCATGTTGATGCCGAAGGACGCGCCCTTCTTGAACTCGCGGGCGTAGGTGCCGCCGCCGATGGTGAAGGGCGCATGATCGGTGTCGCCCGTCACTGCCTGGAAGGCGTCCTGCAGCACCTGAATCTCAGGATCCTCAGGCTTCACCAGGAAAGGCACCATGAGCAGGGTGTTCTCGAACGTGGCGCCAATGGCGTCGGTAAGCTTCGTGAGCGCCGCCGTAATCTCGTCGGCAGTGATGGACGTGGGCCAGCGGCTGTCCAAGGTCTGCACCAGGCAGTCGCCCTCCTTGCGGATGGTGCCACCCACCACGGTCAGCGGCCCGAAGTACTCGTCGGCCGTGGCAATGCCCACGCCGGCGCCCGTGGTGTCGGACACCAGGCTGCGCACCAGCTCCAGGAACTCGCGCTCCTGCTGGTTGCACAGGCCGTTCTCCAGCAGGTAGTTCGTCAGCAGCATGATGGCGGAAATGCCGCGCTCGGGCCATGCCGCGTGCGCGTTCACGCCCGTGGCGTCGATACGCGCGGTGCCGTCGCCGGCGCCTTCCACGGTGATGCGCTCGGCCGCGGGCAGCGCCGATGCGTCGGCGCGCACCAGCGCCCAGGCCTCGCCGGGCACCGCGTTGGTGACCACGCCGCCGGAGATGTCCAGAATGACCGGGTCGACAATGGGCGCGCTGGTGATGCGACCGTCGTAGCCGCCCTTCTCGCCGTAGCACACGGGAAAGTCGGCGTCGGGCGTGAAGATGAACTCCGGGCTGTCGTAGTTCTCAAGGTACCAGGCCACGTCGGCCATGGAGGTTTCCTCGTTGGCGCCGAACAGGAAGCGAATGGTATAGGGGCGCGGCACATCCAGCCCGGCCAGGCACTTCACCGCATGCAGGGCCACCACCGAGGGGCCCTTGTCGTCCAGACAGCCGCGGCCCATGAGGAAGCCGTCCTTCTCAGTCACCTTGAACGGGTCGAAGCTCCAGCCGGGACCAGCGGGCACTACGTCCATGTGGCCGATGATGCCCAGCTGGATGTCGGTCTCACCGGGCAGATCGGCAAAGCCGATATGGCCCTCGCAGTTGGTGGCGGCCATGCCCATGCCCTCGGCGATTTCCAGAGCCTTCTCAAGCGCGGCGGCGGGACCAGGTCCATAAGGCGCGCCCGGCGCAGCCGCGGCCAAATCCTCCGTGCTGGGAATTTCCACCAGCTTGGCGATGTCGGCCACAATGGCATCGCGGTTCTCGTCCCAGTAGGCCTCGGCGGCGGAAATGATTTCTTCGCGCTGCATCCCTCTCTCCTTTCGACGGTGTTCCCGAAATGCGGCACACCATAGCACGCTCGCCTGCCTTTTTCGGGCAGAATCGCCGTTCCACACAGCTTGGCGCGCACTCTCCGCAAGTTATAGTTCCTTGCATTATCTGCCGCCATCTTACCCCAACGCCCGGCACAACCCGCTTTGTTGCGAGGCCGTTAGATCATCGCGGGGGAGCACCTGGCATTTTCCCGTTCTTTACTTATAATGGGAACGTCTGCTCATCAGGGGAAAGGAAGCATGCGCATGGCCGACCAGACCGCTATGGAATCGACACGCGAGCCAGAGGATCCCAACGCCCTCAAGGCTGCGACGAGCGCCCCGGCGGGGGCCGCCGCGCCAGCCCCGCATAAGCCGTGGTTCAAGCGGCTTTCTCTGACTACCTGGATATTCATCGCACTGGTGCTGGGCGTGCTGGCGGGCATTGCCCTGCAGGGAACGCCGGAGATTGCCGATACGTACATCAAGCCCTTCGGCACCATCTTCCTGAACCTTATTAAGATGATCGTGGTGCCTCTGGTACTGTTCTCCATCATCGCCGGCGTGGTGTCGCTGGACGACGTGAAGAAAGTGGGCGCCATCGGCGGTAAGACAGTGCTGTTCTATCTGATCACCACGGCGTTCGCTGTGACGCTGGGACTCATCTTCGCCAATGTGATGAACGTGGGCGCGGGATATCAGCTGCCCACCGAGGACCTGTCCTACGAGGCCACCGACCCGCCGTCGTTCATCGACACCATCGTGAACATCTTCCCCAGCAACTTCTTCCAGCCTATGGCCGATGCCACCATGCTGCAGGTGATCGTCATCGCCGTGGTGTTCGGCTTCGGCATGATCGCCGCGGGGAAGAAGGCGAAGCCGGTTATCGACATCTGCAACTCCCTGTCGGATGTGTGCATCGCCATTATGCGCGGCATTATCCTGGTGGCGCCGTTCGGCGTGTTTGGGCTCATCTGCCCCGTGATCGCCAACAACGGCATCGAGGTGCTGCGCCCGCTGCTGTGGCTGATCGTGGTGGCCTATCTGGCCATGCTGTGCCAGATCGTGCTGGTGTACTCGGGCATCATCAAGGTGTTCGCGCGCATGAGCCCGCTGAAGTTCCTGCGCGGCGAGATGCCCGTGATGGGCTTCGCCTTCGCATCGGCCTCGTCGGTGGGCACGCTGCCCATCAATATGGAGTGCACCGAGAAGATGGGCGTGTCGAAGGAGGTCACCTCGTTCGTGCTGCCGCTGGGTGCCACCATCAACATGGACGGCACCGCCATCTACCAGGGCGTGTGCGCTATCTTCATCGCTCAGGTGTTCGGCATTGATCTGACGCTGGGCCAGCAGTTCACCATTGTGATGACGGCCGTGCTCGCCTCCATCGGCACCGCCGGCGTACCGGGAAGCGGCATGATCATGCTGGCCATGGTGCTGCAGTCGGTGGGCCTGCCCGTGGAAGGCGTGGCGCTGGTTGCCGGCGTGGACCGCATCCTGGACATGATGCGCACCACTGTGAACGTCACCGGCGACGCCGCAGTGGCCACCTGCGTGGACGCCATGCAGAAGCGCGCCGCCGCCCGCAAGGCCCGGAAGGCCGAGAAGCTGGCTGCGTAGCCAATCTCTTTCAAAGCCGCAGCATGCGCCTCCGGCAATGGCTGAGCCGGGGGCGCTTGCTGTGAGAAGAGGCTTGCTGCTACTGGCATTACTGCGTAGAAGTTTTGCCTGACTACCATTTGGCTCCTTGAGGATGCCGCGCACTTTGCCGGTGCCCCATCCTGAGATACCGGGCGCCGGCAAATAGCTAGCGGGCCACTTCGGCAGACTGCAGTTCGCGACGCGACCGGCGCAGCATGAGCCATACCCAGAAGATTTCCATGGCCGCAACCGCAAAGGCGAACAAGAGGTCGTAGGGGCAGAAACGCAGCAGGCCCAGCGCCATGATGCAGCAGAGAATGGTACCGTGAACGATGCCATCCAGCACCGTGTAGCGGAACGGTGACGGGTTCTCTCCCTCAGAGGCCGAAGTAGCACCAGGCACAGCAGCACTTGCGCCTGCACTTGCTTGGGCGTGGCACTCGTCAGTGCGGTCTTTGCCACGGCGCAGACGCATGAGCGAATACGACGACACCACCAACGCCATGAGCGCGAATAGAACATGCAGCGGACACGGCCCCAGTGGCCCTCCCGTGCGGGGCAACTGAGTGATCGCCGTACCGAAGCGCGTGCCCTTCGAGGAGCTTGCACTTGCACCAGAATCGCCGTCGCCGTCGGCATTGGAGCCATTGTCTCCAGCTTCCATGGAGCCATCCGCGTTGCCGCTTACCACCTTTACATGCAGCCGCATAAGCGTGGTGTTGCCAGCGCCGTCAGTAAAAAACTGCTCGGCTGTCCACACTCCAGGCAGCATGCGATTGATAGCGTCCACAGGGTTGCCGGCGGCGTCGAACAGATGCACCACACCAGCTGTTATCTTGCCATCTCCCCAGTTTGTAAGCGCCTTATAGTAGCTTTGAATGAGCGCCGCCATTTGATTGGGCGTCACCGGCTCTTTAGCGGTGGGAATTATAATGGAGTCCTCCACCACGGCGTGAACGAGACCGGTTTCCGGATCCACCGTCTGCGATACTGGCTCCAACGGCTTACCAGGCGCAGGACGACCTGGGTCGGGAATAATCGTTGGCAGCGATGGATCAATCTCGGAAGGATCGGTGGGAATCACCGAGGGCGGCTCAGCCACAACAAGGTAGCGCAGATGAATGGTGACGGTGTTTCCGTTTTGATCGGCCACCTTATAAGTTACCAACCAGGAGCCAGGGCGTGACTTGTCGATTGAGTTGACGAGAACTCCGGAGGCGTCGGCCACAGAGAGCGAAACCTCGGTCGCCGCTCCGCCGCCCTCGGGGGTGAAATCATAACGACGCTGCACCAAGCTACGAACCTCGGCCATAGAGAGGGACTTGCCGGCCTCGACAGGCACACGCATCTCGTCCTCTATCGTTGCGTGCTGAGTGCCGTCCGGCGCGATCTCGGGCGGATAGGCCGGATCGATGGGGCGCGGCTTGGGATTCAGCGGATCGTCGCCCGGCTGCGGGTTGGGGTCGGTGCCCGGATCGGGCGTGACAATCACACCTGGCACGTGGGAAGCAACCAGATGGTAGCCCAAACGCACGGTAGTGGTATTACCAGTCACATCTTTCACGAGGTAGACGATCTTGTAATCGGCCACTCGGGACAGGTCGATCGCAGAGATGACCCCCCCCCCCGGACGTGCTTATAGACTGCACAGTCACTGTAGGGCCGCTTCCTCCATCGACACTTGAGAGGGCGAAGTGCCGGCGCAGCAGCTCCTCGGCCCCGGCGTAGTCCATGACCCCGCGCGTAACAGCTTCGGTAATGTCGGCAGAAACCTCGGTGTGCTGCGTCCCGTCCGGATCCGTGGTCACGGGGCTCGAAGGCTGGATGGGGTCGCCCGGCTCTTTGGGACCAGTCGGATCATCGGGATCCTTCGGCACCCACGGGCTCACCGTAGGGCAGCTGTCTCGCACGACCCGATAATGCAAGTTGATAGTCGTGGTATTGCCCTGGTCATCGGTCACGACACGGCGGATCAGACACTCCCCCGGAGAGGTGGTGTCGAGGGAGGCAATCGGATTCCCCGACGCATCGAGCAGCTCGTCGACAGTCGAGGCGATCCCGACCGACGACGAGGTGGCGTAGCGATAGTCCATCATGGCCTTGGCCTTTGCAGCGTCCAGCGAGCCCCCAAAAGGAGGAGCCGCGGGATCGATGATCTCGGTGATGGTCTCGTCTATCACCGCATGACGCAGCCCATTGTCGTCCTCAGTCTCGGTCGGAGCCGGCACCGGGTCCTTTTCCGGATCGTAAGGCGGTCCTGCTGGCACCGGGCCGTCAGGGTCGTCCGGGTCGGGTCGGTCGACCGCCGGCGGCTCGGTGCTACCGACCTTCAGTGGGGAACCGCTCGTGTTGCCAGCTGCGTCCTCAACGACGTACCAACCATTGGGGAGGTTACCCAGAGACTCGGTCTCGCTCGCCCCTGCCAGGTCGCCCTCAGATCCCGTCGTGGCGAATACACGGAACACGGTGGCGTCGGAAACCACACCCGACGACCCCGTGCGGTGAAGGCGCCACAACCCTGAGGATACCTTGCCAGCCGAAGGTGTGTCGTCGGCCTCGAGGGACCCCAGGGCGCGACCTGTCTGGGAGAGCCTGGGGGCCTCCGAGTCAATCTTCACCTTCCCGGCCTTCTGGACCGACACGGCACCTGAGTCGGTGTCCCGCGCCTGAGCGCTCAGGTCCACGCCCTTGGTGTCGTCCACCCGCGTCCAAGAGGGGTCCGCGCCCGTAAGGGTCTTGGACGCGCCCTCCGAGGGGGTCAACTCCATCACGTCGTAATCCCCGGGGTAGAAAGTGACCGTGACCGGCGAAGTATTCCACCCATTGACGTTGGCGGCGGGAAGCCGCGTGTAGTGGTAGTCATGTCCTGCATCGCCCCAAGTATCTGGGTCACCTGGGTCGGCACCGTTCCCCGTGCCACCGGGCGTGAGGGGCCGCTCATCCACAAGCTCGACGGTGGAGTACACGCTGCCACCGAAGGAGTCCTCTATCAGCTGCTGAGAAAGCGTAACCGCCCCGCCTTGAGCGCCAGACACCTCCGCCCACCACGACACGGTAGTGTCGCTATTGCCCACCAGGGTCACGTTCACACCATTCTCTCCCGATATCGTGTTTTCGTTTGGCGAGGTAGCTACCGTCGACCCGTTCACCTGCACCGGGTGCGACGCATCTGCAAAGGGTGTGAGACCACGAGTGGGGTGCTCCGATGTATTCGCCAGCTTTACATGCATGGGATACTGCTCGGAAAAGCCACCCAAAACAGCGTTGGTGTTGGAGTTACGCACAATGCACTCCACGCGAATCTTTTCTCCAGGCACGACGAAATCGTCGCGCCCAATCTCAGTTCCGTCAGCACGGTACACTTTCACATCTCGGATCTCGGGAGTAAGGTTAGGAAGAGACATGGAGTGGAAGGTGGCAAATGTCTGATAACCCCTCGGAGGAGCGGTGAGGCTTCCAGTGTAGGTCCAATCCACCGATCCAGTAAGATGCAGGTATACCGAATTGCCTCCCATTGTTGAGCGGAACGAGTCTATTGCCCTTCTCTCTTGCCCACTGCTGAATACAAGTCGATCGGCTCTGGCATCATAGGTCACCGTGACGTTCCTATTGCTCCAACTGCTCATCGCAATCTCGTCAGCCCACAAAACAGTTCCCGAGGGGGACGCCCAACTGTTATACATGGTGGTTGACAGCATAACTTTACGCTTCGTTGCGCCAACGTCTTGCATGTAGACAAGAACCAATTCATACCCTTGGCCGGAGTGCCCGCTCCTTGTGAAAGAAATACCAGTCTGGGTATCAGTCCAATTCGTTCCTGGAAATATCTGCGTCAGAGTACTCGCTCCCAATGTACAGTTAAAGCTCCACGAATTAAGTAGCGAGAGCAGACGATGCGAGGTGAACGTTGCATTCGATCCATACGCACGCCCAGTGGTATCTTGAGTGAGATGCGCATAGTCGGAAGAATAATTTGTTGATCCAGTCGTCAACGTAGATCCGGATAGTGCTCCAGGACGACCGATAACATTTTCCACTTTAAAGATTTTCGAATAATCCGTCGTTCCCTCAAGAGCCTGTGCTTCCTGCACCTCAAAACCCACGGGAAGGGCCGGCGCGAGCGTGACAACCAGGACAGCCGCAATGACAACGCGGGCGATCTTGCCCCACCATTGCAAAGATTCCTTTCCCCATAAGCTCTTCATAACCAATCTCCTCATAGACGATTTGCGCCGCCCCGCAGGGGCAATTCCTTCTCTCGCTAGTAGATCGAGAAGCAAATCCACCACTTAGAAAAAAGGGCTCAAAAAAGTTCCGGGGTTTCCTTCGTCTTCATCGTTCACCCACAAGCGCAACCCTAAAGACTCCGCACCGTCAATTCTCGAAGCATACGCCTCCCCGTGCGACTCGCCATCGACCAGGCCAAAGAAGCCGGTGCGCGGTTTGCCTGTGATAGAATTCCCGCATTTGCGGAAGCCCATCGGGAAGGAAGCAGCTCGCAATGATCGACGGCAGAAAGCAGCACCGACAGTTAGCAATCCTGGTACACCGCGCCCAGGAAGGCGACCGTACGGCCTTCGAGGAGCTTTACGCCATCACAGCCCAGGCCCAGTACTTCACCATAATTGGCAAGGTGGGCGTCGATGCAGCGGCCGATCTTCTGCAGGAACTCTATCTGGTTGTCTGGCGAAACATCGGCAGCATCCACCCCGATGCGCTCATCAGCTACCTGAACACCACCACACGCAACCTGTGCCTGCGTCATCTGAACCGCCGGAGCACCTCGCAAATGCCGTTACCTACTAGCGATGAATTCCTAGAAGACGCTGGCGACAATCGGAAGGCGCTCTTCGACACAACCGCCACCGACGACCCGGCCATCGCCATCGCCGATCAAGATCAACAAGCTCGCTTGACGATGGCCCTTTACGAAGCGCTGGACGACCAAGAGCGAGAAGCGGTGCTGCTGCGGTTTTACCAGGGTCTCAAACTGAACGAAGTGGCTGAAGCGATGGGCATTTCACGCGCCACGGTGAAGCGCGTCTTGGCTCGGTCTTTAGACAAGCTGCGCTCGAGGCTGGGGATGCTCCCGATGGGAGCGGCGCTGTCCCAGGCTATGGCATCAGCGGTGGAGGCCGTGGCCGCCCCGGGCGCAACACTGCGGGGCGCAGGCAGCGGCAAGCGACCCTTCGGCACCTCCGCTGGCGAGCGTGCCGGCGCCGTCGTGGCCATAGCGGCGGCAGTGGTCTTGGCCCTGGTAGGATTCATGGCAACAATGCCCCAGCCCGAAACCATCATTGAAGACACGCCTCCTGCAGCGGAATTTCCCCGCAATGAGACAGCTGTGGCGGACGCCCAGGGACCGCGCTTGCTGGAAGCAACCGTCGAAGGCGACGTAACGGTGCTGCATGTGGGAGATGCAACGGGTACGGCCCAGGTGACGTGCGCCAACGAGAGCGGCACCCTTTTCGAGCCCGAAGCGACGACACCGAACATTGGAATCGCCAGCGCCACCGAAGGTGCCCCATCCGCCACATCTCGCAATGCGGACGAGCCGAACTTCCCTCCCCTCATCATCAGCGAGTGGCGCTTCAACCTACCCGCTGGTACCTACGAGCTACGTGCCGCCGACGTTCTGGGCAACACATCGACTGGCACCGTAACCGTGAACCTCCCCGCCGACCCCTTCTCCGCCCTCACTACCGACAAACTCGGACGAATCCCCTCGCAAGCCTAATCCAGCGCGCCGTCGGCACTTCTTTTCCTCGCCGAACGCCCCCGTTCGGCTTCCGAGAGAGGCCCCCTCTTTTTTAGAGGGGGCCTTGTTGCCTGGTGACATAAACAGGGGCTTTTCTGCACGTTTTTCGACTTATATAGCATCTTCAATACGCCCAGGTCACGGATCGCACCTACGATGGGCAAACCGCGCCAGTGTTTTCCCAGTTCACAGCCATACAAGAGATCGCCGCTCTCTGCTATTTGAAAATCTCAGAAAATCGTATGCCTATATAAGTCGAATTATCTGCAGCCATAGGGGTCTTCATGTCACCAGAGCGGCGCGACTTAGGCATCAAGCGACGCGGGAGACGGTAGCGAGGGGCGCTTTGGCTTTTCCCAGAGTGGGAGGCTGCTCTTTTACGGCGTCGCGAGCCTTGGAGGTGGCACCTAGAAGGTTCGAGCGTGGTAATGAGCGATTTGCGCGCGAAGGGCCCGATGGCGCGGCATGTCGCTTTCGGAGAGATAGCGTGTTCTCTTCCCCGCTTTTCTTGAGGCTGGCACGATGATCGCCTGGAATTCCTCAGGATTCTGCAACTGCGCGTTGGTGAGGGTGGCCACTTCGTAGCCTTCCGCCCGCAAGGCATCCCGTCGGCGAGAATCGGTCGTCCGGGCCTCGACATCACTGTGAGTTGCGCCGTCGTATTCCACAACGACATTCGAATCCTTGAACTTGAGGTCGCAGACGACTTTTTTCTGACGCGCAATCGTTGCAGCCTCGGGGCTCAGCGTCACGACGTCATTCAGAAGCGCCTCTTTCGCACCAAGGCCTCCATGGCGGCGCGGGAGAAGAGCGAGCAGCGCCAGCTCAGTTTCTTTAACCGAGGCAGATTTGTCGCGAAGATGCTGCGCTACTCGCCGGGCCTTGTTGGTGCCGCCACGACCCTGGTAACGATCAGCATAGGCCGCAAGGAGCGTTTGCGAAGTGACGGGTGCCCTTACGTAGACAACTTCTCCGTCAGGCTGATAGTCGGGATCCAACGGATATCCACCCGTCAGCTCCATCCCGCAGGCACACAGAGCCCCTTCTTCCAACACACTCGCCATCTGTACGAACGTAAGTTCCGGCGAGGCAACATACAGACCGCCGATAACGTTCACAAAGGACCGCCGAGGCAACGCGCAGCTCACTTGATGGAACTGAACGTTCTGTTCTGCACAACGCCTTCCCGGCGCGTATGGAACGCAAACATGCAGACAGCCTTCCGATCCGACGCCAATGCCCGCCCGCACCAAAAGCGCACGCACTTTCTGATCATGGGCGTCCAGCGCCTGCTTGATCTCGCGCTTCGTGCAGGCAGGGGTCTTGAACACCGACGCTGTCGGCAAGGAGAAGGACGGCAGCCGATCGCGCATGAAGCAGTCCCCCGAATGGAAAAGCCCTAAGGGGATGGCGTTCGCCTTGGACCACCAGATCCAAAATTGCCAGGCACTGATATGCGAGAGATAGATATTCATGGCGGACAGTTATACCACGATGCGCATTTGCGCAGCCGTTCGCATCGCACTTCTCAAAGGCTACATATCTTAGATTGCGTGCAGCTGCGGTTGCCGTTTAACTGGGCGGTGACACGAGGAGGGGCTCTGAAGCACATTTTTTGACTTATATAGACACTTGAAAATGCAGCGACGCCGGGGGAGATCGATCGGGAGCAGCAGCTGCTGCGTTTTACCTGGTCACAGAAGACTTACCGAAAAGGTCAGATTTCCGCGGAGGGCCGATGGAGATCCCAACGTCTATATAAGTCCAAAAACGTGCACCGGAAGGGGCTATTTTGTCACCAGCAGGAGTAAAGCAGAATTTGCGAGCTAAATCGAAGTCGGCGAGAACGCAAAAGCGCCCGGGTCTTGGCTTCCCGGGCGCTTGCTGTGAAAGGGGTATGTAGTTAAAGCACTGGAGGCGGTCCACCGTCGAGGTCGGCCTAAAGACCGCCCCTGCAGAACAACCCCAGCAGTTGTCCCGACGAGACGATAACTTCGCCAGGATAGGCGAAACGGCAGCTCGCCAGGGCAGCCGCAGGGCCGGGCAGCTCGCCCGCCCCGAAGGGCGGGCGCGGCAGCTAGGCGATGGGGCCCTCGCCGAGGTCGCCGTTGCTCAGGGTGTCCAGGTCCTGGAGGGTTTCCTTCGGGGCGGAGCCAGCGGTGAGGAAGCTGGGGTCGTCCAGGTTCAGGCCGTCCAGGTCCATGGGGCCCTCGATGCGGCAGGCGTAGTTGCCCTCGGCGTCGATGTCGATCAGCACGTGGCTGCGGTCGCGCAGCTCACCGGAGATGACCCTCTCGGCGATGCGGTCAACCACCTCACGCTGAATGAGGCGCTTCAACGGACGGGCGCCGTACACCGGGTCGTAGCCGTCGATGGCCAGGTGCTCCATGGCCGCCGGCGTAACGTCCAGCGTGATGTGGCGCGCCTGTAGGCGGTCGCGCACCTCTTCCAGCTGCAGATCCACGATGGGCTCGATGGCCGAGATGGACAGCTCGTTGAAGGTGATGACGTCGTCGATGCGGTTCAGGAACTCGGGGCGGAACGTGGAGGACAGGGCGTCCTGGATCTTGTTCGCGAACTCCTGCATGCGCTTGGCGGCCTGCTCGGGCGTCATGTTCATCATCTTCTCGGCCATCTCGCCCATGGTCTCGCCGCCCGTGGCCTCGTTCTCGTCGAAGGCACGGCTCTCGGCGGCGTGCTCGCGGATGATCTGGCTGCCCACGTTGGAGGTCATGATGATGATGCAGTTCTTGAAGTTCACCACGCGGCCCTGACCGTCGGTCAGACGGCCGTCATCGAGCACCTGCAGCAAGATGTTGAACACATCGGGATGCGCTTTCTCCATCTCGTCGAGCAGCACCACGCAGTAGGGGTTGCGGCGCACGGCCTCGGTCAGCTGGCCGCCCTCGTCGTAGCCCACGTATCCCGGAGGCGCTCCAATCAGGCGCTGCACGGAGAACTTCTCCATGTACTCGGACATGTCGATGCGCACCATGGCCTTCTCAGAATCGAACAGGTACTCCGCCAGCGTCTTGGCCAGCTCGGTCTTGCCCACGCCGGTGGGGCCGAGGAACAGGAAGCTGCCGATGGGGCGGTTCGGGTCGGACAGGCCCGCGCGGTTGCGGCGAATAGCGCCGGCCACCACGCCCACGGCCTCGTCCTGGCCGATGACGCGGCCCTTCAGCACTTCCTCCAGGTCGACGAGCTTCTCCATCTCGCCCTGCATCATCTTGGCCACGGGAATGCCGGTCCAGGCGGCCACCACCGAGGCGATCTCCTCTTCGGAGACTTCCTCCTTCAGGATGGCGCCGTCCTGCTGCTTGGTCTTCACCAGCTCCTCGGCATCGTGCAGTTGCTGCTGCAACTGGGGAATGCGCGAATAGCGAATCTCGGAGGCTACCTGCAGGTTGCCCTCGCGGGTGGCGCGCTCCTCATCCAGCTGGGCGCTTTCCAGCTCGGCCTTCAGGTTCTGTACGTTAACGATGGCGTCCTTCTCGTTCTGCCACTCGGCCTTCTGGGCGTCGAGCGACTCGCGGGCGGCGGCGATGTCGTGACGCAGCTTCTCCAGGCGCTCCTGGGAGGCCATGTCGGACTCCTTCATGAGAGCCTGCTCCTCGATCTGCATCTGGATGAGCTTGCGCTCGGCGGCGTCCACCTCTTCCGGCATGGAGTCGATCTCGATGCGCAGACGGCTGGCCGCCTCGTCCATGAGGTCGATGGCCTTGTCGGGCAGGAAGCGGTCGGTGATGTAGCGGTCGGAAAGCTCGGCCGCGCTCACGATGGCGCCGTCGGTGATGCGCACGCCGTGATGGATCTCGTACTTCTCCTTCAGGCCGCGCAGGATGGCGATGGTGTCCTCCACCGTGGGCTCGCTCACGAGCACCGTCTGGAAGCGGCGCTCCAGGGCGGCGTCCTTCTCGATATACTTGCGGTACTCGTCCAGGGTGGTGGCGCCGATGGCACGCAGCTCGCCGCGAGCGAGGGCGGGCTTCAGCATGTTGCCCGCATCGAGCGACGAGTCGCCGCCCGCGCCGGCACCCACGATGGTGTGCAGCTCGTCGATGAACAGGATGATGTTGCCGTCGGATTCCTTCACCTCGCGCAGCACGTTCTTCAAGCGGTCCTCGAACTCGCCGCGGTACTTCGCACCGGCCATCATGGCGCCCAGATCGAGCGAGACGATCTCGCGGTCCTTCAGCGAGGAGGGAACGTCACCAGCCACGATGCGCTGGGCCAAGCCCTCAACAATGGCGGTCTTGCCGGTGCCGGGCTCGCCGATGAGCACGGGGTTGTTCTTCGTGCGGCGGGACAGCACCTGGATGGTGCGGCGGATTTCCTCGTTACGGCCGATAACCGGGTCCAGCTTGCCCTCGCGCGCCTGCTGGGTGAGGTTCTGGCCGAACTGCTCCAAGGCCTCGAACTGGGTCTTGTCAGTCTGCGAGGTGACGCGGGTGTCGCCGCGCAGGCTGTCGTAGGCCGCCTCGATGTTCTTGCGGGTGATGCCCGCCGTGGTGAGAATGCGACCCGCGGCGCCCTTGTCCTCGGACAGGGCGATGAGCAGATGCTCGCTCGTGGCGTAGCTGTCGCCCAGCTTCTCGGCGATTTTCACCGAGTTGTCGATGACCTTGATGAGGTCCTGACCGGGAATGGCCATGGGGGTGGCACCCGTCTGCTTGGGCATCTTGGCGATTTCGTCGGCCACGTTCTGGGACAGCCAGACCGGGTCGGCGCCGATGCGCTTGATGATGGCGGCGAGGTTGTTCTCGTCGGAATCGAGCAGCGCCTTCAGCAAATGGATGGGCTCGATGACAGCCGCATCGGCATCGCCGGCGACTCCCATAGCCGCCTGAAACGCCTCCTGCGCCGTCACCGCTAACTTATCTAGTCTCATAGAGTTCTCCTTGTTCTTCCAAAGAAAAGTGATCTCGGAAAAGGTTCCTGCCGTCCGCGTCGTAGGGGAGGGCTTTAGCCCTCCCACCCCTCATGTGCTTCTCAACACAGAGAACCGTGCGCGATGCGTCGCTCGCCGGGCGGCCTGAAGGCCGCCCCTACGGGACGCCGCACCCGGACAGGACAGGTGGTTAAGGCAGCCGGCGGAGGGTGATGGCTCCGACGGTCGTGCGGTTCTCGAGTTCTCGCACGCGATCGGCGAGGCGACGCACGCGGCCGTGCAAGTCCTCCACCTCGCTCTCGCGCTCATCGAGCCGACTCTGCAGATCAAGAATGCGCGTGACGCCGGCGAGGTTGATGCCCTCGCTCGTCAGCTCGTTGATGAGGTTGAGCCGGTCGATGTCGGCCTGGGAGTACATGCGCGTGTTGCCGCTGGTGCGCCGGGGCGTGACCAGGCCCTTCTGCTCGTAAGAGCGCAGGGTCTGGGGGTGCACGCCCGCCAGCTCGGCGGCGATGCTGATCATGTACAGCGGCCGGTTCCTATCGTCTAATCCCATGGCCTGATCTCCTTCTCCGTTGCCGCTTGGAAATCTTCCATGGCCTTCTTCTGGGCCTCGTTCATATCGGTGGGCACTTCCACCTGGATGCGAATCTTCAAGTTGCCGTTCTGGCCCTTGTTCTTCACATCGGGCGCGCCCTTGCCCTTGATGGTGAGCACCTTGCCGTCCTGTGTGCCGGCGGGCACCTTCACCTTCAGCTTCTTGCCGTCAGGCGTGGGCACCACGATGGAGGCGCCGAGCGCTGCCTCGGCCACGGTCACAGGCAACTCTACCGTCACATCGGCCTTATCACGGCCGAAGTAGGGATGCGCGTCGATCTTCGTGGTGATGAGCAAGTCGCCGGCCGGACCGCCGGCATCACCCAGGGCGCCCTGGCCCTTCAGGCGCACACGGCCGCCGTCCACAGCGCCCGCGGGCACCTTCACCGTGTGGGTGTCGGGCTCGCTCTTGCCGGGGATGCGCACGGTGATGCGCTTCTCGCATCCGTTGAAGGCCTCGTCGAACGTCACGTTCAGGGTGACGTTCATGTCCTGGCCCTTACGGGGCTGGGGTTGGCCGCCGAAGCCGCCGCCGAAGTCCCAGTTGCTCCCAAACGCACCTTCGCCGCTGCGGATGCTCTCCAGAATGTCGGCCCAGCTGCCGCCGAAGCCGCCCCCCGTGGAGTAGCCGCCGCCTCCGCCGAAGATGTCCTCGACGTTGAATCCCTGACCGCCGCCCCATCCGTGGGGAATCTGGTTCTCGTTCGCGGTTCCGTACTGGTCGTAAAGATCACGCTTCTTCGGGTCGCTCAGCACCTCGTAGGCCTCGTTCAGCTCTTTGAACTTGGCCTCGTCGCCGCCGGCATCGGGGTGATGCTTGCGGGCGAGCTTGCGGAACGCCTTTTTGATCTCGTCGGCCGTGGCGGTGCGCGGAACGCCTAGCGTTTTGTAATAATCAGGCGTGGACGCCATTCGTTCCACCTCCGTTACTTTTGTCTCTGGAACACGGGAGCGGACCCGCAAGTCCGCCCCCGATCAGTCTTACTCTTCTTCCGGCTTCTCCCGCTTGGGGCCTCCCGTGGTGATGGTCACCATGGCGGGCCTGAGCACCTTCTCGCCCATGCGGTATCCCAACTGGTATACCTGGGCGACGGTCTCGTCGGGAACGCTGGGGTCGTCCACGGTGCCCACAGCCTGGCAGGCCAGGGCGTCGAAGGCCTCCCCCTCGGGGTTGATGACCTCAAGGCCGCCCTTGGCGAGCGTGTCGGTCAGCTTGGCCTGCACGGCCTTCACGCCGCCGAGAAGGCCCGTCTCGCCGTTGGTCTCGGCGTAGTCCACCGTGCGAACGAAGTCGTCCAGCACGGGAAGCAGGCTTTCCATCAGCTTCTCGGTAGCGCGCACCTTCTCGGTCTCGCGCTGCTCGGTCATGCGCCGGCGGTAGGTGTCCCACTCGGCATGCAGGCGCACGTACTTGTCCTGCCAGTCGGCAGCCTCGGCCTTGGCGGCAGCCACCTGCTCGGATTCCTCGATCGCGCCCGCCACGGCTTCCGCTGCGGCGCGCTCGAGCTCGGAATCAAGCTCGCCGGCCTCGTTGGCCTCGATCACCTCGGCGTCGGCCACGACCTCGGCCTCGCGGGCGTTGTCGGCGGCAGCGGTGGCCGCCTCGTCGGCAGCCACCTGCGCATCAGTGGGGGTAGAAGAGGTGACCTTGTCCTTATCGGGCGTAGTCATCGTTCTTACTTCCCTTCCTTCTCGTCGTCGACGACCTCGTAGTCGGCCTCGATGGTGTCATCGGCCGGAGCGGTCTCGGCAGCGGCGGCCTGGGCGCCCGCGGCGGCACCCTCGGTGGAGTACACGACCTCGGCGAGCTTGTAGCCGGCCTGCTGGATCTTCTCGGTAGCAGCCTTGATGGCATCGATGTCGGTGCCTTCAAGGGCAGTGCGGGTCTCGGCGATAGCCTCCTCGGCCTGGGTCTTGGCATCGGCCGGAACCTTGTCGCCCAGCTCGTCGAGGGTCTGCTGGGTGGCGTTCACCAGGGCGTCGGCGTTGTTGCGCACCTCGGCCTCTTCCTTGCGGGCGGCATCCTCCTCGGCATGCTGCTCGGCGTCCTTCACCATGCGATCCACTTCGTCGTCGGACAGCGCCGTGGAGCCGGAAATGGTGATCTGCTGCTGCTTGCCGGTACCCAGGTCCTTAGCGGACACGTTCACGATGCCGTTGGCGTCGATGTCGAAGGTCACCTCGATCTGCGGCACGCCGCGGCGGGCGGCCGGGATGCCGGTCAGCTGGAAGCGGCCGAGCGTCTTGTTGCCCGCGGCCATCTCGCGCTCGCCCTGCAGGACGTGCACCTCGACGGAGGTCTGGTTGTCGGCCGCCGTGGAGTAGATCTCGGTCTTGCGGGTCGGGATGGTGGTGTTGCGCTCGATCATCTTGGTCATCACGCCACCCATGGTCTCAACGCCCAGGGAAAGCGGGGTGACGTCCAGAAGCAGGATGCCCTGCACGTCGCCGGCCAGCACGCCGCCCTGAACGGCAGCGCCCATGGCCACGACCTCGTCCGGGTTCACGGACATGTTCGGGGCCTTGCCGGTGAGGGTCTTCACCAGCTCCTGCACGGCGGGCATACGGGTGGAGCCACCGACCAGGATGACCTCGTCCACTTCGCCCATCTTCAGGCCCGCGTCCTTCAGCGCCTGCTCGACCGGCTTCTTGCAGCGGTCCAGCAGATCCTTGGTGATGCGCTCGAACTCGGCGCGGGTGAGCGTCAGGTCCAGATGCTTCGGACCGGAGGCGTCAGCGGTGATGAAGGGCAGGTTGATGTTGGTCTGGGTGGTGGAGGACAGCTCCATCTTCGCCTTCTCGGCGGCTTCCTTCAAACGCTGCAGGGCCATGGGGTCCTTACGCAGGTCGATGCCGTTCTCGGCCTGGAATTTGTCGGCCATCCAGTCGATGATGCGCTGATCCCAGTCGTCGCCGCCCAGGTGGTTGTCGCCGGCGGTGGAGGCAACCTCGAACACGCCGTCGCCAAGCTCGAGCACCGACACGTCGAAGGTGCCGCCGCCCAGGTCGAAGACGAGGATCTTCTCGTCGTGGTCGACCTTATCGAGGCCGTAGGCGAGCGCCGCGGCGGTCGGCTCGTTGATGATGCGCAGGACCTCGAGGCCGGCGATCTTGCCGGCGTCCTTGGTGGCCTGGCGCTGCGCGTCGTTGAAGTAGGCCGGCACGGTGATGACGGCCTGGGTGATGGGCTGGCCCACCTGCTTCTCCGCGTCGGTCTTCAGCTTCTGAAGCACCATGGCGGAAATCTCCTCAGGGGTGTAGTCCTTGCCGTCGATGTCGATGACGGCGCGGCCGTCCTTGCCCTTCTGGACCTTGTAGCTCACGGTCTTCTGCTCTTCGGGAGTCTCGTCGAAGGAGCGGCCGATGAAGCGCTTGACGGAAGAAACGGTGTTCTCCGGGTTGGTGACCGCCTGGTTCTTCGCGGCCTTGCCGACGACGCGCTCGCCGTCCTTGCGGAAGCCCTCGACGGACGGAGTGGTGCGGTCGCCCTCGGCGTTCACCAGGATTTCGGGCTCGGAGCCCTCCATGACGGCCATGGCGGAGTTCGTCGTGCCCAAGTCGATGCCAAGAATCTTAGCCATTGTGTACTGCCTCGCTTTCACAGTTTTGGTACAGGTGAATGATGTTGAGGCGCAGTATAAAACCTTAGTCTACTGCTGTCAAGTTTCCTTAACATCATCCAGTAAGCAAAGCTCACTTCTCGCCACAATACGCGCGTTAGAAGGGCTTTCTCAGTGCAGCCGTATTCTGTTACCAAACGAAAACAATGCCGTCATCAGGGAGAATAGATGCCAGTCGTAGCTGATCTGGCATTTGTTCACCTTCCCTCTCATGAATGAACATTATGTGAATGTACCCATAAAATCTAAGTCTAAAAGCAGAAGATATTGCTTTCCGTACGCGGAGATTCCCCACCTCGCTTCGCGCGTTCTTCCTTATAATGCAATGCACTGGTATTGCTAGGGTAAAAAGGAGGCCCCCGTGGCAACAAAGGATTCGTCCCTCCCCATCGCACGGCGTTCAACGTGGCGCGACGATTGCCTGGAACTGGTGTGCGGCATCGCCAATGCTGGCGGCGGCCGCCTCATCCTGGATGCCGACGTGGACAGCCGTGGCGTGGTGAAGCGCAAGACCAACCGCATCATGAAATCCATTCCCAGCACCGTATCTCAAGCTCTCGACCTCACCTGCGCGGTAGAGCTGGTACTGGATGGCGGCCAATTCTGCCTGGAAGTGGTTATTCCGCCGGCACCCGAGCCGCTGAGCTATCGCGGCGCCTTCTACTTCTACCAAGACGGCGAGAACCGCCTGATGGACGGCGACGCGCTCGATCGCCTGCTGCAGCCCGAGCTGGAGCCCGATATCAAATGGGAGATGCGGCCGGTGGTGCAGGCGAGCTTGGACGATTTGAATCTGGGTCTGGTGGCGCGCTTCACAGGAACCTCGCGCGACACCGACTTGACCACCGCCCGCGACGAGGCCACCGCCATCGAGGAGGACCTGCGCCACGCCGGCCTGATGACAGGTGTGGGCACCCCCACCAATGCGGGCATTCTGCTGCTGCACGACCGACCCCACCAGTACATCCCCGGTGCCACCGTGCGCATCGGGTTCTTCGGCGGCCGAGGCGGCACCCCCGTCTTCGAAGATGAGATCTGCGGGTCGCTGATCGAGCAAGTGCATGCCACGGTGGAGGCGCTGTTCGACAAATACCTGCCCGACCCCTCGCCCCGAAACGACCCGTCGAGCCGCAACGCGCCGGGCTTCGGCATGCCGCCGCGCGATGCGGTGCACGAGGCCATTCTGAACGCCGTGGCCCACAAGAACTACGACAGCGGCACCCCGGTGCAGGTGAGCGTATTCACCGACCGCATCTGCATCGATAACGTGGGGAGGCCGCCGCGCACCTGGACCGCCAGCGCGCTGTTGGGGCGGCACACCTCGCGACCGAACAACCCGAACCTGGTGGCGGCGCTGCGCCGCTTGGGTGTTATCGACGGCTGGGGCAACGGCATCGGCTCCATGCGCCTGCAGTGCATCGAGGCGGGCGCAGCTGAGCCGGTTATCGAACTGCGCGACGACGAGACCATGGTGTGCTTCCCTCTGGATACCGACAGCATGCTCGTCTCGTCGATCATCGACAACGGGCCGCTTCCCAGCCAGAGACCCGCCCGCAGCGAGGTGCCCGAGGTGCAGGTCACCGCTCGGGCGTTGGCCATTCAGCACAACACCAGCCTTACGGCGAACGACGAGAAGGTGCTGGCCATGATCGACATCGACGGCCGCCTGACCGCGCCGCGCATCGCGAAGAACCTGAACATCAGCGAGAGCACGGTGCGCCGCTCGTTCCGCCGGCTGCGCGAGCTGGGCCTGGTGGAGCGCATCGGCAGCGACAAGTCGGGCTTCTGGCAGGTGCGTTAGCGTTAGAACAGCGACAACTGATCGGGTTCGGCGGGGCGCTTGGCGGGGGCCGGTTCTTCCTCGGCCGCCAGCACAACGGGAACGTGGCGAGCACGCAACTCGCGAGCATCGGCGGCGCTCAGCCACGCCAGGGCCTCGGGCGCCGTGAGTGAGAGCGGCATGCGATTGTGCACGGTGCCCACCACCGCATCGGGCTCGGTCGTTACCAACACGAAGCGATCTCCCAAGCGCAGGGCCGCCAACAGCAGAGCCGCACCGCCCGCGTTCGCAAAACGGTACTGAGGTCGCCGGCCACGCGCGCGGGGTGCCGGTCGCGCCGCCGCCTCCCGAGCGCTTTCCACGCCGAGAACGCCCTGCTCGGTGTCGTAATCCTGCCCGGCACTTTCACCCCGCACACCGCCAGGCTCGGGCACTTCCACATTCTGCGTCTCGTAGAAGGCCCGCACCGGCACGATGCAGCGGCCGCGCTCCATGGCCTCAGCCCACATGCCCGAGCCGGCAAGCGCCGATTCGATGCGCGCGTTGAACACCAGGCCGCGCTTCCAGGAAACATCCACGCCCCACAGCAAGTCGATGCGCGCCAAGTTCTCCGCCGCGACCCTGGGCATGTCACCCACGCCACCCGGCAGCGCTCCCGCTGGCGCCCCATCGCCTTCCGCGACAATGACGGAGCACTCCGCACCCGGGTAGCAGTCCAGAGCCTCCAGCGGCACCTCGGCGGGGTGCCCGAACGACACCGGCACGACCGCGGCGGGACTCATTCCCTGCCCCAGCGCGCGGCGCACGGCCCGCAGCCAGTCGAGCACCGCGTCGGCCTCTTCGCCGCTCAACATCTCGAATCGATGGCACATACGCCGTCCTTCCGTTGCCAAATGCCTCGCAACCAGTATAGTGGTCATTCGAAACCCGGCGCCCCGACCCCCAGGAGGCTTTTCATGGCCGATACGATTCTGTTTTTGGAATATCCGAAGTGCTCCACTTGCCAGACGGCGAAGAAGTGGCTGGATGCGCGGGACGTGGCCTACACCGACCGCCATATTGTGGAGGACAATCCCACGGCCAACGAGCTGCGCGCCTGGCACCACCTGAGCGGACTGCCCCTGAAGCGCTTCTTCAACACGAGCGGCATGCTCTACCGCGAGATGGAGCTGTCAAAGAAGCTGCCCGCCATGACCGACGACGAGCAGTACGCCCTTCTTGCCACCAACGGCATGCTGGTGAAGCGCCCTTTGCTGGTCACCGCCAGCACCGTTGTTCCCGGCTTCAAGGAAGCGGCCTGGGAAGAGGCGCTGGGCGATTAGCCCGCACCCAACAATACCTCCCGGATAGGCCGACCGCCCCTTACGAAAGCGTCGGAGAGCTGGGCGGCATTGGGGGCTCGGGGGCATCGGGAAAAGCGAGCGCGTTGGCATCGCCGAAGCTGATGATGTCGAAGTGAGCGACAACGTCGCGCCAGCTGTGGGAGTCCAGACTAGCCACGAGGACGCCGATTCCTGCAAGGACCATTCCGGCCAGTATGCAGCCGAGGGCAATCCAGTGGACGGTTCGCCAGTTCATCCAGGGGTATTTCTCCTTAAGCTTCATGGACGACCTCCTTTGCGCTCGCCGCAGCCTTCAAAGACGCGAGAGCCTCAGGGCCCTGCGCCTCCGCGTCGCGCCTAGCTCTGATCTTGCTCTTCCCCCTCGCGAGCCACACCTTCGCCTTGGCGATGGTTGCGCGCCACAAGCGACCCGCGGCCTTGGTGGCTGCCACCGCGCCATGCAGGCAGAACAGACCCACGCCGAAGCAGACCAGACCGCTTCCCAGCTCGGCCGCCGCATAGGCTGGCTGGCCCATCGCCAGACCGTAGAGGCACACGGCGATCCCCCAGGGCCCTCCCGTTATAAGTCCCACGGCAAGTGCCCACAGCGTAAGGAGGAGTGACGCCGCGACCGCTACGACCGAAAGAGCCAGCGCAGCAGCAACGGTCACAGCTGCTATGGCAACCGCTGCGGCCGCGAGCAGAAGCGTCAGCCACAAGGGTGAGCCCAAAATCACGAGCGTCCAGTACAGGACACGATTCATCGGCTTGGACTTGGGACGCGCGCCACGTGCTTGCGCCGTCGCTACTCCCCCGACTTCCACGGGCAAATCCCCGATAATGGCCCGCGCCGCCGCTTTGGGGTCGTCCAGCTGGGCCGTGGCCTCGCCCTCGCTCATGCCGTCGGCGACGCGGTCGTCGATCATCTCCGCGTAGAAGGCCACCGACTCCTCTATCTCGCTCTCGGGCAGGCACCCGAGCGCCGCCCGCAACTGGTCGAGGTATTCCTGCTTGTTCATAACGTAGCTCCTTCAGCCTTGCGAGGCTTCTCCGCACCCGCCTCGCTCACGAACCGGTAGATGGCCTCCACCTCGGTCCACTCCTCAATGAAAACCGCCACCCGCGCGCGGCCCTCCTTCGTGATGCGGTAGTACTTGCGCAGCCGCCCATTGTGCTCGGCCGAGCGCACGGCAATGCAGCCAGCGCTTTCCAAACGCTTGAGCAGCGGATACAGCGTAGACTCCGTCAGGCCAAGCGAGGGAGGCACGTCTTTGATGATCTGGTAGCCATAGGATTCCCCGCGGTTCAGCACCGCCAGAACACAGGCCTCCAGAAACCCACGCTTCATTTGCGCATCCACAATACCTCCTTTCGCATGATACTATGCGACGTATAGTATAGTGAAGACAGGGCAGCCGTCAAGGAGGTTTCCCAACAAGGGCACACCTCTGCTATCCGCCTCATCGAGGAGACCCGGCGCAGGCGGAAGTCACGGGAACCCCTTTTCTCCCAAACGCAAAGATCCGCCGAACGCTATGCGGCATCCGGCGGATCAAGGGGAGGGAGAGAGGGGAGAGATCTACAGGTTCGCGACCAGACGACCCAGATAACGACCCTGCGTGTAGCAACGGCCGAGCGACAGACCAGCGAGCGTCATGGGATAGTCGATACCCCCATAGAAGCCACCGCTCACATTGCCGGCAGCATAGAGGCCGGGGATGGGCTCGTCGTTCTCGTCAAGTACCTGCAAGTTGCCATCAACTACCAAACCCGATGTGATGGCGGACACGCGCAGCCAGCGGTTCATCGCGTAGAAGGGAGGCGTGTCGATGGGCTTCAGGAACTGGATCGGCTTACCAAAGTCGTCATCGCGGCCGCTCGCGACCATTTCGTTATAACGCTCGACGGTCGCCTTAAAGGTAGCCGGATCGGCACCGATCTTTTCGGCCAGCTCTTCCAGCGTATCCGCGCGGAACGTCCGGATGAATCCCTCGACCACGCCTTGCTTCTCCCCATCCACGTCGGGCATGAAGTTCTCAAGCTCCTCGGGCGTGTACAGCTTCGGGCACGGCCAATCGGCGCATGCGGTCTCGTAGTTCGCGTCGAAAATCTGCGAGTACCAGCCAGCTTCCCCGTCCTTCAGCTTGTCGCCGTCCTTCAGAAAGTTGTTCAGAACGTCCATGGGCGCTGTCTCGCAGCAGAAGCGGTTGCCGTTTACGTCGACAGCCAAAAACGGCAAGTCGCACATAGTGGCAGGACCCGCATCGAAATCGTGGAGCATCTTGGTATGGCCCACCGGCTCAATACGGCCCCCGACCCAGCAGCCCATCTTGTGGCCGTCGCCTGTTTTGTTCATCTGCTTCCGTGCGAAATTCTTGATATCGGGCAAATAGAAGTCGCACATATCATCGTCGTTTTGGTAATCGCCCGTGGCGAGAATAACGCCCTTCTTCGCCGCGAACTGCACATAGCCATCGCTCGTTTTCGCCGCGACGCCCACAACCGCTCCGCTTTCATCGGTAATGAGTTGCTCGGCCGGGGTAGAATAGAACACGTCCACACCGGAAGCCTCAACCACCTTCGCGAGATCGAGCATGGCCTCGGTATTGGTATAGGGCTTCGGCCCGAAGAACGCCGATACGTAGTTCACTTTCGCCCCATCGAAATCGGTGTACTTCATCACCTGGGCATTACCTTGGGAAATAACCTGGCCACCGCCCTCCATCACTTTGTCCATAACCCACTGAACGGCCTCGCCGGAGTTCTGCGCCCACAGCTCGAGGAGGTCACGGCGCGGGCGGTACTGGTTCACCTGCTCGAGCAGCGAGACCACCGCCTCAATGCCCGCCTGATCGCTCGTGGCAAGGTCGATGCCGAGACCCGCACTGCCCTGAGACACAGCCTGATTCTCCTTCTGCAGAAGCGCCACCGTTGCGCCCTCTTCAAAGGCGGTCAGTGCCGCGGGTAAGCCAGCAGCGCCCGCCCCGACAACCACAACGTCGTACTCCTTGGTCTCGGTAAAATCGACGATGGGCTCAGGCGCTACAAGCCAAGGGGTGGCCACCGAGGCGTTCGGTGCCGCATCCGGCGCACTGCCCGTCGCCGCCATCGATCCCTTCGATGCAGGCTGACCGCAGCCGGAGAGCGCACTCGCACCCGCCATCCCCAAAGCCGCCAAGCCGCCCATCTTCATCAGCGAACGACGACTGATGCTTTTTTCTCCCATGATATCCTCCGTTCTTTCCGAGCCGGCAACCCAGACCTTAAGGCCCAGGACGCCCCCGTGCATCCACCCCCATGGGAGTATTTGGTTGTCTATTTTTGTACCTACCCTATATTTCACCAGTTCAAAGGCTGTTAGCGCAAACCAATGTCCATCGAGTTCTTCCGCATCTGAGACTATAATGGGGAATCGAGGAGGGAAGATATTGAAAGCGCAGCTGCCTAAAATACCGCTGGTTTTCCTCGGGCTCGGACTCTATCGGGCATGGATAGAAGTCGCCTACGTGGGAACGTGGGTGCCTTTTCCCACCCTTCCCCTTGCAGGCCAGAATCTCTTTGATGCCGCCATGGTGCTCGCGCTCCTCGCATGCGCGCTTCTGCACCGGGCGATCGACCCCCTTTTCCGGAAGCGGAAGCTCCTGTGGCTTTCCGCCGTCGCTGTTGCGACCGGCTCCCTCGCGAACTTCATCGCCCTTGGAGCGCCTGAGCTTGCCCCCCGCATCGCCGTTCCTTCGGCCGTCATCTGCGGCGTTGGCATTGCGTTCCTCATTCTTGCCTGGTCGGAGCTCTACGCATGCCTCAGCCCCTACCAGGTTGCGGTGTACTACGCCGCATCCATTCTCTTCGGCGCGGCCGTCATCCTTATCTGCCGAGGCTTCATCATGCCGTATCTCAGCATTGTCTCGGCGCTTCTTCCCCTCGCCTCCATGGCCTGCGTGCTATCCGGATTCAAGCAGGTGCCGCCTGATCATCTACCTGTTCGCAAAAAGACCACCGCCCCCTTGCCCTGGATGCCCATAGCCCTCATGTCGCTGTACGCTTTTGCCTATGGACTGCGCGAAAACGAGCTGACCGCCGTCATGGGTCCCATGTCGTCTTTCGGCGTTGTCGCCGCGTCGTCTATCGTCCTCGTCGGCATTACCTGCTTTCGAGATCGATTCGACCTGGATGTCATGCAGCGTGTGGCGCTGCCGGCGATGGTCTGCTCGCTCGTCTTCGTATCAGCGTACAACTACGTTGGCGCCGTTTTCGCCAATCTCTGCGCTTCGTTCAGCTACACGGCATTCTCCATTCTCATCTTCTGCCTTCTTTGCAATATTTCCCGGCGCTTCGGCTTCAGCGCCATCTTGCTGTTTGGACTGGAAAGGGGTATCCGCGCCATCTTCTCCTTGCTCGGCCGCCTTGTCGACAATGCGATAATCGCCTGGTGCGGCCACTCAATTCTCTCCGATTTGGTCATGGCGATTACCATTGCGGCCCTCATCGTAGCTTTCGCGCTTATTCTGTGGCGCGGGCCGAACCAACGCGCCGGTTGGCCAATGCCTTCCATCGGAGAAAACCCCAGCAGGGAAGGCGTGACCGACAACGAGCCGTCTGCAGAAGAAGAACTCGCTCTTACCTGCTCGATCATTCGCAGACGCTACGATCTCACGCCACGCGAGGAAGACGTGCTCCTTCTTCTCGTGCAGGGAAAGAACATTTCCGAAGTAGCCGAAACTCTTGTCATCGCCAAGGGGACCGCCAAGGTGCATGTGCGCCACATCTACGAAAAACTCGGTGTTCATTCCCGCAACGAGCTGAAGGCGATTGCCGATTCAGCGAAGTCGAAACAGAACGTCGGGCACCATAGGTAATAGGCCTCCCCGGCTTCGCCGCAGCGAGAAGCCCCCTATAAGCATCGACGTCGCATCGAAGGAGAGAAGCGCCAAAGCAGCCCGCAGCATGGCCAGTGCGACCGCTGTCGCAGCCGCGTGCTACTCCGGCAGCTTGCAGACGTCCACCCACGAGCTGCCCGGGGTGTAGGCAGCCAGCTCATCGGGAGTGAGGGCGATGGCGCTGTTCGAGCTACCGCAGGCGGGATACACCACCTCAAAGCGGCGCAGCGATTCATCCAGGTACACGTCGCAGCCCTCGTTCACGGCGAAGGGGCACACGCCACCCACGGCATGACCGATGCGCTCCTCGGCATCTTCCGCGGGAAGCATGCGCGGCTTGCAGCTGAACTGAGCCTTGAACTTCGGGTTCGCGATGCGGGCATCGCCGGCGCACACCACGAGCGCCACCCGATCGCCCACGGCAAACGACAGCGTCTTGGCAATGCGCGCCGGCTCGCAACCCACGGCCTGGGCCGCCAGTTCCACCGTAGCGCTGGATGTGGGGAATTCCACAATGTCCTCTTCACGCCCCAACGCCGCAAAATACGCCTTCACCTTATCGATAGCCATGCCAAGCCGCCTTTCGCTTTTCCGATACCTTACCAATCGCCATGCCGCTGCTCTGCGCTTTTCCGGTCGCACATCATACTTTAGCCCAAAGCACGCCCCGCGACCGACTGCTCTCTCCAGGTCGTGCCCGTTTTCACGGGACATTGTAATACCAAAAAGAAGAGCGATCCGACATTCCGAATTTCAGCCCTCCCGTGACAAAATCACCCCTTTCCGTGCACGTTTTCGGACTTATATAGGCTTTCGTTTTTCGCCTTCCGGGGGATACCGTCTCCACCGGTTTCTTCACGCACATCTGACCAGGCATTATTCGGAATAGTCAGCTGATCTCTCCTTGGTTCGCCTTCGTCCGCATCCCTGACTGTCTATATAAGTCCGAAAACGTGCATTAAGAGGGGTAACTTTGTCACGGGACGCCATGGGGTGCCCCAGAGGATCGAGACCGTCGGGAAGTCGCCGGGAAATCACGAGGACTTCCGAGGAGCCGGCGGGAAATTACCAGGAGCCCGATGGGCCAACCTGTTTCACGCGCCGCCTTCGACGTTGTGGAATAATGGGAAGATCGCAAACCCGAGGAGGCCCCATGATTTCCTTTGAGAACGACTATTCCACCGGTGCCCATCCGCGCGTGCTGGAGGCACTGGCCGCCACGAACCTGGAGCCTGCGCCGGGCTACGGGAGCGACCGCTTCTGCGAGAGCGCAACGGCTCGCATCCGCGCAGCCTGCGACGACGAGACCGCCGACGTGTTCTTCCTCACGGGAGGCACGCAGACCAACGCCGTGGTCATCTCGGCGCTGCTGGCCGGCTACGAGGGCGTCATCGCGGCTGATTCGGGGCACATCGCCGCCCACGAGGCCGGCGCCATCGAGGCTACGGGCCACAAGGTGATCACCCTGCCCGAACACGATGGCAAACTGAACGCCACCGATGTGGAGGCCTACCTGGACGCCTTCTACGCCGACGCCAGCTTCACCCACATGGTGTTCCCGGGCATGGTGTTCATAGCCCACCCCTCCGAGCTGGGCACGCTGTACTCCCTCGCCGAGTTGGAGGCGCTGGCCGCCGTGTGCCGCCGCTACGAGATTCCCCTGTACCTGGACGGCGCACGCCTCGCCTACGGTCTGGCCGCCCCCGAAACCGATGTCACCCTGCCCGACATTGCACGCCTGGTGGACGCGTTCTACATCGGCGGCACCAAGTGCGGCGCCCTCTGCGGCGAGGCCGTGGTGTTCCCCCGCGGCGGCATGCCCCGCCACTTCCTCACCCACGTGAAGCAGCACGGGGCGTTGCTGGCGAAGGGGCGCCTGCTCGGCGTGCAGTTCGACGCCCTGTTCACTGACGGCCTCTACGCCGAAGTGGGACAAACGGCCATGAACGCCGCCGCCAAGCTGCGCCGCGTCCTGCGCGACGCCGGCTGCGAGTTCTTCCGAGAAAGCCCCACCAACCAGCAGTTCATCGTCTTGGAAAATGCCCAAGCTGAGGCGCTAGCCGAGCGCATCCGCTTCAGCACGTGGGAAAAGCTGGGGGATGGCCGCACCGTCATTCGTCTCGCGACCAGCTGGTCCACCACCCCCGACGACCTCGCCGCCCTGGAAGAGGCCCTGCGAGCCGCGATGCGATAGCGGCCAGCCGACCCTCTGCCGCCAAGCTGCCGCAGAAACAGCTGGGCCGCGGCACGGCATTCCGCAAGATCGCATCGCGTCGGGGCATACGAATCCCCACTCCGCCAGACCAAAAAAGACGCTTGCGATGCAGGGGCGCCCAACGTGCGCGCAAACCACATCTCAGTTGCCGCCAAACACACGGTTATGATGCAAAAGTAGCACCTTCCGCAAACGCAAAGCTCGCAAAAGCCATTCGCTTTGCATCACAACCGCACTTTGAGCGACATTCGTCGCCCGTAAACGCGCACAACCGCCCCGCATTGCATCACAACCGAACTTTCTACGCCAGCGCAGCACCTCAGGTTCACCCAGCAATACCGCACCCCCTCGCAGCCTCGGCCCTCACCCGAAGAGCCGTCATTACCCCTGTTGCTATCTTTCGAAAGTACGGCGGGACTCAAGAGGCAGTCCCAGTTGGCGCCGTAGCCGCAACCGCCGCTCGTGGACGTTAAACGCATGCTTCCGGCCCTTCTTCCCCAGTTTCTTCCGGGCGGTCTGCGCAATGACATCGCAAGCAAACAGACCGTCAAGCTCGCTCTCGGTAACAAGCGTCACATCAATCCCCATCGTCCGCAGCGCGTTAACGCGCCGCGAGTCCCGAATACGATGCAGCTCTCCCTCATGAAACTCGCGGCTCTGGTACTCCATGTCCAAGCGCGCCGCGGGCCAATACAAATCGCAGCGCAAAGTCCGCGTCTCGGCGATAGCGCGCGCCTCGTCGGAACACTCTACTTGATGGCCCATCTTCGGGATCCCCAAGCCGTATCCTCCCAAAGCCGCTGGCAGGCCGAACAGCAACGCGCATTTTGTCTCCCTCGGAGACTCGGACCCATCGGCAAGATAACGAAGAGCACGGCGGGCCCGTTTCACCCCTTTCATACCAGGATTCTGCTGAACGAACTGCGCCAACTGTCGCGTGGAGGTGAGCGGGGCAACCTGATATCGCACCGTACCTCCTCCACAGCCCCGGCGATAGGTGCCGCAAAGCTCGTACCCCAACTCCAGCAATTCGACAAAAGGCAGCCTGGAGGCCATCTGCACAAACACATAGGGAGCGCTTGCGACATGCACGTTGGGCC
Organism: Adlercreutzia wanghongyangiae; assembly: GCF_035989245.1. Taxonomy (NCBI): domain Bacteria; kingdom Bacillati; phylum Actinomycetota; class Coriobacteriia; order Eggerthellales; family Eggerthellaceae; genus Adlercreutzia; species Adlercreutzia wanghongyangiae. The sequence continues at coordinate 422,738 of NZ_JAYMFF010000002.1, read as the reverse complement.
CAAGAGAGACCAAGGCCCCTCGGGGCAAACTGCTCGCATCCGTATGGGCTGCAAACAGATTGGTGCGCATGTTTCTCGACGGGGACGAGCTCACAACATGAACAGGCAATGCAAGAGAGAGGTCAGAGAAACGATCTTCCAAGTAAGCACGCGCCGAACACACATCTTCTACCGTAGCAGGGCGAGCCGGACAGCACCGAACACGAGCCGGACGCATCTTGCCTTCGTGAGAAGAAACCGAGGCGACTTTCCATATCTGAAGGGCAGTTTCGTGGCTGAAGCAGACAACGCGCGAGGCTTTACGGGAAACAGACGAACGTCCCATGGCGCACTCCTCCCATACCCGTGATGAGAGGATCTTGCGAATCTGGTATGCGGAAGCCCGGGCACAGCCTCCGAGCACGGTCTGCGAGAAACAGGATTCGCACTGGCTCGTGAGGGCGTAGTGTAACATGCACCGCAAGCCGCTGTCACGATCTATGAGGCAAAGAGCCTCCTTGTAGGCAATCACCTGGGTTCTTCATGCGAATCCACCATGGATATCGCCCTGCGAACTCGCAGGGCGAGGCGCCATCTGGGGCCTCCGCTCAACGCCACCACGCAGAGTTGTCGAGGGCTGCCGGGTCGCTGCGGGGCTGCCGGAGGGCTGCCGGGTCGCTGCGGGATTGTTGGGCTCCTGTGGGGTTGTCGCGGGGTTCCTGCATCGAGTTGCCGCAGGACGCTTTTTGTCGACAACGATGTACCGACCGCGCGCCCGGTAGCATCAGAGCGTTTCTGGTGCCAAATTTGTTCGGTTGTGATGCAGGTTTTGCACCCTGCAGCCCTTCGCAGGCTATTTTCTGTGCCGGAAATGCATCACAACGGTACTTTTGCGACCCCGCGTGCCTGCTACGGATGGAATAAAAAGCGCGCATGCATCACAGCCGAAAAAAGACACGGTTCTCACGCTCAAGCGCAAGGAAGGGGCGGCCTGACGGTCGCCCCTTCGCGTAAAACCAGGTTGTGCTCCTTCGTGCAGAACCGATTTGCGCCTCTTCCCTGTCCGAGGTTGATCTCTTCTATCCGAGGTTGATCTGGCGGTGCATCACTTTGGTGAGCACCAGGTAGTAGGCCACGCCGATGAGGATGAAGGCGACGCCCACGATAAGGGCGACGCTGCCCACCGACAGCATGATGGCGAAGCACACCGCCGCGCCCAGCGCCGGGAAAATGAGGTGCATGAACAGGGCCTTCGCGCCCTTGCGCTCCTTCAGCTGCACCCAGCAGAACACGATGACGGCTACATTCAGCATCGTGTAGGTGGAAAGCGCGCCGAAGTTCGAGATCTTCACCACGGTGTTCATGTCGATACCGCTGAATTGGAAGATAAGCGTCAGCACCACCGACAGGGCGATGATGAAGATGACCGCGTTCAGCGGCGAGTTCGTGCGCTTGTCCATCTTGCCCATGAACTTGGGCAAGCAGCCGCCGTTAGCCATGGTGAACATGACGAAGGCGATGGAGTTCTGCTGCGCGATAGCCGTGAACACGCCCTGGGCCAAAGCCACGCCCACGGCGCATACCACCATGAGCCAGGGACCGGCGGCCATCTTGGCCACCAGGTAGAAGGCGTTATCGGTGTCGCCGGCGAACGCTGCGCCCGACGGGTCGATGCACGTGGCGATGAAGCACTGCAGCACGTACAGCACGCACAGCAGCACGGCCATGACCATCATAGCGCGGGACGGCCCGTGCTTGGGGTCCTTCGCCTCCTGGGTCAGCGTGGCGATGGCGCCGAAGCCCACATAGGACATAACCGCCAGCGACACGGCGGACATGGTACCGCCGAACTCGAACTTGCCGGGGTTGAACACGTTGGTCAGCGAGAAGTTCGCGCTCTCAGGATGCTGCACCACGAACATCACGCCGCACACCACGAACAATGCCAGAATGACCAGCTGGGCCACGAGGGCCACCTTGTTCACCACCATAGCGGTCTTCATGCCGATGAGCGACACGATGGCCACGATGATGAGGAACCCGAAGCACAGCGCCAGAATAGGCACATCGGGCAGCATGCTGTGAATGGCGATAGCGGCGATGAGGTACACCATAGCCGGGCTGACCAGGTACTGCAAGAGCATCAGCCAGCCAGCGATGAAGCCGGGCATCTTGCCGAACACGTGGCTCACGTAGGTGAAGATAGACCCCGAGGACGGGAAATGCTGGATCATGATGCCGAAGGAGAACACCGAGAACAGCACGGCCACGAATCCGATGAGGAACGCAAGCGTGGGCATGCCGCCGGAATCGGCGAACACGCCGCCGTACACGGCCATGGGCGAGATGGGCACCATGGTGATGAGGCCCCATACCACCATATCCTTCACGGTGAGGGTGGCCTTGAAGTCGTCGCCGGCCTTCTGCTTGGTGGCCACGGTGGGCTTGGTCACCTTCGTCCCGTTATTCTCCGGCATAGAGAGGCGGGCGGCCGTGCCCGCGTCCGTTGCCGTGGCCGCACCAGCCGTCGAGGCGGCTGCGACCGCCACGGGCGCCTTCGGCGGCGCGCCCGTCGTTGTCTTTCCATTTGCACTCATTGAGAACACCTCTTCTTAGCCTCTCACGGGCCGTGCCGCCGAAGCCCCGACGGCACGGCCCGATGCGGAAGAACTTACTTCGCGGCCCCAGTACCGGATGCGGAGCCCGCATCCGCGCCGCCGGCCTTCGCGGCGCCGGCCGGACCGCCTGCGGCACCGGTCGTATCGCCCGCGGCCGTGTCACCTGCGGCCCTCGCGGCACCGGCAGCGCCTACGGCACCCGCAGCGCCCCCGGCCGGATGGGCGGCCTCGCGCTTGGCCTGGTCGGCCGCGGCCTTGGCCTCCTTCACCTCGCGGCGGGCCGAGGCCAGATCGCTATCGGCCTCAACCTGCTGCTCCAGCGCTTCGGCCTCCACGGCGTAGGCGTGGGCCTTAGCTTCGGACGCCTTCTCGGCAGCCTCGGCGGCATGCTCGGCCGCTGTGGCGCGCTGGGCGTCAGCCACCGGATCGCGCGGCACACGCTCGGCCGCTACCTCGTCGGCGGGAGCGGCGGGCACCTCGGCGTCCAGTCGTACCGGCTCGGCGCTCTCCTGGAGGCCCTTCTTCAGTCCCACAGTGGCCGCGGTGCCGATACCGGCCTTCTTCGAGATAACCGCCGGCTGGCTCATGGGAATGGCCGCCAGAGCGCCGATAGCCGTGCCGTTGGTCTTCACCGGATGGTTCATGGCCGCAGGGTCGTCGCCGGCCTCAATGGCAGGCGAGGACGGATGATGCTTGCCGGGCACGTACTCGTCGGGCAGCACGATCTGCTCGTTGGGGTCCCACAGCTTCTTCACGGGCATGCCCATGGGGTTCTGACCCTCGCTCATCAGCTCGGACGGCACGTTCGATAGCACGCGCTGGGGCTTCTTCAGGCCCTCGAGCTGCCAGGTGAACGGCGCGAACACGTTGTTCGGGTCAACCCAGTTGTGACGGCGCGAGGCCTGGTACACGCCGAAGCAGATGGCAAAGGTCACCAGGATGATGGTCACGATAACCACCACGTAGGTCACCGGGCTTCCCACTTCCTGGGCCACCTGGGCCGGCGGGATGATGGCCAGCACGATGCCGAACAGGCAGGCGACAAGGCCCACGCCGGCGACAATCCAGGCGCCCACGTTGCCACCGGGCACCTTGAACAGGCGCGGACGGTTCGGCTGGTCGTGGCGCAGCTTCAGGAAGGAGATGAACATGAGCACGTAGTACATCATGTACAGGATGGTGATGGCCTGGGTGATCAGGATGACGAAGCCCTCGATGTTCGGGATGAGGAAGCACAGGAAGGCGACGGCGGTCATGAAGGCCATCTGCAGGTACATAAGGCGGCTCGGCATGCCGTGCTTGTTGGAGTTCTGCAGCACCTTCGGCAGGAAGCCGGAGCGGCCGGCCTGCCCGAGCATGAACGACGGGCCCGCCATGTTGGTAACGAGCGACGCCATGGAGGCGCCGAGGCCGACCCACACGAAGGCCACGTAGATCCACGGGCAGTTGAAGGTGGCGCCGAGGATCTTGTAGGTCTGGTACAGACCGTAGACCAGGTTCATGTCGGACTTCGGCGTGACGATGGCGATGCAGACGGTACCCGCGATGAACATGATCAGCGTCAGGATCATGGCGATGAAGATGGACATCGGGAATTCCTTCTGGGGCTTCTTCAGCTGCTTGATGTGGGCGGCGTTCATATCGATGCCCGCGAAGCTGAAGAACACACCGGCGGCCAGCGCCATGGTGGTCAGGTTGAAGCCGCCCGCGAACGGGTTGAAGGCCTCGGGCGTGGGCGTGACGTTGGACACGTTGCCCTGGGCCAGCCACACCACCGTGAAGATCACGATGAAGGCCAGCGGGATGAACGTGCCGATGATAACGCCGTACTTCGTGATGCGGGCGAAGGCCTTCACGCCCTTGGTGGCCATGAAGGTAAGGCCCCAGTAGTAGGCGAGCCACGCTAAGATGATGAAGAACTGGTTCTCGGGATGGTTCATGAAGTTCACGGCCCAGTCCCAATCGGGCGTGTAAAAGCCGATGGTCGCCGAGGCCGAGGCCACGCCGGAACCGAAGTTAATGGAGGTCTGGAACCACAGGATCAGCAGGCAGGTGAATGCCAATCCGGGGCCTAAGGCCTCGCCGACCCAGCGGAAGATGCCGCCACGCTGGCCCCAGCCGGAGGCCAGCTCCGCGGCCACCAGGCCGGTCGGCAGGAAGAACACGAGGGCGCCGATGATAAAGAGCGTAACGGAGGACAGCCCGTAATAAGCCTGCTGGACGTCATTGGCAACGCTGCCGATGATGGTCACGTTCATCATGACCAATGCCATGAGGCTAATATAGGCTCCACTGCTGGCCTTCGCTGCGCCCTTCGCCGGCGCCTTCGCCGGATGAGAAGCGGTTTGGGAGCTCATGGTTTACCCCTTAACGAAAGGCCCGGCGGGACGGTGCGTCCCGTGCCCACCGGGCAATGGACAGGTGGGTGGTGCCGACGCGCCTAGTCGGACACCGGGTTGAAGGTGTTCCAGAACGGCCACACGATGGGGTCGCCCTCAAGCGCCTTCTGCATCTCGGGGCTCAGGCGGTCCTTGCGGATGGCCACCTCGTAGACGAAGTTGTCGAACCACTCGTCGCTGCAGACGAAATAGCCGTTGTTGCCGGTCTTCTTGCCACCGTTTTCGGTACCCCAGCTGTTCTCGATCTTCCACTTGGTGGGCTTGCCGTCCTTGATCTCCACGCCGGCGATGGTCATGGCGTGGGTGGGCAGGCTCTCGTGGGTGGCGAAGCGCTCGGCCTTGTCCATGGTGAACTTCACGCCGAACATGGCTTCCAGGTCGTACAGGTCGAAGGCCATGACGCCGGCCTCACGGTCGCAGTGCTGCAGCACGTCGGAGCCGAACCAGATGGGCTCGCCGGCCTTCAGCGTGTCGATGACGTAGCCCTTCAGCTCGTCCATCGGCACGTTCAGGTACAGGTTGCGGCGCTCGGGAATCTGGTCGGAATCTTGGATGGCGTACACGCGGCCGTAGGGCTTGTCGTCGCCGGGCACGTTGATGACGCCCACATAGTCGTCCAAGTTGATGGGCACGTACTTCTTCAGGAACTCAAGCGGGGTGATGCCCAGATCGGCATGGTAGCCGCCCTTGGCGTCCTTGTAGGTGAAATCGAACTTCTGTACCGGCTCGCCGAAGCACACGGCCAGCACGCGGTACACCTCGGAGAGCATTTCCTCCTGGGTAGCCGTGGTGTCCTTGCCCTCCTGGGCCATGGTGCGCAGCTTCAGCGCATCCTGGCGCAGCAGGTGCGAGAGCACCGTGTTCAGCTCGGCGGTGTCGTTGGTGCAGTGGGTCTCGCTCATGGCCTCGTGCGGCACCACGCCGTACTTCTTCACGAGCGCGCAGACCATATCCCAGTCGCCGCCGTCGGCCATGGGCGTGGTGAGCAGCCAGTCGACCTCGCGGTCGCCGAAGGGCTTGTCGGCCGTGGCAACCACGTGCTCTAAGAACCACGCGGCACGTTCCAGCTTGTTGTAGAACGCCAGGTAGGCCTGGGAAAGCTCGAAGGTGCCGCGGGGCAGGTCGAGCTCCTTCTCAATATGGAAGCGCAGCACGTTCAGGCAGGCGAACATCCAGCAGCGGCCCGACATTTTCTGGTTGGCCACGGCCTGGTCGTCCACGTCGATGGAGAACGCGAAGTTCTTCGGGCTCATGCGCTCGAGCACCTCCACGCTCTCGGACGATTCCAAGATGCCGTTCTTGGTGACCGCGCGCTGGGCCACGTGTTGGGTCTCGGCCTTCTTGTAGGCCTCCGACATCTTGGCGATCTGTTCCTTGGATATCTTCATAACCGATACTCCTATCTTGATGGCAGGGTGACGTTATATGGAAAGGGCGGGCCGTCGTGGAGGGGCGGGCGCGTCCGAATTCCCGGAAGGGGCGCCTAGTCGAACAGCGTCCAGGGTTGGGTGGGTCGATCTTGCAGATAGCCGTCCATCCACTTCCACAGCGGGTGCTGGTCCATGAAATCGCGGGCGTTGAACTCCACGCCGTCGGCGCGGCCGTAGCGGCCCCACATCTTCAGGTTCTTCACGTCGTCGGGGCCGGCGGCCTTGGCGTCGCACGAGCCAGCCGGGTAGAACGGGATGTTCCACACGGCATCGGGGTCGTCGGCGTAGTACTGCGGGTCCACATCGTAATGGGCGCAGATGTCGCGGCTCGACGGGCAGTTGTAGCCCAGGTACACGTCGTAGGTGTCGGCCAGCATCTTCTTCACGACTTCCAGGTCGATCTTGCCGTAGTACTGATCGATCAGCTCCATCCAGCGCTGACGGCGGGCGCCGGTCTGCTGGCGCGGGTCGTTGAAGCCGTTGTCCTTGCACTCCAGGTTGCGGATGCGCGGGTCGAACACGGCGTTGCAGCCGAAGTACGCGCCGTCGAAGGTGCGCTCCAGGCTGGTGAATTCCAGACCCTGCTCGAAGCGGGCGATCTCGCCGGTGTTGTGGTCGGCGATGAGCCAGGCGTTGGCGTAGCCGCCGTTGTTCTGCTTGTTCAGGCGGTCGACGAACTCGTCGATGGTGGCCGAGAACTGCACGGCATCGCGGATGCGCACCCACTCGGGCATGCCCGCGTCGTCGTAGCGGTCGAAGCCGGCAAGCGTGGTCTCGGTGATGTTCAGGCCCGCGGCCGTCACGTAGAAGTCGGTCATGGAGGACAGCATGCAGGGCGCCGACGCCTGCATGATGAAGGCGTAGCCGTCGTCGGGTTCCACGCGCTTGCAGATGTTGAAGTACTGACCGCTCCAGAACTCGTCGAAGCTCTCGTGGCCCAAGTAGGGCTTGCCGTCCACGGTGGCCGAGCCGGTGGCCACGATGGCCGAGCAGTGCTCCTTGCGATGGGTCTTCATGAGCGGGCGGCTCATCACCTTGCCGGCGTTCTGGGGCCACCAGTACCCGGTGATCTCCATCCAGTCGTTCCAGGCGATCATGTTGTCAGTGGTGGTGGGCACGCCGGCGGCGGTCAGGCCCTCGGCCATGCCGCGCAGCTCTTCAAGCCAGCGCGTGGGAATCATGTCGCGGTGCAGCTTCAGCGCCTGTTCGGCGAACCAGTCGTAGTCCATGCCGAAGCTTTCCAGCGTCATGAACTTGTACACGCGCAGAGCGTCGGCGTACTCGTCGGCCAGAAGGTAGCCCTCCTGGAAACCGCACTCGTAGGGGGTGCCCTTCACCTTGATGTGCTGCCAGCCGTTGATCTTCTGCAGCTGGGCATGATCGACGATCGTTTGCTGCTCTTGGGTGATCATTGCCGCTTCCTTTCCGAGACGCCCGGCCGCAACCAGGGCGCACTTTGCTCGCAGGTTCATGCCGTATCCTGCGCTCTTCCAGCGGCTTTAGGTGACGAGCTCGATTTTCGTTGCCCCGCCGTCATTGATTAGTTTTCCGCTGCTTTTCTTGTCTCCATCTGGGCATCTGCTTGCAAGAAGACTCGGGGCCGAGAGAAACGGCAACCGGAATGCCGCCGGAAGGGACGGCGCCGAGTCGCCCTCGGCAGAGGGGGGGGCGCGGACGCTGATTCACCGTCTGGTTTCAAAGCAGCGCGGCGGCGGCCGGAAGGCGCGGTTCGTGGCATGATGGGCCCGTGCCGCATCGGCGTTGCCAACTCGCGGCGCACCCGAGCATTCCGCGCACGGCGGCTGAGCCGTGGGCGCGGGGCATCCAACGATCAGGGAGGTTCCCATGAGCAAGTACATCTGCGACGTCTGCGGTTACATCTACGACCCCGAGGTGGGCGACCCCGACGGCGGCATCGAGCCCGGCACCGCCTTCGAGGACATTCCCGAGGATTGGGTCTGCCCTGTGTGCGGCGTGGGCAAGGACGACTTCTCGCTGTACGAGGAGTAGGGAGGCGCGCCGGACGCGCGGCGCTTCGCGGACCCCTCCGTAAAGCGGCCACCCGCCTTCAGGCGCCCTTGGGAAGCGGCGCCGTTCGCGGATTTGCGAACCTGCGAGAGCGCCGCTACCTCAGCGAGGATCGCGCCTAGCAGCGGGGTCCGGGGCGAAGGGCATCCGGAACGACGCCGGGGCAACGGACACCCTGCGCGGCATCCGAGACGACAACCTCCTCGGATGCCGGATTCCCTATCCCCGGCGCTTCTCATCAAATGCCTTCCATCGGCACCACCCAACCGCACGAGCGGCCCCACGGGGCCGCTTTTTTGGCGATCTGAGTACTTGAAAAGGTTAGCAAGATACGCAATTTGAATCGAATAGTGGTTTGCAAAGTACTATTTCCCCTGATAATATAGGTTTGCAAAATACATAACAGCAGGTCATATAAGGGTAATGGTGGCGCTTATGCTCGAGAGAAAAGCTGAGAAGCTGCTGCGAGAATGGAAGAACACGAAAGGCACTGAGGCGCTTCTGGTCATGGGCGCGCGTCAAGTTGGCAAAACCTTCCTCATCGACAAGTTCGTCCGCGAGCATTACCGCAATGTCGTCAAGTTCGACTTGATTGATCAGACAGAGGTGCTGAACGCATTCGATGCGGCTCGCTCCTCCCAGGACCTGTTCCTGGCCATCTCCGCGTACGCCGATGCGCCCCTCGAGAAGGGCCGCACCGCCATCTTCATCGACGAGGTGCAGGAGTGCAAAGAAGCGCTCACGCTTGTCAAGTACCTCACGCAGCGCACCGACTACGACTACATTCTCTCGGGTTCTCTCTTGGGCGTTGAGCTGAAGGATCTCCGCTCGGCGCCTGTCGGCTATCTGCATATCGTGGAGATGCACCCTCTGGACTTCCAGGAATTCTGCTGGGCGAATGGGGTGGGAGAAGAAGCTTGGGGCGAAATTGCAGACGCCTTCGCGCAAAGGCGTCCCATCAACCAGGCCGTTCACGACCGGTTTCTCAAGCTCTTTCATCGCTATCTGCTCGCGGGGGGAATGCCGCGCCCTGTGAGCGGATTTATCGAAGACTACGACGTGCAGGCCCTTGTCAGGCGCCAGAACGACATCATCCAACTCTATCGATATGATATTGCGAAATACGCAAGCGGAAACAAGAAGCTCGCCATCCGCGAGATATTCGACGAGATGCCGTCCCAGCTTGATTCGCAGACCAAGCGCTTCAACTTCTCGGCCATCGCCCCTAGGGGAACCTACGAGCGATACAGGGACGATTTCATCTGGTTGGTGGATGCCGGGGTCGCCATCCCGGTTCGGAACGTATCCGAGCCCAAGCGGCCGCTTCGGCTCGTGGAGAACCGAAGCTTCTTCAAGCTCTTCATGAACGACGTCGGCTTGCTGTCAGCAGCATGCGGCATGGAGGTCGTGCGGGATCTCGTGTCAAACGACTTCAGTGTGAACTATGGAGCGATTTACGAGAACGCGGTCGCTCAGGAGCTTCACGCCCATGGCCGCGGAGGCTTCTTTTTCCGCAACCGGAAACTCGGGGAGATAGACTTTCTCATTCAGGACAGGACCGGCGTTCTGCCCATTGAGGTAAAGTCTGGGAAAACCTATAAGCGGCACAGCGCCCTCACGCAGCTTCTTGCGACCGCGAATTACGGCATAGGGCAAGCAGTGGTTCTCTGCGAATCGAACGTCGAAGTGAATGGCCCTGTAACCTACTTCCCGGTGTACATGGCGGCCTTTCTGTGATCGCCCAGGCATCTTCTCCTCGATTGAAAGCACAGCAACGGGAAGCCGCGTACGGCAACGCAGCGCCCAAACGAAGGGTCAGCCCCCTGGAGGTAACGCCCTCTCACGTTGACATCTAGCGACAAAGGAGACATCCTCGTCAGTTCGCCTTTTCCGCATGAAGGATAACCGTTTGCGCCTCCCGATTGCCAGAAGGAAAGTCCCGCGCGTTCGCGCTGAGTCGACGAAAGCCGGCATCGGACAGCCAGCTTTCCAGCTGCTGCAGAGGACGGGCAGCCCTCAGGCTGTCGCCCTCGGCGTAAGCGGCGGCCAAATCTGCTGCCGTCGGATTTTGGGCCGCCACTGGAGCTTCCATCACCAGCAGACCATCCGGCACTAGCACGCGCGCGCATTCGCGCAGCGCCTGCAGGGGGTCGGCGAACAGCACGCAGACGTTGTTGAGGTATACCACATCGAACGACGCATCGGCCAGGCCGGCTACGGCCAGATCTTCTGGAAAGGCTACGCGGAACTCCATGTTGCTGTCAGGCAAACCGCTGCGTTGAAGGGCAGCTGGAGCCGCCGCGCGAGCTGCATCCACGAAATCCGACCGCCAATCGACGCCGACCACATAGCCGTCGGCACCCACCTGCTCGCTCAGCTTGAAGACGCCCTTGCCACGGCGACAGCCCACATCCAGCACGCGCTTTCCCGTCCACGCCACACCTTCCAATGCCATAAAGCACCGGCTGACGGCGCCACCTTCCGCAGGCAATCCGGCGTAGTGGCTTTCCCAAACAGCATTCATCGCCCAACCTCCTTGCAGAACCGGGAGCAGAGTGCTGAGCATCCCGCACGCGATTTCGCTTTCTCACTCCATATTCGCCCCCTCGCTTATCTCGTGATATCGTGACAACGTCAGGGGCCCGACGCAGCTATGCCGTTAGCGTTGCCAGCGGGATGACATAGATGCCATCTTCCTTGCGGCGGCGAGCATAGGAGCCAGCAGCCACGAGCACCGCCAGAAACTCAGGCTCCTTGTTGCGCGCGGCCGGATTAGCGGCGATCTTCGCCCGAAGGCGGTTGAGGCTCTTGGCCGCAGCGTCCACTTTCGACTCGCCCATTTTCACCTCGAAGGCAGCCCAGCGGCCATCGCGCAATTCGATGACAAGGTCGACCTCCAAACCGTCCGCGTCCGCATAGTACCTTACAGGCGCTGCGCCCGCAGCGGGAAGCAGACTCGCATACACCGCCAAATCGTGATAACACAACGACTCGAAGAGCACGCCGAACAGCTGACCATCGGCAAGTAGACGCGACGAGTCCACCGACAGAAGCGACGCGGCCATAGACGGATCATCAAAGTAGCGCTTCGGCTTCGTGCGCACTCGCGAACGCGATCTCACCGGTGCGTCCCAGCCAGGCAGCTCGTCCAAAAAATAGTTGAGGGAGAAATCGGCAAGATAGGCGGCAACAGTCTCCTCCGTGGGCGCCCGATCGCCCGCTGCGGCATCATCGCACAGTGTTTTCAAGGTGGCCGCCGTCCCCACATTGCGCGCAAGAGCCACCGCAACGCGACGAGCAAGAACGGGGTCGCGGCCCATCTTCTTCATGCTCACATCGAAAAGCAGGTCGAGGTATTCGCCGATGGTCCCTTGGGCCCGCTCGTCGGAAGCGCCCAACAGTGCGGGCCATCCGCCGTGGCAGATGATGCCCGCATAGTCTTCCAGGGTCACGCTGTTGGCAGCTGGGGCGAAGCTGCCATCGAAAAGCCCGCTCAACGAAACGGCACCATTGGAAACTCCGCGCTCGGCCAACGTCATGGTGCGCATGCGAATGCGGGAGATGCGTCCGGCGCCGCTATGCAGCTTCCCTTTTTCAGGAGGAGTGGAAGACCCTGTGAGGATGTACTGACCGGGTGCGTTGGCGGCGTCATCCACGGCATGGCGCACGTGATTCCAAATAGCGGGAACGTCCTGCCACTCATCTATGGCGTGGGGGCGCTCGCCAAGCAGCGCCAGAGCCGGGTCCTCCTCGAAGAGGGCGATCCCCTCGTCGATGCGCACGACACTCTCAGCAAACGCACGCGACGTCCACGATTTCCCCGACCAGCGCGTACCCCGAATCTCCACTGCGCCGAACTCAGCGAGACGCCTTTCGACCAAGGTGTCAATCTGACGGGGAAGATAGCCTTGTGGCTTTAATCGCCCATAATGCGTCATGGCCTAGCCTTTCTCCAGTTCATTATCGTGAATCATAGCACAATCGTGTTTTTCGAGGATTTCCAATCGTGTTTTTCGAGGATTTCCAATCGTGTTTTTCGAGGATTACTGGCTGGAGAACTGGTGTAGACGTGAAGTTTCGCCCTTGAACGCGAAGGCGCGTCGGAACCAGTTGGCTCCGGCGCGCCTTGGGATACATAAACGGTCACGAGGTTGAAAGGCCGCAAACGGGCAGCTTAACGGTCCTTGTTCGAGCAGAGCAGCAGAATGCCGGCCACCAGCGAGCAGAAGATGAGGGTGCACACGTCGAAGGCAACGGTGTTGGCCTTGGTGCCCTTGTAGATGCCCCAGCTGATAACCGACATGGGAATCATCCACGCCAGCGGAATGATGAGCCAGCACGAGCCCACCAACGACAGGATGCAGAAGATGAAGGCCACCAGGCGCAGGTTGCGGTCGGTGTCGGTCATGGGATACAGCTGTGCCGGCGCCGCGGCGGCCACGGGCTGGGCATACACCTGCTGGTAGGACACCTGGGGTTGCTCGTAGGTGGCCTGATAGGGCTGCTGATACGCTTGCTGATACGGCTGACCCTGCGTGGCACCGTAGGGGTTCTGCGCCGCAGCGCCCGGCTGCGCCTGACAAGCATCGTAAGCGCCCTGGGCCGCAGCGGTCGGGGCCGCCTGATAAGGCTGGGCACTGGCCGCCTGCTGATTCGGGTCGAGTTGCGGTTCCGTCATAAGATACCTCCTGTATCGAAATTGTCTGAAGTCAGTATAGCCCCTTCCCCGCGCCCGCGCCTTGCCAAACGGCTTTCATTGTTGTAAGGCAGAGAGATCCCGGGCAAGCAGGTCTCGAGAGAAAGACAGGCGGCCGCTATGCATGGGAGGTGCGGCACGGATCGGAGAGAGGGGCTCTAGATCTCGAACGCTGCCAGAACAGCGGCGTGCGATTCGTCGTTGGGAGCGATGCGGGCGATGTCGGGCCAGTTCCGCCACCAGCGACTCCAGCCGGCGCTTCTTCCCTATTCGCACCTCGCCTGTTAAAAGAAACAGCATCCCAAACTTCTCGGAACGTTCCGGTCTTATTCTTCGGGTGTCAGCGAAATCTCGTCGTACACGAGTCCCAGCTCATCTTCTAAGTAGCGCAAAGCTTCTGCTGCGGTCATCGCCTTCACGGGACTTTTATCCGCCAACTCGCTGTCGCGCGTGATAAAGAGCTCCGCGCCGCTGCGCAAGGCCGCATGGGCGATAAGGTAGTCTTCCACATCACGCCACTCCGATTGGAGCGCCGGCTTCAAATCGGCAGCGAACGTCCCCGAAACGAGAAAGAACTCCAGTGTCGCAATAAGCGCCTGCCTGACCTCTGACTCTGAGGCGCTTCGGCATAGGACATAGTAGGCGTCAGCGTAAGATTGCGTGGTCGTCCAGAGCTGAACGTCTCCGAAATGGGCGGCGATACAGAGCCGTCTCACATCTGAGGCATAGGGTTCCCGCGGCGCCGTTAAATCGATAAGGGCGTTGGTGTCAAGAAACAGCTTCATACTTGGCCTCCCGCGCTTGGTGGGCCACCCTCTTGGCATAGGCCACATCGGAAGGGATGTCGATGCCCAGCTGGCACGACGACAGCTTGGCTGCGAGCAGCCGCCTTTGCTCGGGCGAAAGTTCCTTCCGAACCGCCTTTTTCTTACCCGACGGCGAATGCGGAAGGGATCGCTCCGCCAGCAGATAATCGAAGGCGGCCTTGACGAGCTGGGTCTGGGTTGCCCCCAGCTCCTCCAAGCGAGCGCAGCCCTGGTCGAACAGGGCGTCGGGGATGCGCGCGGAAACCATTCTGCTCATAGAACCCCTCCTGTCATCAAGAATGTCTGACGTATGACATTCTATGGCAACCGAGAGCAGTCGTCAATCATTTTGATCGTGTCAGCCGCAGAATGTCCTCGCGGGAAGATACGTCCAGCTTGCGGTAGATGTTGTGGATGTGCGTACGGGCCGTGTTCGGTGAGATAAACAGCACACTGGCGATGTAAGACCCATTGTGCCCCTCAGCCAGATACGGCAGAATCTCGCGCTCGCGGGCCGTCAGGCTGTGAGCGTCGGCCAGCGCAGCGCACCGTTGCGCCAAGCTGGCGGCTTCCGCGGCAACGGACGCACCCGAAGCATCGGAAGAAGGAGCGGCGCCCATTTTCGCGGCGACGTCATCGGCAGGCCCGATGCCCCAGGCAGCTCCATCCTGCGCTGGCAAGGCATCATCGACTTCGGACAAAGCACCCCGCGCCTCAGACCGCCGGCGCACATAGGACACCAGCACCAGCGCAAAGGCATACAACGTGGTAGTGATGGTAACAGCTACGGAAATCATCTCGTCGGGCAGCGCCCCGCCCACCTGCTGTCCGATGAACGACGCACCGCAAAACGCGCACAGCGCCACCGAGAACACCAGGTCGGCCGAGAACTCCCCTGCATGGGCCACAGCGCACAGCGTGGCCAAGGTTAGCACGGCGGCCACTGAGTACAACCCATAGGTCAGCCAGTCCGACACCGCCGCTCCAGCATCCAGCGTAGCCGTGATGCTGCCGCCCGCCAGCACCACCAGGGCGCACATGGGCAGGAACGTCTGCTGCAGGCCGCCGGGCAGCAGGAACGGCCCGCGCTTCAGCAGCGCAAAGGCCACGATGCCCACCCCCGACAACGCCAAGGCCCCCAGATACGCGCCCTGGCCCTCGTTGAAGGCCGTGCGCATCACCGCCATAACAAAGGCGAACGCCACCAACCCCAAGCTGGACATCCCCGCCACATCGAACAACGATGCCAAGGCCGGGCGCGACCCGAGCACCACGCGCCCCTCTTCCGCCACGTCGGGCACCGCGGCTGGAAGACTTTCGGAATCGACAACTTCTTCCACCACCTGGGGTTCGTGAACCGCCAGGGGAATCACGGCTGCCAGGGCCGAACACACGAACAGCAGGGCCAGCATACCTTCCAGCGGCAGACAACCGTACAGAAAATCAATCCCCGCCGACAACGCCGAGGCCGCGCCCACCACGACAAGCGCCAAGCGCATGGGCAGGCGCCGGGCGCACACACGCCCCCACACCAGCACCAGGCCGCTATCGGCCACACCCGCGGCAACACCCAGCAAAGGATATACCGCCGGCACATCCACGGCAAAGTAGCACGCGAATCCGAAGCCCAGGGCGCAACACAAATACGCCACGGCAGCACAGGCTCCCAAAGCGGTGAAAGGGATGGAGCGAATGCGCCGAATGCTCACCGCCACCAACGCGATGCCCACCAGAGTGCCCACGAGCAACGTAGTCTCGGCAAACAATCCCATGAAGCCCACCGGAGTGGCGTCGATTCTGAACACGGGGAACCGCAAAAAGCCGATGACGGTTCCCGAATAGATGAGCAACGACGAGAACAGTCCCGCCAGCCCCAACACCAGCAGGACCAACAGCCCACGGGACGGCTGGGGCCTCGTGCCCGCCGCAAAGGACTTCGCCATCATGTGCCTCTCCCTCTCCCATGCGACAATTGCCGAACCGCGCGTATTCACGCCGCGGTTCCCGCGCACGGGTCTTCCCACTCCCAAATCACCGCCCACGCCCGCAAGGGGGGCAATGCTCGGGGCATTATACCAGGCATTTGCTCAAGATTATTCCCCACAAGTTGCCTCACCTGGGAAAACACCGACTCTCAACGAGAAAATACGTAAAAGCGTTGAGGCGTTCCAGCCGCCTCGGACGGCAAATATCGACGCTTTTTCGGATGGAAGCGCGCGGGTCGGCGCGGCATGATGGGCACAGCGCAACGGATTCGCCGCTGCGCAACCCGCAGCGAGGCCAGCTTCAACCGTCGCGCTGCCGATTCCGATAGTCGATTGATAAGGAGAGGGAATCATGGAACTGTCTCGTAGGAACTTCATCGTGGGTGCCGGTGCCGCAGGCGTGCTGGGCGTGATGGGTCTGGCCGGCTGCGCGCCCCAGGCGAAGACGGAAGCCGCCGCCACCGGCGAGCTGAGCACCACCGGCACTGCCGCCACTCGCCCCGACTTCTATATGTGCGACGAGGATTGGCTGGGCGCCGCCCCCGAGATCGCCGATGTTGCCGACACCCAGGACTTCGACGTGGTCGTGGTCGGCGGCGGCCATGCCGGCACCCAGGCAGCCTTGGCCGCGGCCCAGCAAGGCGCGAAGGTGGCCGTCATCGAGAAGCACAACGACGGCGAGATCGTCTACCGCGGCGACGACATCTGCTCCTACAACTCCGAGCTGCTGCAGAGCTGGGGCTTCGGTCCGTACGACCTGGACGAGATCGTGAACGAGTACGTGCGCCGCGCCAATGGCCGCTGCAACACCGAGGTCATCCGCTCGTTCGTGTACAACTCCGGCGAGATGATGGACAACCTGGCGTCGCTCATCCCCGACACCTCCAACGTGTTCGACTACGCGGGCAACGAGTGCATCGTGCAGATCGCCTACGACAAGCCCAACGGCTCCGATTACCCGGTGGAGATTTCCGGCTACAAGATGTGGGCCTCCACCGTGCAGACCGTGGGCACGCAGAACGCCCAGCCCGTGGGCAAGGCCGGCCTGACCGGCATCTCGCGCCTGACTGAGATCGAGACCTACTGCCGCGACGCCGCCGAGGACCTGGGCGCCGTATGGAACTGCGGCATGACTGCCGTGCGCTGCGTAAACGACGAGTCCGGTGCCGTGACCGGGGTTATCGCCCAGGACGCCGACGGCAACTACGTGCAGTTCAACGCCGCCAAGGGCGTCATCCTGGCCACCGGCGACTTCGGCGCCAACACCGACATGGTGTGGGAGCTGTGCAGCGAGTGCGCCGAGAACGCCATGCGCCACGGCGTGGATCGCGAGATGCTGACCGGCATGACCGACTGCGACGGCTCGGGCCACAAGATGGGCTGCTGGGCCGGCGGTGCCATCGAGAGCCATCCGCGCCCCGTGGCCGGCGACGCCCCCTCCATCTCCTTCGGCCCCTGGGGCTCCACGCCCTGCCTGTGGCTGAACTGCAAGGGCGAGCGCTTCATGAACGAGTCGTTCGCCGGCCTGGTGCTGGCTCAGTCGGTGCGCCAGCCCATCAATCCGGAAGGCGCCATGCGCGGCAACTTCGCCATCATGGATAAGAAGCACATGCAGTACATCCAGGCGGGCGGTCTGGACCACGGCGCTCCCAACTGGGGCTTCCCCGAGGGCATCGAGGAGTATCAGGCCCAGATGGACGCCGCCGACCCGGCGGCCGGCACCGTGAACGTACGCGGGCTGGAGATCGCCAACCGCGGCATGGCCATGACCAACGACGTGTTCGTGGGCAGCACGGTGGAAGAGGTGCTGAAGAACGCCGGTTTGGAAGGCGAGGCCCTGGAGAACGCGAAGGCCGCCGTGGAGCGCTACAACGAGCTGTGCACCGCCGGCAAGGACACCGACTTCGGCAAGCCGGCCAACAACCTCATCCCCATCGACGAGGCCCCGTTCTACATTGCCGCCCAGAACACCCCGAACCTGTACGGCCCCGGCCTGAACACCCTGGCCGGCCTGTGCGTGAACGGCAACTACCAGGTGCTGACCGCCGACAAGAACGCGGTGATTCCCGGTCTGTACGCCGTGGGCAACACCATGGGCGAGCGCTACGGCAACGCCTACAACTGCCCCTCGGCCGGCAACAACATGGGCAACGCCATGACCAGCGGTCGCGTGGCCGGCAAGCACGCCGCCGCGAACTAGGATCCGAGTCGCCGAGCGGAGGAGTTACGCGGGTTGAGGGGCGGCCTGAAGCCCGCCCCTACGAGGGGACGGACGGCAAGAGCCCCTCAACCGCAACCCTTCCGTAGGGGCGGCCTTTAGACCGCCCGCCTCAAAACTTACCCTCCCCTCCAAGCGCCCCGCCCCTCCCGCGGGGCGCTTCTTGCGATCGGGCTTACCCCAGAAGGTCGGACACCTTGCCCAGCAAAGGCTCGAAGCTCACGCCGCGGGCCTCGAAGTCGGGCTGCTTGGCGGACACCACCATGGCGTCGGCCGTGAAGTCGGCGGCGAAGCGCGTGGCCTCGGCCAGGTCGCGCCCGGCCATCACCGCGGCCAGAAGCGTGCTTGCGAACACGTCGCCGGTGCCGTGCAGCATGTAGGGCAGCTTGGCGTTGGTGGTCTCGGTGAAGTCCACCGAGTCGCCCCACACGTAGTTGTGGATGAGCCCGTCGCCGTGCTCGATGCCCTTCAGCACCACGTTCTTCGCGCCGCGCTCGCGCAGCTCCAGCATCATGGCGCGCACGGTTTCCTCGTCCACGTCGGCGCCTTCCCACTCGCGGCCCAAGATGATGGCCGCCTCGGTGAGGTTCGGCGTGAGAATGTCGGCGCCGTTGGCCAGCTCGCACATGGCCGTCACCAGCTCGGGCGTGTAGGTGGGATACACCTTGCCGTGGTCGGCCATAACCGGATCCACCACGCGCAGGGCCTCCGGGTAGGTGTCCCACACATGCCGGATGATGTCCACCTGCTCCGGCGCGCCGAGGAACCCGGAGTACGCCGCGTCCAGCTCCACGCCGATGCCGGCCCAGGCCGCCAGATAGTCGCCCAAAATGTCGGTGGTGTCGTGCATGTACCAGCCGGGGAAGGCCGTGTGGCTGGAGAACAGGCCCGTGGGCACCGGGCACACGTCGCAGCCGGCGGCGGAAAGCACGGGGATGGCCACGCCGAGCGAGCACTTGCCGTAGCCGCACAGGTCGTGGATAGCCGCCACGCGGGGGATGTAGGCGCCCTCGCGCTGGTAGAGTTGCGTTGCCGTCATGAGGTTCGCTCCTTTCGCCGAACGATCGGGAACGATTCTACCCCTGCGCGGCCCTCGCAAGCCTTAGGCTTTTCCGAACGGAGGGTGCGCCGAGGCCGCCTCCACAGGCCGTTGACAAATCCCCCACCGCGCCGACCGCCCGGCGCAGGAGGCGTAGCATGGCGGCAAGACTCCGTCGCCCACGAAAGCGAGGCTCCCATGTTGGAAAACGATCGCATCAAAGTGGCCCAGGGCGAGAACCCCTGCTATCTGCTGCTGAACCAGGCCAACCGCCACGGGCTCATCGCGGGCGCTTCGGGCACGGGCAAGACCGTCACGTTGAAGGTGCTGGCCGAGGGCTTCTCGCGCGCCGGGGTGCCGGTGTTCATGGCCGACGTGAAGGGCGATGTGACCGGCATCGCCCAAGCCGGCGAGGACACGGCCGCCCTGCGCGAGCGAGCCGAGAAGCTGGGCGCCGCCGGCTGGCAGCCCCAGGGCTGTCCCACCCGCCTGTGGGATATGCTGGGCGACGGCGGCATTCCCGTGCGCGTGACCGTGTCCGACATGGGACCCGATCTGCTGGCCTCGCTGCTCGACCTGACCGACGTGCAGGCCGGCGTGCTTTCCGTGGCCTTTCGCGTGGCCGACGACCACGGCATGCTGCTCATCGATTTGAAGGACCTGCGCGCCATGCTCACCTACCTGGCCGACCACGCCAAAGAGGTGGAAGTGGCCTACGGGCGCGTGTCCAGCCAGTCCATCGGCGCCATCCAACGGGCGCTGCTCACGCTGGAAGACGAGGGCGGTGACATCTTCTTCGGCGAGCCGGCGCTCGACCTGGCCGACTGGCTCGTCTGCGACGATGCGGGCCAAGGCATGGTGAACGTGCTGGCCGCCGCACGCCTGATGGCCAGCCCGCGCATCTACGCCATGTTCCTGCTGTGGATGCTCGGCGAGCTGTACGAGACGCTGCCCGAGGTGGGCGATGCCGCCAAGCCGAAGTTCGTGTTCTTCTTCGACGAGGCGCACCTGCTGTTCAACAACATGCCCCGCGCCTTGGCCGACAAGATCGTGCAGACGGTGAAGCTCATCCGCTCGAAGGGCGTGGGACTCTACTTCATCAGCCAGTCGCCCGCCGACATCCCCGACGAGGTGCTGGCCCAGCTGTCGAACCGCATCCAGCACGGCCTGCGCGCCTACACTCCCGCCGAGCAGAAGGCCGTGCGCGCCGCGGCCCAGGCCTTCCGCGAGAACCCCGCGTTCAACGCCGAGGAGGCCCTGTTGGAAGTGGGCACGGGCGAGGCGCTGGTGTCGTTTCTGAACGAGGAGGGCCAGCCCTCGGTGGTGGAGCGCGCGAAGGTGCTGCCGCCGGAATGCTTGATGGCGGCCGCTTCCGAGAAAGCCCTCGCGGCCGTGCGCGAGGCCAGCGCGCCGCTTCTGGAGAAGTACGGGCAAGCAGTGGACCGCGAGAGCGCCTACGAGCTGATAAACGCCGAGCGCGCCGAGGCGGCCGAGGCCGATGCCCTGGCGAAGGAGCGCGAGGCCCTGGAGGCAGAGCGGGCCGCTTTCGAGAAGGAGAAGGCCGCTGCCGAGGCCAAAGAGCAGAAGGAGGCGCAGCGGGCGGCCGATGCCGCCGCGAAGGCCGCCGAGAAGCAGGCCGCCAAGGAAGCGGCGCTCGCCCAGAAGGAGGCAGAGCGGGCCGCCCGCGAGGTAGAACGCGAAGCTGAGCGTGCGGCGAAGGCCGAGCAGAAGCAGCGCGAGCAGATGGCGAAAACGGTGAACTCGGTGATCGGCCAGATCGGCCGCGAGGCCGGCCGCCAGCTCATGCGCGGCCTGTTCGGCAATTTGCGCCGCTAAGGCGAGCGGTACGCGGCCGACGCGAGGCCTCTTCCCAAGCTCTCGCGACAGTAACACCCAGGCCGCCGTGCTGACCGCCATGAGTAATGTGCACGGAATACACAGGAAGGTGTACACTGTCTTATATCATATTCCCACTGAAAGGCAGATTCATGGCGAACTCCAACGTGACCATCCGCATCGACGACGAGCTGAAGAAGCAGGCCGACGAGATGTTCGACGAGCTGGGCATGAGCTTCACCACCGCGGTCAACGTGTTCGTGAAGCAGGCGCTGCGGGAGGGCGCGCTGCCCTTCGACGTCACCCTGCATCCCCGCAAACCGCGCACCTACGACTACGGCACCGAGAACCTGGACGACTAGTTCCGACGCCCCTAGCGATTCTCGATAGCGCCGATATTTTTCAGCGCAATCTCGATGCGACCATCGGGCATGCTGGAGAACTCGATGAAGTCGGGGTTCTCGCCGTATTCGGCGGGGAACGTCAGCTCGATGCCCGTGTCGGTGCGAATCTTGTGGTTGCGCGTCACGCGCTTGGCCACAGCCTTCTCCACCGTCACGCGCTCGGGAATGGCCCCCTCGTTCACCGCACGGTCGAAACGCTCCTGCAGCACCGGCTCGTCGGCGAACACCTCGCGCCCTAAATCGTAGGCGTCCACCTCGTCGGACTGGTCGGCGTTCTCGGCCACATAGGCCTTCGCCTTGGAAAGCGCCACGGCCGTGTTGGCGCCGAACTCCTCGGCCACTTCCTCCACCACGGTGGTCACCGCCTGCAGCACTTCCTTGCTGGAAGCCTCCATGGAGCACTGCAGCAGCCCGTCGGGGATGATCCAGCGTTTCTCGCCGGCAATGTCGCGTTCCTTGTCCACGAACCACACGGCCATAGAGTCGCCATCGATGAGCGCGAAGGACGCCACCTTCTGCGACGGGTTCGGCAGGATGGCATGGTGGCGCGCGATGGTGGTGGCAGTGTCGCCGAAGTCGTTGCTGCCCACCTCGTGCATATAAGCCTGGCGGCTTTCCAGCAAGATGATGGCGAAATAGCGTGTGCCACGTCCCTTGAATGCAGCCTCGGCCTCCTCGTCGGTCATTTCGCGCACCGTTTGGTCCAGGTCGCCCTCGAAGTCGATGACCAGCAGGTCGGTGGATGGCGTCTTTTCCATGCGCGACAACTCGCCCACGATGAACTCGCCGATGTGCTGGGACAGCTCTACAAAATCGCGCTCGCCGCGGAAATAGGCCCGCAGCTCGTCCGCGAACAGACTGTTCTCGGCGAACGTGCCGCGCTTGCTGTCCAGATTGCCCACAGCCCGCTTGGCCTGGCTGGTCACGTAGCGCTTCGCCGTTTTGTTGCCCAAATCCATCTCGGTCTGAGCGAACACGTTCACGCAAGACACGAAGTCGAACACATGCAGAATCGCCTTGTTGATGTTCATGGACAGCCTTTCAATCGGAACCGGCGGGGCAACCCAGCGGCCCATTATAGCCCACCTCAGCACCCGTGCCGCAAACACCCACAACGCTTGGCACGCCGTAAGCGCCCACGAGGAGGGCCGCCCCCGCCGACAGGGCAAGGCCCGGCAGGCCGTCTGCGGCCAGCGGCAAAATTCAGGGATTTGGTACCCGGCTATCGGCAGAATTCGGGGGTTTGGTACCGTGGTTTCCGCAAAACCCCAGGTCACCAGAAACCTGACGGGTACCAAACCACTCATTCTTGCCGACTCCCCCGACACGCACCGGCAGAAACCTGAAGTTTGGTACCCCACGGTCTGCCGCCCCAACTTAACAGCCTTCCTCACAGTACGCGGCGAGAAAACCGTTGACAAAAAGGGCTGTGTACTGCTAAATGGAAAGTTACTACGTACAACCCAAGCTAAAACGAGAGAGACAGTACGGGAGTTGGTTTTCATGCGTTCACCTTTGGGTTCTTCGCGCAAGGTTCGCCAGGGCGTCATCTCGATTGCCGTGGCCGCGCTGCTTGCAGCCGGTTTGGTGCCGGCCTTCGCATCGCCGCAAACCCCTCAAATCAACGAGGGGGGGGGCAGCCGCTAATTTAGCTGCCAACACCACCGCCTCTGAAACGATTTCAGGGTCGAGTTCGGATGGCACGGTAACCTACCTGTCATCGCTTCTTGCGTCCCTTCCCCTACAGAGCCAAACGACCGAGGAAAACCCCTCGGCGCTCACACCTCTTCTGGGCACCCCCGTTATTCCACAGCCACTTGCCCAAGCAACAGCCGCCGACAGCGCAGTCCTCGCCGCCACACCACGAGCAGCCAATGCCACCATCGGCAGCCCAAACAACTGCAGTTTCTCCAATTCACTCAGCTATACCATCAACCTAACGGGCCGATACCGTTTCAATATCTGCGGCAACACCAATGTTCGTGGCAAGGGAGACAGTCTGTGGGGACGAGCGCTTCACAGCGATACCACCGCAGAAGCCGCTGTCAATCCTGGTTTTGCCAAACCTGTCGGATGGAGTTGGGGCGATGGAGCCGTCCGTACAAACTCCAGCTCATCAACCCTGGCGCAACGATCCTCTACGGGCAAAATTTACAAAGCCTATTTGATCGTCTCTGCCACCGTGCCCAACAAGCGCTTGACCAACAGGAGCACCAATCCTCTTGCCACCTACGGAGTAAGCCTCAAGGGCCCCAAGGGCACCATCAACCGTTACTATCCCTCAACGGTTTACCACGATGGAGACAAGCGCAACAGCACGTTCTTTGATGTAACCAGCTTCGTAAAAAGCCAAGGATACGGCACCTACACAGGGATCAATATTCCCTACATGAACATGGCCGGCAACACCACCAAGAACGTTACAGGAGACATGTTCGGCTCGTGGAAAATCATCGCCATCGAAGAAGATGTCGCACTTCCGACAAGGCAGCTTCAGCTCGTTCTCGGCGGTACGGACGTTTCAAAGGGAGCCAGCGCCACTGCCCAAGTTTCGGGCAGCGGCCTGTATGTAGCGCCCGGCCCCACCGGCGAAACCCTTGTTTCCAACGACGGCAGCGATTGGCTCGATAGTAAGCAGTACTTCCAGTACTACACCGACAAAACTTCGTACTATTCTAAGATGTCGTTTCCTTCATCCAATTTCCGTCCCGAAAGCACCTTCTTCTCGTTCCACGTAGACATTGACGGCAAGAACGTTGCCCAAAACCCTGGCCCCTCCATCACCAACAAAGGCCACTACACGGTCGACGCCAATAAACCTTTTTATGCCTGCAACACTGATCTTACCGTTATGTCCATCAACAACCCCAACAACAGCGGGTCTATGAAGCTGTCCGGTGGCGAGCAGCGTGTCGTGGTCAACATCGACACGAAAAACAACCCCACTATCCTTTCGGCGTTGGGGTTGGCGGTAGATATTATCGTGCCAGAATTCAAGACCACCATGTATGTTGCCAACCGCACGAAGCACTATGCCTCCAACGATCCCGGCTATCTGCTTACGCGCGACTACGCCGAAGCCGGCGACCGGCTGCGGGCGACGGTGCACTCGGTGAACGTATCGAAGCAGGAGGATCTGGGGCTTCAGGGAGCCACCTTCACCATCACGTTGCCGGCTTTCGCCAATATCGACCGGTCCTCGGTGAACGCGCGATACGTTACCTCGTCGGGTTCGTCGTCCAACTTCGAAGTGGTGAACATCAGCGGCAACACGCTCACTGTGCGCGCCACCTCCACTGCGCAGATCAAGAAGGGCGGCTACTTTGAGGTAACCTGCGAGGGCACCGCCAAGGGCAGCGCCAGCTACACCACCTACACCAACACCGCTACCGTGGGGGGCATCTTCGTCGACAAGAACGGCGCGCACGCCAGCTTCCAGCTGGACTCGTTGGGAAACGCGTCGTGCACCACCTCGTCCGACCGCCCCAAGTACGATGTCACGGTGTCCACGTCAGGCAATGGCATAGCGGGCATCACCAGCGCCGACACCGGGCTTACCTCCACGGCCAACCCCACCACCACCGCCAGCTACTACGGCGATAAAACCGCCTATGTGGGTTGGATTCCCGCTGAGGATAAAGTGGTGCGCTTCGTGATGGTAGATGGCGTGGTACGCGACGACCTTATCGTGTCGGGCAAGCTGGTGCTGCCCGTGGCCGACGCCGACCACCAAGTATTCGTGGCCTTCGGTGATCCGGCCGATCCGCCGACGGAAAGCCCCTTCACCATCGCCACCAAGGGCGATGCCGGCGTGAAAAGCCTCACGCCCACGGCCACCGTGGACGCCGGCGCCAGCCACGAAGTGTCGTGGCAAGTAGCTGCCGGTCGCGAGATTGCCGAGGTGCTGATCGACGGCGTGCCCATCGCGCCGGCGCCCTCGGGCACCATCCCCTTCCAAGGCATAGACGACGATCACCTGGTGGAGGTGCGCACGACCCCCGTGCCCGATGACCGTCTGGAAGTGCGCACCATTGTGCGCGGCCCGGGTACCATTTCCTCTTCAACCACCGTGAAACCCGGCGACAACCACACCGTGACCTGGGCAGCCACCAACGGTGCCATCTTGAACTACGTGAAGGTGAACGGCGTGGTGATCTTCGACAAGAACCTGGACACACCCACCTACACCCAGCCGCGGCCTTCGCAGCAACTGCTTGAGAACATCCAGGAGAACCAAACCGTAGAGGTGGAGTTCATCGACAGCAAGCGCAAGCCCACCGATCCGCCCAATTTGATGGTGCGCACCGAGCTGATCGGCGGCCGCGGCACCATCAGCCCGTCGGTTACCGTGGCACCCGGCGGCAACGCATCGGTGAACTGGAGCGCGGGGTCCGGTTACGAGATTCAGTCCATTATCGTGATGCGCGGCACCGAGCGCACCAAGCTCGATCCGGCCACGGCATCGGTGGCCCTCAGCAATATCACTACGAACTGCCTGGTGCAGGTGATTCTGGCCGAGCGGGCCGTGTCCATCGAAACGGCCCTAATCGGAGCACCGGGCGGCTTCATCACTCCCAGCGAGGAGGGCATCCACCACGGAGAGGATCGCACCGTAACGTGGACGATGCCGCCGGGCCATACCGTCAGCTCGGTGACCGTAGACGGGGTGGTGCGCGACGACCTGTTGAACGCCGGATCGCTCACCTTCGAGAACTTGAGCGATGACCATACCGTGGTCGTCGTAGTCAGCGAGCAAGGGCCCGATGTGGATCCGTTCTATCTGGTAGCGGTTACCTTCGAGGGCGCGGGCACCGCCGGTCCCTCGGCCAACGTACGCGCCGGGGGCAGTCATACGGTCACCTGGAGCGGCGCTGGCGGGGTCCTTCCCCTTTCCGTTAAGGTGGACGGGGTTGAACGACCCGATCTGCTGGATGCGGGCAGTTTGGCCTTCGCGGCCATCGGGGCGCACCACACAGTGCACGTCGTGTTCCCCGAAAGCGCCGACGAGACCTTCATTGTCACAGCGCGCATCACCGGAGGCCCCGGCTCTATCACCGGAGCCGGCGTGTACGCAGCTGGTTCCGACGCATCGGTGGCGTGGATCCCTGCAGCAGGCTGGCGTGTGAAGAGTGTGACCGTGGACGGCGCCGAGCGCGAAGACTTGGCCGACACGGGCGTCGGTTCGCTGGATTTCACCTCCCTTAACGCCGATCACGATGTTGTGGTCGAGCTCGTGGAAGATTTCTGGCGCGTAGACGTGTCGTACACTGGCAACGGCGTGGCGGGTGCCTCGGCCATTGTGGCTGGAGGTGCCACGCACCCCGTTACCTGGGAGCCCGACGACGGACACGAGGTGCTGGAGGTGCTAGTGGACGGCGTGGCGCGTCCCGACCTGATAGACGCCGGGCAGATCGTTCTTACCGATATTCGCGGCAACCACCAGGTGCACGTGCGCTTCAGCCAAGACCCGCCCGAGGACGACCAGTGGCGCGACGTTTCCATCGCGCTGGAGGGTGGTCCGGGCGAGACCTCAGGGTCGGGCCGCGCCCCGCTGGGCAGCGGCCACGAGGTGCAATGGTCCATCGAAGAGGGCTGGCACGTGGTGTCGGTCACGGTTGACGGTGATGAGCGCCCCGATCTGATCAATGCTTCGTCGTTGTTGTTCGAGAACGTTCAAGACAACCACAGGGTGGTGGTGCGCATCGCCCGTGAAGGCGAGGACGTAAGCTACACCGTGCGCACCCAATTGGCGGGTGCGACCGACGGATGCTCCATCACACCGACGGAAAACGGCATCGCCGAGGGAGAGAGCCGCACCGTCACTTGGACGGTGCCCGCCGGGCATTACGTGTCGTCGGTTACCGTCGACGGGGTGATTCGCGACGACCTGCTGAACGCCTCGTCGGTGGCCTTCGACGCCATTAACGCCGACCACTCCGTCGTGGTGATGGTGCATGCCGGCGAGCGACCTCCGAGCCCTTTGTTCTTCCACATTGAGGTAACGAGCGAAGGCGCTGGCAGCGCGGGTCCGTCGGCCACCCTGGAAGCGGGAGCCGATCATCGAGTGACCTGGGCCGGCATGGGCGGTGTGGCTCCCTTATCAGTGACCGTGGACGGCGTGGACCGCCCCGACCTGATCGACGCCGGCGGTCTTTCGTTCCACGAGCTAGCGGCCGACCACACCGTGCATGTAGTGTTCCCCGACCCGAACGATCTGCGGTTCACGGTGGCGACTGCCATTGTGGGCGGCCCGGGCACCATTACGGGTTCGGCCACGGTGAGCCCCGGCACCGACTGCGAAGTGGAATGGGCTCCCGCCGATGGCTGGCGCGTGAAGCGGGTAACCGTTGACGGAGTGGACCAATCGCTCCAACTGGATAACTGGGGATTTTCTGCCGTGCAGGCGAACCACCGTGTCGAGGTGGAAGTGGAACTTGACCTGTGGCGCGTGGACGTAACTTACGAGGGCAGTGGTACGGCGGGCGATTCGGCACTCGTGCGGCCCGGCGCCGATCACTGGGTAACCTGGTCGCCCGAGGCGGGACAACATGTGGTGCGTGTGGTGGTCGATGGCGAGGAGCGCCCCGACCTGATTGACGCCGGTGGAGTGGACTTCTCCAACATCGAAGGCGACCACACCGTCCATGTCGAGTTCAGTCGCGACGAAGCAGTGGACCAGTGGTACCAGGTGAGTGTAAGCATTGAAGGCGGCCCGGGCACTGTATCGGGCACAGGATCGGTGGCGGCGGGTGCCGACCGCGAAGTACACTGGACCGTAGGCGAGGGCTTTCATGTGGCGAAGGTGATCGTCGACGGCGTGGAGCGACCCGACTTGATAGGCGAGGACGGCCTCTTGCTTGAAAACATCCAGGGAAATCACCAGATTGTCGTCGTGCTGGGAATGGGAGACGCCAACGACCCCGAAGGTCCCGATGACCCCGACGATCCGGACGATCCCGACGGGCCCGACGATCCGATCGATCCCGTGAAGCCCGAACAACCCGACGGCCCGAGTAATCCCGATGACCCAAACGATCCGGATGGTCCGCATTCAGGAGATTCAGATGCCGATGGCACCGACGACGGCCGCGGCCGCGGCCGCGGCTGGTACACCCTACTGCCCAAAACGGGCGATCAGGCCCTGGTGGCCCTTGTTGCCCTGACGGTCCTGGGCGCGGCCTGCGCATGGCTCGCCCTGCGCCTCCATCGCCGCCGAGCGTAGGGGCGCCAACCCGAGCGCCCTCGGCACTTCGGCCCGGCAGGACGTCAAAATGCGCAGGTTTGGTACCCGACTATCGGCAGAATTCGGGGGTTTGGTACCGCAGTTTCCGTGAAACCCCAGGTCGCCAGAAACCGCACGGGTACCAAACCACTCATTCTTGCCGACTCCCCCGACACGCACCGGCAGAAACCTGAAGTTTGGTACCCGAAATCAGGTCCGCCGGGCCTAGGAGTCGCGACGCTAGCTGGCCGAGACGTCCTGCTCGGGCTGAGTGGCTTCGAACCAGATGTTGAGATCGGCGTTGGTGGGAATGCCGGGCACGGTGCCCTGGTTGGTGTACTGCCAAATAGCGAAGTTGAACCCAGCAGTGGGCTCGTCGATGCCGTACTCGGCCAACCACAGAGGATAGTCCTTGCGCTCGGCCGGAGTGAGGCGCAGCAAGTCGCGCTGGTTGCCGTAGATCATGGCCTCGTAGCCACTCTGCTGAACAACCTCGCAGAATGCGCGGGCGTTTGCAGCGAACTGGTCGGAGTCGAGATTGTTGGCGCGGGCGCCATCCAGCTCCACTTCCTCGTGATCGTAGGCGATGATGCCGAACGACACGCCCTCAGCTTCGGCTTTGTGCACCTGGGCCAGGGCGAACGCCGCCTCCTCGCGCGCCTCCTCCTCGGTGACGGACTGCGAGAAAAAGTACGCATGCACGGGAATGCCCACCTTATGCGCGCCCGTGACGTTCTGCATGAAGTAGTCGTCAACATCCAGCGTACCCTTGGTAGCGCCGCGGTTGCCAATGCGCACGAAGGCGAACGTGGCACCGGCCTCGGCCACCGGGCCCCACTCCACTTCCAGCTGGTGCTCGGATACATCCACGCCCCACTTGGAAAGAATCTGGTCGTTCACGCGGTACACGGGACGGCCGCCGTCCCAAATGAGGTCGTTCCAGTTGTAGGGACACGGGTCGTCTTGCGCAACGGGAGTCGCAGCGTCCTCGGCAGGGCCGCCGCAACCCGCAAGCGCGCCGGCAGCTACGCAGGCCGCGGCGGCGATAAAGGCTCGACGAGTGAGAGAGGGGGCTTCTGATGGCCGCGCGGCCGAAGCGGCCGGGGCGAGGAGCGAGTGTTCTTCAAAAGGGCCCGTTTCACGAGAAACACGAGAAGCGGCTTCTCCGAGAGTGCGCATGGTTCCTGCTTTCTCTTTTGCGACGGGCCCATTTTACACCGTAACGGGCTGATACCCCTTGTCAATCGATAGGTGTGCTGCAAATGTCGTAAGCAGCGGGCCGATGGAGCAACGCCATGGCCGTGGGAGCGGCCCCGAAACAGAAACGGGCCGCACGAAGCGGCCCGCTGAAATGCAAACTACAAGACGTGGCGTCCGTTCTACAGCGCGGCGGCGATAACCTCACCCAAGCGCTGGATGCCGTCGCGGATGGTCTCGGCGTCGGCGTTGGTGAAGTTCAGGCGCATGGTGGAATACGCGCCGGGCTGGGCGTAGAAGGGCTCACCGGGCACGAAGGCCACATTGCGCTCCAGCGCCTTCGGGAACAGGTCCATGGTGTTCACGCCCTCGGGCAGCGTCGCCCACAGGAACATACCGCCCTCAGGCTTGGTGAACGACACCTCGGCCGGGAAGAACTCGGCCATGGCGTCGGTCATGGCCTGGGCCTGCGAGCGGTACAGGTCGCGGATCTTCACCAGATGCTCGTCCAGGTCGTTGTGGGTGAGGTAGTCGTACACCACGAACTGCGAGAACACGTTGGTATGCAGGTCGGCGGCCTCCTTGGCGGTGTTCAGGTTGCGCAGAAGCTCGTGGTCCTTCGTGAGCAGGTATCCCATGCGGAAGCCCGGCGTGACCGTCTTCGAGAAAGAGCCCATCACCACGCCATGGGGCAGCGCCGTGCCGCCGATGTAGGGCAGCGACTCGCCCTCGAAGCGCAGCTCGCCATAGGGGTCGTCCTCCACCACCACGATGTTGCGGCCGGTCAGCGCCTCGCGCACACGCTCACGGTTGGCCGCGGTATAAGTGAGGCCCGTGGGGTTCTGGAAGTTGGGGATGAGGTAGATCATCTTCGCGCCGGCATCCAGCGCCTCATTCAGCTCGTCGATGTTCAGGCCCTCGTCAGTCAGCTCCACCTCGCGGAAGACCGGTTGGTTCAACGCGAAGGCCTGGATGGCGGCCAGGTACGTGGGCTTCTCCACGATAACGCCGTCGCCCTTGTCGAGCAGCACCTTGCCCAGAAGGTCGAGCACCTGCTGCGAGCCGGTGGTGATGAGCACGTCGTCGGCGGTATAGTCGGTGCCGAAGCGGTGGTTGTAGCGCTCGGCGATCCAGCCGCGCAGCTCGGGGATGCCCGCCGTGGCGGAGTACTGGAAGGCCTCGGGGCCGCGCTCGGCCACCACGCGCTGCATGGATTCCAGCAGCTTCTCCTGGGGGAACGAGATGGGATTCGGCAGGCCGCCGGCGAAGGAGGTGACATCGGGATCGGAGGCCGCCTTCAGAATGGCGCGCACGAACGACGGCGGCGTATTGGTGATGCCGTCGGACAAAAGCTCGCTGATGGGGTACTCGGTGGTGTCGGTCGTGGTCATGGTTGCCTCCGCTCGCTGGGAACTCTCGGAACCATTGTTCCACTAACGCAAACTCCTTGGTACCAGTTTTTTGCAAACGCACCGAAGATAGGGGCGGGATGGGGCATGAATCTGGACAGTTGGCTGCGATTGTGAAAATTAGTTGTGGCCCACCAGGGCGAACACGGTCGTGTAAGCTAGGAGCCGACCAGAAAGGAGAACCCGCCATGACCACCGACAGCCGCAAGCAGATGAAGGAAGCCTACCGCGAGCGACGGCCCGAGATGGGCGTGCTGTACTTCCGCTGCACGGTGACGGACGAGACCTTCCTCATGACCGCAACCGACATTCCTGCAAAGTTCAACCGCCTGCGCTTCCAGCTAGCCGACGGGCTGTGCCCCAACAAACGCCTGCAAGAGCTGTGGAAACAGCACGGCGAGGAGGCTTTCGAGACCGGCACCGCGAAAGCGCTGAAGTACGACGACCCAGCCGCTGACCACACCGAAGACTTGGAAATGCTGCTGGAGCTCTGCCTGCTGGACGACCCTACCGCCCAGCGCCTCTGGAAGTAGCGTCCTCCCGCAGCACGCTGCCGCTTCGACCGATCAGCTGTCCAGCCCTTGCAGCAACGCCAACGCATTTGCCACCCACTCGGTAGCAGCTTCCAAGCGGTAGTCGGTGAACCCGGCCTCAACGAGGAGGGAACGAACGGCGGCCTCGTCCAGATTGAGGTTCATAAGGTCGCCGAAGCGCACGCCCTTGGCGGCGATGTCGCAGGCGTGGTCCCAATAGGTGCCCGCATAGCCAAACGTTGTGGCGAAGGCGCGCGGGTCGGTGGCGGCCTTCCGCGCGAATTCCTCAGTGTCCTCGTAGAACAGGCTGCGGCCGTTATCGTAGAGCGGGTAGAACGACTCGCCTTGCTCGGTTACAAGCACGGCGATATTCGAAAGATGCCGGTCATCTTGGCGCATGATGAAATCGAAGGCGATCATGCGGTAGAAATCGTCGGCATACTGGGGGCGCACAGCCAGCAAGTTCTCCAGCTCGTTTTCTCCGCGCGGGCCGTCGAACAGCCGACGCATATGAACCAAGTACTCGCATGTGAAATCGTACTCGAAGGCGCTGAACGCCGCGTTATCGCTGAAGCGCCACGCACGACAGCAGGGTACGCCCAGCGCCTCGGCCAGAAGCGCGGCAGCCACTTCCGACTCAACATCGGTGGAAAGGGGGCTGATGCGCTGCTTCACGATACCGTATGCGCCACGGCTTGCCCCATAGCGCTTCACGTTGGCGCCCTCGGGTGTATCAACGCTG
Source organism: Adlercreutzia wanghongyangiae (assembly GCF_035989245.1). NCBI lineage: Bacteria > Bacillati > Actinomycetota > Coriobacteriia > Eggerthellales > Eggerthellaceae > Adlercreutzia > Adlercreutzia wanghongyangiae. The sequence goes on along the minus strand of NZ_JAYMFF010000002.1, from coordinate 390,197 downwards.
TCGCCCACCGCATCAATGCGCTGGAGGAAGATAGCGTCGAAGACGTCGGTAGCCGTATCGGCCATGCGGTCCTCGGTGTTGTGGGCCATCCAAAGCTCGTCGCGCGGGTTGATGGCGTGAGTCGCGTCGGCAATTTTGAACGTGTCGTATTCCGAAAGTCCGCAGCGGAACAATAGTCGTTCGATGTCGCGGCGGCTTGGACTCATGATGCGTTCAGAGAGGAACTGAAGGAACTGCTCGGGAGACCAGCTTGTTTGGCCGCGGGTGTAAAGGCCGACCGTGGTGTTGAAGCGCGGCTCGACAAACTGCACCGAGAGGTCGTGCGCAACAAGTCCGACGACGATGTCGTTCCACTTGAGGTATCGAAAGGCGGCTTCCATGGCGGGCTCGTTTCGCTCGGGCTTTTCCGCACGCGACCTGGCGGCATCTCTTCCGCAACCAGAAACACCAGCTCCAACAAAAACGACCCTGCCGGAGGGCAGGGTCGCGAAGATTCATGGAGCGGGCGACGGGACTCGAACCCGCGAATACAAGCTTGGGAAGCTTGGGCCTTACCACTTGGCGACGCCCGCATGCGTGAAGAGAATTATAGCGCACCTTTTCGCTCTCGGGAAGAAACACACATTCCGCAGCCGCATCGTCCGTGGCTCAGCGGCAGCCCGGAGGAAGTTCATGTACCGGGCTCCGATGCCTATGCCGGTGTTCGGCACCCAGGCCGCGTAGAGATCGAGCGTGTAGGCGGGGCTCGCGCGCCATCAGCACCGCCGCGGTCTTGATGTTCTCGCCGTTAGCGAGGTTCAACGTAGCGAAGGTGTGCCGCAGGGAAAGGTGAGGAGGACTTCGAAACCCCCGGTCTTCGACGAAGCGATCTCCATCGACGCGCCGTGAGCCTCCATGGCGCGGGAGACTATCAGCAGCCCGAGCCCATGGCGAGGATCGAGCTCATTGCCATCCATCCTGTTCGGATAATGCTGTCCATCATTGAGTTCCCTTATCTTGTTTTCAGATGCGCCTACTCCGTCATCCTCGAACGAGATACGAACCCAATCTCCGCATCTTCGCTCGGCGACACGAATCGTGCATCCATCGGGGTTGTGGACGATGCTGTTGTTCAAAATGTTGGCAAAGGCCCGGCACAGCAGTCTTTCGTCGCCCTCAATCACGGCGTCTTCCGCTTCAACTTCCACTTCCATATCGATGGTGTGGGCATCGTCTTTCATCGCGTTCATCGCCTCGGCGACCGAGGAGCGAACGATGCGCGAGAGCCTGATGCTCTCCGTGCGGATGGGCTGGTTCTGGCAATCCAGCTGTGAGACCAGGTTGAGGTCGTTCACAAGGTTGCCGATCCTCAAGCTTTGGGCTCCTATCCGAGCGGCCTTCTTAACGACCCCTTCGTCGGCACGATCATCCGTGGCGATCTGATCGGCATAGACCGTTATGAGGGAGAGGGGCGTGCGTATGTCGTGGGACACTCCGGCGATCCAGTTCGCCCTCGCTTCCTCTTGCCTGCGAAGGAGGTCGGATGCGCGGTTTGCGCTTTCTGCCAGGTCGGCCAACTCGCCGCTCGCGTCAAGCGAGACGGCGCTTCCCCTTCCCAGCGACTCGACGGCATCGGCAATCGGTTGCACCTTCGAGGCAATGCGCCTCTTGGAATACCAGAAGGCCGCGAACAGGCAGAGGAGGTCGAGCGCAACCAGCGCGGCGATGAATCCCGGCAGCATCCTCACGGCCTGCAGGGGGTAATAGTTGCCGACGATCTTGGCGTAACTGTCGGGAGGATAGCCTAAAACGAGCAGCCCCTCGCCCATGCTTCTCGTAAAGACCGGATAGTCAGCGATATAGCCTTTGGAGAAGGTGGCCACATCTTGGAGGGAGTAATGATCCGGCACGTTGGCGGGCGCACCGACGCTCCACGCGACATCCCCGCCTTCCGCGATGTATATCGCCCAGATTTCCTGGTCGCTCAGGCGCTCTTGCATCACAGGGAGCATCCCCGACGAATCGGATGCGGCTTCAGCTTTATCGAGCATCGAGGACGGGGAGGAGTCGCCGAAGCCGTTCGACACGGTGTCGGAGAACACGAGGGCGAACAGAATGGCATTGACTGCGAACAGGCAGACAATGAAGGCGGTGAAGGCGGCCAGGTTCTTGGCGATGAAGGAGCGGAGCGATCTCATGGCATCACTCGATTACGCGCAGCTTGAAGCCGAGGCCCTTCATGGTGACAAGCGACGTCGGATGCGACGGATCCCGCTCGATCTTCTCCCGGACGCGCCGGACGTGCGCGTTGAGCGGCCCTTCGTAGCCGAAAGGGTCCCCTCCCCACACCGCCTCGCAGATGGCGTCTACCGTGACTATCTTGCCGCGGTTCCTTGCAAGGACTTCGAGCAGGGCGAATTCCTTCGCCGTGAGCGCGATGGTCTCGCCGTCGCGGCGAACCTCGCCTTTGGAGAAATCGACGGTGCAGCCGTCGAGCACTATCTGATCCGACTCGCTCCGGTAGGTTCTTCGCGCCACCGCATAAAGCCGCAAGAGCAGCTCCTGTGGCAGGAACGGCTTTACGATGTAGTCGTCAGCACCCAGTCCCAGCCCCGATATCCTGTCGATCGGCTCGTCTTTCGCAGTGAGAAAAACCACGGGCGCCTCCGAGGAGCTTCGCATCTGGCGCATGAGGGAGAATCCGTCGCCGTCGGGGAGCATAACATCCAAGATGATCAGCTCCGGCGCCGTCTCTCGGAATCGGGCGACTGCCTCCGCCGCATTGCCTGCTGTGAACACCTCGGTGAACCCGGCATCCATCAAGATGCCCGAGACGAGCTCTAGAAGCTCGGGCTCGTCATCGACGATCAGCACTCTTTTCCTATGGATGAACGAATTGTCCACGACACTCCCATCTCGCATTGCTCCACTGAACAGGATAGCGGGAGCAGTCTTTCCACCCAGAGAAAGTAAGGCAAAAGTAAGGGAGGCGGTCGCGTGGTGTCAGGCGAGGCTTCTATCGTTGAGGCGTCGAAAGGAGACATCATGGAACATGCACGCACGGGGCGCAGGCGACGGGCCGATCTCGCAATTGAGACGCGCGACATCACCAAGCGCTACAAGGACTTCGTTGCGGTGAATGCCGTATCGATGCACGTGAGGCGCGGAAGCATCTACGGCTTCCTCGGGCCGAACGGGGCCGGCAAATCGACGACCATGAAGATGCTCTTGGGGCTCACGAAGCCGACATCGGGTACCTTCGAGGTCGACGGCATGCACTTCCCGGAAGACCGGGAGTCCATCCTCAAGGAGACGGGATCGTTCATCGAGTCGCCGTCCTACTATGCGAACCTCACGGGCCGTGAGAATTTGGACATCATACGGCAAATTCTGGGACTACCGAAAAGCTCGGTGGATGAGGCGCTGGAGCTGGTAGGCCTGACGGAGTTCGGCGGCAGGCTCGCGAAGAAATACTCGCTCGGGATGAAGCAGAGGCTCGGGCTCGCAGGCGCACTTCTCGGCCGTCCTCCCATCCTCATCCTCGACGAGCCGACCAACGGGCTCGACCCCGCCGGCATCCACGAGATACGAAACCTCATAAAGTCTCTCCCTGCCCTCTACGACTGCACCATCCTCATATCGTCCCACATGCTCTCGGAAATCGAGCTGATTGCCGACGACATCGGAATCCTCAATCATGGAAGGATGCTCTACGAGGGCAGTCTCGACTCCCTGCGCCAGAGCGCGCTCTCGTCGGGTTTCGGCGCGGACAACCTCGAAGAGCTCTTCCTGGCCATGGTCGAGCGCGATAACGACGCCAGAAAGCAGAGGGCCCTGCTATGAGCGCCTTATCAATAGAACTCCACAAGGAGAAGCGTACGGGCGTCGTTCCTGTTTTGCTCGCAGTCGGGGCGGTCGGAGCGGTCTATGCTCTTGCAAACTTCCTCGTTCGCGGGAAATCTCTTTTGAGCATGCCCCTCGATCCCATGGACATACTGCTCACCCAGCTCTACGGAATGATTGTTGTTCTCAACATGTTCGGCATCATTGTTGCGACTTGCATGGCCTTTGGCATGGAGTTCAGGGGAGGAGCTATCAAGAAGATGCTCGTCCTGCCCATGAGCATGGCGAAAATGTACGCGAGCAAACTCGGGATTCTGGCGTTCTGCCTCCTGCTCGCGATCCTCATTCAGAACAGCGCTCTGGCCGCCATAGGAGCCGCTAATCTGCCAGAGGGCGCTTTCGATCTGATGCAAGTGGCAGCGTTCGCAGGCTACTCGTTCGCGAGCTCGCTGCCCGTGCTCTCGTTCATGCTGCTTGTGTCCTCGCGCACCGAGAACATCTGGGTTTCGCTCGGCATAGGCGTGGCGGGATTCCTAAGCGCCATGGCGCTGGCGAATGCGGACTCGGTGTTCCTCCTTGCCCATCCCTTCATCCTCATGTTGAAGCCGGCCATCGCCATGAGCGCTCAGCCCGACGCCACCGTGCTTGCGGTTTCTCTCATAGAGACGATGGTTTTCTCAGTCGCTGGGCTTTGGCTTTCCAGGGCTGTTCGATACGAATAGGTGGTTCGTATGAATTTCCTCAATCTTTTGAAAATAGAGTTCGCGAAGGTGAGGCGCTCGAAGATCGTGCCGCTCATCTTCATCGCGCCCGTTCTCGTTGTCGTCTCGGGCGTGGCGAACCTGAGCCGGTACTTCACGCCGGAGTACACGAACGCCTGGCCGGCGATGTTCATCCAAAGCGCGCTCGTGTACGCTTACTACCTGTTGCCGCTGAGCATGATCGTTGTCTGCGTGATGATCGCAGCGCGCGAGACATCGCATAACGGCTTACTCAAGATGCTCGCGCTGCCCGTGCCGAGGCAACGCCTGTCGTTGGCGAAGTTCGTGGTGGTGGCGTTCTTCTTGTTCATGGAGATCGTCGTGTTCTTCGTTGTGTTTCTCATCGCCGGAATGACGGCGACGGCGTTCATGGGCATCGAGGAGGCGGTCCCCGTCGATTATTTGCTGCGGTGCTGCGCGGGCCTGTTCCTTACGATGCTGCCCGCGACGGCGGCCATGTGGGCTATCACCGTGTGCTTCGAGAAGCCCTTGCTGACGATAGGGCTCAACTTGCTCTTGGTCATCCCCGGAGTTCTCATGGCGAACACACCGGCATGGACCGCCTATCCCTATTGCTACAGCGGCTACTTCGTCTCGTGCTCGCTGCACGACTTCACGTCAGGGGCCACATCGGCGGCCTTCCAGCTGGCTCCCTTCGCGCCTTGCGCGGCTCTCGTGTTCGCAGGCCTTATCTGGCTGTCAATCGCCCGGTTCGGTAAAAAGGAAATGAGGTAGAACATGGACACAAGATCGGCTTCCCCTCTTGCCACCGCGGCGCTGATTTTGGGACTCCTCCCGCTCGCCGCGCTTATTCCAGGGATGCTCGGGTTTAGTTTGACGGACGAGGTGCGATTCGGCTGGATGATAGCCAACTTCGCCTTCATAATCGTCAGTTTTGCTTGCGCGCTTGTCGTCAAGCTCGGCACAGATAACTGCGGAACGGGCGCAAAGACGCTAGCCTCTGTTTCTGTGATTCTGGATGCGTTCTGGCTGATGCTCATAATCGGGCTTCTGGCGCTCGCCTTCATGTCGGCGCTTCAGTCTGGTCGTCCGTTTTTTGTCTAATCTGGCCGTTCACCTCGATGCTGCGGGCGAGGCCGGAAACGTCTCCCAGCTTCTTGCGGTTCTGGTAGCTGCTCTCGACGCACTGGGAGAGCAGGCTTCTCGTCGTCTCCATGATTTCGACCCCCTTGTCGGTTCGGCTCGCCCCCTCTGGGTAGGCCTTGTGGCCCATGCATTGGACGGAGTTCGGGAGGCGCGTCAAGGGAGGAAGCGAAACCCGCAAGGGCTTGAGTTTTCCGGAGAACTTGAGAGAGACCCCTGCGGAAAAGTTTTCGCAGCCCTTGCGCGCCTCCCGGTTCCCGGCCGAGCATCCTGGCATCAAGGCCGCCGGGGGCGCGGCGCGCTGCCTGCGGAGGTCGGGGAACGACGGGGGCTGCCCCGTTGCGTCGATGTTCCGCTTTCGGGAACGCATGGCTTCTGGGCGATGACAGCTCGCCTAGAATGGGCGGAACACGAACGGAGGTAGAGCATGGTGCAGGATGAGGAGAGCAGCTTGGCGAAGGCGAATTTGCCAGACGCCGACTGGCAAATCGTCACCGACGGATCCGGAGCGGCCCTCGCGAATGAAGCGCAGACATTCGACGGTCTGATCGACGCGATCGAGAGCACGATGGAGCGGGGGCGCAATGCGGCAGCGCGTCACGTGTGCATAGACCAATTGCTGGCGTACTGGAACAACGGCCGCCTTATCGTCGAGTACGAGCAGAACGGACGTGACAGGGCGCAATACGGAGACAAGACGCTGGTGCGCCTCTCCAAGAGACTGACGGAAAGGCTGGGGCGCGGCTTCTCAAGGTCGAACTTGCAGTACATGCGGCTTCTGTACCTCAAACACCCAATTTGCCAGACGCTGTCTGGCAAATTGACCTTCTCCCATTACTGCGAGCTGCTTGACCTGAAGGACGATGCGAAGCGCGGCTTCTACGAACGGGAAGCGGCCAACGCCGGGTGGAGCGTGCGCGAGCTGAGGCGCCAGATGGACAGCATGCTCTTCGAGCGGGTGCTGTCCGCCAAGGACGATGCGAGCAGGCGGGATGTCCTGGGGCTCGCCAACGAGGGCATAGCGTACCGCCAGCCATCGGATGCGATAAAGTCACCGTATGTGCTGGAGTTCCTAGGACTGCCGGACAGCATGGCGCCGCTCGAAAGGGACTTGCAGGACTCTCTCGTGAAGCAAATCGAGAAGTTCATGCTGGAGCTCGGACGCGGCTTCATGTTCGTCGGCACGAACCAGCGGGTTCCCGTCGGCAGCGAGAAGGACTTCGTGGACATGGTCTTCTACAACAAGCCACTGCGGGCTTACGTGCTGATCGAGCTCAAGACGACGAAGCTGATGGCATCAGCCGTGGGGCAGATCAACGAGTACCTGAACTACTACGCCGCCGAGATTAATGACGAATACGATAACCCGCCCATAGGCATCATACTCTGCACTGATAAGAACCATGTGCGAGCGGAGTATGCCCTCGGCGGGCTCAACAACAGCATCTTCGCGTCTACATACACCTTGAACCTCCCGGATAAGGAGCAGCTTGAAGAGCAAGTCAGGCGGACAATAGAAGCGAACGAGTTGAAACTGTTGGGCGATTCAGCGACGAACGAAGGGTTGACCGAATAGGATGTTCCTGAGAGCATAGTGCCAGATGTTAAAGCCTTCGAGGCTTTGCAAGAGCCGGTCCTGCTGGGACTGGCTCTATTTATTTCCGGCCTTCATCGTTGACGAGGCAGTTCGAGTTTGCGAACATAATTGCAGATTCAAAAACCGCAAGGTTTTGTAAGGGCCGATCCCACTGGGATTGGCCCTAGTTTTATCTAGGCATGCTCTAGGATTCCGCCGAGGTTCGCCGCGCAGGTTTCCCAGATTTCGTAAAAAGCAGTTCTGGCAGCCGCGGTGGTTAAGCCGTCTGGGCGTCGGAGCCAGAATCGGAAGCGGGCTTCGGGGACGATTCCAGAAGCACGACGCCGGTGATGATGAGCGCGATACCGAAGATGATGATGGCATTCAACGGCTCGCCCCAGATGATGGCGCCGATGATGGTGATGGCCGTGACGCCCAGCCCCGACCACACGCCGTAGGCCACCCCGAGCGGCAGCTTCTTCAAAGCCTGGTACCGCTGCCGCATCAGCTTCCCCGTGCTCGGAGAGGCCTGAAGCAGCTCTTGTGCTATGCTGCGCACAGCGATCATCGTTCGAAAGGCCCTGCCATGACGTCTTCCCCCGACACCGCCGCCGACCGCTTTCTCAGCTTTTGGAACGGCCACCTCACGCCGATGGAGGCCATTCAAGCACGTCATGCCGTGCGCAGCTACACCGACAAGCCCCTGGCGCCTAGCACGGTGGAAGCACTACGAGCGGCCATCGCCGCAGTGAACGAGGAGACGAACCTGGCCATCCAGCTGGTGCTGGACGAGCCACGGGCCTTCACCGGGTTCAAAGCCCGGCTCGTGAACTTCACCGGCGTGCGCAACTACCTGGCGATGGTGGGGCCCGAATGCAGGGAGCTCGACGGCATTCTGGGCTACTACGGCGAGAAACTGGTGCTGCTGGCGCAGGCGCTCGGGCTGAACAGCTGCTGGGTTGGAGGCACCTACAAAGTAGTGAACCGCGCCTACAACGTGGACTTGGGCCAGAAGCTGTCGGCCGTGGTGGCACTGGGTTACGGCGCCGATTCCGGCGTGCCGCACAAATCGAAGGCGCCCGAGGAGGTGTGCCCCGACTACGACCGCATGCCCGACTGGTTCCAGCGCGGTGTTCAGGCGGCACTGCTCGCTCCCACGGCCCTGAACCAGCAGAAGTTCTCTTTCGCGCTGGTCGGCGAGGAAGCCGGCATGCCGCTGGTGCGGGCGACTACGAAGCGCGGGGCCTTCACGAAGATGGATCTCGGCATCGCCCAGTGTCATTTCGAGATAGGCGCTGGCAACGCCGACTTCGCCTGGGCGGAGCGATAGCACGGCGCACCCCCGCTTGCCGGGGCCGTGCCCTCGCGCAAACACCCCTCACAGGCCCTGCGGGAGCATCCCTTCTACAGAAGCAGAAAGAGCGCTGCGGCCAAACCGCCCGCAGCAACGCCGAGCGCGCCGCCGACGATCACATCGCGCGGGAAATGCACGCCGCCGGCCACGCGGCATAGCGCGAGCAATGCCGCACCTATCAGCAAAACCGCCGCGGCCGGCGCACAGGCAGCAAACCAGCAGCTTGCAATGGCGAAAGCCGAGAAGGCGTGACGCGACGGAAACGATCGGCCTGTGCCATCACGGGAAATCAAAGGATCGATGGGGCAGCATTCATAGGGCCGTGGCGCATCGAAATGCCGCCGATACCAGCTGACGACGACGAATGCCGCCCCCGGCACCACGACCAACCAAACCAGACGCGCCGCAGATTCCCCCTGAAACAGCAGACAGCCGAAAAGTGCGGCATAGGCCAGATAGAACAGCAGGGTGAGCGCCTTGTTGGCACCGCGCAGCAGCGCTACCGCCCACGGGCGGCTTCGCAAGGCCCGCGTCTTTCGCTCGTAGCGGGCAGCGTAGCTGGCACCATCGCGCACCGTTCCATCCTTTCTTTCTGCGGGAACTCGTTCTGCCATCATACCCGACAACAACACGGGAGCCTCCCCGTAGGGAGGCTCCCGTGAAGAAAACGCAGAGCAGTTGCCTACTGGCGGCGGCGAGCCACCAGCGTAACGCCGCCAGCAGCCAACGCGGCCGACGCCAGCAGCGCGATGCCCACTACCTCGTCGCCCGTCTGGGGCAGGGGAAGAACTCCCGCCTCCTCGGCGGAGGCCAGGGGCGCGCCGTCGTCGGTAATCACCGTTTCAGGTGCAAGGCCGCTCTCGCCACCCTGATCATCGGCGGCACCGGCGTTGTCGTCCTCGGTGCCCGCATCGCCCTCGTCGGCAGGCGCGTTCTCGTCCGAAGAATCCCCGGCGCTTCCCGCATCACCGCCGGGCACAGGAGCCTCCAGCTCGGGGGCGTCACCGGCCGGGGCTTTGTCGGGCAGCGTGGCGGCCGCCGGCGTGTAGAACAGGTTGATCTCGTTCTTCGAGGCCAGCGCTTCCACCTTGATCGAATCCCGATCGGCATCCAGATACACCAGATCGTCCAGCGGCACCGCCAGCGACTCGGCGGGAATCTCCACCCCTATCTGCTGGCTCTCAATTTCGTAGGAGCCCATCTTGTCGAAGCGGACGGCAGCGCCGTCAACGTCGGCCACCACCGTCTTGCTGGCGCACGCGTCCTCGCCAGTCTCGGCGGCGGTCACGGCATAGTAGTTCACCGTGGAAGAGCTCCTCGAGCGGAAGTAGTGGAGCTCCACCATGTTCTTCGACGGATCGGCATCCATCACCTTGCTGTCGAAGCGCGCGTCCCAGAAAAAGAAGTCGTCAAGGGGTCGCACGTAATGCCAGGGGTCGATTTCCTCTCCCACCTTTACCTCGAACGTGCGCGTCTCGAGCAGTCGCAACCCCGAGGGATCATCGAAGGACGGATCGTCGTAGGAAACGATCTCGCAGTAGTGCACCGTCAGTGTGGTGCTCTCCGCCGCATCGGCACTGGCGCGATCATCCTCAGCGGCCTCCTCGACGGGTGCCGCCACCGCTTCCTCCGCTACCATCGGCAGCTCCGTGTCCGCGGCCTCCAGCAACGTCAGGGCTGCGCCGCCCACAACGCTTTCCGGCGCGTCTTCGGCAGTGAAAACCTCATCGGCCGCGAAGGACGGCAACGGCGCCAGGGCCAGGGTCGTTGCCAGCATGCCAGCCAGCAGCGCGCGCTTCGCTCCGGTCAGCTTCATTGTGTTCCTCTTCATAGAGCGTCTCTCTTTCTTTAACGGAACCGCCACTTCCCAAACGCCGGCACCGCGAGTTCGAACAGTTAAGCCCATCGAACGACTAGACTTAAGGGTTGAGCGTTATATCAAGCATTACCGTCTCGTCAACCGATGGGAAATTGTTTGTAACCTTAACGTTACCTTTCACCAGGTATCGTGACGTTCACCCAGGTAAATAACGAAAAGCAAGCTGCTCATCTTTGTTTGCCAGAGGGTCTTGTATACTGGTTTCCCGCATAGGCCGCCACGGGGCACACCGGCGCCGCGCGGCCGTTCCGAAGCGCCAATCGTGTTGGCGCAATCGTTGCAAGGCAAGGGAGGCTCTCGTGAAAATAGGATTTATCGGCTTGGGGAACATGGCCACCGCCATCATCGGCGGCATGCTGCGCGATGAGGTGGTCGTGCAGGGCAGCCCTCTCACCGCTGCCGACATCATCGGCTCGGCCAAAACGGAGGCCACACGCACAGCTCAGGCGGAAGCATTCGGCATCGCCACCACCGCAAGCAACCGCGAAGTGGCTGCAGCGGCCGACATCCTGGTGCTGGCCGTGAAGCCCGTGTTCTTCCCCGAAGTCATCGCCGAGATTCGCGATGCCGTTGACGACGACACGCTGGTTGTCAGCATCGCCGCCGGGCTTACCCTGGAACGTATCGCCGCCCTGTTCGGCCGCGATACGAACGCCATGCGCCTCATCCGCTGCATGCCCAACACGCCGGCGCTGGTGAACGCCGGTTGCACCGCCGTGTGCCCCGGCCCCGGCGCCGCCGAAGCCGACGAGGCCGCCTGCGTGAGCCTGATGGAAAGCTTCGGGCGTGCCATCGTCATCCCCGAGCGCCTGATGGATGCCGCTAGCGCCGTGGCCGGGTCGTCGCCGGCCTTCGTGTTCATGTTTATCGAGGCCTTGGCCGACGGAGCCGTGGAAGCGGGCATGCCCCGCGCTCAGGCCTACGAGTTCGCCGCCAGTGCCGTGGCCGGATCGGCCCAGTTGGTACTGGAAACGGGCCGTCACCCCGGCGATTTGAAGGACATGGTGTGCTCGCCCGGCGGCACTACCATCGAAGGCGTGAAGGCGCTGGAAGTGCGGGCGTTCCGCGCGGCGGCCATGGAGGCAGTGGAGGCCTGTGTGGCCAAGGCGCGCACCTTGTAGGCGCGGCCACGGTTTGACTACCGTTCAGCCGCCCTCTTCCCCGGCACGCTATGATAAGTCCACTTGATTAACTTCGAACGGAAGGCAACAGCCATGAAACTCTCGAAAACCCTGCGCTTCACCCTGGTGGGCGCCCTGGCCTTGGGCCTGGTCGCCTTAGCCGGCTGCACGGCGAAGGGAGGCACCGCCGACGAAGGCACTGCCGATTCCCCGAACAGCGCCGACGGCACGGTCAGCACCGCCCTGGTGGCCTACGCTAACGGCGATGACGTGCTCTTCATCGACCAGGAAACCCAGACGCCCTACATCCCCACGAACCTGGACGACGCCACCATCACCTTCGAAGGCCAAGAAATCGATGAGGATGATCTGCAGGCGGGCAACATCGTGAAGGTGACAGGCAACGGCGTCATGCTGGAAAGCTATCCCGGCCAGTACCCGGGCATCACCGCAGTTGAAGTGACCGAAGTGGGCAACCCCGCCGATGCCGAGCAGTACGCCGACATGGTGGACACGGTGTTCGCCGCGCCCGACCCCGCCGAGGTGCCGGTGGGATCTTTGGATTACAAGACCGCTGAAGCGCAGGTGTCGGTAGTGTTGAACGCCTACAGCTACGAATGGTCCTTCGACCAGGCTGACGGCACGCCCGACCGCGTGGCCCAGGATGGCGACTTCAAAAATGTGGACGGCACCTTGCTCGACGGTGTCGCCGATGCGCGCATCCCCGGGGCCACCGACGCCTTCGTCGCCTTCAGCGTGAACCCCACAGCCGTGGAAGTGGAGCGCACGCCCCTTGTCAGCGGCAAAACCGCCGTCGACCCGGCGGCCGAGGATGAGAAGGTCACCTGCACCGTGGGCGCCGACGGCACGCTGGCCCTCACCATCGAACCCGGCTACCTCTACGAGCTGAGCGCCGACTTCACCCAAGGCGAGGCCGACTACGCCTTCTACACGGTAAGCTAGTCGCCGCTGCAGGGCCGACTGAAGCAGCAGATCCCTCAAAGCAAAAGCGGGCCGGGAATTCTCCCGGCCCGCTTCCTTGTATGCACAGGGCGCGATGCCCCGCATGCATCCCGCGCTTACAGGATGTTCTTCAGCACGATGGACTTCGTGTGGGTCATCTCGTCGAAGGTGCTCATGACGCCCTCAGTGCCGATGCCAGAGTACTTGTAGCCACCGAAGGGCTGCTCGAAGGAGCGGTAGAAGCTGGCGCCGTTGATGACCACGCCGCCGGCCTCAAGCTCGCAAGCGAACTTCGCGCAGGTCTTCTGGTCGGCCGAGAAGATGCAGCTGGACAGGCCGAACATGGAAGCGTTGGCGATCTCGATGGCCTCCTCGGCGGTCGCAAACGTGATGATGGGCACCACCGGGCCGAAGATCTCCATGTCGATGGCAACATCCGCCGTCTTCGGCACGTCCACGATAACCGTCGGCTCGATGAAGGCGCCGTCGCGGCCGCCGCCGAGGACGATCTTGCCGCCCTGCTGAACGGTGAGCTGGATCTGCTCCTCCACGGTCTTCGCGGCCTTCTCGGAGATGAGGCAGCCGATCTGGGTCTCGTCCTCGGAGGGCATGCCCTGCTTCAGGGCGCTGATCTTCTCCACGACCTTCTTCGTGAACTCCTCGGCCACATCCTCGTGCACGAGGAAGCGCTTGGAGGCGCAGCACACCTGGCCGGTGTTGTACATGCGGCCCCAGATGACCTCGCTGGCGGCCAGCTCCACATCAGCGTCGGCCATGACGATGAAGGCGTCGTTGCCGCCGAGCTCCAGCGCGGTGTGGGTAAGGGTCTTCGCGCACACCTCGGCGGTCTCGATGCCCACCTCGGTGGAGCCGGTGAGGGTCACCAGGTCAAGATCGGGGTTGGCGCACAGCTCGTGGCCCACCACCGAGCCGCGGCCGGTGACGATCTGGGCAGCGCCGGGCGTCACGCCGGCCTCGCCGAGCAACGCCGTCAGCATGCACAGCGTCAGGGGGTTGTCGGTGGAGGGTTTCACGATGACGGAGTTGCCGGCCAGAAGCGCCGGAGCCACCTTCTGGTCGAACAGGTCGCAGGGGAAGTTGAAGGGGATGACGGCGGCCACCACGCCCAGAGGCTCGCGGCGCGTGATGAGCACCGTGGTGTCCTGGCCCTGCTCGCTGCCAGCGGTAATCACCTCGTCGTAGAGGTGCTTCGCGCGCTCGGAGAAGGCCTTGAAGGCGATCGGGATGTTGCCGATCTCGGCGCGGGCCTCGGTGATGGGCTTGCCGGTCTCGTCGGACAGCGTGCGGGCGAGCTTCTCCTTGTCGCGCTCCACCAGATCGAGGAAGGCCATCATGATCTCGGCGCGCTTCCACACCGGCACCTTGTTCCACTCAGGCTGAGCGGCGCGGGCGAACTTCACGGCCTCGGCCACATCCTCGGCGGTGGCAGCGGGCACCGTGTCCACCACCACACCCGTCGCCGGGTTGATGACGTCGATAGTAGCGCCGTCGGAGGAATCAGCCGTCTTGCCATTGATAAACATCTTCATATTTTGTATCTCCTTAATCTTTAATTCAGGATTCCAGGGACGCGCCCAAGGAAGTCAGCGAGGTTCCGACAGGTGCCTGGAATTGGCCCGCCTTTGGGCCAAGCGGCCTTTGTGCCGCGCCGAGCCCAAAACAAGGGCCAAGGCCAGGTGCCTGTCGGAACCGCAGCGTCAGGGTTTTAGCGCCTAAGCGCTAAAACCCGTGAAGGACAGCATCAGACCGCCACAGGTATTGTTGTTGTCGCTCTCGAATCCGTACTCGCCGAAGGTGAACTCCATGAGGTAGGGAACGTCGCCGGCCACCTCGGCCACAGCCGCAGCCACTTCCCCGATACGGGCATCGATGCCGGCGCGGCGGCCACCGCAGTGCACCAGGTGGAAGGCGGCAGGCTTGCCGGGCATGCGATCCATGAGCTCGCGCAGGGTGTCGGGCACCGACTGAATGAGCTCGTCGACCGTAGCCTCCATGCGAATGACGCAGGTCTTCTCAGCCAGGTTGTTGCCCACGTTGATGGAGAAGTCGTCGTTGCCGTTCATGGGATGGCGGATGGCGATGAGGTCACCCAGGCGGTCCTTCACGCCCAGCGGCGAGCACACCGTGTAGGCGAGCAGGTTGCCGCCGGCGATGTCCTCGTCGGAGCAGCCCGTCCACTCCTGGAACTTCTTGGCCGCCGGCATCCCGTCGATTTCCACCAGCGTACGATTGCCGTCAATCTTGGTGATGACACCGAAATCATCGGTCTCGCGATAGGCGCCGGTGAACACGTTGGTCATGGCCGGACCACCCCAGAAGAAGGCCGCCACGCACCCGTCGGCGAAAGACTCGCCGGTGGTGTAGAGCTTCCACTCGCCGGCGATGGCGTTGTCGGCCGCCGATCCACCGAAGAACGGGATGCGGCCCACCACCGAGGCAATGCCCTTCAGGTAGAACTCCTCCTCAGCAGGGGAAGCGGCCATATAGAAGTAGTCGGGGGCGTCGGTGCGGCCGGCAGCCTCCATGGCAGCCGTGGCGAGCGCGGCACCGGCGAGAGCGGGGTCGTCGTTCTCGGACCGATCAGCGGCGGCCACCCCTACGGCCATATCCGGGTCGGAAAGAGCGAGCACGCCCACGAAAGGCGCGTCTCCGCCCACATAGCCGGCGCCGGGAACCACCACGCCGGTAAACGAGGTGTTGCCCAGCACAGGCACTTCGGGAAGTGCCTCCCCTACGCCAGCCACCACTTCGTCAACATCGTAAGCGCAACTGCAATACACCATGGCCACCTGAGTGGCGTCGAGGCCGGCGGCAGCTTGGGCCGCAGCCTCTTTACCCGCAGCGCGGGCATCGGCGGCAGTGCTGGAACCTACGTTAGCTTTGAACATGGTCTCCTCCTAGTTTCAAAGTGAGGCGTCATTGCCTCTGGAGTCATGGTAACGCTAACCGCTCCCCTAAAGTTAACCCAACGCTACCTTTTTTCGATATTTCCATACCTTTGACCCGATTGGTTAAAGATAAGTTATTGACTTATATATTTCTCTACGTTACAGACACACTGTCAACAAGCTGAGCAGGGCCTTCGCGCCGGCTCCTTCGTCTACAGAGAGCATACCCATGCGAAGGGCATCGAAAGCCCCTTCACGCTGGCTTCCCTAGGGGACAACGCGCCCAGCCACATAACGTTCGCATCCCCGTCAGCGGGGGACCCGAGGGGCTGCTTCGTATTCTGGGGCTTATAGGACAAAAAGTGTGTCCGAAATCGGGAGTTGACGCAGGTCGGCTCCCGATTTTCTTTTGGAAAGTCAAATCAATCGAGTTCTCCACTCGGACAGAAAGTGTGTCCCATATCTGGTCTTTCGCCTGCTCAGACCCTGATAAATTGAGAAAAAGTTCTCGATTTCGAGGGGGCGGCAAATTGAAGAGCAAGCCATGCCCGACCTGCGGGCTGCCGATGAAGAGGAACGGGAAGACCAAGGCCGGCAGGCAGCGATGGCGGTGCAGGGGGTGCGGAAGCTCGGCCACGCACTCGATCAGCACAGACGAGCGCGACCTCAAGGCCTTCCTCTCGTGGCTCATGTCCAAGGAGGCCCAGGTCGACATGCCGGGCCAGGGCCGCACCTTCAGGAGGCGCACCTCGAGGTTCTGGGGGATCTGGCCGATGCCCGAGGCGACCGGCGAGGTCCACAAGGTCGTCTACGTCGACGGCATCTACCTGGCGAGGAACGTGTGCGTGCTCATCGCGTGCAGCGACGAGCACGTGCTCGCCTGGTACCTGTGCCGGGCCGAGACGGCGCGCGCCTGGAAGGCGCTCATGGCCTACGTCGCGCCGCCCGAGATGGTTGTCACGGACGGCGGGAGCGGCTTCGCGAAGGCGTGCAGGGAGGCCTGGCCGGACACGCGGGTGCAGAGGTGCGTGTTCCACGCCTTCTGCCAGGTCAGGCGCTACACGACCTCGCGCCCCAACCTGCAGGCGGGCGTGGAGCTCTACGCGCTCGCCAGGGAACTGCTCCGCCTCGAGACGCTCGCTCCGGCGCAGTGGTGGCGGGAGAGGTTCGTGCAGTGGTGCGGGTTCTGGTGCGACTTCCTGGAGGAGAGGAGCACCGTGGACGGCAGGTCCGTGTACACCCACGAGAGGCTGCGCAAGGCGAGGTCGGGCCTCGTGGCGCTGAGCAACCAGGGGACCCTGTTCACCTATCTGGACCCGGCGCTGTCCGCGGAGCGCCCGCTGCCGGCGACCAACAACAGGATCGAGGGCGGCGTGAACGCGCCCCTGCGGTCGATGCTGAGGAACCACCGGGGCATGTCGGTGACCCGGAGGATAAAGGCCGTGTTCTGGTGGTGCTACATGAGGACGGAGTACAGGCTGCCGGCATCCCAGATCCTCGCGCGGATGCCCACGGACGACGACGTCGACATGCTCTACGAGCTGTACGGAAGCGCGGTCAGACCCGACGACGGGGCTCCCCAATGGGGTGACGGACTCGTATGGAGCGAGTTCCACCACGCGACGGTCTACCCCTATGCTGTCGACTAGTCTCCAGACACACTTTTTGTCCTATAACCCTATTCTGGAAAGACGGAGCAACTCTCGCGCAACGATAGCAGAGAGATCCGAATCCCTGAGAATCTCTGAATTCAGAGATTCTTTCAGAGATTTATGTGATTCCAGGATCGGGGGTTAGATCCCCACGGCTTCAGATATGAAAAGGGCCCCGAAACTGGGGCCCTGTCATTTATGGTGGTCGGAGGGGGACTTGAACCCTCGACGCACGGATTTTCAGTCCGTTGCTCTACCAACTGAGCTACCCGACCAAAGTGCGGAAAGCATTCGCTTTCGACGCGAGCATATATTTTAACGGGAATGCCCGCGCAATGCAAGAACTTTTTCACTGAACACGCAGCGGTCTTAAAAGAAGAATGCCACCAGTGTTCCCACAGCCAAAAACGGAGCAAAAGGCATCGTGCGCGCAAGGAAGGGGTCAGCCACTTCTGAAGAAGCCTGAGTCCCTGCAGCGGCCGGCGCGCTCTGGCTGCCTTCCGCAGGCCGAGCCGTGTCGCCATCCTTCCCCCGTGTCCGGAAACGCATCACCAGGGCATAGATCACGCTTACCAGGCAAGCCACGAACAGGCACACGAGACCGCGTTCCCAACCCAGGAACAGGCCGATCACCACCATCAGCTTGATGTCGCCGCCGCCGAACGACTCCTTCTTGGTGGTCAGCTCGTATACCGCCGACAGCACCAGCATGCCGCCGCCCAGCGCCAGGGCGCCCAGCACGCCGCCGGACAGCGACGCTCCATAAACAGGCAGCCCGATCTGCCCGAGCACCGTGGGCGCGGGGGAAAGCAGGGTATTCCAGAAGCCCAGGCCCATATAACGGCCAGCGAAGCCCAGCACGCAACGCCATATCACCCACAGTAACGCCAGCGCAGCCACCATGCCGTTGGGGATACGGCGCGTGCGCATATCGCCCACCGCTATGACCACCAAACCAGCCAGCAGCAGACCGTAGGCAACGAGCGTGACAACGGACACATAGGTCATGAAGCGAACGCCTATTCCTGGGCAGCTCGCGCGGCGGTGGCGTCCAGCACGCTTGTGGCCGCCGCTTCTTCCGTCGCAGCCGAGGCACAGCCGTCGCCGAAGATGAGTTCGCGCTCCTCGCCGGTAAGCGCCGCGCGGGCCTGGTCACGCAGATTGTTCACGCCGATGAAGAACTGGCGCATCATCACCACCACCAGGTAGCGGCCCTTCGGGGTGAGCGTCAGCTCGTCGGCGTTGTCGGTGGCAAACGCCCCCGAGGCGCGCATGAAGCCCATCTCCACGGGCAGGCCGCGCTCCACGCTCATACCGAAATCGTGTTCGAACTGGCGCTTGTCCAGGCGCAGGCCGAACAACTGCATCATGAAGCGATAGCGCATGCGATCGTGCAAGCTGAACGTGGTCTTGCCCATCATGGACATGCGGCCACCTTCGATGGCCTCGTTGTACTCGCGCACCGAGAACGTGTTCACGTACAGGTTCTGTCCCAGATAAGTGATGCCGCCGCTGCCGATGGCGGGGTATTCCTCGTAATCCACCACGTACTCGTCGATCATGGCGTTCTCGCCGGCGGCACCGGTGCCGCGGCGGTTGAACGTCCAAGCGCTGCCCAGTTCGAACAGGCCCGGGCGGCCGTCAGGCAGATCGCCCAGCAGCAAATCGCAGATGATCTCGTAGAACTGACGCTCGCGATTGTAGTCAACCGGCCCCACTGTGGCAGCCAGCGAACGCTCCACCGAAGGCGAGGCCATCAGCGGATAGAACGTGGTCTGGCTGGCGCCGGATGCCACCACCATCTCGATATCCCGAATGAGGATATCTTCGGTCTGGGCCGGAAAGTTGAAGATCATGTCGGCGTTCATCGAGGTGAAATACGGCGACGCCTCCTGGATGCGCTCGAGAATCTCCTGGCCGCAGCCATACTTCTCGTAGCGGTCCATCTGGCGCAGCAGGCCGTCGTCGAAGGACTGCACTCCCACGGAAAGGCGTTGCACGCGACCCTTCAACTTCTCCAGATACGCGGGAATCAGATGGTTCGGATTCGTCTCGCTGGACACTTCCTTGACGGAGAACAGATCGCGCGCCAGATCGATGGTCTCGCACAGCTCGTCGATCATGATGGTGGGCGTGCCGCCGCCGATATACACCGAATCGAAGTCGTAGCCGAGCTCCTTCAGCATGCGCATTTCCTTGCGCATATTCTGGAAGTAGGGCTTCGCGCGATCCTCGCGGAAGGGGAAGCGGTTAAACGAGCAGTACGGGCACAACCGCTCGCAGAACGGCACATGCATGTACAGCATGTAGGGCTGCCCCGGCTTCGGCGCGGGCATGCGCGTCTCAGTGCAAGGGGAAAGCTTCAAGTAGTTGGCCGTGCAAGCCGCCACTACTTTGGAAAGAACTCGTTCTGAAAGCATAGGCTTACTCCCAGGCGGCGCGGCCTTGGAGGGCCTTTTTGCCGATGTCGTGGCGGAACTGCTTGCCCTCGAAGTTGATGAGATCGCAGGCCTCGTAGGCGCGCTCGCGGGCCTCTTCAAAGGTGTCGCCCAGGGCCACCACATTCAGTACACGGCCGCCGTTGGTAATCAGCTCGCCGTCGAAGTTGCGCTTCGTGCCGGCGTGGAACACCGTGACGCCCGGCAGCTCCTCGGCTTCCTCGATACCCAGAATGACCTTGCCCTTCTCGTAGGAACCCGGGTAGCCATCGCTGGCGAGCACCACCGAAACGGCCCAATCGTCGGACCACTTCAGATCGATGTCGTCGGCACGACCCTCGGCCACCGCTAGCATCACGTCCACCAGGTCGTTTTCCAGGCGCGGCAGCACCACCTGGGTCTCGGGGTCGCCGAAGCGCACGTTGAATTCCACGATCTTCGGACCTTCGGGCGTCAGCATGAAACCGCCGTACAGCGTGCCGCGATAGTCGGCGGTAAAGGGCGCCCGAGCCGTGGCGGCGGCGGCATCTTCCATGATGGACACCATGGAGGCCATCTCGTCATCGGTAACGATGGGCACTGGCGAATACACGCCCATGCCGCCGGTATTCGGGCCCAAATCGCCGTCGTAGGCGCGCTTGTGGTCCTGAGCCGGGGCCATGGGGAACGACTTGCCGTTGGTGACGAAGCACAGAAGCGAGCACTCGGGGCCGGTCATGCACTCCTCGATGACCACGGTGGAGCCCGCATCGCCGAAGGCGCCGTCGAAGCAGGCGTGCACGGCTGCCTCGGCATCTTCCAGCGTCTCGGCCACTACCACGCCCTTACCCGCAGCCAAGCCATCGGCTTTGATAACGATGGGCGCGCCTTGCTCGCGCACATAGGCCAGCGCCGACTCCTCATCGCTGAAGCGCCCGTAGGCAGCGGTGGGAATGCTGTTGGCTTCCATGAATTCCTTGGAATAGGCCTTGGAGCCCTCCAGCTGGGCGCCGTCGGCGTTGGGGCCGAACACCGGCACGCCCGCCGCGCGCAGCACGTCGGCCACGCCGTCCACCAGCGGAGCCTCGGGCCCGATGACCACCAGACCGATCATGCGCTCGGCCACAAAGCTCAGCAACGCCTCGCTGTCGGCAATGTCGACGTCGACGTTCTCGGCGATTTCAGCGGTGCCGCCGTTGCCCGGAGCCACGTACAGCACGTCGGTCTTCGGCGACTTCCGCAAGGCCCACGCGATGGCGTGCTCGCGACCACCCGAACCCAAAACCAGAATGTTCACGTCTGTTCCTTTCCTCGCTTTGCAGCAAGTTCTTCTTAACGGCAGGCCGCGCCCCCTGGGAGGGGTGTCGCGCGGAGTTCCGCAGCGAACGCGATCAGCCCAGCGGGCTGTCGCGCCGAGCGAGGACTGTCTGAGCACGTCGCCCCTCCCAGGGGGCGCGGCTGGACAGCCTAAGATGCGATGACTAGTCTTCCCTCATCCACACATCCCGCAGGATCGTCTGATCGCGGTCGGGACCGACGGAGATGATGCTCATGGGCACGCCGGTGACCTCCTCCAGGTACTCGATGTACTTGCGCGTGTTCTCGGGCAGCTCCTCGTAGGTGCGGCACCCCGTGATGTCCTCGTCCTTCCAACCCGGCAGCTCCACGTAAATGGGCTTCGCGTGGTGCAGTACGCTCTGCTGCATGGGGAAGTAGTCGTAGCGCTCGC
This sequence comes from Adlercreutzia wanghongyangiae, assembly GCF_035989245.1. NCBI lineage: Bacteria > Bacillati > Actinomycetota > Coriobacteriia > Eggerthellales > Eggerthellaceae > Adlercreutzia > Adlercreutzia wanghongyangiae. The sequence continues at coordinate 368,910 of NZ_JAYMFF010000002.1, read as the reverse complement.
CGTTGCACTCGTAGGCCACGCACACCTTAATGGTGTCGAAAGCCGACAGCACGTCCAACTTGGTGAGGGCCACATCCGTGAGTCCGTTCACCTCGGCGGCGTAACGGCCGATAACGGCATCGAACCAGCCGCAGCGGCGCTTGCGACCTGTGGTCACGCCGAACTCGTGACCGGCGGCGCACAGAAGCTCGCCGTCTTCCGCATCCTGGCCCTCGCCGCCGTTCTCGGGGAACTTCAACTCGGTGGGGAAGGGGCCTTCGCCCACACGCGTGACATAGGCCTTCTGGATGCCCAGCACGCGATCGATGGCCGCGGGCCCCACGCCCGTGCCCGTGGCCGCGCCGCCCGCGCAGCAGGACGATGAGGTGACGAAGGGGTAGGTGCCGTGGTCGATGTCGAGCAGGGTGCCCTGGGCGCCCTCGAACAGGATGGACTTGCCCTCGGCCAGCGCCGTGTTCAGCATGTGGGCCGACTCGCACACGTAGGGGGCAAGAATGCGGGCATAGGGCAGATACTCGTCGCAGATCTCCTCCACCGTGTAGGTGTGCAGACCGTAAATCTTCTCAAGAATGGGATTCTTCTGGGCGAGCACCGCTTCCAGCTTCAGGCGGAAGATCTTCTCGTCCAGCAGATCCTGCATGCGGATGCCCTTGCGGCCCATCTTGTCCTGGTAGCAGGGGCCGATGCCGCGCTTGGTGGTGCCGATCTTCTTGTCGCCGAGGCTCTTCTCGTCGGCGCCGTCCAGGTCCTTGTGATAGGGCATGATGAGATGCGCGTCGTTGGAGATGCGCAGGTTCTTGCAGGAAACGCCCTCGGCCTCAAGCATGGCCATTTCCTTCACCAGCACACCGGGATCGACCACCACGCCGTTGCCGATGACCGGCACCGCGTTCTCGTACATGACGCCGGAGGGCATGAGGTGCAGCGCCAGTTTCTTGTCGCCGTGGATGACGGTGTGACCGGCGTTGTTGCCGCCCTGGAACCGCACGACGTAATCGTAGTCGCTGGCGATGAGATCGGTGATCTTACCCTTGCCTTCGTCGCCCCACTGGGCGCCGACGAGCACTGTGCTGGGCATGCTGTGTCCTTTCGTCGGTAGGGAAAAACGCGCTTGAAAAATGCGTTCTCGCAAGTGCAACAGTATACCAGCGAACGCAGAGCAACTCAGTACGAGAATCAGCGGCCCCAAGTGGGCGGCCGTTATGCACGCCCACAGGGTGAATTCGATCATTCTCAAGGCCTGAAACAAGGCGTCGATACTTTTCATCGACGCCCTCCATCAGCAAATCTATGGTTTCTACGGATGCCTAATCTCTCCCTTCTCTTTAGTGTTCTAGATGGTATTTCGCAAATCTAGAAGGAGGACTATATGGAACAGATCAATCGACGCACTTTCATAAAGGGAGTTGGTTTGACTGCGGGATTGCTCGGTGCGGTTGGACTTGCTGGATGTGGGGCATCCCCCTCCCTTTCCGACACCGACGGAAGCACTCGCAGTGAAAGCGATGACGCGCAGAACTATCCCATTGAAGAGACCCTCACGTACGACATAGTAGTTGTCGGGGGAGGTATTTCCGGACTGAGCGCCGCCGTCGAAGGAGCTCAACAAGGTGCTCGCGTTATCTTGATTGAGAAACAAGCCACCATCGGCGGAAACAGTCTGGGAGCAGAAGGCCCCTTTGCCGTAGATAGCCCCCTCCAGAAAGAAGCCAATGTCGATCTCACCCTTTATGAAGCCCTTAAGAATGAGCTTCAATTCTCCAATTACCGATCCAACTCCCAAATCTGGATCAACTACCTCAGACAATCAGGAGACAACATCTCGTGGCTCCTTGAAAACGGGGTTAAGTTCGTTGATGTCAGGCCCTGCAATGCCGGCCTTCAAGGATGGCATTACTACGACGGAGGAGGCACGGCGGCCGTTGCGGCCATGGAGCAGGCAGCTCTGAGCGCAGGTGTCGAGATTATGACATCAACTCCTATGGTAGATCTTATATCCGAGGACGACGTTGTAACAGGTGTTATAGCCGAACAAGACGGAGCGTACCTCGCCATTAAGGGGTCTGGCGTCGTTCTAGCAAGCGGCGGTACGGGAGCGAACGTCGAAACGCTCAGTGACCGCACGGGATTTGACTGCTCGAACGCGACAATCAACTGCAATCCCGGCAATACCGGCGACGGCCTCGATGTGGCAATTGAGCTTGGAGCCGCCACACGTCCCGCATGCATCATGGGAGATAAATGCGTCTACGGCTTCGGCATGTTCGACCACATTTCCTTTGCGACAACGAGACAGCCCATTCTCTGGGTGAATGGGCACGGCGAAAGATTCGTCGACGAAGGCATCGTATGCGAAGACATCCCCAGTGCGTTCAATGCCATTTTCCTCGGCCAGGAATCTTGCTACGCTCTTATGGATCAGAGCACAGTAGATGCGTTCGCACAAGGAGCGGCACCCGACAGCTTCGCCAACTATATGCCCGATCAGGGGGCACAGCTTCCCCAGCTACAACAGCAGATTGATGGGGCAGTTGAAGGTATGTTTGGAAACGTATTCAAGGGAGAGACAGTCGAAGCCCTCGCAATAGCCATGGATTTTGACCCCAATACTCTCGAAGACACCATTGATCGATACAATCAATGGTGCGATAAGGGCTCTGACGAGGATTTCTTCAAAAAAGCCGAGTATCTCATTCCCCTCAAGACGGGCCCCTTCTACGGTTTCAAGATGGATCCCCTCGTAGTGTGCGCAATCGGAGGTCTGTGCACTGACACCCAAAACCGCGTTCTGAACGATGAAGGAGATCCGATTCCCGGCCTGTATGCCGTCGGGCTCGATGGCTGCAATCTCTACGAGGAAACCTACAACATGTACTTGGGCGGCTCGGCGAACGGCTACTGCATCTATTCCGGACGAAATGCTGCTCGTAGCATCCTAGAAGCGTAGACGACATCCCTTCGCTTAGGAGGGGAGAGGCTTCCTCCCCGTCACTCCCCTCCCGCTCTTCTTCGCCTTCAACAACTAACTTGCAATAATATCCTCACCATCAAGAACCATCTTCACAAGCTCGTCTTTAGATCCTATACCCATCTTTGAATAAATATGATGAACGTGGGTATCAACGGTCCCTTTGGAAATAAAGAGAGCCTCTCGAATAAAAGCGCGGCTCCTCCCCTGGGCCAGCAGAAACAGCACTTCTCGTTCACGGGGTGTGAGTCCGTAAGCATTGGCCGCAAGTTCGCACTTCTTCTCAACAGGCGGGGAATTTTGCGAAGAGGCTTCACCTTCTACGCCACCGCCATTCAAGCCTAGAACGCCCCCGAATCGCGGCGCGCACGACCAACAGAGCACGAGCACAAAAAGAGCGACGAGCAGTATCTTTCCAGCATCCGCCGAAGAAGCGTGGGAGAAGCAAGCAGCCCACACCGTTGACCCTATCATTCCGCCCACCGTCGTGGCTACAACTCCTAAGCTTGCCGCCAACATAGCGCGTTGGGAAAAGCGCTTCGACACATAGATAAACACCAAGTGGTACATGCCCTCGAACCCAACGCTTACGACACTCAGGCAGAGGCATGTGCACCACACATAAGCCGCCGGCGCAATAAAGTCGAGCACCACAGCGAAGACCATAATAGGTACGGCCCACCGATACAGAGACGAAGGGGCCAATCGACGCGTAACGCGCAATGCAAACCAAACGATAGGAAGCGCGACGAAAGCGCCGAGCGAAAACACCACCTTTACCTGCTCTACAGATACTTGGTGCTGAAACAAAAACGCGGCCCAAACGACCATGATTACAGCGAGAGCGAAACTTAGATTAGCAAACAACCACACAATGGATTTCACATCATCGCCCTTGCCTTCAGCGGCCGCAACAGAAGCGTCCTTCCGTTTGGGTTCGGACGACAAAGACAGGGCGCGACAAAAGAAAACCCAGGAAGCGACCGGCAGAAGCACCATGAGAACTGAGTTAAACAGCTGGGGAGGAAACACGGATACCCAGTTTCCCAAAGTGGAAGCCAAAACCACACCAACAAGAATGGGTATCCACTGTAAGAAAGACCTCTCGGCACACTCAATATCAAACCGAGAAAGCACAGTTGTCCAAGCAATCCAAGATAGCCCTTGTCCAGGCCCTGCAACAATCTTTCCCGCCATGGCGTAAAACCCCGAGTCACGAGCTACCATCGAGATGGCAAGCAAAACGCTACCAGCAAGCATTAACGCGAAGGCCGCATTTCCCACAGTCCTGAGCTGGCGAACGTCGTATTCGTTCCAAAAGACCCTAACAGCCAGCAAGGCTGCCACCAATGTTGATCCAAGATATAGAACATCGTTAGTCAAAAAAGAAAGAGAAATTGACGAGGCCGCCTGGCTCGAAAAGAAGAAGAGGAAACTCCATCCCCAGAGAAATCCCGCTCCCGCCAGACATAAGCCGCCGCCTGATTTTCCAATTCGCTCCATACACCATCACCCGCCACGACATTTTTCATATTTGCATCGAATTGTATTGCCCCTAGGCTACCAGCCATTCAGCAAAAAATATTGTGAAGGCGTGCTATCTCGGGTCTCCAATATGAAAATCGATGATTTCCATCGATCTGGTGCGGTGATATGCAACTACAGGTTCACGACGGTGGCGGGGCGGCCGGCCTGCTTGGCGGCTTTCTTCAGGGCGCGCACGGCGTCTTCGTGACACGTGAACAGGATAACCTGGCGCGCCTCGGCCAGCTCTACCAGTGCTCGGGCGGCGCCGGCGCGGCGGCGCTCGTCGAAGTTCACCAGGATGTCATCCGCCAGAATGGGAATGGCGCGCCCGACGTTCTCGGCGGTAGTCAGCAATGCGATGCGCAGAGCCAGATACAGCTGCTGGCACGTGCCGAGCGATAGGTGCACGGGAGCGCGCCGAGTTTTCACGGCATCCACCACCTCCAGCGTTCCCTCGCCGGTCAGCACCACTTCCACCCAGCGCCCCTCGGTCATCATCGACAGAAGGCGACTGGCCTTAGCGTACACTTCGGGCTGGCGTTTCGATTCCCACGTGGCGATGGCGGCCTCCAACATGTGCTTCGCCAGAAGCAGGCGCACGAAATCGGTCTTGGCCTCCTCCAGGCGCGTGGAAATCTGCTCGGTTTCCAGCTTGCACTGGTCGAAGGTCAGCTCGTGACGGGCCTGGCCCAGGATGCTGGCCAGCTCGCCCGAACGGCGGTTCATCGATTCGAAGGCATCCAGCAGGCCCGCGCGCTGGCGAATGCGGTGCTCGAGCTCGCCTTCAACCTCGTCGGCCGTGGCATCGGCGTCCAAGCCGACGCGGCCGAGCAGCGCGGCGCGCTCGGCGGCAATCTCCTGCAGCCGCCGCCCGGCCGCCGCAGCACGGGCGGCAGACGCTTGCTGACGCTGGCGGCACAATGCCACCGCCGCCCGGCCCTCGCGGGCCTCGTCGAGCAGCACGCGAGCCTGGCGCAGCGATCCATGAGCGCTCGCAAGCCCGTAGCCTGCCAACTCTTCGGAGGTCTGACGGGCCGCAGCGGCCTCGGCGGCGCGGCACGCCTCCAGCTTCTTCTCATCTTGCACCATCACCCAGTGGGCGTCGTTGAAGCGCTCCTTGCGCACATTGCCCTCTTTATCCGGGCGGAACAGCATCAGAAAACCGCCCACCACCATCAGGGCGGCGAAGGCCGACAGAGCCGCGCCCAAGGCCATATAGGTGAGCGAGGCGCGGTCGCGCCCCATGATGAACAGCGGCACACCCAATAGCAGAAGAACCGCGGGCACCACCACTAAGAACGCCATCTGCATCGAGCGCTTCCACCGTGCATGGCGGCGATCGGCCTCGTCGTCCTCAGTTTCCAGCAGCGCCTCGTACACAGCGCGCGACGAGTTGTAATTGGCCTGAGCCACTTCCACACTATGGGCCTGACGCGCCTCGCGGGCCGCCAGCGAGTCCAAGCGGTCGCGCAAGGAACGATCCTCCGAGGCCGTCAGGGCCGTGAGCGCCGGCTCGATGGCCGCTTCGCCGACCCGAGCGTCTTGGCGGGCCTCCTCCTCGGCGGCGCGGGCGCGGTCGTACTCGGCCTGCAGCGACGCCTGTTCATCGGCCAAGGCAGCCAGCGAGCTCTTCGCCGCCGTCAGATCCTCGATCAGTCGGTTGCTCTCGTCCACACGATCGGCCATAGCCGCGCGCTCGGGCTCCAGCTCGTGCAGTTCACGATCTTGGGCGCGCCATTGGTCGGCCTGCTCGGCTGCGGCGCGTTCGGCGGCACGGGCCTCATTGCGCTGGGCCGCCAGCTGGGGAATCGACTGCTCGACCGCCGCAGCGCGCGAAGTGAACGCAGCCAGGCGCTCGTTCACGTGGGCCAGCGCGTGAGCCGGCGAAGAACCCGCGCCCGAGCCGGCCGTCAGCAGCTTGGCCGTGGTATCGGTGGTGTTGCGCAAACTGCGCAGCTCGTCGCTGTTCAGCGAGAACATCGTGCGGAACGTGTCCTTGTCGATGTCGGCCGCCAGATCGACGTCGCCCTGCAAACCATCTGCGTTGCGCCCGCGAAACAGCATCAACGTTTCCGAAGAGCCGGTAGAAAGGCGTTCGGTCGCCGACGCAGGCTCCGCTGCCTCCCCGTCGCCGAACGGGGCGAAGAACAGGCTGCCCGCGCGCTCGGCACCCACGGGCTTGTAGGTGTTGCGATTGCCCCGGGCCTCTTCCCAGCCGAACAGCACGCCGCCCACAAACGAGGCGAGGGTGGTCTTGCCCGCCTCATTCGCGCCGAACACGATGTTCAGGTGGGGGCCAAACGGCCCCACGGTGTAATCGGTAAACCGCCCGAAACGATCGATGCGCAGATATTGCAGAAACGGGGAGCGCGGCGCCGACGTCATCGGGCATCATCCCCCTGCACCAGTAAATCGAGCACCAGCGAGGCCGCCTCGTCGGTCAGCCGTGCCACGCGCTTCTCGGAAAGCGACGAGAGCATGGGCAGATTGCGTGCTAAAAACTCCTCTTGAACGTAGTCGATCTGCCGCGCTGGATCCGATCGCGCCACATCGACAGACCGCAGGAACACCGCAGGGAACAGCCCCTCAGCCCGCAGAGCCTCCTCATCCAGCGGTCGGCGGGTGCGGTCGATCAGGGCGTCGCAGTAGAATTCCGAGTAAGCCTCGTTCAACGTGCCGCGCACTTCTTCCAAAACTCCCGGCCGGTTCAGCACCTCGTGCAGCGGGGTAGCCCCGACTAGGGTGATGCGCGTGACCATCATCTCGCAAGCGTCGTCACCGTTCACGGCGAACTGCTCGCGCATCACCTGGGATACCAATTCGGGAATATTCGAGCAGCCGCTCACGTCAACCTCCAACTGCTCCCATACCACCGAGGCGGTGGGAATGAAGGTCAGCTGCACGGGCGCGCCCTCGGTCAAACGCACCTCATACACGCCGCGCGGGCCCGTTTCGCGCACATCGCGCCCCTGAATGCAGCCGGAGAACACCACCCGTGGGTCGAGGGGGTCGTTCACAGTGCGGCGGTGGATATGTCCCAGCGCCCAGTAATCCAGCCCGGCACGCAACAGCGCCCGCGGATCGGTGGGCGCCTTTACCGGGTCCAGGTTCAACCCCGTGTGCAGCACGCCCACGGCAAAGGGCGCTTCCGCGGCTCGCGGGCCGAGAAACGCTAAGGCGGCATCTCGCGTGATGCCCGCTGCGATATCCTCGTTCGACGACCACACCTTGTTGGGATAACCCCGCCCCGCAATAATGGCCAAAGGGCGCCCGCTGCGCTCGTACAGGGCAAAATCGGGTCGATCGGCCGCCAACATAGTGGCGCTGGGCGGCAGGGCGAAGAAATCCTGCTGCCACGAACTGAGCGGATCGTGGTTGCCAGTGCACAGATAAGTGGGGATACCCTGCTCGTCGAGACGCCACAAACCTTGGAAAAACCGACGATAATCTCGATAGGAAGCGCGCACACTATCGAAAATGTCGCCAGCCACCACTACGAAATCGACCCGCCGATCGACAGCCGCATCCACCACGCGATCCCAGGCCTGGGGAATCGCGTCATACAGGCGGCTTCCCCAATCATCCGACAAAGCCCTCAGGCCGCGAAAGGGCGCACCGATATGAATGTCGGAGGCGTGGATGAATGTTAGCGTCTCGGCCACCAGCTGCTAGAAGCCTCCCATGCGCGAATCGTCAAAGTAATCGGAGAACTTGGTGAACTCGGGGTTGAACACCAGATCGATATCAGCCAGCGAACCGTTGCGGTGCTTCGCCACAATCAACTGGGCCATGTTCATGTCGGGACGGTTCTCGCTTTCGGCCTCCACTTCGCTGGTTGATCGGTCGATGAACATCACGATGTCGGCATCCTGCTCGATAGACCCCGATTCGCGCAGATCGGACAGCATAGGGCGTTTGTCGCCGCGTTGCTCTACGCTGCGAGACAGCTGGGACAGGGCAATTACGGGCATGTTCATCTCTTTGGCCAGCACCTTCAGGCCGCGGGAGATTTCCGCAACCTCAACTTGGCGACTGTCGCTACGGCGCGAGGAGGGCGACGACATCAGCTGCAGATAGTCCACGATGATAAGCCCCTGCTCGTCGCCAGTCACATGGCGCAGCTGCCGACGGGCTTTCGCGCGCGCCTCAAGTACGGTAAGGGCGGGCGAGTCGTCGATGTATATCTTCATCTGGGAAAGCTGTCCCGAGGTTTCCGCCAGCGCGCCCCAATCTCCCTCGGCGATCATACCGCTGCGCAGCTTCGACAGGGAAACCCGGGCCTCCGAGCACAAAATACGCTGCACCAGCTGCTCGGCGGGCATCTCCATCGAGAAGAAGGCCACCGACACGCCTGTCTTCGCGGCGTTCGTGGCCAAATTCAAGGCGAACGAGGTCTTACCCACGCCGGGACGGGCAGCCAAAATGACTAAGTCGCCGCCGCGCAGGCCATGGAACAGATTGTCGGCGTCTTTGAAGCCGGTGGGAACGCCAGCCATGTGATCCTTCTGGGTAGCCAGTTTCGAAATCTGCTCATAGGCCTCGGTGACCAGCTCGTTCATCGGGCGGAATTCCGTGCTGATACGCTTCTCCGTCACGCCGAACAGCGCCTTTTCCGCTTGTTCCACCACTTCGTTCACATCATCGGGCGCATCGTAGGCCAGGGCGTTGATCTGCGTGGCGGCATACACCAGATCACGCAGGATAGCCTGCCGCTTCACGATGTCGCTGTGCCTTTCCCAACTGGTAAGCGAGAACGAGTTATCGGCCAGTTCAACCAGATAGGCATGGCCGCCCACCGAATCCAACTGGCCCTGCGCCTTCAGGGTGTCGGCAAGAGAGATGGGGTCGACGGGAATGCGCCGCTCCACCAGGTTGTGAATAACCCCGAAAATGATCTTGTGAGCGGGACGGAAGAAATTCTCGGGCGTCAGCTTCATTACCATTTCCTCGGCAATTTCGCTGCTCAGGATACATGCTGCCAGCACCGACTGCTCGGCCTCGATATCCTGGGGCAGCTGGGCGCGCGGCGCCAGGCCAGCGGAAGTGTTGGTATCGGAAGCGGAATATGCTTGCGCGGGCATGAAGACGTCCTTTGCTCGAGCGGGTGGTGCGGCAATGAGATACCCTGCCATTGTAGCGCGTCCACCCTTGTTTCACGGGAAACAAATAAGGCCCCTCCGAAGAGGGGCCTTGAAGAAAGCCTCGGAAACGAGAACTACTCCTCGGTCTCGGTCACCTCGACCTCGACGGTGCCGTCCTCGGAAACCTCGCCGTCGATCTCAACGGTCTCGTCCGCGGGGGACTCGGCAATCTCCAGCGCCTCGTCGAAGGCATCCACCGTTTCGGCAGATTCCTCGTCCACCACAGCGCCGCCGCCCACGACCACGGTCACGGTACCCTTGATGTCGCGGTACAGGGAAACCGGCACCTCGTAGGTGCCCACCATCTTGATGGGCTTGCCCAGCTCGACGCGACGACGGTCGATCTGGATGTCCAGCTGCTGCTCGATGGCTTCGGCCACCATGGGAGCAGTCACCGAACCGAAGAGCACGCCTTCCTCGCCCACCTGAGCGTCCACGGTCACCGTGGCATCGTTCAGCTTAGCAGCCAGGGCGTTCGCATCGGCGATGCGCACTTCCTCGCGCTTGGCGATGTTCTTCTTGCGCTCTTCCAGCTGCTTCAGATTACCCTTGGTCGCCTTCACGGCGTAACCCTGGGTGAGCAGGAAGTTGTTGGCAAAGCCGCGGTTCACGTCGATGACGTCGCCCTCGCCGCCTTTGCCCTGAAGTTCCTTCAGAAGAATAACTTTCATGGTTCCTCCTTCGCCTAGCGGTTGCGGCGATCGCCACGGCCGCTCACGGCAGGAACAGCATACGGCATGAGAGCCATCACGCGGGCGCGCTTCACGGCTTCCGCGATGTCGCGCTGGTGCTGAGTGCAGGCACCGGTCACGCGACGGGGCTTAATCTTGCCACGATCGGTAACATACTTGCGCAGCATTTGAGTATCTTTGTAATCGATATACTCCACGTCGTCTTTGCAGAACTGGCAATACTTACGACGAGGCTGCTTAGCGTAATCGGCCATTTTAACCTCTTTCGTTTCGCTTAGAACGGGATGTCGTCATCGTACACGGAAGAGGAAGCGTCGATGACAGGCGCCGCAGGGGCAGGGGCAGGGGCCGGCGCAGGGGCCGGCGCGCTGTAAGCAGGCGCGGGCGCCGCATAGCCTTGACCGCCGTACGGATCGCCGCCATAGGACGGGGCACCACCGTTGCTGTTTCGGCTCGACATGAATTCGAGCTCGTCGACGATGACCTCCAGCTTACTGCGCTTCTGACCGTCGCGCTCCCACTGGCTCCAGCGCAGCTTGCCCTCGATGGACACCTTGGTGCCCTTCGACAGGTAGTTGGCCAGGCTGTTGGCTCGGGCGCCGAACATCGTGCAGTCCACGAAGTTCGGGTAGTCCTCCCACTCGCCGGTGGTCGGATTCTTGCGGCGGTCGTTCACCGCCACGCCGAAGCTCAGCACCGCCATACCCGACTGGGTCTGGCGCAGTTCAGGGTCGCGGGTCAGATTGCCGCTGATGATCACACGGTTGATGCTCATGTCTACCTCTTCTCATCTTCGAGCGGCCAGATGAGCCGCCCTGATTTCCTACTAGTCGCGATCAGTGCGGGCCACGATCATATGACGCATCACGGCATCGTTAATGCGCAGCACACGATCGAGCTCGGCAATGCTCTGCGGATCAGCGTGGAAATCGATGAGAGTGTAGTCGCCGTCGGACAGACCCTTGATCTCATAAGCGAGTTTACGCTTGCCCCAGTTGTCGACGTTGTCCACAACGCCGTTGCTCTCGGCGAGAGTTGTCTCGATGCGCTTCAGCACACCGGCGCGCGTCTCCTCGTCGATCGTGGGAGCAACAATAAACAGCAGTTCATAAGCCTTCATCAGCTCACCTCCTTTGGACTTTACGGCTCCGGGCTGGTGAAGGCACACACCGGAGCAGGAATAGCCTGTCTATTCTAACAAAGCCTTTCCTGCCAGGTTCTGCGAGCTTTTTCCCTCACGGTAACCACACATTGCCGCGTGTTTGCATCTTAGCAAGCAGAAACCGTCATGACGTCTCGGGAACTGCCGTTGAAACACCGCTCCCCTTTCGCAGAAAGATCGCCGAGGAACCGTCCGCGATGCGCCTGCGCGCCGCCGTGGTATCGCAACACTGTCGTCCAAAAGCCGCCTGAACAAGAAAGCAGGCCCGGCATATTGCCGGGCCTGCTGGGTATACTGGCGCCCCCGAGAGGACTCGAACCTCCGACGCACGGTTTAGGAAACCGACGCTCTATCCGCTGAGCTACGGGGGCGTGCAAGCGGCTGCCATTCTACCATGGGGCGAAGCGAACCTCGCCCGACCATGGTAGATGCCTTAGATTTGCTTCAGCAATTCCATGACGAAATCGGCGTTCAGCGACAGCTGGTCTTGATCGATGTTCTCCACCACGTCGTCGGCTTGGGCGAAGAACGCGGGCTTCTTGCCGTCCATGCCCGCCAAGTGCAAGGCCTGCTGACCGTGCTTCAGAGCATAGGCCGACGAACTATCCATCCAGGTCATCGTTCCGGTGGGCACCGACAATCCCACCGCCTGGCCAGCCTTCTTCACCAGGCGCTTCATACGGCTCGACGCCTTCTTCGAGAGGTAGGTGCCCTCCTTGTCGATCAGCGTCAGCTCGCCGGCGCCCATGGCCTGCACATCGATGATGATAGAGCCCTTCATCTCGGCGGCATGGGTTTCCATAAAGGCCTTCATGCCACCGTTGCCAGCTAGTTCGGAGCCCAGGGCCACGAACCACACCTCGATATCCACACGCTGGCTGTGGAACTGCTCGATATGCTGGGTGGCCTGGTCGGTGTCGAACACGAAATCGGCGGGCAGGCCGTCGGCGAAGGCACTGCGCTTACGCGGGCGGTTCTCCTCGGCGAATTCCTCATCCTCGATCAATTCATCGTCCTCGTGCCGACCACCGCGCGAGAAAGCGCCGCCCTCATAGGGTCGGCCCAAGCGGTGGCGACCGGAAGCTTCTCCCGCCGCCTCATCGTCGAACGCCTCGTCGAAGTAATCGGGCGTAAACGCGGTGGTCTGGCCCATGGCCTCATAGGAATCATCTTCGCGGAAGCTTTCCCAACTGCCGCGAGCGGCCCCCACTTCCTGGGCCTCGAAATCGTCTTCGACGTTCAACCACTGCTGCGGGGTGATTTCTTCTTCCTTACCCTTATGGCGCAGCTTGCCGAAGATGCGGCCGAAACGGCTCTTGGGCATTTCCACATACCCCGGACCCGCGATGGCGCCCGTTTCGGTTACCTGCTCCACATAGGCCGAGTCGTCGACATCCTCGACATACAGCTCGTCGGGAGCAGCGGCATCCAACAGCTCGTCGCCAATAGGTGCAGCCGCACCGGTGGCACCCATGGACGAGAACGAACCGGCCAGGCTGATACTGCCCGACAGTCCGGGATCAGTCTGAGGGGGCGTCCCCCCAAGCGAGGGAAGGGCGCTGCGTAGGGCCGACTCCGCCGAAGGAGCAGGCGGGACAGCCGGCGCGGCGGCCACCGAGGGTACCACGGCGCTGAGATCGCGCACGCGGCCGTCGTGAGCAGGGCGTTCCTCGGAAAGGGGAGCCGCCTGCAGGTGATCGTCCATGCTGATACGGGGTAATTCCTGGGAAACGCCGATATTGGGCAGAGATATAGCCCGGCGCTTGCGGGGCTTCGGCTGCGCGGAAGCGACGGGGGAAGCCGAAGCAGGCGCGGCCTGTGGGGCGGCGGCCTCAACTTCGGGGATAACCAAACGGCGGCCCGACGCGGCGGGGGCGGCATCGAGGGGATTCGGCACCCCGTCGAGCGCGGCAGCAGGCGTGCCCGTCAGGGGGCGCTGGCCTTCGCGCAGGCTGATGTTGGGATCGTCATCGACAACTGCAGGCGCGGCCACAGCAGGCACCGGCGCAGGAGCGGCAACCGGGGCAACGGGCGCAGCGGCCGGGTTCCCAACCGCAGGAGCAACAGGTGCCGCAGGCGAGACGGGAGTAACCGACTCCTCCACCGGCGGGACCTCCCCCGCGGAAGCGGCCGCAACCGAAACTAAAGCGTCACCATCGACGGGCACCGCGCCAACCGGCTCGGCGGTGGGGCGGGCCACCGGTTCCAGAGCAGCGCTCTGCGACGCGGCCTGCACGGCGGCATCGGGAATAACTCCCGTCGGAGTGGCACCGGCGGCCTCCGAAGCTGCCTGCACCGAGGCGCGCATGCCGCGCATGCGCTCGCTCAGCTCATCCGCAGCAGCCTTCTGGGCCTCTTCCCGAGCGGCAATCTCCTCTTCGGCTGTCGCCAGGGCCGCCGCATAACGGGAACGCTGAATGGGCTTTTCCACGGTCGGTTTCTTCGCCTGCTGCTGACCCTTCTTGAACCAATCGGGCACAGAGTGCTCCTGGGGTGCGGGCGGCTCGGGAGTCGGCACCGACGCCGGTTCCGCAGGCACGGGAACCGGTACAGCCGCCGGTGCGAGATCCGGCGCTTCAGAGGAAGCCGCGACGGACTCTTCGGAGGCGGAACCCTCCGAACCCTCAGCCGGGGAATCGCCATTATCGGCCGCAGGCTGACCCGACAACGCGGCGACCGCAGCCTTTGCAGCAGCCAAGCGCTGAGAGGCCGATTCCATGGAAGCTCCCAACGAGCCACTGGCAGATGCGTCATACACCAACTCGGCACCTTCGGGCACCAGACCGGCCGACCGGGCGGCCTCCTCGCCGTGGATGAGTCCTTCCTCAGCATCGGGAAGATCGCGGGCGGCAGCCACGCGAGCGGCCACCTCCATCATCAAGGCAACACCCGAGGCGTTGCAGTTCGCGCCCTCGTTGTAAGCGGCCACGCGCTCGAAAATAAACGACACCACCGGCAGCACAGCCACGATCATGCCCGCACCGAGAATCACGTTGAAGGCAATGAGCGCGCCATCCTGGGGGGCCATGATGAAGCGAATGAGCAGTAGCACCGGCAGCAGCACCAACAGGCCGAATTCAATCCAATACAGCACCGGCAACAGGGAAATAACCGCGTTGTTCAGGTCGCGGCGCACTTTGCCGCTGTCGTAGTTCGCCACCAGAATCACTTTGCGACGACGCGATGCGCGAGTCGTCGATTTCAGCGGAACGTACTGAGCCACCACGTTCTGGCTCACGCCGCGATTGAGAAAGCGCGAAAGCACCGGCTTCCCCACAATCTCAGCCGCCATCAGCGCCGCGCACACCAAGGCGATGATAATAGCCGGGATAGTCACCACCGAGAAAATCGTAGCGATCAACGTCGCCACGACCACAACGCCGCTGCACAGGGCGCGGGGAAGCGAACTATCGGGATTGCACTGAAAATCTTCCATCGTCGTGGGAAGCCCCGTCGTCGATGAAAGCGTCTCGCTGATATAAAGGGCCGCGCGCTGCTCTTCTTCGGTTCCTGCGGGCCGCGGGCCGATTTCCTGAGACAGGTATGCAACATGTTCGTTTAGGTCGGCCATGTCTGCTGCCTTTCCTCGTTCAGAGAGGGTTGATTTGACACAATTATTGCTAGTATACGCTATTGCGCGTCGCTACCCAAATAATTACGCAGAAACGTATCAGCATTGCCAGCTTTCAGCCGTTCCGCCTCGTAAAATTCCACATTTTGGGCAATGGCGGCGTCGTAGAAGGCGGCCACGATAACATCGGGGTCCTCCTCAAGCTGCTGGGCCAGAGATGCCGCCTCGTCTTCAAGGATGTTGTAGCGCTCGTTTTCCTGGGCGAGCAGTTCCTTGTCCCGGTCCAGATAGGCCGCGTCGGCGCTCAGGGCCGCCTGCTGGGCCTCAATGCGCTTGGCAACGTAGGTGGAAAACAGGGACAAATCGAGCCCCGGGTAGGAACCTTGCGCGGTGTCGAACTGGTCGGCGGCGTGATTCAGCAACGTCAGGGCCGTATTGGTCTTCTCCGTAGAGGCACGCACGGTGTCCTCAGTCATTTCCTCCAAAGCCGCCGTGGCCTCGCGGGCGGCGGCGTCGGCGTCGATAATATCCTTCCACCCGCTACGGGCAGCTTCGTAGGCTTCGGTCGCCATCAGGGCCTCGTCCACGATGGAAATACCCGTATCGAACATGTTCATCCGCGCCTGGGCCGCAGCCAGGGCCTGGCGGGCCGCCTCCTTGTCGTCGTTGTCGGAAAGCGAGGGCTGCACCTCCTCTATCGCAGCCACCGCGTCCTGCAAACTGCCGTACACTGGAGCGATGTCCCCCACTAACGCCCGGTAGGAATCGGACAGCTGGTCGAGCATCGAGGAGTCACCCATAGAGGTGGCCTTCGCAAAATGCTGATCGCCGTACTGCTTTACCACCAGCTCGTCGAAGGGAATAACCACCTCGTCGGCCTGATTGATCACGGCAATCTGCTCTGCCAGCACCGAGCGCAGATCGCTCTGGTGCGCGCGCATCTGGAACACTGTCTGCCCCACGGTCAGCACCAGGGCGATCACCACGCACACCCCCACCACCGTGGGAACGAAACGCAACGGGGTGCGGTCGCGCAGCACTGCAGACGCAGAACTGTGGCGGGGAGCGGCCGAGCGGCCCGTATTCCGGGGAGCGCTGCCAGGCAAGACAATATGCTGCTCTTTCTCCGGCGTGGCTCGGGGCTTCTTCCCCGCACCCAAGGTGAACAGCGACACTCCCCCGGCTGAGGACGCACCTCCGCGGCGATCGCGCTCGGCAGCGTCGCGCGCCTCGCGGGCTGCATCCAGCACGCTGAAAGATATCTCGTTCGACGATCCCTGAGTGTGGCTCTTGATATGAGCCGCGTGGTTTATCTTTTTCCGGGCCATAGCGCGCTCCCGCCCTTACCCCGCCGTGGCGGCCAGTTCGGCGGTAATCTCGTCGATGGAGCAGAAGCGAATGTTCTGGCTGGGCAGCGAGCGCAGGAACGTCTTTCCGTAGCCTTTGGTCATCAGGCGCTTGTCAGCCAGAATCAACACACCGCGGTCGTCGGCCTTGCGAATCAGCCGACCAGCGGCCTGCTTGGTCTCCAGCACTGCGGCCGGCAGCACATAGCGACGCCATGCGGCATCATCGCGGGCCGCGCGCTCGCATGACAACGGGTCGGTGGGCTTGGCAAACGGCAACTTCGGGATGATGACGCCCTTCAACGTGGCTCCCGGCGCATCAAACCCTTCCCAAAAGCTCTTCAGGGCGAACAGCGATAAATGCTCGTCGGCAAGGAAGTCGTCCCGCAGCCCCTTCACCGACACACCCCACTTCTGGCATACCAGGCGCAGATCATCCTGCTTCAGCGCCGGCTGCACTTCCTCGAAACACCGCTCCATCTCGCGCCGGTTGGTGAACAGCGTGAGCATCGAACCCTGCTGGGCCCTGTGGGCGGACACCAACAGGTGCTGCAGAACATCCAGGTAGGAAGATTCGTTCGGTTCGGGCATATCGTTCACCACATACACCGTCATATGCTCGTCGAAGTTGTAGCTGGAAGCCAGCATCAGCTCGTCAGCAGGCGAAAACTCGCTCTGGCCCAGACCCAAAGCCTGCTCGAAGCCGACGAAGGACCCATCGACCGACAGCGTGGCCGAGGCGAACACCACCGAGTGGGTGTTCGCGTACAGAGTCTCGTTCAGTGTATACCCCACGTTCAGCAGCAGGGCCTCCAGCTTGTTGCGGGGACGGTCGTTCTTACGGCTGAGCGTGGCGGCGTACACATATTGATCGGGGCATTGCACGCAGATGATCTCCACAGCGCGGATAATATCCTTCAACTCTATGGCGATAGCCGCAATTTCCCGTTGCACCACAGCGGCGCCTTCGGCATCGTCCAGATAGCCCACCAACTCCTGGCACGCCGTTACCAATTTCTCAGCTGCCTCGGCCATGGCGCGGCCATGGTTGGCCAGGGTGCGGAATAAGGTTGACGAGCGAATCTCGTCGTTGAGCCATAAATCAACGTTCTCGTATCCTTTTGAACGTTTGTTCGCGTCGTAGTACAGCAGATCCTTTATGTGAGCGCAGAAGTCGATGGCCTCGGCTGAGAACTTCGCCCCGGCAGACCGGGCCTTAGCCGTCAAGCCGTAAAACAGCGTGGCGCCCTCTTCATTATTCGGCGCCACCACAGTGCGCTCAGCGCGCAGAAACACGTTGCGGCGCGATTCATCGGAAGCCACGCGATGGGCGAGCGAAAGGATATCCTCCTCGACCAGTTCCACCGAGAAGGCGCGGCGCGCCTCGTTTTCCGCCCCATGGGCCTCGTCCACCACCCAATAGCGAATGGGAGGGAGCAGGCCACCGTCGGCAGCCAAATCGCAGAACAGTAGGCTGTGGTTCGTCACCACGATGTTCGACGCCTCGGCCCGGCGGCGCGACCCGTGCACAAAGCACGAGGTGCCGAAGAAGGGACATTTGCGACGCAAGCAGTCGTGGCTCGTCGTGGTAATAGCCCAGCGCGGCAGCACGCGATAATCGATCTTCAGCGTGTCGATATCGTCGTAGTCGGTCTGCTCGATAAATGACAGCAGCGCGGCCAAAGCGGGAGCCTGGGGTTTCTCCTCTTTGCCCACCATGCGCATCCGCGGGCCGTCCACCACCAGACGCTCGACGCGGTGAAGACACGGGTAGTGCGAGAATCCCTTCAACGAGGCATAGGTCAAGTTTCCCCCCAGGGCCTCGGCCAGCGCCGGCAGCTCGTGATACACCAGCTGGTCCAAAAGGGCATTGGTCTTGGTGGCGATGCCGATGGTGATGCGATTGTCGCGCGCCGTCAGCGCAGCAGGAAGCAAGTAAGCCATCGATTTGCCCACACCCGTGCCGGCCTCTACCACCAGATTCCGCGAGCCCGTAAAAGCGGCACGCACAGCCTCGGCCATAGCGCATTGCTCTTCGCGCTGCTCGTAATCATCGTACAGCGAGCCGATCACCCCTTCGGCGGTGAAAGCGTCTCTCACTGTGTCAGCCGCGGGAAACACTAAGCTGCGGTCGGGATCGGCGGCTATTTCGTCGGCATCCAGCTGAGCGCGCATGTCTATCCTGCCAACGCGGTCACGACGCAACGAGCGCAGCGAGAAGGGCTGGGGTTTATCCTGGGCCGGAGTTTCGGCGAAGTATTTGAATACGGTCACCGTGGGCCATTGCGTCTCGTCGGCCATACCGGCGATCTCGCGCACCAGCATGGGGGGCATCGCCTGCACGGCGGCGAGCAGAATGCGGAACAGGGCGCAAGTGGCCGCCACATCCTCGTCGGCGCGGTGGGTGGAAAGCGGTGCGCCGAACGCCTTCACCAGATCGATCAGGCGGTGCGACTTCATACGCGGCAGCGCAATACGGGAAAGATCGAGGGAATCAACCCAGGTATTCTCCAGCAGCGGATAGCCGGCGGGATGCTTCGTCGTGAAGTTGCGATCGAAGTCGGCATTGTGAGCCACCACAATGGCGTCACCCACGAATTCCACCAAGCCCGCCAAGGCGTCGGAGGGCGACGGAGCATCAGCGACGTCATCATCGTGAATATCCGTCAGATGGGCTACGTCCTCAGGAATGGGCTTCCCGGGGTTCACGAAAGTGATATACCAATCGACAATCTCGCCGTTCACCATGCGTGCCGCGGCAATCTGAGTCAATTCATCATGGTTAAGGGAGAAACCTGTAGTCTCGGTATCTAGCACTACGACGTTTCCGTCGTAGGCGCCGAACTGCCCCTCCTGGGCGCGGGCGGACAAACTCTCGTATCGCGCGACAATATCCGCCGGGGTGCCGTCGGTAATGAAATTCCTCAACTGGCCCTGTACGGGCTCGGTGCTGCGTGCCATGCTTCTTCCCTATCTCCGGAAGCGCCCCTTATGCCGAAAAAAGGAACCTCGTCGCGGCGAGAGTTCCATGATCGGACGAGCTCGGGTATGGTGTCAGATTAACAACTCGCCGTATTGTATCAGTCGGATTAGGGGTTACAGCATGGAACGCTACATTGGTACATATCAAACATTTCAAACGGTATCGCGAAAGGAGGCCGCTGGGCTTATCGGGGCTGACAACCTCGTCGGTGACCGCTACCAGATCGATTGCACCATCGAAGACGGAGTGCAAAAGGCGTGGCTGGTAAACCGCTTCAATCAGCGCATCGGCTACTTCGAGCCCGCCTATTCGCGCCAGCTGAGCATCTTGAAGGCCCAGGGGATGGAACTGGTGGCCCTGCTTTCATTTGTTGCCTTCACGGATCACCCGGAACCGGGGTTCTATTGGGGCGATATGGCGGTTATCGCCTTCGATCCAACCTACCGAGACGCGATGGAAGCCTTCATCGAGAGGTTATCCAAGGAAATGGGCAAGGGGAAGCGGCCCCGCGTGAACTTGGATGCGAAGGCCGTCGACCAGATTATCCAGTCTCAGGGAGCATGGCTTCCCCACGACACCTCCCCCTATCCGGCAAAGGAGAAGGGTACAGCGCTGGTCAAGACGCGCCGATCGGCCACCGACCGCCTTGTCGAGGAAAGCCGCAAGGGCAACAAGGGGTGCTATTTGCTCAGCTGGGCATTCTTGCTCGCTTTGGTTGCGGGGATCATCTTCGGTCTGAAAGCCTGCGGAATTTTCTAACCCCCTCTAGTGATCAGAAAGGAAAAGGCGCCCACGGGTGCCTTTTCCTTTTAATTGCCTTCCGACATTCAGAGAACTTCCTCCAGGGCATAACCCACCAAGCGCGTGCACAACTCGGGGAAATCCATTCCCGCAGCTCGGGCGGCATCGGGAAGCAACGAGGTGGCTGTCATGCCGGGGATGGTATTCGTCTCTAAAATCCAGGCCGTATTGTTCTCGTCCAGGATAAAATCAGAACGCGAAACCCCCGTGCAACCGAGAATCTTATGAGCACGCACTGCCTGATCTTGGATAACGGCCGTTACATCGTCATCCAAGGGAGCCGGGCAGATGTGCTGCGACCCGCCCGGAGCATACTTCGAATCAAAGTCATAGAATTCACCGCGGGGCACAATTTCAATAATAGGGAGCGCAAACGCGTCGTCATTCCCGATCACTGCCACGGTAATCTCAGTGCCCGCAAGGAATTTCTCGACGACAACGAGTGGATCGATCTCAAACACTGCCTCGATCGCTTGGGCGATAGCTTCCTCACCTTCCACTATGTAAATACCCAGCGCACTTCCCTCAGTGGCCGGCTTCACGACGCATCGGCCGCCCATCAAAGTGGAAATCTCCGCTGCATCGTAGGCATCGCCCTGCCGCACATACACAAAGGGCGCCGTGGGAATATCGGCCTGCTGGTAGAACAGCTTCGACTTTGCCTTATTCATCGCCGTGGCGCTTGCCCACACCCCTGGGCCCGTGTAAGGCAGCCCGATCGTCTCAAGGAATCCCTGCAGGCGACCATCTTCCCCGCCTTTCCCATGCAAGCAGAGGAAGGCAACATCGTAATGGCCGTCAATAATGGCCTTCAGATCATCGGTAGAGGCGGGATCGAATTCGTCCACGGGAAAACCTGCGGCGCGCAGGGCGTCACCGGCACCTTTCCCTGAAGCAAGGGAAATCTCGCGCTCTCCGCTCGTACCGCCGGCGAGGAGGGCAATGCGACAAGAAGCAGGATTTACGGACACCATGGTGAGCCTGTGCCTTTCTGGACGGGGAATAGCTGAGAAAAGTATATCAGAGGCAACCGATTGTCTATAATGGAGCCCATGAATAACGAACTTCTCAAACTCAATCTTGATTCCTTGACCGATCTTGTCGAGTCATGGGGCCATCCTCGCTTTCGAGCAAAACAGATCCACCAATGGCTTCATCAAAAGCACTGCTCATCCTACGATGAGATGTCGAACGTCCCTCGCCAACTGAGAGATCATCTTTCTGAGGCCTTCCCTTTAGACAGTTTCCAATTATTTGATCGCCAAATCTCGCAAGACGGAACGCGCAAGTACGTATTCCAGTTGCACGACAACCGCTTAGTGGAAACCGTTGGAATGCCCTCCTTTGGCGATGATGGCACTATCGAACGATTGACTGTCTGCGTATCGTCGCAGGTGGGATGTCCAATGAAGTGCTCATTTTGCGCCACGGGAAAAGAAGGATTCACGCGCAACCTCACGGCATCGGAGCTAGTGCAGCAGGTTGCCGCAGTACAAAACGACTTCAACTCCCGGGTGAGCAACATCGTTGTGATGGGGCAAGGTGAGCCATTTCTCAATTACGAGGAAGTACTGGCAGCACTTCAGATGATGAACAGCGATAACGATTTCAATATCGCAGCACGCCGTATAACCGTGTCCACCTGCGGACTGATCACTGGCATCGAACGCTTTTCTCGCGAACCCGAACAGTTCACCCTGGCCGTTTCGCTTCATGCGGCAATCCAGGACACTCGCGACCTCCTGATGCCTCAGGTGGCTCATCAGCCGCTGCCGCAGCTCAAGCAAGCGCTCTCGGACTATATCGCGAAAACCAATCGAAGGGTAACTCTCGAGTACCTTCTTATTCGCGGGGTCAATGATTCCGAGGATCATTTGAACGCTCTTGTTTCCTTCTGCGACGGGTTACTCTGCCATGTCAATCTTCTTCCCATGAACCCTGTGGAAGGAGCCCCTTACCAACCGGCTTCAATGCAAACGGTTAATCATTGGACAAAGATTCTCATGAAGCATGGAGTAGAAACGAGCATGAGGAAATCAAGGGGCGCCGATATTGATGGTGCATGCGGACAGTTGAAGAACAAACTTGTTTCACGTGAAACAAAGTAAACAAGAGGATTATGTAAAGCATTTTCTTCGACCTCTTACCCGTCCTAGAAAAACTTAAATATATGGTTCAGTGGTTGTCTTCTCTCAGGCAGCCAGCTCTTTTGAAAAGAATGGTTACATCGGTTGAGAGAGCACATCAACGGGTAAAAAAGAAAGCCGTATGTTTCACGTGAAACATACGGCTTTTGAAATCGGAGAGGCAGTTGGCTACTCGTCCTCGCCATTGACAATTTCATTGAAAAGGCGCTGGAGGTCCTCTTCATCTTTGAACTCGATCTCGATCTTGTTCTTTCCCTTTGACGATTTAACACGCACATTGGTGTGAAGCGTCTCACGTAGCGTCTTCGCTACAGATTTATAGACAGCAGGCATTGCCGGACGAGGCGCACTCGCGGACTCCTTCTTACCCGAGAGAAGTCGAGCCAAGTTCTCAGCCTCACGCACCGTCATATTGCCTTCAACGATCTTATTCGTCAGCGTGGCGCGACCCTCCTGGGTGGGCACTGAGAGAATAGCGCGAGCATGGCCCGCTGTAATCTTTTCCTCGAAGAGCAATTGCTGCGCCTCTTCGGGAAGATCGAGTAGGCGAAGAGCATTGGCGACGGTCGAACGGCCTTTGGAAACCGCCTGGGCTACCTCAGCTTGCGTCATAGAACGACGCTCCATCAGGCGACGGTATCCATAAGCCTCTTCAATTGGATTCAGATCGCTGCGCTGGATGTTCTCGATCAACGCCAGTTCCAAGGCCTGATCATCGTCGGCCTCCGTCACCCGAATGGGGACTGTGCTCAAACCTGCAGCCCGGGAAGCCTGCCAACGGCGCTCACCGGCAATAATCTGATACGAGCCATCTTCCATTTGGCGTACCAGAATAGGCTGCAACAGCCCATCCTTTTCAATAGAGGCCGCCAGCTCGTCAATTTCCTCTTTTTTAAACTGAGTGCGAGGCTGATCCGGATTAGGAGAGATCATCTCCAGCGGCACCTCGTCAGCCACTTTCACTGCGCTGGGCTCTGCTAAGGGCGCAGGAGCCGACACTTCGCGGGGAATCGGCTCAGAAAGAACCTCGTCAGTCACTGTCTCCTCAGAGGGCGTATACGCAGGGCGCGTAGAAACCGGTGCCTCCAGAGCAGCTTCCTCCTCAACGGCAATAGTCACACGCTGACGATCAGGACCCGGAGCAGCAGGAGTTACCGGATCATAAGAACCGGGAAGCAGCGAACCCAGACCTCGTCCCAATCCACCACGACGTTCTGGCTTAGCCACGGGCAATCACTTCCTTTGCAAGTTCGATATAGGAAAGGGAACCTCTCCCCTTGGGGTCATATTGAGTAATCGGCTGCCCAAAGCTCGGAGCCTCCGAAAGTTTCACCGTACGAGGAATGGGCGTGGAGAACACCAAGCGCCCGAAATACTCCCGCACCTCGTCAACCACCTGCTTCGACAGAGTGGTGCGGCTATCGTACATAGTCAATAAGATGCCGTAGATGTCCAATGTCGGATTAAGGCGAGATTTGACACGTTTCATCGAATCAAGGAGTTTTGTCACACCTTCCAATGCATAAAACTCGCATTGGATGGGAATCAGCAGCTTATCAGCAGCCACCAAAGCATTCACCGTCAGCAATCCAAGCGATGGAGGACAATCAATGAGAATGAAATCATAGCGGCCGCGCATACCGCCCACTGCATCCTTGAGGCGGTTCTCACGGGCCATCTCGGACACTAGCTCAACTTCAGCGCCGGCTAGGTTAATCGTTGCCGGCGCAATATCTAAACCTTCGGCTATATCGGGAATAATTACATCCTCAATAGGGACGTCGTTCAAGAGCACGTCATAGATGCACTGCTGAATAAGGTTCTTCTCCACCCCGAGTCCGCTTGAGCAATTCCCTTGAGGGTCAAGGTCGACCAGCAACACCTGCTTGCCCATCTCACCCAGAGCAGCACCGAGGTTGATGGCAGTGGTGGATTTTCCGACACCGCCCTTCTGGTTGATAATGGCGATAATCTTGGTCTGCCCGATCGCGTGACGCACAGGAGCTTTATCCTTGTACGTCTTCAACGGCTGAGAGGGAACCTCAGCATAATAGCTTGGCTCCACATCGCGAACTTGAACCTCGATCGTCTCGGGATCCGGTTCTTGGTAAATCTGCTCAACGCGAGCCGATTCACTTGGGTTCTGGGGGTTTGCGTCAGAATCGACAGTCTGGCTTGGTTTGTTGTCTCGTTTAAGACCATCAAAGAATCCCACAGGAACCTCCTTCCTAACATGCAGCACAGTATAGCATCGGACTTCTCACCTCGGAGAGTCTTTCATTGGAACGGCAGGGCAATCAGGTTGTTTCACGTGAAACAACCTTCCTTACGGACGCGGCTTCAAAGGGGTTTTCTGGGCAGCGCCAACACGGCGAGGCAACTTCAGCCGAGCGCGGGCCATCTTTTCGAAAACTAGGATCGTTCGAGCTGTCTCGCCATCACTGAGAAGCGTTTTTCGCTCAGATATCAACTTCATTCCCAGTAGATCCTGCACTGCAAGCGCCTCGTTCAATTCCTCGTCGGATACCTGAGCCTTGTAGCATACGAGACGGCCTCCTCGTACCAGCAAAGGAGAGGAGAGTTCCAACAGGGAGACAAGGCGAGAGAGAGCCCGGGCTGTAAGCACCGAAAAAGAACCCGGGCGATCAAGAGCGAGGTCTTCGATACGGTCGCCGCAGGTGGTAATCTGATTCGACAATCCAAGCTGATCAATCAGCTGCGAGACCACTGCCATCTTTTTTTTCACCGAATCGACGAGGACCGTCTCACGACCAGTTGCCAGAGCAAGAGGGACACCGGGAAACCCTCCTCCCGATCCGAGGTCGCCATACAAGCCAGCAGGTGCCTCATTCACCTCATCAAGACCCACGAGGGAATCCTCCAAGTGAAGCATCTCCGCCTCGTCGCGATCAGTGATACGTGTGAGATTGATCGACTTGTTCGCCTCGAGCACTAAATCGAGATATTGTTGGGCCAGATCGTTGACCATATGCTCACTCATTGCCATCTCTCTCCTCATGCCGCGGGCGACACCATCAACCATATTACAAAAAGAGGGCGGGGTAACCCCGCCCTCTTTTGCTCTAACAGCGAAACTTAGCGGGGGACGACCACTACATGGCGGGCGGAACCCTCTCCCTCAGACACCGTATCCACGCGATCGTCATCGCGCAGGGCAATGTGAACGATACGACGCTCGTAAGGAGTCATAGGCCGCAGGCCCACTTTGCGATGCTGACTTGCCGCACGATTAGCAGAAGAATGGGCAATGGATTCCAGCTTCTGACGCTGGCGATTCTTGTAACCTTCCACATCCACGACCACTGGATAACGGAAGCCAATCGTGCGCACCGTGATCATCGACACGATGAACTGAAGGGCGTCGAGAGTCTTACCGTGACGACCAATGAGCACGGCCATATCATCGCCGCTGATATCGAGGATCAGCTCACCGTCCTCGCCCTCATATTCATCGATGGTAACATCGCCCACATTGAAATACTGAAGGATATCCTGCAGCGCCGCGATGGCGGTATCGGCGATGGAGTCGAGCATCTCATCGGTCACAACCAGCTCGTCAGAAGACTCCGAAACAACTTCAGTCTCCTCAGTTGCAACCGCCGTCTCGTCGGCCGTCTCGGTATTCATCTCTTCAGTCATTTTCGCTCCTTCTTATCGAAAGGGAGTCCGCCTGTAGTCTTCATGCGCGGACAAATAAGGGGAATGTTTCACATGAAACATTCCCCGGAACCACAAGAGAATTAACGCTTCTTCTTCGGACGCTTCTTCTTTTCCTTACGCGTCACATTAACCTCAACCGGCTTGACAACCAAGGCCTCTTCTTCGGCCTTGCGTCGATCCTGTGCCCGGCAATGGGCCAAGGTCAGCTGGCTCTGGGCGATACCGATCAGCGAAGAGGCACCCCAGAACAGCAACACGCCTGCGGGCGAACCCCAGGAGATCCACAACATCATCAGCGACATAATGCCGCCCATCATCAAAGTCTGGTTGCGCTGCTGCTTGTTGGTGCTGTTCATCTGCTGCAAAATCATCGGCAGGAACGTAGCTCCAGCAAAGATGACCATCAAGATCAGATAAGGAACAAATGTTCCAAAACCCTCACCAAACGCCTGGGAGGGGGTGGTAACCAAGCTGGGCACCAGGTTGTAGAACGAGTAGCTGGTATCGCCCACGCGGTCGCCCATCTCCCGCAGCACCTGGAACAGGGCCAGGAAGATAGGCATCTGAAGCAGCAGCGGCAGGCAGCCGGCCAGAGGATTGAACTTCATCTCCGCGTAGATCTTCTGCATCTCCTGAGACTGACGCGTCGGATCGTCGGGGAAGCGCTCCTTCAGCTCCTGGATCTTCGGCTGAACCTTCTGCATATCATACGAGGACTTCGCCTGCTTGTGCATCAGCGGCGCCACGATGATACGGAAGATGATCGTCACGACAATGATAGCCAGGCCCCAGTCGTGGCAGAAGCCATAGAAGAACTGGATGACATCGAAGATCCAGTCCTTAAAGATATCCCACATGTTTCGTCCCTCTCACGTCGCCGCAGACCCTAGGGAACGGGGTCGTACCCGTGCGGGCCGCCCGGGCGGCATTTCAGTATACGTTTCGCCGTCAGCACGAAGCCCTTGCAGAAGCCGTAGCGCTTGAAGGCGGTCAAGCCATATTCAGAGCAAGTGGGAACAAACCGGCAGGAAGGGGGGAACAGGGGCGAGATAGCCGCACGGTAGAACATGATCAAGCCGATCGCCAGCAAAGCCGGCAACCGCTTAGCAAGTTCGCGTGCTCTCTTCACCCGAGCATCCCTCCTTACCTGAAGCAAGGCGGCGCGTAGCGTCTCCACAGGTCTGCAGAACTTTGCCATAGGAAACCCGGCATAGAGACCCCTTCGCCAGAAAGATCACGTCAAAGCCGGGCCAAGGCCCGCCTAAATCGCGACACACGGCGCGCATACGCCGCTTTGCCCGGTTACGCCATACGGCGTTCCCCAGCTTCTTTCCTGCAATAAAAGCAACACGACCACTTGGGCCGTGTTGCTCCACGTCTCCTCTGGGCTTCCCACAGGCACGCTCTCCTACGATAAGCGTCAGGTAGGGAGTCTTGATCCTTTTCCCCGACGAGAAGAGCTGGGAAATCTCAGTGCTGGAAGTGATAGTTTCCAACCTGCGATCTCCTAGACGGTGAGGCGCTTGCGCCCCTTAGCACGACGGGAAGCGAGAACAGCGCGACCGCCCTTGGTGGACATGCGGGCACGGAAGCCATGGCACTTGGCGCGCTTGCGTTTGTTCGGTTGATAGGTGCGTTTCATTGTTTTCTTTCCCTTTCATGGTTCAAAGAATAGCTTTCAAATTATATACCACAGAAAAGCGGTGTCAACGGCGCACTTCTGTGAAACCTAGAAGCCATCGGAAAGAGGGCGGGGGCGGTTCTGATGGGGCGAACGGAAAAGGTGGAAAAGAAGGGGAGGGAAGGAGTGCCGTCCTTTTATAAGAGAGTAAAGGTAATTGTATTAATAAGCTTGGTTTATTAGTCAGCAACCTTCTGTTTTACCTGATCATAGCAGGGAAATTATTCAACAAACACGGTGAGGATCCTGTACCTGCTTTCCACTGATTCTCAAAGGGCTTGCAACAGATGTCATCGCCACGGTGGAAAAGAGGGGGAGTTTTACTCATGTTTTCCCCTAATTGTGAACCTATAGTTCACTGATGATCTTCTGCAGCGTCTCCACTTCCTCCTGTACCTCCCGCTCCTTCTTCAGGCGCGTTTCAATGTTCGTGACGGCGTAGATGGCGGTGGAATGGTCGCGGTTGAATTTCTGCCCGATATCCTCGTAGGGAAGGTCGAGCAGCTGACGGCACAGGTAGATGGCGATCTGGCGCGGATAGGCGATGGACCGGCTGCGCTTGTTGCTGATCAGGTCGGCATGGCTCACTTTGAAGAAGCTCTCCACTTCGCGCTGGATGTCCTCCACGGAAAGGTTGCGGGCCATGCTGCCTGAGAAGTGGTTTTCCAACAGCGCCCGGGCGCCTTCCACGGTGATGTCGGACTGGCCCGAGAACACCATGCGGTAGAACACGTTCGACACGGCGCTGAGCAGTTCGCGGATGTTCGAACTGGAATTTTCGGCGATGTACATTTGAATGTCGTCGGGAATGGCACACTGGGAGAAACCCTCGTTGCGACTGCACTCGTCGGCAAACCGTTTCACGATGGCCAGCTTCGTTTCGATATCGGGCGGCCGCACCTCCACGATGCCGCCGCTGGAGAATCGCGACGAATATCGCTCGTCCACATCGATGTTCTTCGGCGCCCGATCGGCCGACAGCACCACCTGCTTTCCCTGGGCGGTGAGGGAGTTGAACAGCTGGAACACCATGTCGAGGCACTGCTTCTTGTTCTGCAGATACTGAATGTCGTCGATGAGGAGCACATCGGCTTCCTCGTAATAGTGCTTGAAGTTCTTGAAGCTGGCCTTCTCGCGGTCGTGGGCGACGCTGGCCTCCATGTACTTGGAGAGGAAATCGGCCGAATCGGCGTACACCGTGCGCAGGTGGGGCTGGGTTTTGTCAATGTAGTTCTGGATGGCGCGCATCAGATGGGTTTTACCCAGGCCGCTTTTCCCGTAGATGAACAGCGGGTTGAAGATGGTGCGTCCGGGTTTGCCGGCCACCTCGTTGGCCAGGGAATAGGCCATCTGATTCGATTCGCCGATGACGAAGTTGCTGAAGGTGAGGGCCGATGCTGGGTTATCGGGCTGAGGCTCGGTTGTTTCAGCGGCCGCCGTCGGGATGCTCTCGGGTGTCGCGCTGGCGGGAGCCACCGGGTTTTCCGGCACCGCGGGCATGGTGGGGGCGGCGAAGGGCTGGTCTGCGGTGGGTGCGCTGGGTGTCGGGGTGAAGTCCGGCGCGGCGGGTGCGGCCACTGGCGCGGAAGGGGCCGACGACACCGGGGGCGCTGCCGGCGAGGACACTGCCGCTGCCGGCGCGGGAGCCGGCGGAGTGGCGGCCTGTGGCGCGGGCGTTCCCGTTGCGCGGGCTTCTTGGGCGGGGTCGACTGCTATGGCCACGGCAAACGGCACCCCGTGTAAGTCGAGCAGGGCTCGTTGTATATGGGAGAGATAATGTTGCTCTACCCAGGTTTTGATGAACTCATTTCCCGCTGTGAGCATAAGGAAGGAGTCGCTCATTGCCTGCGGCTCGAGACGAGAGAAGAAAGCGCTGATCTCCGCGCTGTTCACCTCGGGGTAGCTCATTATCTGAGTGCGCACCCGGGCCCATTGCTCGTTGAGTTTCTCGCTGTCCATCATGCTCCCTCGATAGGATTTGCTCGCGCCGACGGCCGTCGGCGCGGTAATCGTTTATTGTACCAACGGGTTTTGCGGGACGTGCCCGTTAAAAGCTCTGGGCGATATAGTTTCCGTAATCTGTGAGCGATTTCAGTCCCCGTACCGATGAGACCAGCCCTGCCTCCTCCAGCTTCTTCATCATGTTGTGCGTGGTGGAACCGGGGATATCGGTGAGGCGGGATAGGTCGGCGTCACGCTGTGGACCGTCGGTGCGCAAGATCGACAGCAGCTGTTTGTCGCGCTCGCTGAGATGCGGCGCCGGCGCCGTGTGAGCCGGGGGGTAACCGTAAGGCACGGTTGTCGGCGCTGCCTGGTAGGCAGGGTAGGGTACAGGTTGGGGCGCGGCGTAGGTGGCCGCCCCATAGGGCTGCGGCGAGGGATAGGGCGCCGGTTGGGAAGGATATGCGGCGTAGGCGGGCGCGGCAGGCGGCGCGTAAGCGGGCGCGACCGCTGCGGGATACGGATAGGGCGCCGCGGCCGGAGTCGTTGCAGCGAGGGGCACCTCGGCCACTGCCCCCGCGGGTTCGTAGCGGTAGTCGTCGAAGTCGGGATCGCTTTCATCTACTGACGGGTTGTCGCGCACCAGGCTGATGGTGACCACGGCCCCCGTGCCCAGATTGTCCTCGATAGTGATGGTTCCGTTTGAGAGCTCCAGGTATTCGCGTACGCGCGGCAATCCCGATCCCACGCCCCGGATGTAGTTCCGCATGGGCTCTACCGCTGACGAGAACCCTGGCATCTGGGCTTTTTCCTTCGAAGGGATACCCGGCCCGTGATCGGCGAAGCGGATGGTATTGCCATGATCGAGGATAGTGACCAGGGCCTCTTTAAATTGAGCGTGGATAAAGTTTTCAGACACTTCGCGAATAACCGTGTAGGGAATGGAACCGCCTGCTCCCCGCGCTTGCTCGTACACGCCTGTGGCCAGCGCCTCTATATAGGCAGCGGTTTCAGCCGGTTGGATGTCGATCACCCGCGGTTCGCTGCGCATGTCGTCGTAAATGGCGATATGCCCCACGGTGTCCACAAAGGTATAGTCAAACGCGGTGACGGCGGTGCCGTGCTGGACGCTCTCAGTTTCCATGTTCTCCCAAATCATTCCGTTTAAGCTGTCTTGTATTCCCTATTTGGAAAGAAAATTCCGCAATATTGTAACTTGTTTCAACAGTTTTGAACAATATTCCAGGAACTTCCAGGATGGGCGGTGAGTAATCCCCCAACAATTCAGAAAATGTTGAAAACTCTTCAACTAACTATCTGGGAAATTCACCAGAATTCAGAGTTATAAACAATTTATTCAGTAAATGTGGAAAAGTTTGAAAAGAGAAAAAATCACTGAATGCGGTAAAAAGCCGAAAATGTTAAAAACTCAGGTCGAATCCCTTGACAGAACGGTGCGATAGCCCTTAACGGCCCACTCTTGGGGAGAGTCTGCAAAAAGCCTGCGATACCTCCCGCGGTTTTCGAACAAAGGTATGAACAAGGCTTCAACAAAGAATAAAAGCGAAAGTTTTACCAGTTCACATCATGGATAATCGAATCCATCCCGCCATAGTGCTGCAGTCGGGAAAAGTTATCTACCGTCTTTCAGCTAACCTCTCCACCGTGAAAAAGAGGGTTTTTCCACTCGAAACCCTGGAAGAAGGCAAAGTTATTAACTTTTTCCACAAAGAAAGGCGGTGGATAGTTGAAAAACCTTCGGAATCCTTCCTGTGGTTCCGCCGAAGATGGGACGGCCCGTCTCAACCCCGTGGAAAAAGGGGGCTATAATACCGGAACATCGCTTGTTCACTGCACAGCCTTTCCGGCTGTCGCATCGGGAGGAAAGGCCGAGTCTTGAAGCTGAGCATCAACCGCACCGAACTGTCCAACGCCCTCTCTATTGTGATGAAAGGCGTTTCCACGCGTTCGACGCTGCCTGTGCTGTCGGGTATTCTCATCGAGGCTGTGGGGGATAAAATCATCCTTCAGGCCACCGACCTCGAGCTGTCCATCCAATATTCCGTGGCAGCTCTGGTCGAGGAAGAAGGTCGCACCGTAGTGCCCGGCAAGCTGTTCTCCGAAATCGTGAAGAACCTTCCCGACGCGGCGGTGCATGTGGAAGCTGGTGACGACCAGGCGTTTATCACCTGTGACACCTCGTCGTTCTCCATCCGCGCCTTGAATGCCGAGGATTTCCCCGGTTTCCCGCGCGTGGAAACCCATCAGCGCATCGAGATTCCGTTCCAGCAGTTCTCCACCATGGTGAAGCGCGTTTCGCGCGTGGTGTCGAAGGACGAGAGCCGCGCCATCCTCACCGGTGTGCTGATCACCTTGGAAAACGGGGTGCTGCGCATGGTGGCCACCGACTCCTATCGTCTGGCCATCACCGATGCGCCGCTGCCCGAGACCACAGCCGACGAGTTCCAGGCGGTCATCTCCGGCACGTTCCTCTCGGAAATTGCCTCGCTTCCCAAAACCGAGTCGCCGGTGTCGCTGGCTTTGGCCGACAACCAGATCGTGGTCACCTGCGAGGACACCGTGTTCATCAACCGCCGCATCGAGGGCAACTTTCCCAACTACAAGCAGCTGCTGCCCGATTCCTACGCCACGCGCGCCACGGTGGAAGTGGACAAGCTGATGGCCAGTGTGCGCCGCGCCTCGCTGTTGGGTTCGAATGCCTCGCCGGTGCGCTTCGATCTGAACGCTGCTTCCCAAACGGCGCAGATCACTGCCGCCAGCCAGGATGTGGGCAGCGCGCAGGAAATTCTGCCCTGCACTATCGAGGGCGAAGATGTCGAGATCGCCTTTAACTACGCCTACGTGCTGGATGGCCTGGGCTCCATCGCCACCGACGAGGTGTATCTCGAGGTGCAGTCTTCCATGAAGCCCGGCATCTTCCGCGCTCTTGAACCGGAAAACTTCCTGTATCTGGTTATGCCGGTGCGCATTTCCTAAGATGTTTCACGTGCAACGTCGCCATAGGTGCCTTCCGAGCCGCCCCGCTCCTGGGCGCTTTGGCGTGCGGGTGGCCCTATGACCTTGCGCATCAACACCCTCGAGTTCAGGAATTTCCGCAACTACGAGCACCTGCGTTTGTCCGATCTCGGTGAGATTACGGTGTTGGTGGGGCGCAACGCCATCGGGAAGACGAACATCATCGAAGGCGTGCAGCTGCTGACGGCGCTCAGCTCGTTTCGCCACGCTACCCGCGAGCAGCTGATTCGCCATGGCAGCGAATCAGCACGGCTGGAGGCGTCTATCAGCGATGGCAACCGGCTGCTGGATGTGGCGCTGACTCTCGATAGTGTCAGCCGCCGCTACCAGCTGAACGGAAAAGGGAAGCGGCCCGCCGATCTGAAGGGCTTGGTTCCCTCGGTGGTGTTCACCCCCGACGATCTGAATTTGGTAAAAGGTTCTGCGACGGGGCGCCGAGCGGCTTTGGATGCTTTAGGGTCGCAGGTGAATAAGAGCTATCACACCGTGCGCCTCGACTACGAGAAGGTGATTCGCCACAAGAATCGCCTGCTGAAGGAAGAAGCCGACGCCGCCTTGGTGGAGGCCGTCAACGAGATGGTGATAACCGTCGGCTCCCAGCTGACCTGCTATCGTGCGGCCCTGTTCGCGCGAATCATCCCGCCTTTGGTGGAGAAATATCGCCATATCTCGCAGAATGGGGAAACGTTGTCGGCGGTCTACATTCCCTCATGGGATGATCGCGCCGAGGTGGGGAACTACCCTGCGCTGCTAGATGCTGCGATACAGCGCGACCAGGCCCGCGAGGCCCTGGTCCGCGCGCTTCGTGAGCGCGCGGCGGAAGAGCGGCGGCGCGGTCGTTCGGTGGTAGGCGCCCACGCCGATAAGATTGTGTTCCTGCTGGACGGACAGGATGCCTCGCTCTATGGGAGCCAGGGCCAGCAGCGATCCATCGTCTTAGCTTACAAGCTCGCCGAAGCGGCGGTGGTGGAAGAGCTGCTGGAGCAAAAACCCGTGCTGCTGCTGGACGATGTGATGAGCGAGTTGGATGGAGTGCGCCGCGCCGCTCTGGTGGAAGCTATGGAGCGCGGCAGCCAGACATTCATCACCACCGCGAACCTAGCCTATTTCGACCAAAACATGCTCGATCGCAGCAACGTGGTCTCACTGCCGATTTAAGCGATGTAAGCGGAAAAAACGATATTTTCCCCATACGGTACCGAAAGTGCCCCTCAGAACCCTTTAAAAGAGGCCGTTTGAGGGCAACTTCTCAAAAATAGGTAATTGTCCATACGTGTCCGTGATATAATCGACGCTCAGTCAGCGTCCGCTTCGGACGCGTTTTCTATGTTAAGAGCGAAGGAGCGTCAGTGGCACAAAAACCAGATCATTACGACGGTTCTGACATTCAAGTCCTGGAAGGCCTTGAAGCCGTTCGCAAGCGCCCGGGTATGTACATCGGCTCCACGGGTCCGCGCGGTTTGCACCACCTGGTCTACGAGGTGGTCGACAACGCCGTGGACGAGGCCCTGGCCGGTTACTGCGACACCATCGAGGTGTGGATCCATGCAGACAATTCCATCTCGGTGGACGACAACGGCCGCGGCATTCCCGTGGACAAGCATCCCAAGGAGAAAATCCCCACGGTCGAGGTCGTGCTCACCATCCTGCACGCCGGCGGCAAGTTCGGCGGCGAGGGGTACAAGGTATCGGGCGGCCTGCATGGCGTGGGCGTGTCGGTGGTGAACGCGCTGTCCACTAAGGTGGAGGTGCAGGTGCGCCGTGACGGCAAGGCCTACGAAATCGACTTCGATCACGGCAAGACCAAGACGAAGCTGCACGAGGTGGGCCCGGCGAAGCACACCGGCACCAAGGTGACCTTCTGGCCCGACCCCGACATCTTCACCGAGACTACCACGTTCGACTACGACACGCTAGCGGCCCGTTTCCGCGAGATGTCGTTCCTCAACAAGGGCCTGAAGATCATCCTACACGACGAGCGCGTGACCGACGCCGACGGCAACCCCCGCACCGAGGTGTTCCAGGCGCTCGGCGGTATCGTCGACTTCGTGAAGTTCCTGAACGATGGCAAGGAAACCCTGAACAAGCCCGTGTACTTCGAGGCCGAGAACGCCGACGGCACGGTAGAGGTGGCCCTGCAGTGGTCCAGCTCCTATTCCACGAACTCGGTGATGGCCTTCGCCAACAACATCAACACCCACGAGGGCGGCACGCACATGGACGGCTTCAAGCAGGCCATCACGCGTACCATCAACGACTACGCCCGCGCCAAGGGCCTGCTGAAAGAGAAGGATTCCAACCTCTCCGGCGAGGACGCGCGCGAGGGCTTGGCCGCCATCATTTCCGTGAAGCTGCACGACCCGCAGTTCGAGGGGCAAACCAAGACGAAGCTTGGCAACACCGAGATTCGCCCGCTGGTGCAGAACGCCGTGACCCAGGGTCTCGCCGAGTACCTGGAGGAGAACCCCACGCCGGCCAAGCGCATCATCGGCAAGGCCACCCAGGCCCTGAAGGCTCGCGAAGCCGCCCGCAAGGCTCGCGAGATGACCCGCCGCAAGAACGTGCTCGACTCGTTCAGCATGCCTGGTAAGCTGGCCGACTGCGCCAGCAAGGACGCCAGCCAGTCCGAAATCTTCATTGTAGAGGGCGACTCGGCAGGCGGCTCGGCGAAGCAGGCCCGCGACCGTAAGTTCCAGGCTATCCTGCCGCTGCGCGGTAAGATTTTGAATGTGGAACGCGCCGGTCTGCACCGCTCGCTGTCTTCCGACACCATCAGCTCGCTCATCACGGCTATCGGCACCAACATCGGTGAGGATTTCGACGCCGAGAAGGCCCGCTACCACCGCATCATCATCATGACCGATGCCGACGTTGACGGCGCGCACATTCGCTGCCTGCTGCTCACGTTCTTCTACCGCTACATGCCCGAGCTCATCAACCTGGGTTACATCTACATTGCCCAGCCGCCCATCTTCGGCCTGAAGAAGAAGAACTCGCGCAGCCCCAAGGTGGAGCGCTACATTTACGACGAGAAGGCGCTTTCCGCCACCCTGGCCGAGTACGACGACCCCAGCAAGTTCGACGTGCAGCGCTACAAGGGCCTCGGTGAGATGGACCCGGAGCAGCTGTGGGAGACCACCATGGAGCCGGCTACTCGCACGCTTCTGCAGGTGAACATTGACGACGCTGTGGAAGCCGAGCGTGTGGTGAGCGAGCTCATGGGCGAGCAGGTGGAGCCCCGCAAGGAGTTCATCCAGAAGCACGCCCGCGACGTCCGCTTCCTGGATATTTAACAAGAGCGTAGGAGTAGGAAAGGGGGCGGGAGGGCCTGTTCGCAGACCTCTGAACGCCCCCTGGAGAACGCGATTGCTAAGCAATAGCTTCTACTTCAGCAGCAACGATGATGGGATGGTACCGAATAATGTGCGTCATCTTCGCTGTTGCTGTTATCGCGTTCGGAAGGGGATCAGCGTGAACTGGGCTGCGAACAGGCCCTCCCGCCCCCTTTCCGGACATGACCTGTAAGTTTCTAAAGAAAGGAAACTGATGGCAGATTTTGAAGACGAGAATTTCGACGCCGACGAGCGCGACGAGGTAGAGGCCGCCGAGGATGACGCCCTATACCTGGCCGAGGATGTGGATACCGACGCCGAGGGCGATGAGGACGCCGAGCTCGCCAGCGCCAGCTCCACCCTCGACGAGGAAGAGGACGCGGAAGATGCCAGCAACGACGGCAACGACCCGTCGTTTGTCTCCGAAGAGGAGCGCGCCCGCTCGATGATGGTGGATATGCCGAACCCCCACGGCTCCATTATCGAGGGCGCCAACGGCGGCGAGGGCACCACGGTGCGCGCGGCCTTCCTGGGCAAGGAGATGCAGACCTCCTTCCTGGAATACTCCATGTCGGTTATCGTGTCCCGCGCCCTTCCCGACGTGCGCGACGGCTTGAAACCGGTTCATCGCCGCATTCTGTACGCTATGAACGAGTCGGGCTACACGCCCAGCAAGCCGCACATGAAGTCGGCTCGTACCGTCGGCGACGTTATCGGTAAGTACCATCCCCACGGCGACTCGGCCGTGTACGACACCATGGTGCGCCTGGCCCAGCCCTTCAGCTTGCGCCTGCCCCTCATCGACGGCCATGGCAACTTCGGCTCCATCGACGGCGACAGCGCCGCCGCCATGCGTTACACCGAGGCTCGCTTGGACAAGCCGGCCATGGAGCTGCTGCGCGACCTGGACAAGGAAACCGTCGACTTCCAACCCAACTACGACGAGAGCCTGCAGGAGCCCACGGTGCTCCCCTCCCGTTTCCCCAACCTGCTGGTGAACGGTTCCAATGGCATCGCCGTCGGCATGGCCACCAATATCCCGCCTCACAACCTGGGC
Source organism: Adlercreutzia wanghongyangiae (assembly GCF_035989245.1). Classification (NCBI taxonomy): domain Bacteria; kingdom Bacillati; phylum Actinomycetota; class Coriobacteriia; order Eggerthellales; family Eggerthellaceae; genus Adlercreutzia; species Adlercreutzia wanghongyangiae. The sequence continues at coordinate 331,844 of NZ_JAYMFF010000002.1, read as the reverse complement.
GAGGCCATCGACGCCACCTGCCTCATGATGGACAACCCCGAGGTCACCACCGAGGAACTGCTCCAGGTGATGCCCGGTCCCGACTTCCCCACTGGTGGCCTCATCATGGGCAAGAAGGGCATTCTGGATGCCTACGAGACCGGCCATGGCAACCTCACCATCCGCGCGAAGTGCGAGATCGAGGAGAAGAAGAACGGCCGCTCGTCCATCGTGGTGAAGGAAATCCCCTACCAGGTGAACCGCAAGCGCCTGCTGGAGAAGCTCGGCGAGCTGGTGCGCGACAAGAAGCTGCCCGAGATCAGCAACATCCACGACGCGGCCGACCGCAAGGGCATCGATATCATCATCGATCTGAAGAGCAACGCCATTCCGCAGGTGGTGCTGAACAAGCTGTACAAGCACACCCAGCTGCAGGTAGGCTTCGGCGCCAACATGCTGGCCCTGGTGAACGGCACTCCGCGCGTGCTGTCGCTGAAGGAGATTCTGCACTACTACATCGAGCACCAGAAGGACGTCGTCACCCGTCGTACCCGCTACGAGCTGGCCAAAGCCGAGGAGCGCGAGCATATCCTGGAAGGCTACATCATCGCGCTCGACAACATCGACGAGGTCATCCAGATCATCCGCTCGTCCCAGACCGACAAGGAAGCCGCCGCACGCCTAACCGAGCGTTTCGGCCTGTCCGAGAAGCAGACCAACGCCATCCTTGAGATGCGCCTGCGCCGCCTGACCGGACTGGAGCGCGAGAAGATCGAGGAAGAGCTGGCCGAGCTGCGCGAGAAGATCGCCTACTACAAGCGCATCCTCTCCGACGAGAACCTGCTGAAAGAGGTCATCAAGGAAGAGCTGCAGGAGATCAAGAAGAAGTACGGCAATCCGCGCCGCACCCGCATCACCGGCGAGGCGAAGGATATCGAGGTGGAAGACCTCATTGCCGAGGAGAACATGGTCGTTACCATGACCAAGGCCGGCTACATCAAGCGCCTGCCCGTGAGCACCTATCGCCAGCAGAAGCGCGGCGGCAAGGGCATGCAGGGCGTGAATTTGAAGGACGCCGACTTCGTGGAGCACCTGTTCGTGGCTTCCACCCACTCCTACATGCTGTTCTTCTCCACCAAGGGCAAGGTGTACCGCCTGAAGGTGTACGAGATTCCCGAGGCCAGCCGCCATGCCCGCGGCACGGCCATCGTGAACCTGCTGCCGCTTGAGAAGGGCGAGTCCATCTCGGCCGTTATCGCCACGAAGGACTTCCCCGCCGAGGAGTTCCTCATGTTCGCCACTGCCCAGGGCAACGTGAAGAAGACCTCCATGGACCAGTACGACCGCACCCGCCGAGACGGTCTTATCGCCATCAACCTGAAGGAAGACGACGAGCTCATCTCGGTGAAGCGCGTGGCCAAGGGCGAGAAGGTCATCATGGTGTCCTCCGCCGGCAAGGCCATCCTGTGGGATGAGTCCGAGGCCCGCGCCATGGGTCGCGGCACCATGGGCGTGCGCGGCATGAACGTGCCGGCCGACGCCCATGTGCTGGGTATGGAAATCGCCCGTCCCGGCACCGACCTGTTCGTGATTACCGAGAAGGGCTACGGCAAGCGCACGAAGATCGAGGAATACCCCGAGCACCATCGCGGCGGCCAGGGCGTGTACACCATCACCATGACCCACAAGAAGGGTCTGCTGGCGGTTATGAAGATCGTCGGCCCCGATGATGAGATCATGATCGTGTCCGAGGAGGGCGTCATCGTGCGCACCCCGGTGAAGGGCATCTCCGAGCTCGGCCGTTCCACCCAGGGCGTGAAGGTGATGAACGTGGCCGACAAGGACAAGGTGTGCGCGGTGGCCATCTCCTCCACTGGCAAGAAGAAGGCCAAGAAGGAAGGCCCTGTCGACGAGAACCAGCTCGACTTGCTGGATGAGGAAAGCACCGACGGCTCGCTGGCTATCGACGACATCGACGGCGACGACGGCGATGTCGAAGAGGTAGAGGTCGAAGCGACCGAGGAGTAGTCTCCGCTCGGTTTCAGCCCGTCATATACAAGAAGAGCCGCACCAACCTGCGGCTCTTCTTGTATAGGCAGCTAGGAAAGTTCTCCGAAGTCTTCGGGGGATATGTGGTCGAGGAACGTTTTGAACTCGGCCAGTTCCGCTTCTGTTTGCTGTTCGCCGCGGAACAGGAAGGGGAAAGAAGCCGCATCCAGCACTTCTTCCTCAATATACATCGGCGCATCTTGGCGCAGGGCAAGTGCAATGGCGTCGCTCGGCCGCGCATCCAAGGTGATGAGGCGCCCGGCCTGGCTGAGCACCAGGTGAGAATAGAATACCTGCCCCCGAGCCCGATAAATAACAACCGAGTCAACGCGAGCATCAAGGTTGGTAAGCGCATCGAGGAACAGATCGTGCGTCATAGGCCGGTCGAGCTTCACCTGTTCCAGCGCCATGCCTACCTGCGCTGCCTCGGGCGGTCCAATCCAGATGGGAACAATGCGCGCCTTCCCCGCGGGCGTTTCCTCCACAGGCTGCAGTACCAGCACCGAAGGCTGGCTGGGCCCGGCGACCACTAAGGTCAACACTTTCAACGGAACCATACTTGTCCTTCAATCAAATTTCTCTTGCTTACCAGCCATTGTAATTCGCCCTTTTCGGTCGCAGCCTCATCGGTGACAAAATCACTGCCCTAAATGCACGAAAATCGACTTATATAGGCGCCAATAACTCCTGCACGCATGTTTTTGAACTTATATAGACCTTTGTAGTTCCTAGGGGTTCCTCGAAAGTCTATATAAGTCGATTTTCGTGCATGGAAGAGAGGGAAGTTGTCACGGAAGGTAAGAAAAGATCCTATTGGGACAAGAGAAAGATGTCTTTCGCCGCCGCCCGCATGATTTTTTCAATTCGAAGAAATTTTTCCTTGACCCACCCTTGGTTTCGTCGTAAGATAGTCAAGCACTTTTTCAAGGGCCCGTAGCTCAGTTGGTTAGAGCGCACGCCTGATAAGCGTGAGGTCGCTGGTTCAAATCCATTCGGGCCCACCATTACTTTGCGATAAACGCTCCACCGTGAGCCGAGTTAGCCGGTGGAGCGTTTATTATATTTCGGGCCAAATCGGCCGCATCAATCTCAGTCGAATACCCCGATCATGCAAAGCGATGGCTGTCGGTGCACGCTATGGGGCGTTAGCTCAGCTGGGAGAGCGCGGGCTTTGCAAGCCTGAGGTCAGGGGTTCGATCCCCCTACGCTCCACCAAGTATTTCAGAAGCCAGGTCATGTGATCTGGCTTCTTGTATATAGGGGTTCCCAAGGATCGAACCCCGCGAGGGGCGAACAGTCCAGTGGACTGTTCGCGGCCGAGGCCGAAGGCCGAGGTCTCGAAGACCTGCGCAGCAGGGCTTCCGCATCCCCCTACGCTCCACCATAGAAGAATCAGCCGAACACTTTCGGGTGTTAGCTTTGTTTCTGGAAGATATTCTCAAAATCCTCGCTCAGGAACAGGGGAAGGCCTTGCGAAAAGTCACCTGATAAATGAAAGCCCCCTGTTATTAGAGGATATGGCCCTGGTCAATTTGCGAACTCCTTTTGATTGTGCAAAACGATTCAGGTTGGAAGAACTCTCCGTTCACCACTCAAAAGTAACAAAAGAGCAACTATTAGCTATTCATTAGGATAGCTTTACCCTGTCATTACAGGTAAAAGTCTGACAAATTATCAAATCTGGCTATTCTTATAATCGTAGGGAGACCTTACGCTCGCTTTTGTTCCCTGAAGACGAACTGACAGGTAGACAATAACCTGTCAGAGCATCTAAAATGGAGATCATAAGCACAGAGATGCCCTGGTGAAGAGACGAGAGAGCCCCCCCCTGAGCATCGAACGAGGAGAGATGGCTGAAAAAGCGCATTGAGTTACGCTCAGTGCGCCTATGCGCTTATACGGGTTGTGAGGAACCTGAAAAAGCGTGGGCCTGAAGAGAGGAATGGGTGCACAAGCGCCCATAAGAGGAACGGTGGAGACGATGAGAGCTGCAATTCGAAGCTTTGCATCCAAGAACAGTCGCGCCAAGAAGGCGATTGCCATTATTGCGTCTGCTGCACTCGTTGCATCCGTGAGCAACTTCCAGGCTTTTGCGGCCACAGCCTCGACGGAAGATGCTGCCGCCAACCCGAAGGTGGCCGTGATCGACTTTGAGATTGCCGATGGCATGAAGGTTGTCTATGACGGGAAGAACGTCAAGAATGGCGCGTCTCTTGAAGTCTCTACTCAGCGGGATGTTACGTTTACGGTGAAAGCCTGTGGTGGAGACGTTCCCCTCAAGATTGGGAAGGTTGCCTACACGACCTCCTCGCTCTCTGAAAAACAATCGAATGAATCAGCTCAGTCTGGCCAGGATGGCGAAACGGGACAAGGTAATGCCAGCGTCGCGGCAACCCAGCAAACGGATGAAGGTGGCTCTCAGGACGAAGGACTTGAGGTATCGGCGAATGATCCCGCTGTCGCTGCCACCGATGAGCTGACGAAAGAACATCAGGAAGATGAGGGTACCGGGCTCTCGCAGTCAGCTACTCTAGCTGATACGGGCAACAGCCAAGAAGAGGCTATCGCTGATGATCTGACTCCCCAGGCTTATCCGCAGTCAGCAGATCAGGGGGCGGAACCAGCCGCGCAGGTTTCCTCCGAAGATGAAGCGGTGGAGGTTGAGACCACTTTTGTGAACGGCCGATATGTCGTCCCTGCCGATGCTCTCATGGCCGCCGCAAAGTCGCAGAAGAAAATTGTCGTGAAAATTACTTCTTCAGAAATTAACGCAAAGGAAGAGGCTGCCAACTGGACTGAATTGAAATCACTTTTGGAGTCGACGAACGCCGAAACGGCTATTACCCTTACTGGGGACATTGAGGTTGAACTTGGTGAATCTGAATTGGGCGTGAAAGTTGAGGGGGATAAGGCAATCCAGCTTGCTGGACATCATATTACTGTCAAGGATCCCTCTTCAAATGCCGTGGCTTTTGAAGTCGCCGATGGCGCTTCCCTGTCCATTGACGATACGGCTACTGCGGGAATTGAAGCGGTGGGAGTAGAGAGTACGGAGACGACAAACTCTGAGAAGTACGCTAAATCCGATATCGCTCAACTGGCGACTTATGAGAACAAAACCCTTACCTATTATGTAACGCATTCTGAAACCGATCGTCTGACGGGCACCACTAAGGAAATCCGTGACAAGCTCCAGCTCAACCTCGCGGGTGAGAAGACGCCGGGGTCTTTGGAGGCAGAAGGCATGAATGCTCTTATTAAGGTGGATTCCAATGCCTCCCTTTCCATTGGCGGTGGTCTCTTCACCAACGCAGAGGGCAACCATGCTATCACGGCCAAAGGAGCCAAATCGGTGACCATCGATGGTGGCTTTATCGTGGGCAGTGGTGCTAAAGAGAATGGTGGCGGCATCTACTTCGAAGGAGTAACCAAAGAACAAAGCACGCTCTCGGTGGGTGACAGTGCCTATATTGCGGGCAATGTGTCGGGCCAAAAGCATAATGGCGGCGGTATTTGGGCTACGAACTGCACGCTCATCGTAGATGGAGATGCTGTTATCGCTGGTAACAAGGCCTCTCGGGGCGATGCAAGTGATACCGTCATAGCGTCAAGCCGCGTGGAATATCCCAACGGCGGCGGCATCTATGTAGAAGCCAATTCTGATGTTCGCATTGCTGGTAATGCAATCATTGCTGGTAATCGTGCAGCGGCCGATGGTGGTGGCGTGTATGTTAAGGCTACGCTCAAGAAGAATGGCGCGATTGAATCAACGGTTTGCTCCAACTCGCTCGTGTTAGACGAGTCTTGCTGCATCACGAATAATCAATCTGATCATAATTACGAAAGCGAGCATCCTTCTGAGAGCCCAGAACCTCGCCCGTGGAACAACTATGGCGGAGGTGGTGGTGGAATATTCACCGGCGCCAACACAACGATCAATAACGCGGAAATTACCGCAAACTATGCATCTGATACCGGAGGCGGACTGTACCTGCCGGGCGAGTTCAAGTTCGTCATGCCAAAGATCGCCATTGAATATGCGGTTATTGCGGGCAACGCCTGCGGTACCAGCGAGGGCGGCGGCTTGACGGTCATGCCTGCAGCGGAGAGCTACCTGCGCATGGGCTACATCACTAATAACAGCACAGCCACCGATTTCGACTATGGTGGAGGCGGTTTGTTCGTTCCTTCAGGCGGCACGTTCGAGGTGCGCAATCCTGTGGTGAAAGGAAATACGGCTGACGGTTACGGCGGAGGCGTGGCAGCTTGCACTAACGGCACGGTCATTACCTCTGATGCCGCTATTTTCGACAATACGGCAAATCATGAGGGCTATACCACCAACCCCAATGAGTATGGCGACCAGTGGGCATCGATGAATCGTCTCAATCTGCCGAAACACTCTTCCGACGATTACTTCTGCGCCAAGGCCAGCACGGTGTACAACAACATGCTCGGCGGCGGAGTCTACAACTGGGATGGCTACATGAGTGGCAAAGCCAGCAATCGAGTTGAGTTCAAAAAAGTTGGCTGGTTTAATGCAGCTAATAAAGTTGTCGTCAGTGACCCTATGGGGAAGGTTCTGGAAACCTATTCCTTTGGAAATGCAAATTTTGAAAAAGGCTATGCCTACGTATACCTTCCAGAGACGATGACCCTCAATGAGGTTTCAGAGGTGTTTGTGGGTACAACTGCGGTCTTTACTGGCACAGGATATGATTCGTCGGAAGAATATAGTTCGCGGGCAGGACTCATCACCTCGGTTCGCGACAGTGACGATGAGCATAAGGGGTATCATAAATATCTTTTGAACCTCAACTTCGACATCACTAAACCGACTAAAGACGGCGGTGCGGTATACAAAGATGACTCTGACACTGTTGTCGCCGATGGTGTGGTGGAGTACTTTAAAACCTTTGTGGATGACACCGACAAAGAGGGATCCTCTTATCACGTCTATAAAATTCTTTCCAACAAATTCCCCGAGGATGGGCATGCCGTGGCCTCGCGTTTCATGGCTCTGAAGGCTCACCCGTACCTTGGGGACAACAACGAGATGGGTCAGGCGGCTGCGAAGGCGGCGGCTATGAAAGAAGCCAGCGTGTTCATTACCGGTAATTACTCCGCCAATAACGGCGGCGGCATTGGATGCAACGGCAAAATCACCATCGGTAAGAATCCGAAAGAAGATAACCCCGACGACCCGAAGCTCCCCCCGGATACCTTCAATCTGACGATCGATAAGTCTTGGACGAACCTGAAGGACATGGGCTCGGCAAACAATGGCACCATCACCACAGCCTTCCGGGTGCGCGCCTACCAGTCGAAGGCTGCGTATACCGCGGCGCCGAACAACCCCAAGTTTGAAACGGTCATCGGCATGACCTTCGACGAAGAGTCGGGCGCTTCAATGTCCCGCACGATTGAGGATATCAAGAAGGGCTGGTACGTCGTGGTGGAGGAAATAGGCTTCGCCGGCGATAACTTCACCGTTGATTCTGCTGAGGAGGCGGTCTCCATCAAAGGTGATGAGACCGTCAAATTCGAAAACACCTTTAATGATGATAAGTCTTACGGCACCGGCGTGGTGAACAGCTACGCTCAGGGTGAGAGCGGCGATTTCAACAGCAACGGAATCCAGGTGTCCCAGGATACGGTGTATAAGAATCGGCGCGCCGCTGCTGAGGCACAAGGCGGCCTGACCAATCTGACGGACCCAGTGATCGCTCGGGTTGCGGGCGAGTAAAGGGAGGTTGTGAGCATGACACGGAGTATATCGCGCAAATTCGCCGCGGTATTGGCTCTCGCCCTGGTTGCCTGCTTGGCCATGGCAACGGGTACCGCCTATGCCTACTATACTGACACCACCAAGGCCAACGGCATGATCTCGTTCCAATGGGAACCCGACGAGCCGCCGACTGATGTGGAGGAGGAGCTAGACGGCCTCAATAAGACGATCCGTGTGAAGAACACCGGTAACGAGAACGCCGCTGATGCGCTGGTGCGCGTGAAGCTGGTATATCCCGACCCGACCAAGATGGAAGGCGGCGTAACCATTACAGTGGATAAGGCTGCCGACTGGACTGAGGCTGGTGGCTGGTTGTATTACAACGCCCCCATCGCGCCGGGCAAGTCCACAAGCGATATTAAAGTCATAGTGGAAGTGAAGGATAAGTCCAAACTCCGTCCCTTCGATATCGTGGTCGTGCAGCAATGCGCGAAGGCCGAGGGTACTTCCTGGGACGATTGGCACGGCACGTTCGTGGAATCTGAGGGAGCGATTTACCTCAAGAACCCGGGAAATCCGGTCAAGCAGCCAACCAACCCGATCACTGCGGAAGGTGAGTAGCCATGATTCGCAGCATTAAGAACCTTTCGTTGCAGACGCGCATCCTGCTCATCATACTCGCGGGAGCTCTCGTGGGCTGCTTGGTCATGATGGCGGTAAGCCCTGCTCGCGCCAAGCTGGAATTCTTCAGCCCTGATTACGTGGCCGAGATCCAGCAGACTCATATCGGCGTGAAGCTGACCGAGAAAACCGGTGACGAGGCCGAATTCCGCATCGTGTCCGGGGACGACCAGCTCATCCAGCAGCAGGACAAGCTGTTGGGCGCAGATGTGGAAACGGGCCCGCAGCTGGATAAGATGTACCCCGAGGCGCTCTCGGTGAAAAACGCTTCCGACGACATGGACGAATACGTACGCCTGACGGTGCGCAAGTACTGGGCCACGTCGACCCCCACGGCAACGACAGCCGCCGCATCAGCTACCGTGTCGGCCGAGGAGTTGGCCGACAAGCCTCAGAAGGATGCGACTCTGAATCCGGCTCACATCCAGCTGGCCTACGATGCCACAAGTGAAGGTGACTGGGTATTCTCCGCTGAGGAAAGCACCGGTGAGCGCTTGGTGTTCTACTACAAGCATGTGCTGAAGGCTGGCGAGCATGCGTCGTCCCCTGCCGTTACGGGCATTGCCGTCAGCTCGTCTTTGCGTGATGACCCGGCAGCGGCTAATGGTGCCTACGCTCAGTGTTATCTCGGCCTTGCGGCCCAGGTCGATTCCGTGCAGGTGAACAACGCGGTTGATGCGGCCAAGAGCGCCTGGGGCATTGATGTGACGCAGTTCGAACAGTACGGCCTCGACTGGACCAGCAGAAACTAGCGAGGTGTCCTCATGAAACAAACCGCCATGGGAAAACATATCGCCTTCGCGGGCCTTGCTACCTTCATGGTGGTCGTAGCCGCGCTATTCGCCTTGGTGCCTTCTGCTTTCGCTAACACCATCGAGAAACAGTGGACGGTGGAGTTCACTGGTACCGAAATGAAAGACGATGGTTCTGCTGCCATCGCTCGGATTATCGGCGGCATGCAGCCGGGTGATTCAGCGAAGTTCACGGTGGACCTTTATGAGAGCTACGATGGCGCAGCCGACTGGTACATGAAGAACGAAGTGCTGAAGACCATGGAGAAGTCGTTCACTGACGCGAACTCCAACTCCGGCGGTTCCTACAGCTACAAGCTCACGTTCATCAATCCCGCCGGTGAAGAAAAGGTCATCCTGACCAATGAGGTGGTTTCCGGCGATGCTGGCTCGGGCACTACCAAGGGCCTCTTCGATGCCACCGAGGCCACGGGAGATTGGTTCTTCTTGGAGACCCTGGCTGCCAAGGCTCGGGCCAAGGTGATCCTCGAGGTGTCCATCGACGGCGAGACCCATGGCAATACCTACTTCGATACCAATGCTGTTCTGCAACTTTCCTTTGCCGCGGAGCCCAATGCCACGGATCCAGGTGTGCCGGGGAACGGCGGGGATACGCCCAAGGACGAGGAGAAGCCAACGCAGTCTGACAAGCCTGAGAAGAAGCTGTCTCAGACCGGGGACACTATCCGCATGGGAATCATTGCGCTCATCGTTGCGCTGGCGGGCGTTGTGCTGGTAACTGCCATAGTTCGCCGTCGTAAAAACGATCAGGATTCAAAGGAGGGCGACGCCCGATGAAGTTCACCGATAAACTGACGAGAAAGGCCTTGGTCATCGTCTGTACCACAGCGATGGTTGCTTCCCTGGGCGCGGCACCTGCCTTCGCAGACCCAGCCGCTGACAAGAGCACCTCGCCGACGCCCCAGGCGCAACCCTTCAACGGTACGACCTATCGTGTGGCGGTTTACGCTGGCAACCAGGGCACTGTGAATGGCTCCGACAAAGTGGTCTTCGATGGGGCGAACGCGGTCCAACCTGGGAGTACGTTCGACTTTAGCCAGGTAAAGGTGGAAGTACCCGCTGATAGCAAGTACTACGCCAAGGGTATTCGCCTGGCAGCGCTGGACAACGTGCAGTCCGACAATATCCATGGCGATGTGGCAGTGGAGACCACCTACTATGCGACGGTCAACGATAAGGGCGATATGGTGGCAACGAATCCGGCCACCATCACTGAGGACACCGACTTCGTGGTGGCTTACGGCATTCTGGCCAATCGCGTGGCCTACACCGTGAATTACGTGGATGCCGATGGCAACCAGCTGCAGGAGCCCCAGACGTTCTTCGGCGACATCGGCGATCGTCCGGCTACGGCTCCGGTTTACATTGAGAACTATCTGCCCCAGGCTACTCTGGTGGTGCTGACGCTTTCCGCCGACGAAACGCGGAACGTGGTCACGTTCCGCTATACGCGTTTGGCTGAGGGCACCACCACGGTGCAGCAGCCCTCAGGTCGCGTGGATGTGACTACTTCCGATGGATCAACGGCACAGGGGGCCTATTTCACCACGGTGACGCCGGAGCAGGTTGCCGCCGCGGCGGCTGGCGCTGGTGCCGGGACTGGTACGGGCGATCCCGCGAATCCCATCGAGCAGACGCCGCTTACCACCGATGCGGGCACTGAGGTTCTTTCCGACGACGGCACGCCGCTCGCCGTTCCCGAGGTACAGACCATCAACGACGATGAGAATGCGCTGTCGGCAGGCCAGCAGCCGGGCGATGGAGCCCCGGCGGCCAACACCGCGTGGATTCCCTGGGCCGTGGCCGCTGCAGTGATTGCCGCACTTATGGCGTTCGTGCTGGTGCGCGCCCATCGCAAGAACCAAGAAGAGGAAGCACCGGCGGAAGCCTAGGGTTTTCTGAATGACCGATCGAGGGGCGGGGCGCCATGGCGGCGGTCCGCCCCTCGTGGTACATTGATTCCATGGCCCAGCAGTCGGCGAACATATCCCGCGATTCTTTCTCCCACGCTGTTGAGCGGCGCTTGACCCACTTGCGGGTGGCGGCCCGGTTGTGCGCCGTTGTCGGCGCGTGCATTATTGTCGCGTTGCTGGTGGTGGGCATGGGCGCTGCCGTGGTGCCGCGCGTTCTGGGCATGCAGTCTTACGCCATTATTTCGGGCTCGATGGAGCCTGCCTACCCCACAGGCAGCCTGGTGTATGCCGAACCGGCTTCCGGGGAATCGTTGCAGGCGGGCGATGTGGCGGCCTTCTGGCGCGACGAGGATGTGATCGTGCATCGGGTGCAGGAAAACGATGTGGCTGCTGGCGAGCTTACTACCAAGGGCGACGCCAACGCCGAGAACGACCTGCATCCGGTTCCTTACCAAAACGTTCTGGGGTTGGTCACGTTCTCGGTTCCCTATGTGGGGTACTTCTTGATGGCCTTGGGGTCTACTTCAGGCATGCTGGTGCTGGGGTGGATTATCCTCATGGGGGTGGCGTTCTGTGTGGTCGGCTCCGTTTTGGGAAACCTCGCCGACCGTCGCGAGAGGGCCGACGGCACCCGCTGAACAGCAGCTGAAAACTGCTTGTTAAATGACGGGAAAGTAACGGGAAAGAGCCGCGAAAAGGGATGAATTGCCGTTCAGTGTCCAATTTAGCATGTCATAAGTCGGTCAATTTAAATGATAGGGTAAATTAGCCCCGAAAGGGTAACGGTAAGTTTTACCAGTTCAAAGCATGAAAATCTCGCTGCCCCCCCCCTCCTTGACTTTTCAGTCATTTTTGTCAGTTTACTTTGGCGTTCTTTTCTGTAAAGTGGATGTAATCAAACGTTTACCTTAGGGGTCACCAGCCTTTATGTCGTAAGGGCTGAGGTTCCGGGGAAATGTGCGAAGCGGGTTAAATATCCGGCGCAGAGCCCCGGTATTTAAGCAGCAGAAACGTAGTAGTGGAAGCAGAGTAGAAGGTTGGTGAGGAGTATGCGGAGCATCGCGCGGTTCGTGGATGCGCGGAACACCGCCGAGGGCAAGTTCCTTTCGGTCTTGCTGTCGGTCTTACTGGTGTTCTCGTTCCTGAACGTGACCATGTTCACGGACAAAGCCAACGCCGGCGAGGAGACTCAGGATACTGAGTTTGTCGCCGATGTTGTCGAGTCTGATGCTCCCCAGGACGAGGAAATCGTCACGGGGGGGGGGTGCCTCTGAGATAGAGGGCACCCAGGAAACCGATTCCACCGAGGAGGTGGAAAAGGAAACCACCCCGTCGAACGAGGAGCCCGTCACGGAGAAAGAGGATACGGCTGATCCTAACGACCTGACAGAGACTCCTGAGCAAGCGCTGATTAATAACGACACATCGCTCATGTCGTTTGATGATGAGCCTGCAACGCTTGCTGCCGATACGAGTACCGTTACGCTTAAGGTTGGCGAAAGCGAGACTTTGAGCGGAGGCAATCGGAATCAGTATCACACGTGGAAGGTTGAAGGATCCTCCGGTGTCGTAAGCCTGAGTGAGACAGACAAGGCTTGGAATGCAAGTAGTCGCACTGTTACTGCTGTCGCCCAGGGTTCTGTGACCGTTGTGCATGAATGGTATAACCGGGGCGCACGGGGTGTTTATACGCTCGCTGGCTCTGAAACCTACAAAATAACTGTTGAAGCTGCCCAAAGCTTGGCTTACTTCTATTTCCTGCTTCCAGGCAAAGATAGCACGGTTGATACTGCGGCTACTGATTATATGTATGCAGGGAACGGGCATACGCTCGTGCCTGAAAATCTCGGCGATCGCTGGTATCAAGGAGAGACGCACAACGGCACGAAGTTCGATATTAACGAGTATGTTACCGAGTGGCCTACGGATGAGGAAATCATCCAAGGTTTGCAGACTTACTACAATGGAAAGGGTGGCAAAGAAAAGTACGATCCTTCCTGGACCTTCGAGTGGGTTCCCCTTGTGATGACATCGCCTCGAGGTTCTGTAGGCTATGACTACAAAGAGCTTAAGCCGAGCACTGCCATTCATATCGACATTCAGCTTATTATCGACAAGCAAGATAGGGCGTCTTTGGGCTATCAAATTATAGAGCCCAATGGAAACATGTCCACGCGCTCGGTGGAGCATCAGAAAAACTCGACGGTCGAAATAAACAGCACTGTTCAGGAGAACGTAGCGTTCCAGACTGATGGTGCAGAGTATGAGCCGACTAAGAGTTACGATGGAAAAACCTGGTACTTTGACGGGTGGTACTCGGATGCTAATTACACCGAGAAGGCCGCTGATTCTGTTGTCGTGAATGTACCCACTATCTTTTATGCGCGCTACGTTACCCATGAGAACAAACTCACCTACGATGCAAACGGGGGCAAGTTCTCCGATGGAAGTGCCGTGAAGGAGAGCTATCAGAAAAGCGGCGAAGCTCTGACCGTTCAGGAGGCTCCCGAGCGCGATGGTTACGTCTTTACTGGCTGGGTTGGCTCTGATGGCAAGAATTATTCCGCCGGAGACACCTTCATTATGCCCGACGGGAATTTGACTCTCACTGCTCAGTGGGCGATTAGTGAAACGGAATCGTACACCGTTAAGTACCTTGAGCAGGGAACCAACAAGGAACTCGCGTTCTCTGTGACAAGAGAGAACAAAACGTTCGGTGAGACCTATCATGAGGATGCTGAATCCATTGTCGGTTACGAGGTGGATGCTGAGCGGAAGTCGATCGTCATTTCCAGTTCTGAAAATGAGATCATCTTCAACTACACGCCTGTAAAGAACTTGTCCTATATCGTCAAATATGTCGACAAAGATACTGATACTGACATCAAAGCTCCCGATCAAGTAGACGGACAGACCTTCGGCACCGAGGTTTCCGTCCCCTCTTCAATTATTCCCGGCTATGATCTTGATACTACCGATCTTGTGGAGCTAGAGTCGGCACGGCTCGGCAAGAAGCTGGCCATCAACTCTGTCGAAACGGAAGACAACGTCGTTATCTTCTACTACACCAAGAAGACCAACCTCTCCTACACGGTGAAGTATCTGGAGCAGGGTACGGGCGCCGAGCTTGCCGCGAGCAAGACTGTGGACGGTCAGACGTTTGGTGCCTTGGTAACCGAGCAAGCTATTGACATTGCCGGCTACAACAAAGTCGAGCCGAGCAGCAAGACCATTACCATTTCCGAGGGCACGAACGAGATCACCTTCTACTACACCAAGCGTACCGACATGCCCTACGAGGTTCAGTACTACTTGGAGAATCTTGACGGAGGCTATGAACTCGCCACGGCTGCCACGGTATCTGGTCAGGGCACGCTGGGCGAGTCGGTAGTTGCTCCCGAAAAGACTTTCGACGGCTTTACCTTTGATGCCGGTAACGTTGAAAATAAACTAGAGGGAGAGATCCCTGCCGACGGGTCTCTGGTGCTGAAGCGCTATTACGATCGCAACGAATATACGGTGACGTATGAGTATGATGGTGAGGTTCCGGCTGGTGCCCCCACGGTGCCTGCCAGCGGCACGTACAAATATGGCGCCGATGTAACTGTTGCCCCGAACGTGGAGGTTGCGGGCTATGAGTTCTCCGGATGGAAGTCTGAGGAGGCGACTGTTATCGCTGGCCAGACTTTCACGATGCCCGCTCGCGACGTAACGATTCGCGGTTCTTTCACGGCTAAAGCGAACACTAAGTACACGGTTGAGCGCTACTTGCAGAACATTGATGGTACCTATTCTGATACGGCTACGTATGTCGATTCTGAAACCCAGGGTACTACGGGTGTTGAGGCCAAGGCTGATACCACGGTGTCCTATACGGGCTTCAGGTTTGACGCTAACAATGACCAGAATGTTCTGACTGGTACTATTGCTGGGGATGGTTCGCTGGTTCTGAAGGTGTATTACGAGCGCAACCAATATGAGGTGAGCTACCAGTATGAGGGCGATGTGCCCGAGGGTGCCGAGGAGGCTCCGAAGCCCCAAGCCTATAAGTACCAGCAGGAAGTGATGGTCGCCGCGAAGCCGTCTCTGGAGGGCTACACCTTCAATGGTTGGACCTCTGACACTGTGAAGGACTCTTCGTTTACGATGCCTGATGAACCGGTGGAGTTTACTGGCTCGTGGACGGCTAAGACCGACACTCCGTATACGGTGGAGTACTACTATCAGAAGAATGGCCAGTACGCAGGCGATCCCGACACTACGGTCGATCGTGAGGGAACCACAGCTGCAAAGGCTGAGGTGACGGAAGCCGACAAGACTCCCACCAAAGATGGATATGTCTACGATACAGCCGCCGCTAATGTCGAATCTGCTGAGATTGCTGGTAATGGCACCACGGTTCTGAAGGTGTATTTCAAGCAGCAGCTGACGGTGAGCTACCTGCCTGGTGATCACGGCGCTTTTGAGCTCGTGAACTACTCTGATCTTGATTACGGCACTCTGACTGCAACGCTCGTGCCGCCCATCGTCTTCGGCCAGCCCGGCTATAAGTTCACGGGTTGGAGTCCCGAGGTCGCTGGCACGGTGACGGAAGACGCGGCGTATGTGGCGCAGTGGGCGGAAGATCGCGATCAGACTCATGCGGTGAGCGCCCAGGTGCAGTACTTCTACGGCGAGACGCTTGCCGATGCTCAGGCTAAGACTACGCCCGACGCCGAGGATGATGTGGTTACAGAGTCTGGTTGGATTGCCGAAGACACAACAGTTGCAGTTCAGCCTAACGTGACTGATAAGTTCTTGGGCTATAAGTGCGAGTCAACTGAGGGCAAGCTGTCGTATACCGTTGCCGCTGGCGACGCAACCGATGCTACGACTCATGTGGTGAAGGTCTACTACGTGAAGGACGAGTTCCAGACGCATAGCCTGACGGTGTCGGTAAATTACTGGCTCAATAACTCTCCCGCAGATAAGGGCGTGGTGCTCTACGAAAAGACTGCGTGGGTGAATGACGAACTTCAGTTTGTGTCCGACGCCGCGCAGATCGCTCCTGCCGATAAGTACCCGGGCTACGAGTTGGATTACACTGAAGGGATGGAAACTTATACGCTGGCCGAGGGGCAGAGTGGTGACGTAGTTGAGACCATCGATGTGTTCTACAAGGCCCGCACCGATCTGTCCTATACGGTTGAGTACTACCTGGATGGCGTGTTGTTGGAGAACGTACCTGACGGATGGACTCAGGGTGCTGAAGATGTGACCTTCGGAAGCACTCAGACCATCACCCCTGAACCCATCGTGCGTGTGAATGACACGACGTATGCGTTGACGAGCACGAATCACTCCGTCGTTATCGGTGTGGAGAACAATGTGATTCGCGTTAACTACGAGAAGGTCAACATGGGTGATGAAGTGGTGTTTGCGGTTCAGTCGCTGGCCAAGGTGTATGACGGTACCCCGCTGACCACCCAGGACTTCGAAGTGGTTGGCATGCAGCGTAACCATATGGCCACGGCTACGGTTACCGGCACTCAGACGGAAGCCGGCACGTCGGCTCTCACGATTACCGATATGCGTATCTTCGATGAGAACGGTCAGGATGTAACGAGCAACTACACCACGGTTCGCGCCGTGAACGGTACGCTGACGGTGAACCCCCGTCCGGTGACCATTACGGTGGCGGATGCTACGAAGGTGCTGGGTGCGGCTGATCCGCTGTTCACGGGCCGCATTACCGCTGGCTCGCTGGTGGCCGCGGGCGACCTGGGTACGATCACCTACACGCGTACCAACACGGCCGAGGCTGCTGGTACGTACGCCAACGTGCTGACCGCCAACTACACGGCTAATGCTAACTACGCGGTGACGGTGGTTCCGGGCGACTTCACCATTACGGTGCCCACGCCGCTGCCGACGCCGACTACTCCGGTGACGCCGCCGCCTGCTCCGGTGCCTGCGCCCACCCCGGCTCCGGCTCCCACGCCGGCCGCCGTGGTGCCCGCCGCTCCTGCAGCTGCCGCTCCGGCCGCTCCGGCCGCTCCCGCGGCTGAGGCCATCGCCGACGATCCCACGCCGCAGGCCGCCCCGGCCACGGCGACCATCGAGGATACCGAAACCCCGATGGCTTCCGGTGAGGAAATCTCCGACGAGGGTACGCCCATGGGCGCCTTCGACGAGCCGCACTGCTGGGTGCACTGGATTATGCTGATCGGCATTCTGCTGACGGCAGTGTACGGCCTGGTTGTGGTGCGTCGTCGTCTGGGTATCGCTGGCGATATCGACGACTACGAGAAGCAGATCACCGGTCGTGTGGACGATCGTGAGGACGCTTCTGAGTACGTGGGCGCGCATCAGGCGCTGTAAGGAACAACACCCCGGGCGCGAGCTTCGGTTCGCGCCCTCTTCGAAAGGTTGGTTGGTATGAAGAAGAGCAATTGGCTTGTGGCGGCCTTGGCCGTAGTGGCCAGCGCCGTGCTTTTGGGGCTGTGGTTCCAGTTGGGCTTCAACCACGTTGACGATCCGGTGGACATCATCGTCGCCGTTGTGTGGTGGGCCGTGGTGGCGGGCGTGATCGCCGCCATCATGTGGGCTGAGCATCGCCGCCGCGAAAAGATGCGCCTGGCATTCATCGGCGCCGGTTTGGTGTACAACCCCGAGCGCGGCCTGGTTCTGGTGGACGAGAAGGACGCCGAGCTGGATGCCCTGCAGGAGACCCTGCAGAACATGAGCTATCCCACGAAGATTGTGGAGTTGGCCGATCATGTTCGTCCGGCATTCCGCTGGGTGGTGCGTTCGCAGCGCTTTGAGAACAACGGCGAAGTTTGGGAGGGTGAGGTGCTGCCCGCCCACGACCCCGACGGCAAGCCCGTCCGCTTCAGCGGCCGCGACGAGCTGGCCCATCTGATCGCCGCTTAAAGCGATCTCCCCAAGTACAAAGGACGGCTCCCATGAGGGCCGTCCTTTTGCGTTTAGTGGAAGATCTACCAAAGGATCGAAAGACCCCAAAGCGCTAGCAGGTGGGCGGGGTAGTAGCAGTAGAAGAGCCACTTCAAAGGACGCCCTCGCTGCCCGTTGTAGGCCAGCATGAGCAGGGTGGCCAGGGCGAACCCGAGGGTGTAGTAGCCCAGTGTGCCAAGGCTTGCCGTGGTGCCGGGGGCGGCCATAATGGAGTGGGATTCACTGGCGCCCGCATCTGCCTGAGCGGGGGACTCTATGCTGGCATCGCCGATAGTGGCGTTTTTCGGTGCTCCCATAAGCTGTTCGGCCAGGATGGGTTCGGTTCCGTTCGTAGCGGTCGAAACTTCCGCTACCGCCCACTGAAGGGCCGGCAGCCCTAAGGCCAGCAAAGGCACCAGCATGGCCAAGGCCACGCCGTGGGGCCGCTGGCGCAGGGAATGGAACAGCAGGATCATAATGGGACCGATGATGCCCCAGTCGCACCAAGCGCTGAGGATGACCCCGCCCACCACCACGGCGCCGTAGGCAATGCGGTTGCGCAGTTGGTCGCCGGCCCACAGCAGGCCGAGGCCGATAAGCAGTGTGACCAGCACATTTGCCGTAGCGCCCCACAGAAGCGAGTAAGGAATCTGCGACACCAAGGCGAAGGCCGCCAGCCGGCCGGCATACCGGCGAATGTTTGAGGTGTGGCGGTATCCCTCGCATAGCAGGAAGGCCATGATGGGGAACGTGAGGCCGCCGAACGTGCAGAATGCCACCGTCAGCCACCCGGGCATCGCAGTGGCGAACACGTTTGCCACGTGGTTGCACGTCATGCCTGCGATGGCGGCTACTTTCAGCCCAAACGCACTCACGCCGCCCGACTGTCGCACCCGTGCCTCCCTTTCCGTCGATTCTCCCCATTATACCGTTCCGCAGAGGTGCCCGTTTCTGCGCGGCGCCTGGGCATGATGCTCGGGCCCTCGCATTGTTTCAAATAGTTTCAAAAGACTCTTGAAATAGTTTCACAG
This sequence comes from Adlercreutzia wanghongyangiae, assembly GCF_035989245.1. Lineage (NCBI taxonomy): Bacteria > Bacillati > Actinomycetota > Coriobacteriia > Eggerthellales > Eggerthellaceae > Adlercreutzia > Adlercreutzia wanghongyangiae. Next base: position 312,718 of record NZ_JAYMFF010000002.1, on the reverse strand, counting down.
ATCATTATAATGAAACTACTTGAAACTTCTAGGAGGCGAGCTCTATGGATGCTTACGCGTTCAATCTTGAAGAATACATCGCCTTTGCTCGCCTTGCGGGAACCGACACCGAGGGGGTTGAGGTAAAAGCGGCGGCGGGAGGCCTTCCCAAGAACATCGTGGAAACCCTAAGTGCGTTCGCGAATACCAGCGGCGGCATTCTCGTGTTGGGCTTGGCGGAGAGCCAGGGGTTCACGCCGGTGGAAGGGTTCGATGCGCGTTCCGTAGCCGACGGATTGGCTCAGGCATGCAGCCAGAAAATGATGCCGCCGATTCGAGCTTCCATCGATATTGTTCCGTTCGAGGGCGCGCCCGTGGTTGTGGCGATAGTGCCCGAGACTGTTCCCTATGAAAAACCCTGCTACGTGAAAGCGCGCACGGTGTACGAGGGCTCGTTTGTGCGGATGGGAGATGGCGACCGCCGCCTGAGCCCCTACGAGGTAGACCGCATCATGGAAGGCGCCCACTGCCCGCAATTCGATTGCGCGGTGGTGCCTGAAGCCGATATGGAGGAGTTCGATTCCGAGCTTCTCAGTCTGTTCCTGATATTCCAGCGGCAAGAGTCATCGCGGGCGTTCAAGGATATGAGCGATGATGAAATTCTCGAAGCCACGAAGGTAGCCGCCCGCGATGAGGCCGGTACGCTTAGGCCCACCCTTGCTGGCCTTATGGCTCTGGCGCGATATCCGCAGCGACACTACCCCCGCGCGTATGTTTCCTTCGCACGGTATCCAGGCACGTCGAAAGCTGATGTGACGCTGGAGGGAATCCGCTTCATGGACTCCAAGAATCTTACGGGGCCCATTCCCCTTATGATCTCGGAGGCGATGAATTGCGTGCGCCGCAACATGAAGCGCGTGTCGAAGATGGAGGGGGCATTCCGTGTTGAGGAATGGGAATACCCTGAAACAGCTGTGCGCGAGGCCATTGCCAACGCGCTTCTGCATCGAGACTATTCGCCCGAGGGCTTGCGGTCGCAAGTTCAGGTGAACATGTACGACGATCGCATCGAAATCATGAGCCCAGGAGGTCTGTGCGGGGAAATGACCGTGGAACGCCTGGGTGAGCTGGGAGCATCGTTCTCCCGCAATGCCGTTCTTTCTCGGGTGCTGGAGTCCACTTCGTACCTTGCGGGCTTCGCCGAGCAGGGGAAGGTGGTGGAGAACAAGGGCACGGGCTACTTCCAAATGTGCGCAAGTTTGCAAAAGGCAGGGCACCCTGCACCGGTAGCGCGCGATTACATCAGCGTGTTTGTGGTGGACCTGTACAAGAAGGGCGCCGCGGCCGACGTTCGATGGGAAAGCTCGTCTCCGCTTCCGCGTTTGGAGTCACCGCTGCAGCGGGCCATGCGCAAAGCGGAGCAGCACTACCCTGAGCGCATCGTGCGCACGGTGACAGATTTTGCTGGAGAGAGCGGCGAAGCGGTTACGATTCACGTGGTGGAGAGCGGGTCGGTGGAATTCGACATCGTATCTTTTATGGATGAGGCCGATGAGCCGGTGAAATCAAGCCAGCTGATTGAGAGCTTGGGGAGGTCGAAAGCCACCATCAGCCGCGCTTTGAATCGATTGATCGAGAAGGGGGTGGTGCAACGGCTGGGAGGTCGGAAGGGGCCGGGGATCATGTATCGTCTAACGCGTAACGCGCTGTGACGAGGTGCGTGCGAGTGGCGCCTCTGCGAGGTTGGTGGCTTGCAGTTTCCGTGGTAGTAGCGCGCAGGCGGCGTACGGGGCGTTTCGGTCGTGCTAGGATGCCCGCATGAACAGAAACGAAGCGCTTCACATACTTGGTCTGGAAGATGACGCCACGGCCGATGATATTAAGATCGCCTATCGAGAGACGGTTCAGATTCTGCATCCCGACAAGTTCGCAGGAAACGAGAAGCTGCAGAACCGCGCCACCGAGCAGTTCAAGCGCCTGCAAGAGGCTTACGAGCTGCTGAGCTCCGGTGCCGGCAGCGCTGGCCGTGGTCGGAGCGGTCGTGCGAGCTCGGCTAACTCTTCTGGCGCCGCGCGCTCGTGGACGGAAACCGAGGGCGATGTGGAGGTGGAATATCTCACCGAGGCCGAGATCAAGGCGCGGCTGGCAGGTATTGCCGCGGCGCGCGCCCAGCTGGTAGCCCAGCGCGATACCGTTTCCGACGAGCGCCGCAACGGCCTTGCCATGGCAGCTATCGGCGCCGTGGCGGCGCTGTTCACCATTCGGCGACCCTTTGGCATTTTCGGATTCATTGCCGCCATGGCGGTGCCCGCTACTATTTGGGGCATCGTGCAGGTGGTCAGCGCCCAGCGCAACCTGAACACCTTGAATGCGCATTTGGAGCAACTTACCGAAGAGCGCAAGGAATACGAAGCCCTTCTAGACGAGTAAGGCCGCGTAGATCTATCTCGTGGCGGCGGTTGTCGCCCGGGTGCCGTCTGCGATACCCCTGCTTAAACCGCGCCGTAAAGCGCTATAATTTCTGCCGCCCCAAACCGAAACGAAAGAAGATTCATGAAGCAAGAGAACATCCGCAACGTTGCTATTATCGCCCATGTTGACCACGGCAAGACCACGCTGGTCGATCGTCTGCTGTGGGCATCGCACGTGTTCCGCGACAATCAGCAGGTGGCCGAGCGCGTGCTCGACTCCAACGACCAGGAGCGCGAGCGCGGCATCACCATCCTCTCCAAGAACATCTCCATCAACTACAAGGGCGTGAAGATCAACGTCATCGACACCCCGGGCCACGCCGACTTCGGCGGCGAAGTGGAGCGCGTGCTGAACATGGCCGACGGTGCCCTGCTTATTGTTGATGCCTACGAGGGCCCGAAGCCCCAGACCCGCTTCGTGCTGTCTCATGCCTTGGAGCGCGGCCTGCGCATCGTGGTGGTGGTGAACAAGATCGACCGTCCCAATGCCGACCCCGAGGGCGCAGTGGACAAGGTGTTCGACCTGATGGTGGAACTGGGTGCGACCGACGAGCAGCTCGATTTCCCCGTGGTGTACGCCTCGGCCGTGAACGGCTATGCGCGGATGGCCCCCGATGACGATAACATGGACATGGTGCCCCTGCTGGACACCATTGTGAGTGAGATTCCCGCTCCCGATGTGGATATCGACGGTCCGGTGGCTCTGCAGGTGTGCACGGTGGACCATTCCAGCTATGAGGGCCGCATTGGCGTGGGCCGCTTGGTCAGCGGTACGCTGCACGAAAAGGAGCAGGTGCTGGTGGTGAAGCCCGACGGTACCCAGCGCCGCGCGCAGATCCGCAAGGTGTACACCTTCGAGAACCTGGGCAAAGCCGAGGTGACCGCTGCTGACGCCGGCGATATCGTGGCCGTTATCGGCATCGAGGATGCCGACATCGGCGACATCATCACCGACATCGAGAACCCCGTGGCCATGGAGCCCATCGCCGTGGAGGAGCCCACGATGGCGGTTGTGTTCGAGGCTTCTTCCAGCCCGTTAGTGGGCCGCGAGGGCGAGATCGTGGGCGGCCGCCAGCTGAAGGAGCGCCTCATGCGCGAGAAGGAGAGCAACATCTCCATGCGCATCAACGAGCTCGAGGACAAAACGGGCATCGAGGTGGCCGGCCGTGGCGTGCTGCATCTGTCGGTGCTGATGGAAACCATGCGCCGCGAGGGCTTCGAGTTCCAGGTGGGTCGTCCGCGTGTGGTGTACAAAACCGCCGACGACGGCAGCAAGCTGGAGCCCATCGAGGAGGCCACGGTGGATGTGCCCAACGAGTACGCGGGCAAGGCCATCGAGGTTATGGGCACTGCTGGCGGCATCATGGAGGACATGTCCTCCGACGAGACCATGACGCACCTCACTTTCAGCATCCCGTCGCGCGGCACCATGGGTCTGAAGACTCGCATCCTGAACGCCACTCGCGGCGAGGCCATGCTGTTCCACCACTTCAAGGAGTATGGCCCCTATTCCGGCGAGATGGCCGGTCGCAAGAACGGCGGCATGATCGCCATGTCCACCGGCAAGGCCGTGGCCTACGCGCTGGACACTCTGCAGGAGCGCGGGCGTTTGTTCGTCGGCCCGGGCGACGAGTGCTACGAGGGCATGATCGTGGGCGAGTCGGCCAAGGAAGGCGACATGGTGGTGAACGTCGAGAAGACGAAGAGCCTGGGCAACCAGCGCTCCAGCTCGGCCGACAAGGCCATCCAGCTGACGCCGCCCATCACCTTCACGTTGGAAGAGGCCCTGGAGTACATCGAGGATGACGAGCTGGTGGAGGTCACTCCGCAGTCCATTCGTCTGCGTAAGCGCCTGCTTTCCGCTACCGACCGCAAAAAGGCCGCGAAGAAGTAGCCGAGCGCTGCCTAATTTCATAGTTGCCTTGTGCAATCCCCACGTCGTTTACTCATGGTTGACGTGGGGATTGTTCTTTCTGTAATTGACGAACCGTGAATCAAAAGTGGGCAAATTGTGCGTCAGTTGTTACCTCATGGGCAGCATGGGAAAATGCAGTTCGAAATCATCTGGAACTGTCTTTAAATGCACCAGCAACGAAGCCGACGGTTCCGGTCGCCTATGAGGAAGGGTCTTATGAAAAAACTGTCCTTTGCGAAATCGTTCGCCACGGTCGGGCTGGCCGCAGTGTGCGCAGTGAGTGTGCTTGGATGTTCCGACGGCAACGCCGGTGCCCCCAAGCAGACTTATACGGGTGGCGTGGCTGCTACCGTTAATGGCGTTGAGATTCAGGAAGACACCGTTACCCAGGCCATTCAGGACATTCGCACCCAGCTGGGCGTTACCGATGAGCAGTCGTGGGGCGAGTGGATGGCCGCCAACGACTACACGCCCGAGTCGGTGCGCGAGGAAATGATCAACGGTTACATCGACCAGGAACTGATCAAGCAGGGCGCTGCTGCCCAGGAGATCAGCGCCGACGACAACCAGGTGAACGAGTACGTCGATTCCATGCGCAGCAACTACGACTCCGATGAGGCGTGGTCCCAGGCGCTGGAGTCGGTGGGCATGACCGAGGACGAGTACCGCGACAACATCGAGCTGTCGCTGATGACCCAGCAGCTGAAGACCAAGGTGGCCGAGAACGCCGAGGATCCGGCCGATGAGGACGTGCTGACTTCGGCCCAGACGTACGTGTCCAGCTATTCCGGCGCGAAGAAGTCGTCCCACATTCTGTTCGATGCCAGCGATGAGGCCCTGGCCCAGGAAGTGCTGGAGAAGGTTCAGTCGGGCGAGCTCGATTTTGCCACGGCGGCCGAGTCTTATTCCAAGGACACCGCTTCGGCGGCCGATGGCGGCAACGTGGGCTGGGACAAGCTGAACAACTTCGTGTCCGAGTACACCACGGCTCTGGCCGACCTGGAGAAGGACCAGATCAGCGGTCTGGTGCCCAGCACTTATGGCATTCACATCATCAAGTGTACCGATGTGTTCGAGGCTCCGGAGAGCCTGGAGAGCCTGGACCAGCTGCCGGCTGAGTTCCAGGACGCCCTGAGGGCTATGGCGAAGTCGAACAACGAGTCGCAGGCCTATTACACCTGGCTGGAAGAGCAGCGCAACGCTGCCGAGATCGTGATCAACGACATGCCCGAGGGCCTGCCCTACTACGTGGACATGGCGAACTACGAGAAGGCCGACGAGGACACGTCCGGCGCCATCACCGGTGTCGACGAGGACGGCAACCCGGTCACTATCGACAGCACAGTAGTGGGCGAGGAAGGCGCCGAAGAGGGCGGCGACGATACCGTGGCCGACGGTGTTGCCGAGGGCGGCGAAGCCGCCGAGGGTGAGGCCGAGGATGCCGCCAACGAGGTGGCCGACGGCACCGAGCAGCCCGCTGAGGGCGACGGCTCCGACGCAGTCGCCGACCAGCCGGCCGAAGGCACGACCGACCAGCCTACCGAGGACGCCGCCGAGTAGCCTCGCGCGCAACCTCCTTCCTCAGAACAACCCCCAAGCGCCCGTTCCGCGGGCGCTTTTTTATTTTCTGTTTGCAACTTACGATTCAAGCTGAAGCGCAGATGGGACGGACGTCGCTGTCTTTCGGTGATCGTCTTTACAAGTCGAACGATGTGTCAATAAGCAGACATCTTCGGTGACTTGTAAATTGTTCCCTTCGAGAACTTTTGGGAATCTTTACTCCGTTGCGAGAAGGAGCAAGGAGGATTTTCATGAGTTTGAATCGCAGAACGTTCATCAAGGGTACGGCATTTGCCGGAGGGGCCGCCGCTCTTTTGGGATTGGCTGGATGTGCCCCCGCCGCATCCTCTGATGTTAAGGCCGCTGATACGGGTTCTTCTGCATCGGGATGGCGCACTGCCCCCGATCCCATTCCCGATGACAAGATTACGGAAACGGTAGAGGCCGACCTGGTGGTCGTCGGCGCGGGCAACGCCGGCTGCGTGGCTGCCGTGTCGGCTGTTGAGGACGGCGCTTCGGTAGTGTTGCTGCAGAAGGGCTCTACTGTGTTCTGCCATGGCGACGTGTGGGCCGCCAACGGCACCACAGTTCAGGAGGCCGCAGGTGTGAAGCAGGACGGCTGGGAAGTGGTGAACGACCTGGAACTGGGCGCCGAGAACCGAGCCAAAGTTGAAGTGCTGCGCAATTGGGTGAATTACAGCGGCGAGGTCGCAAATTGGCTGATTCCCAAGATCGAGGACTACGGCATGGGGCCGGTAATCGTAGATGTTCCCGTAGAGGCCGACGATGAGTGGAATCACGGGTTCCCTGTTGTTCACCTGATGGGAGGTGCCAACGGAGCGCACAACACCTTCCCTGGATTCATGCAATACATGGTAGACAACGCCGATGCGAGCTTGTTGGATGTTCGCTACGACAGTCCGGCTGTACAGCTGCAGCGCGATGAGTCGGGCAAGGTTGTGGGCGTGATCGCCGAGCAGAAGGGTGGCGGTTATCTGCTTTGCAAGGGCGCTAAGGGAATTATCCTGGCCGCTGGCGACTATGGCAACGACCCCGAGATGCGCGACGAGTTCCTTCCCCATGCCATTGGCTTGCCTGCAGGCTACAGCAATACCTACGATACGGGCGACGGCCACAAGATTGGCTTCTGGGCTGGTGCCGCCATGCAGCAGGGGCCTCATGCGTGCAATATCCATTACGACCCGGGTATCAACGTGCCCGAGTATCCGGGCACGCTCATGCCATGGCTGCGCGTCAACAAGAATGGCGAACGTTTCAGCAATGAGGATCGTCCCTACGAGCAGCTGTACGCCAAGGATGTCGCCCAGCCCGATTGCATGCATTTCCAGGTGTTCGATGCGAATTACGCAACCGATGTGAAGTCGATGGGAACGAGCGGCTTCATGCGCGGCGACTGGGAAGCCATTGTTCCCGCCGCCATTGAAGCGGGTGACATCTATCAGGGCGATACGCTGGAAGAACTGGCCGAGGCCATGGGTGTGCCCGCCGATGCGTTCGTTGCCACGGTGACACGCTATAACGAGCTGTGCGAAAAGGGTTACGACGAGGATTTCGGCAAGCAGGCGCGTCGCCTGAAGCCCGTCGCCCAGGCGCCGTTCTACGCTTTGGCACGCCAGCCTGTGTGCCTGACCCCTCTGGGCGGTTTGGAGGTTAACGGCGATATGCAGGTGCTGGACACCGAAGGCAATGTTATCGAAGGCTTGTACGCGGCAGGCAACAACTCAGGCAACTTCTTTGGAGGCCTGGTGCAGCGGATGAGCGCCGGCGGTATGGGCGTTGGTCGCGCGGTACTTACGGGTCGCGTGGCGGCAAAGCGCGCCTTGGGCATTAACTACTAGTCCCCTCCCGTGGTGGTGGCCGGCGGGAAAGCTGGTCACCACCACTTTCAGTGTCGGGGGGGGGTGCCAGTGCAAGGGTTTGCAACCGAATCTGTGTCTTCCAGATAGGGGGAGAGAATCATGGGTCGGCAAAGATCGAACCGCTTCACGATAACCTCGGCTGGCTCCTGGCACCCGTTTTCAACCCATTCAAAGGTCATTTCATTGGTGGCAAATACGACCATTTTGAGCGCATAGACTTTATCCTCAGTATCGAACACCGCCCCGCGCAGCTCGCATTTGTGCCGGAACTCGTGGTACATCCGATCTTTAAGATAAAACCGCAAGGACGAGCGATCGTATGATGACAGCACGTTGCGATAGTAATCTTTGTCGGCGGCGTAAATCTCGAGGTGCTGAATTCCCGATTCCAGCCATGTGGTAATGCGATCTCGGTGGCCTTGGGCTACCGGCGCAAAGCTTTGCTCATAGATTTGAATAGAGAGATCGTACTTATCGAGAAAGTGATTGTAAAAAGCCTGACGGCTGAGCCCCGTTTCACGAACAAGCTCAGCAACGGTAACCTTATCGATGGGCTTTTCGGCGACGATCTTCTTAAAAGCGTCCATGAAGGTCTCTCTGGTGCGCAAAAATCCTCCCCCAAGTGTTTTCTGGTGCGATGTTTGAAGAAGTGGTGAGCAAGTATTCGTATTGTAGCACCCTCGCAGGAAAAACTTCTTGAGTGCGGGCGGCGGCTGCGCTATAATTTTTAGGCACTTCGCTTCGGCGGGGTGTGGCTATGTGGAGAGGTGTCCGAGCTGGCCGAAGGAGCACGATTGGAAATCGTGTATGCGCCAAAAGCGTATCCGGGGTTCAAATCCCCGCCTCTCCGCCAGAGTTTATTCGCGAGCCGTTAAGGCTCGCTTCTCTATAGCGCCCGATTCGCGGCGCGAAACGATGTCGGTTTCGACGGCATCAAAGTCGCCTCGGCGGCGTTTCACCCCATGCGGAGGGGTGGCAGAGTGGTTGAATGCGGCGGTCTCGAAAACCGTTTCACCGGTAACCCCGGTGACGAGGGTTCGAATCCCTCCTCCTCCGCCATTTGATTTTCCATAACAGTAGACGTGCTTTGCGGGAAAATTTGTTGCAACTTCGTCTCACGAAGCTGCACCGCTCGCTGGCTATGGCAACAAAATGAGCGGGTTGGTCATTTTTTCGAAACGCGGCCTTCCGTACAATAGGGAAAATCGTAAGTTCGCGTCGAAGGAACCACCCATGCCGGTCATTGATGCCCATTCTCATATTTACCCCGAGAAAATCGCCGCAAAGGCTTCCGATGCTGTGGGCGACTTCTACCACGTGGAAATGGCCGCGCCCGTGGCTTCGGCTGACGCGCTCATGGCGGCATGCGAGGGAACGCCCATCACGCACCATTTGGTGCATTCGGTGGCCACAACGCCAGGTCAGGTGGAGACCATCAATGACTTCATCGCCGACCAGTGCGCTCGGCACCCCGAGTTCATCGGCTTCGCCACGATGCACCAGGATTACGAGGATATCGAAGCCGAGATCGACCGCGCTATCAAGCTGGGCTTGAAGGGCGTGAAGATTCATCCCGACACGCAGAAGGTGGACATGGACGACCCGCGGCTCATGCGGCTGTACGAGGTTATCGAGGGACGCTTGCCTATTGTCATCCACACGGGCGACTACCGCTACGACTATTCGCATCCGCGGCGCCTGAAGAGAATTTTGCGCACGTTCCCCAAGCTGGTGGTGGACGCGGCGCATTTCGGCGGCTGGTCGGTGTTCGACTACGCGCTGGAGTATTTGGAAGACGAGAACTGCTACGTGGACACGTCGAGCGCGCTGGAGTTCCTGGGTCCGCGCCGTGCGGTGGAGCTTGCGCGCGCCTACGGAGTGGAACGCGTGATGTTCGGCAGCGACTTCCCCATGTGGAACCCTGCCACCGAGTACAACATGCTGGCGGCGATGCCCTTCACTGAGGAAGAATTCGAAGCTATCACCTGGCACAATGTCGAACACTTCATTGGCCAAAAAATTAAGTAGCTGCTGCTCAACTTAGACAGCACAAGAATCCCGACGCGCGCTACGGGGAGGGAGTTGCGCGCGTCGGGACTCGTTTTATCGCAATAGAGTATGCATCGCTTAGACTTGCTCGGCTAGATACTTACCGGTCAAATAGCCGTAAGTGAGGGCAGCAGCATGGCTGGCTCCCGACAACGTAAAGGGGTAGTCCTCCACGAAGCGTCCGCCTTGCACGTTGCCAACGGCAAACAGGCCGGGAATGGGCTCCGAATCGTCGTTGAGCACGCGAGCGTTGTCGTCGGTTACGAGGCCGCCCATGGTAACGAGCAATCGCATGCAGCTCACATCTTCCACCGACGTGTGCTTGAGCATATCGTAGGTGATCGCGTAGAAGGGAGGATCGACCACGGGGAACATCTTCTCTGCTGCCTTGCCGAAATCCTCATCGACTCCTTTTTCGCACAGCTCGTTGTAGCGCGCGACCGCTGCGGTTAAATTCTGGGTGGCATCTGCGCTGAGTTCCAGCTGAGAGGCGAGCTCTTCGAGTGAATCGGCTTGAGCTGAAAAACCCTCGCCGTCGCCATAGCTGCGGATGTTTTCCATGACCATCTCGAGCATCGGGTACTGCTCGGGCCAGTGGCTGTCTATGATTTGGAAAACCTTGCTGCCTGGTTGGTTCTGCATGACCTTAGCGATATTGGTCATGCTGAGGTCTTCGTTGGTGAAGCGCTCGCCGTGCTCGTTGACCTGCAGGAAGAACTCCTGGCCGAACTGGAGAATATGAGCCATTACCGCATGGGGTCCCACGTCCAGGTGGCCGCCGACGTTCATGCCCATCTGCTGGCCGTCGCCGGTATCGGCGGGGTTGCCGTCGTGATCCGTCACCTCGTATGAGAACAGGAATTTGTCCTGGTTCTTCAGAATCCACGGAGCATACTGCCCCAGCATTTTCTCGTTGTGGGAATAGCCGCCCGTGGCGAGCACCACGCCCTTGGAGACACGATAACGCGTGTAGCCCTCGCCCTCATCATTGCGGCAGATCACGGCGGTTATCTGGCCGTCAGCAGCCTCGAGCTTCACGGCTGGCGAATAGAATTGCACCTGCGCGTTGCCGGTGGCCACGGCTGCATCGACATTGGCCTGCAGAACGGGCGTATGGGTCTCGTCGCCTCCGCTGATGCAGCAGCATCCGGCAAAGAGGCGCTCGTGGTCGATGCCGAAGCGATAGATGCCGCTCGTGAGCGTATCGGCGCAGACGAACAACTGACTAGGATCTTCGGGAAGCTCGTCTTCCATGCCGAGCCACAGGAGTCCGTCGTATGCGGAGGTGTACCACTCGAAAGCCTCTCCGCAGTTCTTCAGCCACTTCGTGGTTATGCGATAGTCTGCGCGATGCGACATTTGCGTCATGAGCTCGTTGGCCACCTCGGTGGGGCTGATGTCCTCGATTCCGATGGAGCGCGTCTTCTCGGTGCCGAAGGCGGCGAACATGTTCGAGCGAGCACTGGGCTTGCTGCCCTTCTCGACGCCGACTACCTTGAGTCCTCCTTCAGCGGCAGAACGCAGGGCTCCTACCCCCGCCACGCCCAGGCCAACCACGCACACGTCGCAATCAACCGTCTCGATAATCTTGTCCTCGGGGATGTCGGTTTCCACCAGGGTGCCAGTGTCAGCGAGGGCGGTATTCTCGTCATCGAGATTATCCGACGGCTGCTTCGGGGCGCAACCGACGAGGCCGGTGCCGGCGGCCGAGGCGCCTGCCAGGCCGAGTGCTGCTAAAAAGCTTCGACGGCTGATTGATCCCTTCTTCCCAAACTCCTTCATCGTCACGGTACCCTCCTTTTGTCGTATATCAGGACGGCACCTATATCACCGCATTCGGAAGTCGTGCAAAACAGGAGAAACGTATGAAATACAAGAAAAAGCACCCTATACGAAAAGTACGACAATCATCTGACCAGGTGGTTTATTCCTTCGAGGTCGTTTCAACGAGTGAGATAAGCTCTTGGCGCGAATGGACGCCGCATTTGGTGTAGATGTGCTGCAGGTGAGATTTCACCGTGCTCTCGCTGATTACGAGCTTCTCTGCAATGTAGGGGGCGCTTCGTCCGACGATATAGAGATTGAACACATCGCGTTCGCGAGCAGTCAGGCCCATGCTGTCGCTGAATGATTCAAGGGGACGACCCGAGAGCGAGGTGAGCTTCGCGCCGCCGCTTGCGGACAACAGCAGCGACATGGTTCGATCCTCCAGAATCCAAATGGATGCCACGACGAGAAGAAGGGCCATGAAGAGCATGGCGACCCTGCTTGCGATGTGGGGTCCGAAAAAAGCGGAAGCCAGCAGGGGGAGGGACCCTAAAGTCCCCACACACCAGGCAGTGGCTAAGATTCTCACACGAGTACCAGGATACAGCCGCCCCAGGAGCAATCCCATGTAGAGGGCGCCGCATTCCAAAAGAGAGTATGCGATGCCGGCCAACACGTAGGCAAGGTAGGTGAGAGTCGATGAGAACAGCACTAAGATAAGAGCGGCCAGCGAAAGGGTCGCAACTACTTTCGTCCATACCGACAGATTGAAGTCTCGCCCGCGGTTAAAGAGCCAGAGCACGAGTGCGAGCGATATGGCGGTAATGATGAAGGGGAACATCTCGCCTTCTGCCTGCTGCAGGAAGACCGAGTACTGCAAGGATCCTACCACCAGTCCGATAACAAAAAAGCTGCAGAGGATTTTCGCCAACGAAGATGGCTCGAGGGTAAAAGACCGCTCGGCCTCCGATGAGGAAGGCGCGGGGCGCTGGATGAGGCAAAGTGCCACCGCAGAAGCTGCCACGCTCATGCCGGCGAGGGCTTGGCACCATGACGCAGGCAGAAGCGAGGGGAGAATCGCCGCCGCCGATGCGAGCACCTCGACCTCTATCATCAGTTCGACAATGCCGATATCGCGCTGGGCGCAGACTGCCGCCAGCCAGCAGAAAAGAAGAACGGTTCCCCCGGCAGACATGAGGATGAGTCCGAAAATGGAGAGGGGCTCTCCTGTGCCTTGCACGGCCAAGCCCATTAGGCAGCACGAGGCGCTTGTTATGGCGAGGGGAACACTCGCAAGCGCGCGTCTCCCTCGGCTGCCTGCGATGATCAAAGCACAAGAAACGAGGGAGGCGACGGCTACGTCTACAATGGTCGCCGGCACGCTGCCTTGTCCCAGGGGAAGATACAAGGAAATCTCGTAGGGCGCCTCAAATGACTGGGCCGCCAGAAGGGCGGAGATGCCCGCCACAGCTATCAGGAGATTTCTGCCGAGCCACCGCCCGTGATTGCGCTGCAACGGTATGTCCCTTCTTGTTGTGGCCCTCGATCATACGGGGACATTATACATGGGGCCGTCGCTCGGTCGAAGGGCGGCCCGAAGACCGCCCGGATACGAAGCTCTCGGGGCCGCCCGCTACTCCTCGTCGGGGCGGTCGATGGCCATGCAGATGCGGTCGATGCGCAGGCGGTCCATGGTCAGCACGGTAAAGGTCACCTTGGTGCCACGGTGCTCCAGCACGGCCACATCGCCCTCGGCGGGGATGCGGTCGAACAGCTTCAGCAGCAGGCCGCCGGCGGTTTCCACCTCGTCGGCCTCCTCGGGCTCGAAGCCCAAAAGCTCCACCAGGTCGTTGATGGCCAGCGTGCCGTTGATCTGGTAGGTGCCGTCGGGCAGTTCTTCCACGTCGTCGTCGGTGTCGTGCACGTACTCGTCGTCGATGCGGCCCACGATCTGCTCCATGATGTCGCTCATGGTGACGATGCCGGCCGTGCCGCCGTGCTCGTCCACCACCACGCAGATCTTCGTGCAGCGCTCCTGCATGGTCTCAAGCAGCTTCGCGATGGGAATGCTCTCGGGCACCGCGGGCAGCTCGCGCACGTTCCACTCGGAAAGCGGCGTGTCTAGCGGCATGTCCACCAGGTCCTTGGTGTGCACGAAGCCCACGATATGGTCCTTCGATCCGTTGCACACGGGGTAGCGGGAGTACTTGTACTGGCGGATGAGCTCCAGGTTCTCCTCCAGCGTGTCCTCGGTGTCCAGGCAAATCACGTCGGTGCGGGGGGTCATGATGCCCTCGGCGTCCTTGTCGCCCAAGTCGAAGATGTTGTCCACGAACTCGTTCTGCTCCGGGTCGATGAGGCCGCTCTCGGTGGACTCATCGATGAGCAGCTTGATCTCGTCGCCGGTGTACACCTCGTGCTCGTCGGCCGGGTCATGGCCGAACAGGCGCATGACGCCGTTGGTGATGCCGTTGAAAATGACCATGATGGGGTAGGTGATGCGGTAGAACACGCGCAGGGGGCCAGCGGTATGCAGGGCGTACTTCTCGGTGGCGAAAATGGCGAAGGATTTCGGGATAAGCTCGCCCACCACCACATGCAGCGTGGTGACGATGAAGAAGCCCACGGCCACGCAGATGGGATACACGGCCGACTCGGGGAAGCCCCAGGCCAGAAGCGGCGCTTCCAGAATGGCCGACACGGCCGGCTCGCCCAGCCAGCCGATGGCCAGCGAGGCCAGGGTGATGCCCAGCTGGCAGGCGGAAAGGTAGGCGTTGATGTGCGTGGTCACGTCGCGGGCAGCCTCAGCGCCGCGACGCTTCTCGGCCACGGCCATGTCGATCTGGCTCTTGCGCACGCGCACCAGCGCGAACTCGGCGATAACGAAGAACGCGTTCATCAGCAGGAAGAACACGACTAGCAGCAGGCAAACGGCGGTTTGCATAGCGGTAAACACCCCTTCGCGAAGCGGCGGCTGTCGCTTCGTCTCGTTGAAAATATGTGAGTCATATCCTAGGGGATTTTCAGCGCGTACTCTCACAGGTAGCGAAACTGGCATCATATTATTACGAGTGGCGGTGTTGTGGCGGCCCGCCTCCCCGATGCCCCCGGTCTCAGCCGGACACCTCGCCATCCGCCCCTCTGTTCGTTTCGGAAAGCCGCCGCCGTTCCTACAGGAAGCCGACGACTTGGCCGATATACGGGTCTTCTTTCCAGTGATGGTGGTAGAGTAAGCCAGTTTCCATCAAGCATAGAACGAGCGAGCCGGCTCGCGGAGAGAAGGGCCGGCCAGGCAGATGAGGTGTTGCGCATGAAATTGACCCGCAAGCAATGGATGATGCTGACCGTGCTGGTGTTCGGCGCCTTTGTGACGGTGCTGAACCAGACACTGGTCACGCCGGCGTTGCCGTCCATCATGGAGGAGATGTCGGTCGACCAGTCCACGGCCCAGTGGCTCACCACGGGCTTCACGCTGGTGAACGCCATCATGATTCCCATCACGGCGTTCTTGCAGGACCGGTTCTCTACGCGGCGCCTGTTCGTGTTCTCTATGGGCATGTTCGCCCTGGGTACGCTGTTGGCGGCCGTCGGCCTGAACTTCCCCGTGCTGCTGGGAGGTCGTCTCGTGCAGGCGGCCGGTGCCGGCATCCTCATGCCGGTGACCATGACGGTGCTCATGCTAGTGTTCCCCGTCGACCGCCGCGGCTCGGCCATGGGCATCTTCGGCCTCGTCATCGCCTTCGCGCCGGCCATCGGTCCTACCGTGGCCGGTTTCGTCATCGACCAGGCCGACTGGCACATTCTGTTCTACATCATCTTCGGGTTGTCGCTCGTCATCATCGCGGCGTCGCTGTTCCTCGTGGACGACAAGGCGCCCGCGAACAAGGGCGACTCGGTGCTCGATCCGCTGTCGCTGGTGCTGTCTACCCTGGGCTTCGGCCTGATGCTGTACGGTTTCTCGGCTCTGGGCTCGGCGGGTCTCACCCTGGTGCCGCTGCTGACCACTGCCGTCGGCATTGTGGGCGTGGTGTGGTTCTTCGTTCGCCAGACGCGCTTGCCGCACCCCATGCTACGGGTCGATGTGCTGAAGAACCGCCGCTTCCTGGTGGGCACCATCATCGGTATGCTCGTGCAGGGCGCCCTGCTGGCGGCGGGTATTCTCATGCCCATCTACATTCAGTCGCTGCACGGGCTGTCGGCCACGGTATCGGGCCTGGTGCTGATGCCCGGCGCCATCCTCATGGGCGTGATGAACCCCATCGCCGGCAAGTGGTTTGACCGCCACGGCCCGCGCCGCATGGCCATCGTGGGCATGACCCTGCTGACGCTGACCACCTTCGCCTTTGCGCTGCTGAACACGGAAACGAGCATCGTGTACCTTACCGTGGTGTACACCATCCGCATGTTCTCTATGACGCTGGTGAACATGCCCATCACCACCTGGGGTATGAACGCGCTGGACAACAAGGTGATGAACCACGGCACCTCGGTGAACAACACGCTGCGTCAGGTGGCGGGCTCGCTGGGCACCGCCATTATCATCGCCGTGAGCACCCAGGTGCAGAACATCGCGTCGCCCAGTTTCGGCGCGGTGGAGGGCACCATGCTGGGTATCAATGCCGCCTTCCTGGTATGCACGGTGCTGTGCCTGGTGGGCCTGGTGATGACCATCGCCCTGGTGAAGGACAAGCCCGGCGAGGAGGCCGCGGTGGACGAGGGAAACACCCGCAAGTCGCTGCTCATGGCCATCATGAAGACCGACGTGTACTCGCTGCATCAGGACGCCACGGTGGAAGAGGCCATGCGCCTGTTCGTGGAGAAGAACATTTCGGCGGCGCCCATTGTGGATGAGTCGGGCGAGCCGGTGGGCTTCATCTCCGACGGCGACATTCTGAAGCGGCTGAGCCCGCGCAGCAATTCGTTCACTGATCCCATCGTGCTGATCAACCGTACCGTTATGGACGATGAGGGCTACGCCGAAAAGCTGGCGAAGGTGATGCAGATGCGCGCCAGCGAGATCGGAGTGGGCAATCCCATCTGCGTGAGCGTGCATGCCGACCTGACCAATGTGTGCCGCGTGCTGGCCGAGAACCATCTGAAGAAGGTGCCGGTGCTGGAGGACGGCCACATCGTGGGCGTCATCAACCGCAGCGATATCACACAGTATTCCATGGCCGCGTATTTGTCCGAGCACCCGGGGCGCGCCGTGTTCTGCGGCGACGAACCCAGTGGTCAGATGGAAGCTGTGGTGGAATGCGATTGCGAGAAAAAATGCGCTGAAGAGCGCGCCGAGCGTGCTGCCCGCGCCGGCCGTCCTGCTGAACAGTCCGGCACCACGCGCCCAGAGGGCCGCGAGGGGTAGCCACGACGCTCCGAAAACCAAGCAGCCCCGGCGATCAAGGCAACGGGGCTGCTTGAGCTTGGGAAGCCGCGAGGCCAGCTTCCGTGCAATGGCAAAGACGCCAGGTGCGGGTGGCTGCGATTTGGCGTCGTTCGAGCATCTAGTATCTTCACCATTGATAGTAGCTGTTTCGTTCCGCAACTGATGGCGTGGGCGGGAAAGCGTCGCCGATCTGCTATCCTATCGAAAAGCCCCGACCTGCAAGGAGGTCCCATGTTCGGAGACAACCTGGAGCGCATCGTCGCTGCTATCGAGAAGAACTACGAGGCCGACGAGATATTCTTCACGAAACCCGGGCGCCGGTTCCCCAGCCGCACGGCCATTAAGGGGCTCATCACCGAGCTGCGCCGCGTGCTGTTTCCCGGCTACTTCGGGCCCGAGATGCTGACGCCGTCCACGAGCCCCAGTTACTTCATCGGCCAGACGCTCATCGACATCGAGAGCGTGCTGCGCCAGCAGCTGATTTTGGCGCTTACCTATACCTCCGACGAGCGCGACGACCTCATCGGCAGCGGCAACCACCTGTGCGGTGGCTGCACGTCTGACACCATCTGCCAGCAAACGGCCGACATCTGCACGAAGTTCTTCGACGCCTTGCCGGAAATCCAGCGCACGTTGCTTACCGATGTGCAGGCGCTGTACGACGGCGACCCGGCGGCCGGTTCCAAGGAGGAGGTCATCTTCACCTACCCGGGCCTGTACGCCATTTACGTGTACCGCATCGCACACGTGCTGTATGAGCTGGGCGTGCCCATCATTCCGCGCGTGATGACCGAAATCGCCCACTCGTCCACCGGCATCGACATCGGCGCTGGCGCGACTATCGGCGACTACTTCTTCATCGACCACGGCACCGGTGTGGTGATCGGCGAGACCACCGTTATCGGCGAGCACGTGAAGTTGTACCAGGGCGTGACCCTGGGTGCGCTTTCCACGCGCGGCGGTCAGCGCCTGGCCGGCGTGAAGCGCCACCCCACCATCGAGGACGACGTGACCATTTACTCGAATGCCAGCGTGCTGGGCGGCGAGACGGTCATCGGCAAGGGCTCGGTTATCGCCGGCAGCACCTTCGTCACCTTCTCGGTGCCGCCGAACTCCCGCGTGTCGGTGAAGTCGCAGGAGATTTCCGTCCGTCAACCCGGCGAGCGCGACTAGAGTGCCTTTCCCGCATGCCTGACTGCCGGCGGCTTGGTTGCGGTGGCGGGCGGTGGGTTACACCCAATCTACACCCAGAGTTTTTTGAAGGCCCTGTGAACAGGGCCTTCTTGGGTGTTGACGGCATATTATGGACGAATATCATCATCATTCCGCGTTTGAGGACGCGGCGTTGCAACCGACTTACCAAAGGAGGGTAAGACCATGAAGAAGAACCTCTGGATCATCGCTATCGTGCTCGTTGCCGCCACCGTGGCTCTGCTGGGTGCGTGGCAGGCGCTGGGTCTCGGCCAGGCCGACGATGCCATCGTGACCGTGGGCGCTATGGGCTGGCTTGCCCTCGCGCTGATCGGCTTCGGCACCCTGGCCGCCGCCGACCCGTTCCGCACCCGCGCATAAAGCTGCGGCGCTCGTACGTCTTGCGGCCGTCCTTCGGGACGGCTGTTGTGCGTTCAGGAGGTTTTTCGCCGTGCTGCGAACGTCCCGACGATGATCGGCTTGCTTCACCGGCATCGAAGTCCGGGCCGATCTGTAGGGGCGGTCTTCAGGCCGCCCGCTTGCTCCCGTTGCTCGCGCTGCTCCTTCCATAATGCTATACTGCTAGCATTATGGAAGGAGCAGCTATGCCGAATGCTCAGATGAACTTTCGAATTGATGCCGAGTTGAAGCGCCGCGGCGACGAGCGGTTTGCCCGGTTCGGCTGCACGCCCTCGGAGGCTATGCGGCGACTCTACGAGTGCGCTGCCCGCTACGACGACGAGAGCGAGGGGCTGCTGCGGTCGCTTATCGGCACGGAGCCAAGCGCCAGCATGAGCGAAGGCGAGAAGCGCGCCCAGGCCATTACAGATTTTCTGGCATCGCTTCAGGCGCAACGCGAGGCACTGGGCATTCCGCCATCCGCCTCGCCTCAGGAGTTCTCCGACGAATATTGGGACAATCTTTTTTATGAGGCGAAGAGCGAAAGACTGGCTGAGAGGGGGCTCTGGTGACGGTTGCAGAGAATGCCATTGTTGTGGACAAAAACATCTGGCTTGATTTCTATCTGAAAGAACGTCCCCTTCACGAGGAGGCTGCTCGCTTCATTCGTACTGCGGAGGAATACGATGCCCATTTGGGAACTCCAGCAGATGCCCCCAACGAGGTTTTCTATATCGTGGGCAAGTATCTGAAGCAAACGGTGCGTGAAAACGGAGGCACGGTTGACGAGCGCACGGCGCGCGGCATAAACGACTTCGCCTGGAGCTGCGTGGACCATATGACCGATCTGGCTGTTTCGATCCCCATGGACGATCGCACGGCGTGGCTGGCCCGGCACTATCGTGATGTCACCTCCGACTACGAGGACGGCGCGGTGCTCGCCGCTTGCGAGCTTTGCAAGGCTCGCTACCTGGTCACCCACGACAAAGGGTTGGCCGCCCGTGCCAGCATTCCCGCGAAAACCGCTGCCGAAATGGCTGACCTCATAGCCCACGCCCATCGCCGCTAGGGCTATAGAGATGCCGCGGCTCACCCTCGCCCAGTGAGGGCGTTTCCTTCGGCAACTTTATCTATAATCGAACGAAATTCCTAATGAGTAGTTTTACTCAATACACTGAGTAAAACTACTCATTAAAAGAGGAAGAGCGTTCGCCGACAGGTTCAAGAAGCAGCTCTCCGTCGTCGAGTTTCTCCTGCAGGTAGTTGCGGAAATAGGGGAGATCGAACCCTACGACACCGCGCGCCCGTTTGCCGATGACTCCGGCGTCGATGAGCCGCTTGCGGTATTGTGCCACGAGCGAAGACGAGCGTCCGAGCCTCTCGATGAGGTCGGCGATGCGGCTGTCTCCTTCATCCTCCAGCATAGCGGCAACAAAGCGCAAATCGCCGGGAGATAGCTCGGCGAAGGTGGCATCCAGGATGCGATAGGTCATCTCCTGCTGTGCAATGGCGGCGCCTCGCGCGAAGTCGGATGCGCCGAGCACCTCGGATTTGGGGTTCTCGTCCCAGGCGTAGTAGCCGACAAGCTGCAGCATGAAGGGAAAGCCACCGATGGATTCTGCCGCCGCCGCCAACGCCGTCGCATCAACGCTGCGGTTGCCCGCTTGGGCCGTGCGTACGAGGGCTGCGGAAACCTCGCTATCGGGAATGCGATCGAGCACCATGCGGTTCGAGCGCCGGAGAAACGACACGGTCTTGTTGTTGAGCAAAGACGAGATGTTATGGGGCAACCCGGCCATGAGGAGTGCCACCTTGCGGCCTTCCCGGACAAAGTGCTGGTAGACTGCGGCGAGGTGAACCATTTCGTCGAGCGTCGGATCAACTTCGTCAACAGTGAAGAGCACGCCAATTCCCTGCGGTGAGAGCTGGTCGAATATATCGTCCATGCGTGACCGCCAGTTACTGCGCGGTGCCTCGCCTTCCGATATGGACAGAGATATGACGTCGGGAATTCCCACGCTCGCGATGGAGAGGTTGCTTTCGAGATCGATGAGATGGGCGGTATTGCGGCGCAGCTGTATTTCCGCGTCGCCGAGCATGCCGGGCAGCGCCGTGATGTTCACGGAGATCCATCCGCTTTCCTCTGCCAGATCGGCAAGATGGGAGAGGAGGGCCGTTTTTCCCGTGCCGCGGGCGCCGGAGAAGAGCGTTGTCAGCTCGGGGCGGCGCCGCTCGCTGAGAAACGCCCGCGAACACGCGTCGATAATCTCACGTCGGCCGGCAAGGTAGACGGGAATTTCTCCAAAACTAGGGGTAAAGGGATTCTCCTCAATGCTCATGGCGCTTCCTTCTAAGTTCTTCTAAGGAGTTCTAAGTTTTGCTAAGTTTTACTAAGTTTATCTAAGTTCTTCTAAGGAGTTCTAAGTTCCACTAAGTTTCTCGGTTTGATGCGAGATCGGTGATGGCGCGGGCCCTGAGATTTCCCATGCGTGCGAGCATGGGCGCAGTGTCGCTGACCGTTGAGAGGTGCCGTGCGGGGCGTATGTTACCAATTGGAAATACGGCGCGCGTTACCTTGTATCAGTTGATCCTCAACAGGAAAGAGAGAGCTATGGGGCGTTTAACGGTAGAACCCGCGGCGCGAGCCGACGGGCGGATGGGAGAGTTCGTCGAGGCGTTCGCGCGCCGCGTCGAAGCCATGCCGCCGGGGCAGTGCCCGGTGGGGATGGTGCTGGGGCAGCTGCAGGCGAGCATGGTGCAGACGTGCGGCAAGTGCACGCCGTGCGCTCAGGGCATGCCGAAGATCGCGGCGCTGCTGCGCGACGTGGCGGAGTTCCGTGCCACCAAGGCGACGGTTGATGCGATTCGCGCCAAGGCCACGCTGCTGCGCGACACGGCTGACTGCGCGGTGGGCTGGCAGGCGGGTGCGATGGTGCTGGCCGGGCTCGACGCCTTCGCCGACGAGTTCGCCAGCCATGTTGGGGCGGGTGAGTGCGCGCCCGGCACGCGTCAGACGGTGCCCTGCGTTACCCAGTGTCCGGCTCACGTGAACGTGCCGGCCTACATCGCCCTGGCCGAGGAGGGCCGCGCGGCCGAGGCCGTGAAGATGATTCGCAAGGACAACCCGTTCCCGACGGCCTGCGCCCTGGTGTGCGAGCATCCGTGCGAGGAGCGCTGCCGCCGCACCATGGTGGACGCGCCCGTGAACATTCGCGGCATCAAGAAGTACATCGTGGACACTATGGCCGCCGATGCCGTGGAGACCCCCGCGCCGTTGCCCGCCACCGGCAAGCGCGTTGCTGTGGTGGGCGCCGGTCCCTCTGGCCTTACTTGCGCTTACTTCCTGGCTCTGATGGGGCATAAGGTGGTGGTGTACGAGCGCCGCGACCGTTTGGGGGGCATGATGCGCTACGGCATTCCCTCGTACCGATTGCCGCGCGAGCGTCTGGATGAGGATATTCGCGCGGTGCTGAATGCCGGCGATATCGAGGTGCGCACGGGCTGCGATATACAGACGGACCAGATGAAAGAACTGACCGAGGAATACGATGCCGTGTATGTGGCCGTTGGCGCGCAAGGTGGCAAGACGCTTTCCATCGAAGGCGCCGACGCGGCCGGCGTCATGAGCGCGGTGGATGTGCTGGAGGCTATCGGCGACGAGCGTTACCCCGACTTCACGGGCAAGAACGTGGTGGTCATCGGCGGCGGCAACGTGGCCATGGACTGCGCCCGCACGGCCATTCGGGCCCATGCGTCCTCGGTGACCGTGGCCTATCGTCGCCGACTGGAGGACATGACCGCCCTGCCCTCTGAGGTGGAGGCCGCCATGGCCGAGGGCGTCGAGATGATGTGCCTGCAGGCGCCGGCTCGCATCGAGGTAGGCGAAGGTGGCCAGGCTACGGCTCTCGTCTGCCAGCCCCAGCGCATCGGTGCGGTGCGTGGCGGCCGCCCCACTCCCGTGGCTGCCAGCAGGCCGGAAGTGCGGCTTGCGGCTGACCTGATCATTATCGCCGTCGGCCAGGCTATCGAGTGCGCGCCGTTCAGCGAGTTCGGCATGGAGCACGACCGGACGTACCTGTGCGCCGACGAGTACCTGCGGGCCCCGGGCCTCAGCGGCGTTTTCGTGGGCGGCGACTGCCAGTGGGGTCCCAAGACCGTCATCATGGCCATCGCCGCGGGCAAGACGGCCGCGGCCAACATCGATCACGAGCTTGGGTTCCACCACGAGCTGGACTGCGGCGCCACCGTGCCACCGGCACGTCCCAACGATCGGACGGCCTACGGCCGCGTGCAGGTAGCCGAGCGCCCGGCGTGCGAGCGCAAGCACGATTTCGAGGGCGTGGAGGTTCCGATAACCGATGAGGAGGCGGCTCAGGAGTGCCGCCGCTGCCTGCGTTGCGACGTGTACGGCATAGGCGCGCTGACCGGAAGGGGGCTTGAGGCATGGTAACCATCACGTTGAACGGCCGCGCAGTGGAGGTGGCCGAGGGCTCCACGCTGCTTGAGGCCGCCACGGTCGCGGGCGTTAACATTCCCACGCTGTGCTATTTGAAGGACCTGAACTGCATCGGCTCGTGCCGGGTGTGCCTGGTGGACGTGGAAGGTGCGGGCCTGGTGGCGGCGTGCAATACCGCTGCAGCCGAGGGCATGGTGGCGCGCACCGATACCCCGCAGGTGGCTGCGGCGCGCCGGGCGAACCTGCAGGCTATCATGGACGACCATCGGGCGCTGTGCGCCACCTGCGTGCGTCAGGACACCTGCGCGCTGCGCGATCTGGCAAGCCGGTTCAACCTGCAGGATGCCGGCGAGGCCCTGCCCGCGCCAAAGCCGTGGGATGCCGATTTCCCGCTGCAGCGCGATAGCAGCAAGTGCATCAAGTGCATGCGCTGTGTGGCCATCTGCGACAAGGTGCAGCACTGCGGCGTGTGGGACTTCACCGGCACCGGCCCCTCGATGAAGGTGATCGTGCGCGACAATCTGCCCATTGCCGATGCTGGCTGCGCGCTGTGCGGCCAGTGCATCACCCACTGCCCCACGGCTGCCCTTACCGCCCGCGACGACGTGAGCCGTATCATGGATGCCATTCTGGATCCGACCGTGGAAACCGTGGTGCAGGTGGCGCCGGCTGTGCGCGCCGCCTGGGGCGAGGGCGTGGGGCTTTCCCGCGAGGCGGCCACCCCGGGTCGTCTGGCCGCGGCCCTGCATGCCGTGGGTTTCGACAAGGTGTTCGATACCGATTTCGCGGCCGACCTCACCATTATGGAAGAGGGCAGCGAGTTCGTGGAATTCCTGGGGTCCGACAAGCCGCGCCCCATGTTCACCAGCTGCTGCCCGGGCTGGGTGCGCTTCGTGAAGCTGCACTATCCCCAGTTCACCGCTCAGCTTTCCAGCGCCAAATCGCCCCATCAGATGCTGGGCGCCGTGGTGAAGAATACCCTGGCGGCCGAGGCTTCCGAGGCGGGTAAGCGCCTGTTCGTGGTGTCCATCATGCCTTGCGTGGCGAAGAAGTACGAGTGCGACGTGCCCCAGCTGGCCACCGAGGCCGATGCCGACGTGGACGCGGTGCTCACGGTGCGCGAGTTCAACCGCCTTCTGCGTATGGTGGGCGTGAACTGCGCGAATCTGACCGAGACCCCCTTCGACAACCCGCTGGGGCTGTCCACCGGCGCAGCCACCATCTTCGGGCGCACCGGCGGCGTGATGGAGGCGGCCCTGCGCTCGGCGGCCTTCCTCATCACCGGCGAGAACCCCGATTTCAGCGTGTGCGACACCACCGATGCCACGCCGGAGACCCCGTGGATTTCCCGCGAGCTGACGGTGGGCGACGCCACGGTGCGCATCGCCGTGGCCAGCGGCTTGGAAAACACGGCGAAGCTGCTGGATGCCTTGGAGTCGGGTGAGGCGGCCTTCGACTTCGTCGAGATCATGGCTTGCCCCGGCGGCTGCGTGGGCGGTGGCGGCCAGCCCATCGCATTCAACTGCGAGCTGGCCAGCGACCGTGCGGGCGTGCTGAACCGCCTGGACGCCGGCGACACCCTGCGTTATTCCCACGAGAACCCCGATATCGCGCAGCTGTATGCCGACTGGATCGGCGAGCCGCTCTCCCACACGGCCCACGAATGGCTGCACACCGATCAGGAGATGTGGCAGATCTAGCAACGAGGGCGGGCAAACCCGCTGAAGGGGCGGGACGGGAAGCAACGCCGGCGTCCCGCCCCCTGCATTTCGGAAAGGAGGATGCGCCATGGCAGATAACGTAACGTCGCTCGTCGAAAGCTTGGCTGCCGGGCGCTCCCTTTCCGCGGACGAATACGAGCGGCTTGTTGCCGCCCGCACGCCCGCGCTGGCCGCCGAGCTGGCCGGCCGCGCTCGCGAGGCGTGCGAGCGCGTGTACGGCGACGCCGTGTTCGCCCGCGCGCTCATCGAGGTCAGCAACGTGTGTCGCAACGACTGCTACTACTGCGGCATCCGGCGCAGCAACCGAGATTGTGCGCGCTATCGGATGAGCGCCGAGCAGGTTATGGCCTGCGCCCAGGAGGCCTGGCGCGCGGGCTTTCGCACCTTCGTGCTCCAGGGAGGGGAGAGCCCGGTCCTCACCGATGCGTGGCTGTGCTCCTTGGTGCGCGATTTGAAGGCGGCGTTTCCCGGCTGCGCGGTTACGCTGTCGGTGGGAGAGCGGTCGCGCGACAGCTACCGGCGTCTGAGGGAGGCGGGTGCCGATCGCTACCTGCTGCGCCACGAGACCGCCACCCCCGCCCATTACCGGCAGCTGCATCCCGCCCCCATGAGCTTCGATGCCCGCATGGCGTGCCTGAGAAACCTGCGCGCGCTCGGTTACGCCGTGGGCGTGGGCTTCATGGTAGGCTCGCCTTTCCAAACGCCGGCCCGCATCGCCGCCGATTTGAAGTTCATGGAGCAGTTCAAACCCGAGATGTGCGGCATCGGTCCCTTCGTTCCCCATCACGGGACTCCCTTCGCGAACGAAGAGGGCGGCACGGTAGAGCTCACCTGTTACCTGCTTTCCCTGATTCGGCTTATGCGACCCGCAGTGCTGCTGCCGGCCACGACGGCTCTGGAGGCGCTCGCGCCTGACGGCCGCGAGAAGGGCATCCTCGCCGGGGCCAACGTCGTGATGCCGAACGTGTCGCCACCCGAGCTCCAGGGTGATTACGCGCTCTACGACGGCAAGCCCTGCTCGTCGGCCGGTGCGGCTCGCAAGTGGGCCGACCTGGCGGCGAAGCTCGTATCCCTGGGGCGGCGCCTCGTGGTGGACCGCGGGGACCCCAGGGCTTCTTCCAGCTAGAGTTCCCTGCGACTTCCGGGCGGCGAGCATCCCTTCCGCCGGGCTCCTTGCCGGTCCGTCTGGTCGCTTCCGATTCCCCTCCCGTGCCCGCTGTTTGTCCCATGAAAGAGAACCCTCATGACTCGCTATGATGTGCGCTCACCCCATGCCGACGAGTTCATCAATCACGAGGAAATCCTCGACACCTTGGCCTATGCCGAGGCGCACAAAAACGACGCCGCTCTGGCGCGCTCCATTTTGCAGAAGGCTCGCGCCAACCTGGCGCCGGCCCACGACCACGGCACAACGCTCACCCACCGCGAGGCGAGCGTACTTCTGGCGTGCGACGATGCCGCGGTGAACGCCGAGATACGCCAGCTCGCCCGCGATATCAAGCAGGCCTACTACGGCAACCGCGTGGTGCTGTTCGCGCCGCTGTACCTTTCCAACTGGTGCGTGAACGGCTGCCTGTACTGCCCCTATCATGCAAAGAACCGCGACATTCCGCGTCGCAAGCTCACCCAGGAGGAGATTCGCGCCGAGGTGGTGGCCCTGCAGGACATGGGCCACAAGCGCCTGGCCGTGGAGGCGGGGGAAGACCCGCGTCACAATCCGCTGGACTACATTTTGGAAAGCCTCCAGACCATTTACTCCACCAAACATGAAAACGGCGCCATCCGCCGTGCGAACGTGAACATCGCTGCCACCACCGAGGACGCGTACCGCCAGCTGAAGGCGGCGGAAATCGGCACGTACATCCTGTTCCAGGAGACCTACCACCGCACGCGCTACGAGGCGCTGCACCCTACCGGGCCCAAGGCCGACTACGCCTGGCACACCGAAGCCCACGATAGGGCCATGGCCGCCGGCATCGACGATGTGGGGCTGGGCGTGCTGTTCGGGCTGGAGGGCTACGCCTACGAGTTCGCCGGGCTGCTCATGCACGCCGAGCATCTGGAGGCGGTGTTCGGGGTGGGGCCGCATACCATCAGCGTGCCCCGGGTGCAGCCGGCCATGGACATCGATCCTGGTGCCTTTGAAGGCGGCATTCCCGACGAGATGTTCGAGAAGATCATCGCGCTCATTCGCATTGCCGTACCCTATACGGGCATGATCATCTCGACGCGGGAGGCGGCCGATCTGCGCGCGCGGGCGCTGCAGCTGGGCGTGTCGCAGATTTCCGGCGGCAGTCGTACCAGCGTGGGCGGCTATACCGACGAGCAGCGGCCGCGCGACACCGAGCAGTTCGACGTGTCCGATACGCGCACGCTGGACGAAGTGGTGGGATGGTTGATGGACGAGGGGCATATTCCCAGCTTCTGCACCGCGTGCTACCGCGCCGGCCGCACGGGCGACCGCTTCATGGAGTTCTGCAAGAGCGGGCAGATCAGCAGCTTCTGCGTGCCGAACGCCCTGCTAACGTTGGGTGAGTACCTGTGCGACTACGCCAGTCCTGCCGTGGCGGAGAAGGGATGGAAGATGATCGACGCCGAGCTCGCCCGCGTCCCCGACGACCGTCGGCGCGCTGTGGCTGCCGACTGTCTCGCTCGCATTCGCGCCGGAGAACGCGACTTCCGCTTCTAACCACCCTGAGATCCTTCGACTTCGGCCTTACGGCCTCCGCTCGGGATGACATAAGGGTGCGATTCCGCCCCCCTCCCGCATCATCCTGAGCGGAGCGCAGGGCGCCCGCCCCGCGGAGCCGAAGGATTCCCCCAACCCAAAGGAGCCCCATGTCTCTAAACGATACCCCCTCCGGAGAGCGCACACACATCGTCTTCTTCGGGGTGCGCAACGCCGGTAAGTCAAGCCTGGTGAACGCATTGGCGAACCAGACCGTCTCGGTGGTGTCCGATGTGGCCGGCACCACCACCGACCCGGTGCGCAAGGCCATGGAACTGGCGGCCGCCGGCCCGGTGCTCATCGTTGACACTCCGGGCATCGACGATGCTGGCGACGTGGGCGACCTGCGCGTTCAGCGGGCTGAGGCTGCACTGAACGAGGCCGATGTGGCTGTGCTGGTAGTGGACGCCGCTCGCGGTCTCACCTCTTTCGACGACCAGCTCCTTGCCGCCTTCCAAGCGAGACACATCCCCTACGTTGTCGCCGAGAGCAAGACCGACTTGCTTGCGGAAAGCGAGCGCCCCGGCGACGGGGATCCTTCGCTGTCCTTGCCACTCGCGGTGGAGGGCGAATCGAACATCGGCGATGCTCGGGAGAGCGTCGGACGCGATGCCGTGGTGTCCTGCGAAAGCGACCGTGCTTCTGCCCCGAGCGCCCGTGTGCGCGTATCGGCGCGGACGGGAGAGGGGCTGGGCGACCTGAAACATGTCCTCGCCGCCCTGGCCGCCGGCACGGCGGGGGAGCGCCGCCTGGTGGCCGATCTACTGGCACCAGGTGATGTAGTGGTGCTCGTCATCCCGCTGGACTCTGCTGCGCCCAAGGGCCGCATCATCCTGCCTCAGCAGCAGGTGCTGCGCGACGCGCTGGAAGCCGGCGCCTTCCCCTGCGCCACGAGCGTCGAGGGACTGCCCCAGCTTTTGGGCACGCTGACGTGCCCGCCGCGCCTGGTGGTGACCGATTCCCAGGCGTTCGGGCGCGTGGTCGAGCTCCTGCCGGCATCGGTGCCGCTCACGTCGTTCTCCATCCTCATG
Source organism: Adlercreutzia wanghongyangiae (assembly GCF_035989245.1). Lineage (NCBI taxonomy): Bacteria > Bacillati > Actinomycetota > Coriobacteriia > Eggerthellales > Eggerthellaceae > Adlercreutzia > Adlercreutzia wanghongyangiae. Next base: position 284,188 of record NZ_JAYMFF010000002.1, on the reverse strand, counting down.
GCCCGCTACAAGGGCGACCTGCCCGCACAGCTTCGGGCCGTGCGCGCCCTGGAGAACCTGATCGACGGCGACATGGTGCTCGTTGCCGAGGGCTGCACCCACCACCGTACTTGTGAGGACATCGGCACGGTGAAGCTGCCCCAGTGGATTCGCGAGATCAGCGGCGCGAACCCGCAGTTCGCATTCACCTCGGGTCGCGATTTCCCCGACGACCTGGCTTCCTATGCCGCCGTTGTCCACTGCGGCGGCTGCACCCTGAACGCCCGCGACATGGCCTCCCGCATCCAGCGCGCCCGCCACCAGGGCGTTCCCATCACCAACTACGGCATGGTCATCGCTCGCGCCCACAATATCCTCAACCGCGCTCTTAAGCCCCTCTCCTAACGGTCTCGCTACGCTCTCGTTCCGCTCGGCGAAGTCTGTCGGTGACAGAAAGAGCCCTCTTGGCGCACGTTTCTCGACTTATATAGACATTCGAAGAGGCGGTGCTGCACGTTTTGCGACTTATATAGGCTCAATAGCCGCTCTCAGCGTTTCGAGCGTCTATATAAGTCGCAAAATGCGCACGGACACGCCCGGAATTGTCACGACTGGCGAATTCCGCAACCTAAGTCAAGGGAAGGCACGGCAGGCGCTAGAGGAACTTCGTCTCGTCCAGTTTGCGGAGGAACCAGTCGTTCAGGCGGATGACGGGGCGGCGTAGCACGAGGCCCAGGATGAGACTGGGTACCAGAAAGGCGGCCAGCAGGCCCATCTGCGCCAGGTAGTGGTTGCCGTAGATGCCGGCCATGGCGCCCTCCAGAGCGGGCATGGAATGAGCGAAGGGCAGCCAGGGATAGATGGCCTGGAACAGCGGGCTGGACAGCATCTGCACGGGCATGAGGCCGCCGGCACCGCCCAGCTGCAGCACCAGCCCGATGATGGCGATGGCCTTGCCGATGTTGCCGAACGACACCGTCAGGGTGTACACCAGGTTCGTGCACACCACCGAGGTGAGGCAGCATGCGGCCAGGTACAGCCAGAAGTGCTGGCATTCGACACCCAGGAAGAATACGTTGCCCAGGCCCACGATAAGTGCCTGGGCTAGCCCCAGCAGCGCGAACACGCCGTAACGGCCCAGGTACAGCTCGGCTTGGGTGGGGCGGCGCCCGTAGCGTTGCCCGAGCGCCTCCTGCTGCTCGACAGGCACCTGCACGCTCATGAGCGCCACCATGAAAATGGCGCCGATCCACAGGCAGAGCGAGGTGTAGAAGGGGCTCATGGCGCTGCCGTTGTCGGCCATGGCGTACACGGCGTGGCGCTCGAGGTGAGTGGGCGCGGCCAGGAACTGGGCGATGGCGTCGGGGTTGTCGCCGATGATGCGACGCACCTCGTTAATGTCGCCGGTGTCCAGCGCGTGCTGCAGGTCGTCACGTGCCTGGGCCAGGTCGTTCGCGGCCTGGTGCAGCGTGTCGGCGGTGGTGCGCAGCGAGCTTTCGGCGGCGGAAAGGCTGTTGCCCAGCGAGCCGGCCGAGGAGCTGAGGCCCGTGGCGGTGTCGCGCAGCGACTGGGCGAGCGAGGTGGTGTCGTCGCCCACCTGGCCTAAGCTGGTGGCCAGGGATTCCAGCTCGCCCTTCAGCTGGTCGCGATAGGTGCTTTGGGATTGGTTCAGCGTGTCGTGGGCCTGCTGCAGGGCCTGTTCGGCCTTGGCGCGGGCGTCTTCCAGAGTCTGCGCATCGCCGCCGATGGCGTTCTCGGCGTCTTGCAGGCTGGCATCCAGCGTGCCCAGGTCGGCGATGGCGGCGTTGATGGCCACTGCGGCCGCGCTGCCCGGCGCCACGGCTGCCACCTGGTCGCGCATGGTGGCGTAGGCGCTCTGCAGGCCCTGCACGTCGTCGCGGGCGGCCTGCAGCACGGCCTTCGCCGCAGCCGGATCGTTCTTCATGGAGACAAAAGCCTGGTTCACGGCCTGGGTTACGGCATCGTAGCTGTCGTTGGCGTTCTTCAAGGCCTCGTCAGCCGCATCGGTGGCACCGGCGAGGGCCTTCTGCGAGCTGTCCAGTGCATCGCGGGCCTCGCCTATCAGCGGCGCTGTGGCATCGGGCGCCTTCCCCGCCTCGTCCAGCATGGCGGAGGTGGCGTTCACCAGCGAGGCGGTGGACTGCATGAGGTCGGCGTAGGAGGTGGCCTGGTCGGCGGCGGCGCTCACCTCGGCCACGGCGCCGTCGATGCGCGCGACCAGGGTGCGCCCGTAGGTGAGAATGCCCTCACCGCTCATGAACGATGTGAGCGACGAGGTGGTGTCGAGCGCCACCGAGGCCACGGTTTTCGTGAACGTCTCATCGATGGTCTCCTGCAGAGTGGACGCACCCGTGGAGGTAACGCGCTGGGCAATGGCGTTCTCTTTCTCGTTGCTGTAGTAGACGATCTTCGAGTCGGTGATGTGGCCTGAGAACACCGTCATCAGGTCGGCGGAAAACGACTTCGGAATCACCATGGCGGCGTAGTAGGCGCCCGACTTCACGCCCTCGATGGCCTCATCCTCGCTGACGAACTGCCAGTCGAACTGGTCGTTAGCCCGCAGGGTGCTGATAATCTGCTCGCCCGCGTTAATGCGGGTGGGTATGAGATCGGATTGGTAACCCTCGTCGACTGAGGCCACGGCCACCTTGATGTTGCCCGTGTTCGCGTACGGGTCCCAGAAGCCCAGGGTGGTGAACCACGCGTACAGCGGAGGCACCAGTACCAGGCCCACCACCACGATGGCGGCGATAACGTTGCGGAACAGGTTGCGCACATCGCCGGCGAAAATGGCGCCGATCATCCTCATGAGGCATCACCGCCTGCCCGCTGGGAGACTTTCTGCTGCAGATCGTCCAGGCTCAAGTTCGCCAAGGCCTGCTGATGAGCCAGGCTGGTGTTCAGATAGCTGATGACGATAAGGTACAGGTCCACCACGATGATGCCCGCCACCATGGCCACCAGCATTTCCACACGCGTGTCCACGTCGGCGTGCACCAGCACCATCACGGCGAAGGTGATCAGGGGTTGGGCCACCAGTGCCACCCAACCCAGCCGGCGCAGCCGTGGGTACAGGCGCTGGAAGCGCTCGGCGCGGGCGGCCAGCTTCGTGCGGAAGGCCTCGGTGTCAAGCAGGGCGCGCATCAGGGTGCGCATGCGGAAGCGCACGGGGCTGTTGGCGGCGTTCTGTGCGGCGGTCGAGGTGACCGGTTCGGCCAACAACAGGTGGGTGGCCCGCAGCTTCTCGTCGAACATCAGGGTGAGGTTGAAGTCGCACCGACCGATGCCCAGGCCGATGAGAAAGCCCAGTGGCACGAACACCAGGCCTAAGAACAGCATGTCCTTCAGGTAGTTCAGCCCATAAAACCCTCCGATGGCCTCGCGCATGGCGTCGATGGAGTAGGTGAAGGGCAGAAGGGGGTGAATGGCCTGGAAGAAGGCTGGCATCATTTCCACGGGGAACATGCCCGACGAACCGGGAATCTGCATGATGAGCAGGATAACCGCCAGGGCCTTCCCAATGTGGCGACAGGCGTACGCCAGGGCATACATCAGGTTCACATCCACGAACACCGTCAGCAGCCCGGCGCCGATGAAGGCCGCCGGGCTCTCGCATTGGATGCCCATCAGCACGTCGCCCGCGCAGCAGATGAAGCCCTGGATCAGGCCCACCACCACGTAGAACAGCCAGCGCCCGAAGTAGGCCTGGGTGGCGGTGAAGCGCGGTAGACCTGTGGGGTCCACGCGCATCTTCACGATGGCCATCAGCACGAAGCCGGCCACCCACAGCGCCAGGTTCGTGAAAAACGGCGCCACGCCGCTGCCGTAGTTCTTCACCGGGTACACCAGCTGGGTGTCCAGCGTGACGGGGGCGGCCATGAAGGCACCCACGTCGGCCGGGTCGGCCTTCAGGTAGCGGGCCAACTGCTCCACGGTGGCGGAGCTTTGCAGCGCCTCCAGGTCGGACAGCGATCGGGCCAGGGTGTCCTCCATGCCGGTCAGCGATTCCGCGGTGGAGCCGAGTGAGGTGAGCGAGCTGCCCAGGGTGCTGTTCAGCTCCTGCAGCACCGCCCGCGCCTCGGCCAGCGAGGGGGCAAGCCCGGCCAGTGCCCCCTTCAGGGTGCCGCAGGCGTTCACCAAGCTGTCCAGACTGCTGGTGATGGAGGGCAGAATGGTCGATTGGAAGGTGGCGGCCGTCTGCTGAATGGTGGCGGCCCCGGTACGCGCCGCCTCGTCCACCGCCGTCGCTTCCGATTCCAGACCGGTGGCCGTGGAGGCCAGGGCGTCGTTGGCTTGGCTTAAGGCCGTCACGGTGGCGGTCAGCTTGGCGTTGGCCTCGCGGGCTTCGTCAAGCGCCTGGGTCAGGGCGGTGCTCGGCGAGGCAGCGGCCTGGGCCTCAAGGTCGGCCACGAGTTTTTGGTTGGCAGTCAGCAGGGCGTTGGCCTCGGCGAGCGCCGCTGTCGTGTCGGTATGGGCTTGGTTCACAGCCGCCGTGACCGTACCCAGGGCACGCTGGGCCTGGGTGGCAGCCTCGCCCAGCTTCAAGGCGCTGTCGGTGGCCTGCTGGGCCAGCGACGATCCGTAGCTGCTCACGGTGCCGCGCGTCTGTTCCAACAGCGTTTGCGATTCGTCGACGGCCTTCTGCAGATGGGGTATCTTTTCTTGCAGGCTGGCCAGCGTGGCATCGGCCTTGGTTGCGGCATCGCGGGTCGCGCTCACCGTGTCCTGCAGGCCGGTGATGGTGGTGCGCGCCTCGCCCACGGTGGCGTGGGCGCTGCGGATGCCCGCAGTCAAGCTGCCTTCGGCGTCGTCGGCCTTCGCCTCGGCGTAGTCGCCAGCGTCCTGGGTGGTCTCCACCACCTTCTCCGCTACAGTTTTCACGAAGTTCTCGTTGATGGCCTTCTCGACGGCGTTGGCCCCGGCATCCATCACCTTTGGCGCGATGGACGAGGGCTTCTCGTTCACATAATAGTCCAGGGTGGGTTGGGTGAAATCGCCCGTCAGCACGCTGGCGAAGTCGCGGCTGAAATCGGCGGGGATCACGATGGCGGCCCAGTAGCGCCCCTCGTACACGCCGTTCACGGCGCTGTCGGCATCGGTGAACTCCCAGCCCAGGTCGTGGTTGTCGTGCAGGTCGGCCACCACCTGGGCGCCTACGTCAAGCTTGCCAGTCTCGGCGCTTTCGAAGCCGGTATCTTCGTTGGCCACGGCTACCTTCATGGCGGCGGTGTTGCCGTAAGGGTCCCAATTCGCAGCCACTACGTACCAGGCGTAGGCCGAGGGGATAATCGCCATACCCAGCACCACCAGCAGCGCCACGGGGTTGCGCGCCACCCGGCGCACGTCCCGCGCGAAAATGGCGAAGATAACCGAAAGATATGTCCAGACGCGCCTCAGCATGGAAAAATTATCCCGCGGCTCATGAATGGGCGGCTGGGCACGTGGCGTTTGTCACCGCGTTGTGGCTGTCAGTTCGCCTTCTCGTACACCAGCGCGCCGTCGTCAGCCGTGTGCCGGCGCGCCCAACCCGTGTCGGCCAGGTATTCCAAGTAACCGAAGGTGGTGGCCACCCGGCGCGACCGCATGCCGTTGGCGAGGCCGGCCAGGCCGCCGGGCAGGTGACGGCACGATGCCGCGGCGGTGGCGTAAATGGTGACAGGGCCCTGCTCAGCCACGATGGCACGGGTTTTCTCCAGGGGCTTCTCGTAGGTGGTCGCAATGCGGTCGATCAGCCGCACAATGTCGTCGGTGCTGCTCAGCGCTTCATGATGGCTTAAGTACACGGTGCGCAGCCCGCTGTTTCGCAGCATATGCAGGCTTTCCAGATACCGGCGCAGCAGCTGCTGGTCGCGTTGGAACTGCATAACGCCCGGCGTGGCCACGATGATGTGGTCGCCGGCGAACAGGATACCCCGCTCGGGTTCCAGCAGGCAGCGATGCTCGAAGGTGTGACCGGGGGTTTCCAGTACTTCCAGGTGATAGCCGCCGTAGTCCAGACTGTCGCCAGCGTCCACTTCGCGCACAGTGGGCAGCGCCTCGTACAGCGGGTTGTCCTTTCCCAGCAGCATGGCTACGAAGGCGTCCAGGGCCGTATCCTGCACCGCGGCCGCTCCGGTTTCCTGCAGGAAGGCCTGCACGTTGCGCGGGTCGTAGGGGTCGCACGCGCCGCGCATCAGCCCCCGTGCGCCTTGGTGCAGGCAATAGGGCACGTTGCCGGTATGATCGTCGTGCAGGTGGGTGAGGAACACGTCGACAGTCTCCCAGGGCGTGCCAGTTTGGGCCAGCAGATCGTCCAGGAAGGTCATGCCGCACAGATCGTAGTGGCCCGTGTCGATGAGCAGCGCCTGCTTGCCGGGCTCGATGATACTGTACAGGTCGATGCGGTCGCAGAAGTGGAAGCCGTCCAATGCGAACGAGCACCAGAACAGATGCGGGGCGATTTCGCGTCCCTGAGCTTGGGTAACGGCTGTGACGCGGGGGTAGCGCACCGGCAGCTTATGGGACTGCCCGGCACAGTCGCGGTAGGTGACGGTCTCGCCGGTGTGGGGCTGGTCGAGCCATGCCAGGGTGTTGGAGGGGTCGCTCATAGGTTGTTCCTCGGAGGGGTCGAACAGGTTGCCACGGGAGCACTGCGTGCCAGTATAGGCGTCTCGGTGGCGCGCCTTTGGAGAATCGCCGAAATGAGGGGCGCTGCGGCGCAGGATTTTTCCCTACTGGCCTACACTGGCACCGTACGAAAAAGCCAGAAAGGAGGCCGATGGTGGCCGACCGCAATATTGAAAACGACAGCCAGGAGGTGCCCGAGATTCCCGAGGAGCTCGAGCGCGTGCTGGTGTTCTCGCTGGACGAGGCCAAGGAGCGCATGGAGGCGGGTCAGGATCTCATTCCGTTCACGGCTCTTATCGTGAAAGAGAATCTGTTCCTGGAAAGCCATCCGGGCGACGACGCCGAGCAGTGCTTCGCCGCCGCCGAGCACACCGTACGCGGTGCGCGCGGGGCGGGCGCCTACGCGTTCTGCTACGACGGTTACATCGAGACCGACGACGGCGTGAAGGACGCCATCATTGCCGAGGGCGGCCAGCCGGGCGTCGATACGGGTTACGCCGTGGCCTACCTGTACACCCAGGATGGCGAAGGCGCCTACACCTTCGAGGCCGAGCCGGCCTACATCGGCGAGGCTCCCAACTTCATGGAGGCCCTGAAGGAGCCGGTTGCCTACACCGACGACGAGATCGACGAGAAGTACGCCGACGACGAGGACGAGGGCGGCCACGAGTGCTGCGGCGCCCACGACCACGCCGCCGATGCTTGCGGCTGCGGCTGCACCGAGGCCGACGAGGGAGAGGAGTAGCTGTCAGGGCTCTCCGACTCTGCCGCCAAAATCCGGGGGTTTGGTATCCGAATCCCCGGATTTCGTAAAATGCGACCTGGGCTTTTGTAATCACTGGGTACCAAATCCTTGAATTTTGGGGTACCAAACCCCTCGATTTTGACGTGTCCGAGGGAGCCGGAAGGCGCCCGAATGCAGCGCCAAGAAAAGAAGTGGCGCGACGAAGAGGGGTACTTCGCCGCGCCGGAGGAGGGGGTAATGCGACATCGAGTGCCGCATTCTGCTTTCAAGGGGTATGAAGCAGAGCGATGGAAGCAGGGGAACTTCCGAATCGCTGATACGAATAATAAAGCAAGACTTGTTTTATGTTGAGTAATATGCATGGCTTTGAGCGAGAACGGCATGGTTTTGGCGGTGAAGTGCACTCCAATGCCGAGAAAGGCCCGCTCACCCCTACGAAAACCCCGTTCGCCCCGCACAGGAAGTCGCGGCGGCAGTTCGTGAATTCCTGTATCATGGGGGGACATTCTCTGTGGAAAGGAATTCCCCATGGCCGATATCGCGCTGCGTTTCTTCAAGGACATGCTCGTTCTCTCGTCGCCGGTGGATGCGGCCTTGCGCCGCCAGGGCATTAATGGCGCCCGCGAGCAGATGCTCACGCTGCTGCTGGAGCCGGAGACCATCGAAGAGGCCTATCGCCTGGAAGTAGTGGCAGGCCCCCAGTGCCTCGTGCTGCCCACGGCGTTGCTTACGCCTGCTCGTTTGGCCGAGCTGGGCATGAACGGCAAGGGCGATGAGCTGGCCCAACATGCCCTGCAGGCGGTGGAGGCCTTTAAGCCCCAGCACGTGCTGGCGGAAATCGGCCCGTGCGGCCTGCCGCTGGACGCGTCTTCAAAGGCATCGCTGGTGGAAAACCGCGACCAGTACGCCCGGGCGGCCCATCTGTTCGACGGCACGGCGGTGGATGCCGTGTTCCTGAACGGCTTCGCTGCGGCCGACGACTTGAAGTGCGCCCTCATGGGGGTGCGCAAGGCGTGCGATCTTCCCGTGTTCGCCTCGGTGGATGTAACGGCCGACGGCGCGCTGGCATCGGGTCGGGGCACCTTGGCCGAGGCGGTGGACGTCATGGTGGAATTTGGCGCGGCGGTGGCGGGCTTTACCACGCTGGCCGAGCCGACGGTTGCGACGGCCCTGGCCGCCTCGGTGCGCGATCACTTGGCAGCTCAGGGGGCTGACTTGTGCGTGCTGGCCTCGCTGGTGGTGGGCGATCGCAACTCGAAGCAACAGGGCCCCACGGCCGAGAACCCCTATTGCACTGCCGATACCATGATGGCCGCTGCGGCCGACCTGCGTGCTGCGGGGGTGCAGTTCCTGCGCGCCGCCGGCGATGCCACGCCGGCGTACACCGGCGTGCTGGCCGCCACCGTGGCAGGACAGGATGTGGTCGTAGGGTAGTCGTTCTTGGACCATTTCCTTTGCCCATGGGGGCGCGGCGGGGCGTGTGCTCGGCCGCGCAGACCCTGTCATGTCGCGAGGGAGGGGTGGCTGCGCTCTGGAAACCTGAGTCGTCGGCCGCGAGAAAACCTGCGCTACTGACAGGGCGTCACCTTTAATCGAAAAAATTTCTGTTCTTTTTCGAGTTGTAAAAACACAACTTGTTCGGTTGAACTCGAACGCCCAGGCGAGTACTATATGTATCCGCCGCAAGAACAACTAACCACAAGATATAGTGTTTTAAGCGGTGAATAACCTGTGGAAAGCTTGTTGGAAAAACAATCGAAAACACGGGTTTACCCCCTCAGAAACAGCGAATGCCGGCGATGGGGAAAACATTGCCGGGCTTCTGCATGTTGTGGTTGGCACAGCGCGGAAACGTGACAGACGAAAGGAAGAAAGCGGTTATGGTTAAAACCATCATCAAGCGCGACGGGCGCACGGCGGAGTTCCATCCCCAGAAGATCGCCGACGCGGTGGAGAAGTCGTTCCAGGCTTGCGCGGCCATGCAGGATCGCGCCACCGCCGAGCAGATCGCCGCGACGGTCGTCGAGAAGCTTGAGAGCGGAGCCATCGAGGGCACGCCCACGGTTGAAGGCGTGCAGGATCTGGTGGAGGAGACCCTCATCGAGTCCGGCTTCGTGCAGACCGCCAAGGCCTACATTCTGTACCGCGCCGAGCGCAGTCGCGTGCGCGATGTGAACTCCCGCCTCATCCAGACGCTGAAGGACATCACCTTCTCGAAGGCCGCCGACTCCGACATGAAGCGCGAGAACGCCAATATCGACGCCGACACCGCCATGGGTACCATGCTGAAGTACGGCTCGGAATCGGCCAAGCAGTTCTACGAGATGTGCGTCATCGATCCGCGCTACGCCAAGGCGCACCGCGAGGGCGACATCCACATCCACGACATGGATTTCTACACGCTGACCACCACCTGCTGCCAGATTGAGCTGCGCAAGCTCTTCAAGGGCGGCTTCTCCACCGGCCACGGCGTGCTGCGCGAGCCCAACGACATCTCCAGCTACGCGGCCTTGGCCTGCATCGCCATCCAGTCGAACCAGAACGACCAGCATGGTGGCCAGTCGGTGTGCGACTTCGATTACGGCCTGGCCGTGGGCGTGCGCAAGACCTTCCGTCGCCTGTTCAAGAAGCACATCGCCGAGGGCATCGATCTGCTGACCGACATCGCCGACGATCGCGACTTCGCCGAGAACATGCTCGCCCGCATCGAGGAGGAGACCGGCACCATCGCCTCGTTGGAGATGGCCCCCGCCTTCCGCGCCGCCGTGGTGAGCGCGCTGGTGGAGGCCGGCACCGATGAGGCCACGGCCGACCGCATCGTGGCCTACGCCGAGAAGAACGCCTCCCGCGACACCGACCGCCAGACCTTCCAGGCCATGGAGGCTTTGGTGCACAACTTGAACACCATGCACTCCCGCGCCGGCGCGCAGACGCCGTTCAGCTCGGTGAACTACGGCATGGACACAAGCCCCGAGGGCCGCATGGTCATCAAGAACATGCTGCTGGCCACCGAGGAGGGCTTGGGCTCCGGCGAGACGCCCATCTTCCCCGTGCAGATCTTCCGCGTGAAGGAAGGCGTGAACTACAACCCCGAGGACCCGAACTACGACCTGTTCAAGCTGGCCATGCACTGCTCGGCCAAGCGTCTGTTCCCGAACTTCAGCTTCCTGGACGCGCCGTTCAACGCCCAGTACTACAACGGCACCCCCGAGAGCGAGATCGCCTACATGGGCTGCCGCACCCGCGTGATGGGCAACCTGTACGACCCCGACCGCGAGATCACCCCCGGTCGCGGCAACCTGTCCTTCACCTCCATCAACCTGCCCCGCCTGGCCATCCGCGCCAAGGGCGACGTGGACCTGTTCTTCGATCTGCTCGATTCCAAGCTGCAGCTGGTGACCGGCCAGCTGGACGAGCGCTTCGAGATTCAGGCGCGCAAGAAGGTGTACAACGCGCCGTTCCTCATGGGCCAGGGCGTGTGGATCGATTCCGAGAAGCTGAAGCCCACCGACGAGCAGCGCGAGGTGCTGAAGCACGGCACGCTGACCACTGGATTCATCGGCCTGGCCGAGTGCCTGGTGGCGCTGACGGGCCAGCATCACGGCCAGTCGCCCGAGGCGCAGCGCCTGGGCCTGGAGATCGTGGGCCACATGCGCTCCTACTGCGACCGCATCTCGAAGGAGCGCGGCATGAACTACACGCTCATCGCCACGCCCGCCGAGGGCCTGTCCGGCCGTTTCGTGCGCATCGACCGCGAGCGCTACGGCGTCATCCCCGGCGTGACCGACCGCGACTACTACACCAACGGCTTCCACGTGCCGGTGTACTTCGACATTTCCGCCTACGACAAGATCGCCCTGGAGGCGCCCTACCACGCGCTCACCAACGGTGGACACATCAGCTACATCGAGCTGGACGGCGACCCGTCCGACAACCTGGAGGCCTTCGAGAGCGTCATCCGCTACATGAAGGACTGCGGCATGGGCTACGGTTCGGTGAACCACCCGGTCGATCGTGACCCGGTGTGTGGCTACAACGGCATCATCGAGGACGTGTGCCCCAAGTGCGGCCGCACCGAGGACGAGCATAACCAGCCCTTCGAGCGCATTCGCCGCATCACGGGCTACCTGGTAGGCACGCTGGACCGCTTCAACGACGCCAAGCGCGCCGAGGAGAGCCAGCGCGTGAAGCACGACGTGCCGACGAGCGAGTAAGCAACGCGAACGCACACAGCTGAGCCCGAGGGCCGTCCCGTAAGACGGCCCTCTTTTGTTTGTCTGCGCTGTTTGCGACGCCGGGAACGACCTGTGAAACTTTACATTCCCTTTACCGGTGGATTACTTGGGGCGCTCACAGGCACGGCATACTGCGTGTTCGTTGAGACGTGTTAGCGGGTGCTTCGGCGCGCCTGCAGCGATGCGACGAAGGAGACGCAGGTGGAAGAGCTGTTGCAGATCGGGTTGGGGCTTTTCGGCGGTCTGGCCCTGTTCCTGTACGGTATGAGCCTCATGAGCAGCAACTTGCAGGATGCCGCCGGCGAGCGCATGCGCGCTATTCTCGCTGCGGTGACGAAGAACCCGGTCGTTGGCGTGCTTGCCGGCGCGCTGGCTACGGCGGTGCTGCAAAGCTCCAGCGCCACCACCGTGATGACCATCGGATTCGTGGCGGCCGGCCTCATGAACCTGCGCCAGGCCATCCCCATCATCATGGGTGCGAACATCGGCACCACCATTACGGCGCAGATTATCGCCTTCAAGCTGTCCGATTACGTGCTGGGCATTGTGCTGACGGGCTTCGTGGTCATGCAGCTGGGCCGCCAGGGGCAGTTGAAGTTCATCGGCACGGCCATCTTCGGTTTCGGCCTGTTGTTCCTCGGCATCGACACCATGGGCGCCGTCATGAAGCCGCTGGCCACCAATCCCGTGTTCACCGACCTGATCGCCCAGGTGGCCGGCGTGCCTGTGCTCGGCGTGGTGGTGGGCACGGTGATGACGCTGGTGGTGCAAAGCTCCAGTGCTACCATCGCCGTGCTGCAGAACTTCGCCGCCACGCCTGGTCCCGACGGTGCCAGCATCATCGGACTGGAGGGGGCTATTCCCATTCTGCTGGGCGACAACCTGGGCACTACCATCACGGCGCTTCTGGCCGCCGTGGGCCAGTCGCGCGACGCGAAGCGCCTGGCGCTGTCGCACTGCATTTTCAACCTGTCGGGCTGCCTGTTGTTCGTGGGGCTTATCGGCCCGTTCGCCAGTGTAGTGGCCGCCATTCCGCCGACGGGGGCCGAAGTGGAGGTCATCGCCCGCCAGATCGCGAACGCCCATACGCTGTTCAACGTGTCCATGACCGTGCTGTGGTTGCCGTGTGTGTCGCTGATGGTGCGCCTGGTGATGGCGGTGCTTCCCGAGAAGCCGTTGCGCCCGCGCAACCCGCTGGCCGACGGTTCCTTGGCCCACGAGGCGCCCCTTGCGCCGGACGCGGCCGCAGCATAGGGGCCCGACGCGCCCGCGTTTCAGCAAGGCTCCGCGTCAGATTCCTGACGGTGCGGGGCCTTGCTCCGTTTCTTGGCGGGCGTCTGCGCTACAATGCGCCCAGGCAGCCGAAAGGAGCATCATGGCCGACGCGCCTCTCATATACTACGTGGAAGACGACGAGAACATTCGCGATCTGACGAGCTACGCCTTGCGCCAGGCCGGCTTTCAAGTGCGGGCCTTTCCCGATGGCGAGGGCTTCGTGGAAGCCTGCCGCGCTGAACCGCCGGCCGCAGCGCTGCTGGACATCATGCTGCCGGGTGAAGATGGCCTTGCGCTGGTGGCGCGTCTGCGGGAATCGGCGGAAACCGAGGACATTCCCGTGATGATGCTCACTGCCAAGGGCACCGAGTTCGACAAGGTGAGCGGGCTGGACGCCGGTGCCGACGACTACCTGGCGAAGCCCTTCGGCATGATGGAGCTGGTCTCGCGGGTGAACGCGCTGCTGCGTCGCGCGGCCCGGCCCGCCCGCGCCACGAATGCCTCCTCCGCGTCCGAGCCGGGGCAACTCGTTTGTGGGTCAGTGGTGCTTACGCCCGAGGCGCGCACGGCCACGGCGGCCGGCGCGGAGCTTCCCCTGACGCGCAAGGAGTTCGATTTGCTGCGCGTGCTGATGGAGAACAAGGGCCGCGTTCTCACCCGCGAGCAGCTGCTCGACCAGGTGTGGGGCGTGAGCTTCGTCGGCGAGACGCGCACGGTGGACATGCACGTGAAAACGTTGCGCAAGAAGCTCGCCGCCGCTGCCCCCGGCGCCGAGGAAGCCTTGGGCACCGTGCGCGGAGTGGGCTATCGCCTGAAAGAGGTGCTGCGGTGAGCGCCCCGTCTCGCTCCGCCGCTGCGGGCGCACCCAGTTTGTCGGGCCGCATTTTCCGCAGCGTGCTGCTGTTCACGCTGATGGGCATCGCGTCGCTCACCCTGCTGTTCGTGAGCATCTTCGCGGCTGCGGTGCGCCAGATGCCCGGCTCGCGCGATGCCATGGCAGACTTCTTCGCGGGCGACTTAGCAGTGTGCGTGCTGGCCACGCTGATAGTGGGCGTGGTGCTTGCCTTCGCGGTGTCGCGCCTGCTTACCCGTTACATCATGCGTCCGCTGGACGAGGTGGACGTGGCCGACCCCCTGGCGGGGCGCGCCTACGCCGAAATGGCGCCCCTGCTGACGCGCATCGACTCCCAACAGCGCACCTTGCGCGCCCAGAACGAGGAACTCGCCCGCGCCGAGAGCCTGCGTCGCGACTTCTCAGCCAACGTGTCCCACGAGATGAAAACGCCCTTGCAGGTTATCTCCGGCTATGCCGAGCTGATGGCCAACGGCATGGTGCCCCCCGACGACGTGCCCCGTTTCGCCGGCCTCATCTATCAGGAATCCCAGGCCATGCGGGCGCTCATCAACGACGTGCTCATTTTGTCGCGGCTGGACGAGGTGCCCCCCGATGAGGCTACGGCGGCGCCGGTGGAAGTGCTGGGAGTGGCCTGCCGTGCCGCCGACCGGCTGGCGAAACTGGCAGAAGAACATGGCATTGCCGTGGAAGTGGTGGGCGAGCCGGCCACCGTGGCCGGCAACGAGAGCCTGATGGAGCAGATGCTCTACAACCTCATCGAGAACGCCATTCGTTACAACGAGTCGGGCGGCCAGGTGCGTGTGGAAGTGAGCGTGGGAAAGCCCTCGGGCGGCGCCGGCGTCGGGCCGCTCGGCTCCGATGAGCCGCGTGCCGGCGTGGAGAGCCGCGCGGTGGAAGGCTCCGTCGGGCAAAGTGCCAACGCCCTTCCCATAATGGTGCGGGTGAGCGATAACGGCCCGGGCATTCCCGAAGACCAGCGCGAGAAGATTTTCGAGCGCTTCTACCGCCTGGAGAAGAGCCGCTCGAAGGAAACCGGCGGCACGGGCCTGGGGCTGGCCATCGTGAAGCACGGCGCCCAGCGCCACGGCGGCACCATCGAGGTCGGCGGCACGGAAGGCCACGGCGCCACTTTCACCCTGCGCTTTCCCGCGGCGGTTGGGAACCCTGGGCATCGGACGAGCATCGCGCATTCACCGCATCGATGATCTCCTGCTTGGAATGAACGTCCATGAGCGCGTAGATCTTCTTCATGTGGGTGCGTACCGTGTTCTCCGAAATGAACAGCTTCTTTGCGGCCGAAGGCACGTCGTAGCCGTGCACCAGCAAGTCGAGCACCTCGCTCTGCCGTGCGGAAAGCCCGTGCTCCTGGGAAAGCTGCCGGCAGGCCTCGTGCAGCACATCCACGCCGCTTGCCACTGCCGCCGCGCTTCCTGTGCGGGTTTCCCCTCTGCGGGCCAGTACGAACATGACCAGCGAGCAGCCGTACAGCAGAATGGCCACGCTGGCGAAAATCTGGGTTTCCTGAGAAAGGGAGCTCGAGCTGATCACCGATGCAAGACACTGGCCTACGAGGCGCGATCCGTAGGTGATACCGCCGAACAGGGCATATACCTCGGTAAGGCTCATCTGCCA
This sequence comes from Adlercreutzia wanghongyangiae, assembly GCF_035989245.1. Classification (NCBI taxonomy): domain Bacteria; kingdom Bacillati; phylum Actinomycetota; class Coriobacteriia; order Eggerthellales; family Eggerthellaceae; genus Adlercreutzia; species Adlercreutzia wanghongyangiae. Next base: position 268,839 of record NZ_JAYMFF010000002.1, on the reverse strand, counting down.
CTGTCGCGCCGCGGTGATGCACCACATCATCATCACGATGGAGAACAAGGTGAACGCGAAACTGCCTACGAACATAATGGCGATGCGGAAGGCATCTGCCACGAAAGGCAGCAGCAGAAGGGCCGTTACCAGCAAGGGAAAGAGGATGACGTAGACGCGCACCACGGTGGTGCTCTTGCGCAGCACGAACCAGATGACGCCCAGGATGCACGCCGAAAGCAGGTTCGCCGACAGCACCAGCAGGCAGTTCTCCTCCAGGGCGAGCGGCTCGGGGTAGGCAACGTTGCCCAGAACGGGGGAAATAATGCCCACCATGACGATGCAGAGGATGGGCTTGCCGAACCTTTGCGCCATAACGCGCAGGGAGGTGCAGGCGCGCTCGGCTTCCCCGGGGCTGGGGTCGGCGTGGGACGGGAAATCTTCGGCAATGCCGTCGGGTGCCGCAGATGCGGCGGGGCGCCTCCGCTCCAGAACCAGCGAGGCGTAGAGCAGCACCAGATTCAAGAAAGCGAGCAGGGCCACCGTGAACAACGTCGTGTCGCTGCCGAGGACAAACAGAAAGGCGAACGCGAGAATGGAAAGCGCCGATCCCGCGATGATGCGCTGCTGGCCCTCGCAAACCGTTCCGAATGAGAAAACGTGTTCCCAGCAGATAAAGCAGCAGGTGGTTCCCGCGCCGACGAGCACGGCGGCAGCCACCAGCAGCCCCAGGGCCGACGAGAGGAAGAATCCCAGGAGCAGGATCATTCCGCAAGAGATAAGAAGGATGGCTTCAAGAAACGGAACGCGGTTGAGCAGGCGCGGCAGCCGACGGGCTCCCAGGAAGTAGACGAGAAACGTGCCCACGTTGCTCAGTTGCAAGGGGATAGTCCACGAGCTGCTGGCATCCATTCCGAAAGCGCGTTGGGGCAACGCCGAGAACCCCCAAAGTGAAAAGGAGTTCATGGCGAGAAAGGCGGCAAACCCGATTGCCGCCAAAGGAAATCGTCCGCTGTTGCTGTGACTCACGTGCATCTCCGCCCTCCCCTGGGAGATTTCTGCCTTTGGCTATTGTAGGCCAACCGTGGGTCCTCTGCTCAAAAAGCGTGAGAGCCAGTGAAGGCTCTGAGCGGGCGAAATGCCATTTTCACCCAATACGTGTGACCCCTTTTTGCGCATAAACACCGAATCTGGATGAGCGCGTCCGCGCCAGATGTGTGCCATGCTGCTTGGTGTTCCGATACCGATTATAGGAGGGAAACATGGGACAGATTAATCGTCGAGACTTTCTGAAAGGCGCTCTTGCGACGGGTGCGTTTGCGGCGACGGGTGCCGCGCTTGCGGGTTGCTCGCCGAGCCAGGAGGCCGGCAGCACCGGCACCGCCAGCGCCGAGGGCGCAGACAACCTGCTGACTGCCGAGAACTACGCCGATCAGAAGTGGAGCTTCGAGATTCCGCCCGAGCCGGTGGCCGATGACGACATCGCCGAGACCATCACCCACGACATCGTCATCGTGGGCGCTGGCATGGCCGGTCTGTGCACGGCCGTGTCCGCCGCCGAGCAGGGCGCCGATGTCATCGTGTTCTCGGCCAGCACGAAGCCCATCAGCCGCGGCGGTTCGAACCATGCCATCGGTTCCAAGATCCAGAAGGAGTTCAACATCGATTACACGCCCGAGTCGGCGGCGCACATCGTGAAGATGGAGCAGACCTCGGGTTCCTACTTCATGGACAAGAAGAAGTGGGAGCGTTGGATCAACCATTCGGCCGAGTCTATCGATTGGACGATCGATCACATGGCGGCGCGCGGCCTGAAGTGCTGCCTGGAGCCGGGCTACACCGATCCCACCGGCGTGCTGACGGTGCCGCCGGCCTCCCATAACTTCTGGAACGACGAGCAGCCCTTCGGTGCCCTGTTCGGCGCCCCGCTGGAGGCCCAGGCCTATGCCGATATCTTCACCGAGGACTTCGGCGGCGAGATCCACTACAGCACCGTGGGCCAGTACCTCATTCGCGACAACGACAACACCGGCCGCGTGTCGGCGGTGGTGGCGAAGCGCGAAGACGGCACCTACGTGAAGTATGTGGCGAACAAGGCCGTGGTGCTGGCCACGGGCGACTTCTCGAAGAACCCCGACATGATGGCCAAGTACAGCCCCTGGGCCTGGGAGAACTTCAAGGAGACCCTGAGCGTCGGCGATGTCGACTACGATGTCGAGCTGGGCTATTCGGGCCTCATGCCCGGCGACGGCCACAAGATGGGCCTGTGGGTGGGTGCCGCGTGGCAGAAGACCTTCCCCGTACCGCCCATGATCAACGGCGGTTGTGCCGGCCCGTCCCACGACGTTATCTCCAACTTCTGGGGCCTGAACATGAACATTCACGGCGAGCGCTACCAGAACGAGAACACCAACTTCTCCTACGGCGCCATCTCGGTGCTGCAGCTTCCCGAAAAGACCGCGTTCGGCGTGTGGGATACGGCGTACGCCTACACCCGCGATTCCTGGGAGCAGTTCGGCTGCTCGGTGGGGTACACCAACGGCATCATGCCCCTGTCGCCCGAAGAACTGATCGAGAAGTGGGACAAGAACGTAGAAGAGGGCAGCAACTCCATCGGCAACGGCTCTACCTACTACAAGGCCGACACCATCGAGGAGCTGGTGGAGCAGATGGAGGGCATCGACAAGGAGCAGGCCCTGAAGACCATCGAGCAGTACAACAAGTACGCTGAGAACCATCTGGATGAGGAATACTACGTGGATCCGTCCATCCTTTACCCCATCTCCACGCCGCCGTTCTACGCGTCGAAGACCGTGGGCGCCACGTTCCTGACGGTGTGCGGCGGCCTGCGCACCAACCACAAGATGCAGGTGTGTCAGGAGGACGATTCTCCCATCGAGGGCCTGTACTGCACGGGCATCATGACGGGCGATTTCTACGCCAACACCTACAACTTCGTAATGCCGGGCCAGAACCTGGGCGCGGTGTGCGGCACGCTGTCGTACCTGCTTGGTCGTGATCTGGCCGAGCTGTAAATCGCTCACTTCCAAAGCCTGAACGGGCTCGTGTTACCTGCGCCCCGCTGCGACCCTCCCCGCAGCGGGGCGCCCCATTTACGGCGGCAAGGGCAGCCGACAAGGCTGCTCGCGGTTACCAGTTGGAAGGTTTCTGCAGGTTGAAGTCGAGGGGCTGCCACAGCACCACGTGGCCGGCGGCGCGGGTGGCGGGCATATCGATGAGGCGCTGGTTGGAAGAACCGCACCACTTCAATTCCAACGATTTGAGCGATTCCACGAAGGGGCCGTCCACCAGCACGTCGATGACATCCAGCAAATCCCCCACGGCCAGGTCGTCGGCAATGCCCTCGGTCAGCGCGGCGCCCAGGGTGCCGCTTTCTGCCCGGCGCGCCTTCTCGGCTTGGGCCGCTTCCGCGCGTTTCTGCAGATCGTCGTACAAATACCCCGTGAACGACCAGATGCCGTAGCCGCGTTTTTTCAGTTCGCGCGCCAGTGCTGCGCACGCCTGGGGCTGCTCGAAGGGCTCGCCGCCCGACAGCGTCACATCGTGCACAAGGCCGTTGGACTCGATGTCGGCCAGCAGGTCGGTCAGGGCAGTTTCCGTGCCGCCCTCAGCCGGCTGGCTTTCGGGGTTATGGCAGCCGGGACAGCCGTGAGAGCATCCCTGCACGAATACGGCGTAGCGCAGGCCGGGGCCGTCCACGATGGAATCGGGCACAGTGCCGAACAGGGAAATATGGGCGGGGGCGGGGGCGGGGGCGGAGGCTTCGTGGGAAGCGTTGTCAGCAGTAGTGTTCATGACGCGCCATTCTAGCATTTTGGTAAGGAAAATGACGTTTGTTAGCATGGTCGTTGATAGATCTTGACGAATTGCGGTGAAAACGGGGGAGAAAAGGGCGGAAAACGTAGTTCAAGGAAGGAAAAGGAGGGAGGGTGAGGGTTGCGGATGCTAACAAACGCCATTTTGTCGACGTAATTCTCAATTTTCCCGACAATATGCGCCTCCTGGGCAATGCACGTCTCGTCGGACCTCGCGGCTCCTGCGCCTTCCCCACGTCCGCCTCGCGCGCTTTGGTCGTGCCTTCGTGCGGGCGCAGGATCGTGGGCTGAGTGCGGTTCACGTGGGGGGTGCGGGACGCGTACGGGGGGCGGCGCAGGCGGCGCTCAGGGGAGGTGCAGGGCGCGCTGCGGCGCAGACGGCGCTCAGGGGAGGTGCAGGACGTGCTCCAGCGCGCAGGGGAGGCGGGGGGCGTGCGCAGGGGACGCGTGCTCGGGTTTCCGGGCGCTCTCGTCCAGGGCATCAGGTGCGTGCTGAGCGGCCGCCCGCCTCGATCCCTCCATTTCCGAGCAGCTGCCGCACGTGCGTATCTGCCGCTGTGGCGATTGCGTAAGGTTGCGGCCTTGTTGACCCCGTGACCAATGGTTTATGGCAAAATATGCGGATGTGCATTTAGTCGCAGCTTAAACATGGTAGAAACAAGGAGAAGCACATGGGACTCCTCTCAAGGTTCGAGGGCAAAATGGAAGACACCGTGGAGGGTGCCGCCGATCGCATGGGCGCCACGCCGCTGTCTCCCGTGCAAATTGCCAAGAAGGCCGAGAAGCAGATGCGCCGCGAGAAGATGGTCGGCGCAGGCAAGCAGTATGCTCCCACGTTGTACACGGTTCTCGTGAACGCCGACGATGATCGCCGCCTGCTGGGCTACTATCCCACGCTGGCCGGCGAGACGGAAACCTATCTGTCCGCGAAGGCCGCTGAGCAGGGCCTGGTGATGGATGGCCAGCCGCTCGTGCGCTTCATTGTCGACGACGATCTGCGCCATGGAAAGTTCGACGTCATCGCCGAAATGGTGGCCTCTCCGCTGGTTGAGCAGCTGCGCCAGGAGGAATACGCTCGCTACGGCATCCTGCGCACTCCCGCGCCCGCGCCGGCCGCCGGTTTCCAGGCCCCCTATCAGGCACCCGCGCCTGCTCCGGCTGCTCAGTCCGCGCCGCCGCAGACCATGAACTTCAACCAAATGCCCGACGACTACGACTTCCAGCCGGAAGACACCGAGGGTCGTCAGGCCTACATCTACGACATCACCAACGATCGCGCCTTCACCTTGCCCGGCGACGCCGAGAGCATCGGCCGTGAGTCGAAGAACGACATCGTCATCCCCGACATCAACGTGTCGCGCGTGCATGCGGAAATTCGTCAGGACGAATCGGGCGCGTGGATTCTCACCGATTTGGGGTCCACCAACGGCACGTTCGTGAACGGCCGCCAGATCAAGTCGACGTCGCTGCACGATGCCGACCGCATTATCGTGGGCACCACCAACCTCGAATTCCAGCTCATCTAGCCGCCTTCGCGCGGTCATTCGAGCTAAGGAGGATACCTGGTGATCGATCTCGTATTGCTTATTGCGCGCCTGTTGTTCGTGGCGCTGCTCTATCTGTTCTTGTTCGCCATCATGCGCACGGGCATCGGCATGGTGAAGGGCTCCCGCAAGAAGGAGCGCACCTGGACGGTGTCGGTGGAGCGCGGCCCCAAGGAGCTGCGCGGCGTGTCCATTGCCGTGCACGGCCCCGTTATCGTGGGGCGCGCGCCGGGGGCCGACATCGTCATCGGCGCCGGCTATGTGTCGGGCCGCCATGCGCGGTTCCAGCTGATGGGCCAGAACCTGTTCGTGGAAGATCTGGGGTCGAAGAACGGCACGGCGGTGAACGGGCGTCCCGTGACCGAGCCGGTGGCCCTGCGCAATAAGGACGTGGTCACCATCGGCGATGTCGACATGCGCGTGAGGAACCAATAATGAGTCGCATGGCGGGCCGCAAGAAGGCCCATTCCACCTTCGGCAGCCGCACCGACGTGGGCTGCGTGCGCGAGCATAATGAGGACTCGCTGGCGGTGGCGCCCCCACTGTACGTGGTGTGCGACGGCATGGGCGGCCATGCGGCGGGCGAGGTGGCGTCGGAAATCGCCGTGGAGGTGATTTCCCAGCGCGCTCCCGATCACGCCGACGCCAATGCCTTGGGCCAAGCGGTGGAAGAGGCGAACCTGGCTGTGATCAAGGCCGCTCGCGAGGGCGTGGGCCGCGCCGGTATGGGATGCACCTGCACCGCCGCCATTTTGGAGAAGGAGCGCCTGGTTATCGCTCAGGTGGGCGATTCGCGTGCGTACCTGCTGCATCATGGCAAGCTGCAGCAGCTGACGCGCGACCACTCCCTGGTAGCCGACCTTATTGAGGCGGGGCAGATTACCGAGGCCGAGGCGCGCGTGCATCCGCAGCGCTCGGTGATTACCCGAGCCTTGGGGTCCGACCCACGCACGAGCCCCGACCTGTTCGAGATCAGCGTGGAGGCGGGCGATCGCCTGCTGCTGTGCTCCGACGGTCTTTCCACCATGATGGAAGACGACCAGATAGAGAAAGTGCTGGCCAACGCCGACGACCCGCAGCGGTGCGCCGCGCAGCTGGTGAACGAGGCCATCGGCCTAGGCGGCTACGACAACGTGACTGTCATCGTGGTGGATGTGACGGGTTTGGCCGAACAGCACCGCCGCAAGATGACCCGCCGCGCCCGCGCTACGGCCATTATGCTGGGCGTGCTGTTGGTGGGCATTCTGGCGGCTTGCGCCTATGGCTTCACTTACTTGGCGAACAATGCGGCCTACCTGGTGGAAGAGAACGGGAAAGTGGTCATCTACCAGGGTGTTCCCGGCGACCTGTTCGGCTTTTCCGCCCACAAGCTGGTGCGCGTGACCGACGTGACCGTGGATGATTTGCAGCCCGGCACGGCCAATCGCCTGCGCGAGGAGGCCATCAAGGTGGACAGCGTGGCTGCCGCCGAGCATCTGGTGCAGGAATACGAGACGGAAATCGCCGACGCCGCAGCCGATGCGGCGGCTGCTGCCGCGGATGCCGACGCTGCCGCCACGACGCCCGCCGCCGCTTCCGGTGACGAGGACAAGAGCGCCCAGGGCGGCGAGACGGCTGCAGGGGCCGCGAGGTGATCGCCCCATGAACCGCCGCAACATAGAGCTTCTGCTGCTGATAGTGGCTTCTCCCATCGTCATCGTGTTGTTCGCGATGATGGTGGTGACGGGTGGCCAGGCGCTGTCGGTGAATACCCTGGGGGTGCCGCTGGGCATCTTTGGCGCATTCGTGGTGGCGCACCTAGCCGTGCGCAAGTTGGCCCCAGCCGCCGACCCGGCCATTCTGCCCATCGCCTTCGCGCTTTCGGGTATCGGCATCGCGTTCGTGACCCGCATTGTGCCTGACCTGGCCGTGCGCCAGGTGATGTGGCTGTTCGCGGGCATCGTGGCGATGATCTTCGTGCTGGCCTTCGTGCGCAACTTGGACAAGCTGGCCAACTACAAATACACCCTCATGATCCTGGGCATTTTGCTGCTGCTGTCGCCTATGCTGCCGGTTATCGGCTACGAGTCGGGCGGCGGTCAGCTGTGGCTGCAGTTCGGTCCCTTCAAGTTCCAGCCCGGCGAGTTGGCCAAGATACTCATCGTGTTCTTCATCGCGGCCTACCTGGCGGCCAACCGCGAGATGCTGTCGGTGTTCACGTGGAAGGTGGGGCCGGTGCATCTGCCCAGCCTGCCCACGCTGCTGCCGCTTATTATCATGTGGGCCTTGGCTTTCGTCGTGGTAGTGCTGGAGAAGGACCTGGGTTTGGCCCTGGTGTTGTTCAGCGTGTTCGTTATCATGCTGTACGTGGCCACGGGCAAGAAGATGTACCTGGTGGTGTCCATCGGCCTGGCGGCCATTGCGGCCGTGGCGCTGTACGGCATCATGGGGCACGTGCGCACCCGTGTGAGCATCTGGATGGATCCTTTCGCGGCGGCCCAAGGCGGCGGCTTCCAGCTGGTGCAGTCGCTGTTCTCCATGGCCGACGGCGACCTGTTCGGCACGGGCATTGGCCGTGGCATGGGCGGCGAGCCCGTGGCCTCGGGCGGCATTCCCGTAGCGGAAAGCGACTTCATCTTCCCGGTTATCGCCGAGGAAACGGGGCTGATGGGTGCGGCCGGCGTGCTGCTTTTATACCTGTGCTTCGCCATCCGCGGCGTGGTGACGGCGGCGCGCGCGAAAAGCGACGTCAGCTCGTTCACCGCCGTGGGCCTTACTTCCATCATCGTGCTGCAGGCCTTCATCATCGTGGGCGGTGTGACGCGGCTCATCCCGCTGACGGGCATCACGCTGCCCTTCATCAGCCAGGGTGGTTCGTCGCTCATCGCCAGCTTCATCATCGTGGGCTGCCTGCTGCGCTGCGGCGACGAGGGCACTGGTGTGGGCGCGGAAATTCAGCGTACGGGCGCTATCGGCGTGCACGGGAGCGACTCGGTGTTGGGTCGTGTGGCCCTGGGCAAGCGCCTGACGGGCGCCATGCTGATGTACTCGCTGCTGTTCGCCATTTTGGTGGCGAACCTTACCTACTTGATGATCATCAAGGCGCCGGAATACCAGAACATGCCCAGCAACAACCACACCATCGCCCGCGAGGCGAAGATGGAGCGGGGTACCATTTCCGCTGTTGACGGCGTGGTGCTGGCCCGCTCGGTGCGCCAGGACGACGGCTCCTACACGCGCGAGTATCCGGCGGGCACTTTGGCGGCGCACATCGTGGGCTATTCGTCGCAGAAGTACGGCACGGCCGGCATCGAGGCCGCTTACAACGACACCCTGCGCGGTCAGCAGAACTTCGCCAGCTTCACCGATGTGGTGAATTCGCTGGCGGGCATTCAGACCAAGGGCAACGACGTGACGCTGTCCATTGACTCGCGCATTCAGGAAGCGGCTCAGAACGCTCTGGAAGGCCAGGTGGGTGCCTGCGTGGTGATGAATCCCGAAACGGGCGCCGTGCTGGGCATGGCCTCGTCGCCCACTTTCGACGCCGCCAACTACGAGGAACTGCTCAGTCAGAGTTCCGATTCGGCCTCTTCCGAGTTGTACAACCGTGCCACCCAGGCCCTGTACGCTCCCGGCTCCACCTTCAAGATGGTCACGCTGGCCGCCGCGCTGCAGGATGCCATCGCCACGGCCGATACCGAATACGACGCCCCCGGCGAGATGGACATCGGCAATGCGCCGGTGACCAACGTGAAGAAGCGCAACTACGGGCGCCTTACGTTGGAGCAGGCTACCTGGTATTCGTCGAATACCGTGTTCGGCCAGGTAGGCGTGCAAATCGGCGCCGATTTGCTGGTGCAGATGGCCATGGACTTCGGCTTCAACGAGAAGATCAATTTCGATCTGCCCCTGGCCATGGCGCTCATGCCCGACCCGGCCGAGATGACCACTTGGGAAACGGCGTGGGCCGCCTGCGGCGAGCCTGTGGGCGAGCACGAGAGCCCCGCCGGGCCGCAGGCCACGGTGCTTCAGATGTGCATGGTGGGCTCGGCCATTGCCAACGAGGGCGCGCTCATGCAGCCCTATTTGGTGGACGGCGTGTACAACGCCAACGGCGAGCGCAGCTTCACGGCCATGCCGGTGAAGCTGAAGCAGTCCATCGACAAGGACACCGCTGCCAAGGAGATGGCCATTCTGGAAGGCGTGGTCACCGAGGGAACTGGCTCCCGGGCTGCCGTGGACGGCGTGAAGGTGGCCGGCAAGACGGGCACCTCCGAACGCGGCGACGGCGACACCGACAGCTGGTTCGTGGGTATGGCGCCTGCCGACGACCCCAAGGTGGTGGTGGCCATCAACCTGGAGCGAGCCGAGTCGGGCTCGGGTGCCGCGGCCGCCCATGACGTGCTGAAAACAGCTCTCGAAGTGGCAGGAGCGCTGTAGTACAATGAAACGACTCACGCGAGATCGCATCGAAAACCAAGCGCAAACAGACCCCGTATGTGACTTTAAGGAGTAAGAACGTGACCGGACAGGGAACAATGACAGGCAAGGTCTTCAGCGGCCGTTACGAGATAAAAGACCGTATCGGCATCGGCGGCATGGCTGAAGTGTATCGCGCCCAGGACAATACGCTGGGCCGCGTGGTTGCCGTGAAGGTGATGCTGCCCCAGTTCGCGGCCGATCCCTCCTTCACCCAGCGCTTCCGCCAGGAAGCCGCCGCCGCGGCCAATCTGCAGAGCCCCTACATTGTGAATGTGTACGACTGGGGCCAGGACGACGACACCTACTTCATCGTGATGGAGTTCGTGCGCGGTTCCGACCTGAAGACCGCCATTCAGCAGCGCGGCGCCATCAACCAGCGCAAGGCGGCCGAAATCGGCTCCCAGGTGTGCCAGGCCCTTACCGTGGCCCACAACCAGGACATCATCCACCGCGACATCAAGCCGCAGAACATCATGGTGCAGCCCGATGGCAACGTGAAGGTGATGGACTTCGGCATCGCCCGCGCGAAGAATTCCGTGAACGACAAGACCTCGGCGGTGCTGGGCACGGCCCACTACATTTCGCCGGAGCAGGCCCAGGGCAAAGATCTTACTGCCGCCAGCGATATTTACTCGCTGGGCATCGTGCTGTACGAGGCGACCACCGGGCGTTTGCCCTTCGATGGGCCCGATGCGGTGTCGGTGGCCCTGCAGCAGGTGAAGAACGACCCCGAGCCGCCCAGCGCCATCAACCCCGATATCGATCCCGACCTGGAAGATATCATCATGGTGGCCATGGCGAAGAACCCGGCCGATCGCTTCGCCACCGCCAACGACATGCGTCTGGCGTTGAACGACTACCTGGCCGGCCGTCCCGTGGCGCTGCCCGGCGGCGGTGCCTTCACCAGCGCCCAGACGCGCGTGATGGGCGCGGTGCCCGCGGCGGCCCCGCTGGTGGACAGCACCCAGGTGATGCCTGCCGTGGCCGGCGCCGGCGTCAGCCCGTCCAGCACCGGCAGCTTCGCCCCCACCAGCTATCGTGGCGACACGAAGCCGCCGCAGAAGAGCAAGAAGGGGCTTATCATCGCTTTGGCCTGCGCCTTGGCCATCGCCGTTATCGGCGGTGTGGCCTTCGCCCTCTCCCAGGGCGGCGGGGCGGCCGAGGGCGACGTGTCGGTGCCTAACGTGGTGGGCAAAACCCAGAGCGAGGCCGAGTTCGAACTGAGCCAAGCGGGCTTCGAGGTGAACGTCACCCAGGTGACCGACGATGCCGTGCCCGTAGGCAACGTGATCAGCCAGGACCCGGCGGCCAACGAAACGCGGGCCAAGGGAACGCTGGTCACCATCATGGTGTCGCAGGGCCCCAACACCGTGGCGGTGCCCGACCTGTACAAGATGACGCCCGAAGATGCGGCCAAGGCCGCCGAGGCCGCCGGCTTCAAGATAGCGGAGCGTGAGAGCGGCTATTCCGACGACGTGGAGAAGGGCCGCATCATGTCGCAGACGCCGGCTTCTGGCGAGCAGGCGGCGCCCGGATCCACCATTGAGTACGTCATCTCGCGCGGCTCCGAGTCGGTATCGGTGCCCAACGTGGTGGGCGCATCGGAAGACGATGCCACCCAGCAGCTGCAGGATGCCGGCTTTGGCGTGGAAGTGAAGCGCGAGTACAGCGACGATGTGAAGGAAGGTCGCGTTATCAAGCAGAACCCGCTGAACGACAAGGTGAAGCCCGGTTCCACGGTGACTATCACCGTCAGCCGAGGCTCCGATACGGTGGAGGTGCCGAGCGTGGTGGGCTCGTCGCGCGACAGCGCTGAGAGCACGTTGCGCGACGCCGGCTTCGAGGTGAGCGTGAAGGAGGACTACTCCAGCGACGTGAAGGAGGGCCGCGTGATCAGCCAGAGTCCGTCGGGCGGCTCGAAGAAGCCCGGTTCCACGGTGACCATCACGGTGAGCAAGGGCCCCGAGCCCACGCCCGAGCCGACGCCCGATCCTGCGCCCGAAGGGGGAGAGCAGGGAACGACCACCAACTAGGGGCGTTCCATAACGAAACCGTGAATACGGACGGCCCGCTGCCGGCAGGTGGCGGGCCGCTTCTATAATGGAGGTTATGGAGAAGCTACTCGACATATTCAACAAGTTCGTCCACGAGGATTGGTTCACCACCTTGGTGGGCGCGGTTATTATCTGCGCGGTCACGTTCGTGGTGTGCCGCATCACTGTGGCGTTCATGCGGCGGGTGCTGAACAAAACGTCGCTTCTGCCTTCCAGTTCCATCTTCATCAACCTGGTGCGCGCTGCGGTGTGGATCGTGGGCGTTGCGGTTATGCTGTCGGTGTGCTTCAACGTGAACGTGAGCGCCATGATCACGGGCCTTGGCGTGGTGGGCATCGCTATCTCGCTGGGCTTTCAGGATACGCTGTCGAACCTCATCGGCGGCTTGCAGGTGAGCGTTTCCCGCAGCGTGGAGCCGGGTGACAACATTCGCATGGGGCCGTCGGGTGTGAGCGGCGTGGTGCAGGATGTGGCGTGGCGCTACACCACTATTGTGGATAGCTCGGGCAACGAGATCAACATTCCCAATTCGGTGATGACCTCTACGGCGGTGGTGAAGCTGTCGCCGCCCAGCTCGGTGAGCATCAACATGGTGGTCACCACCGATAGCGAGCGCCTAACGGCTGCGGCGCACCATATCGAGGATGCCGCCGAGAAGGCCGTTGCGCGAGTGAGCAAGATCAAGAAGGCTCCGAAGGTGAGCTTCAGTGCCATCACCGACCGTGGTTTCCAGGGCTCGCTGAGCTTCACCATCGCCGACGCCAGCAAGGCCTCGGCTGCCACCGATGCCGCCATCCGCGCCATCGCCCCCTACGTGCACAACCATTTCCCCGAGGAGGCTCCAGCCCCCGACGCCTCAACCGAGCACAACCCCACCACCCCGTAGGGGCGGCCTTCAGGCCGCCCGAGGATCGCGCCCGCCCGAGGCCCGCTGGGGAGCCGCCCGTCCCGTAGGGGCGGCCTTCAGGCCGCCCGGGAGCCGCCCGGGGTCGGAGGGAGGGCTGAAGCCCTCCCCTACGGTGAACTTCCAACCAGCTGCCTCCGCCATCCCGGTCGTCTGTTCCGCCCGCCCCGTTTCGGTCTCCCACATATCAAATTATTGTCAAGTCTTTCGCTCGGAACATCTTGGCGTATACTAAAGCCAAGCCCTGTTCCCGCCGCACACTGCGATGGACCGACGTATTTTAACGAGGGAGCTTTAGAAGCTGGTGGAATGGAGATTCGTATCCGTTGATACGAAAGCCAGGAGGCCAGATGCGAGCACCCACCTTTTGAGGTGGGTTCATCCTCTGGCGGGGGCGGGGCATTTCTGCGCGCCGGTTCCTTCCGCAGCTCCCCTTGTCCCGCTTTCCTTCCGGAGCTTTCCACCGCCGCGCCTTCTCCGCGAGAAACAATTCGATACCAGGTCAATCGCTGAGCCGCAAGGTCGCTTTTCGGCCGCTACCATGGAAACCACCGACGATGCACTGACGACGCAGGAAGGGGGCGCCCGTGGCCACGTTCGAAGAGTTCATGAAGCTCGTTGAGATTTCCCTGAAAGACAAAACCTCGCACAAGCGGCTGAACCAGATCATGCACATTATGCGCGAATATCACGTGCTGCGGGGGCTGACGCCCGAGAAGGCCGTGGAGGTGCTGCAGGCGCTCGGCCCCACCTACGTGAAAATCGGTCAGCTGGCCTCTAACCGCTCCGACCTTCTGCCCAAGGCTTACTGCGACGCCTTCGAGAAGCTGCGCGATGATGCGAACCCCATGCCTTTCGACCAGGTGATCGAGCAGATCGACCGCTCCTACGGTCGGTCGTGGCACGAGGTGTTCGCGTCTATCGATCCGGCACCCTTGGGTGCTGCCTCCATTGCGCAGGTGCACAAGGCGGTGCTGTTGGACGGCACCACGGTGGCCGTGAAGGTGCGCCGTCCCGGGGTGGTGGAATCTATGGCCGAGGACCTGATGCTGATGAAGCATCTGCTGGCCCTGGCTGAGTTCGTCAGCAACTCCCATCGCGACACGCTGCTGTCGCTGGAAGGCTTTGTGGAGGAAATCGAGCGCACCACGAACAACGAGGTGAACTTCACCATCGAGCTGAACAACCTGGTGCGCTTCCGTCGTGAACTGGCCGACGAGCCGGGCGTCACCTCGCCGATTCCCTACCCGCAGTATTCCACCGATGCCGTGCTGGTGATGGAATTCGTGCAGGGCGTGGAAATATCCCAGGTGGAAACGTTGCGCGTCCAGGGCGTGAACGTAGATCAGCTGGCCATGCGTGTGTGCCAGAGCTATGTGACCCAGGTGCTGGACAACGGCTTTTTCCACGCCGACCCGCACCCGGGCAACATTCTGGTGCGTGACGACGAGGTGGTGTGGATCGACCTGGGCATGGTGGGCTCGCTGACGGCATCGGAGCGCATGCTGGTGGGGAAGGTGTTCACGGCCGTGGCCACGGGCGACACCTACCTGCTGAAGGAGGCCATCATGGGCTTGGTGCGGGTGACCGGCCCGGTGGACCACGGCGCGCTGCTCGATTCCCTGTCGCGGCTTCTGGAGGAATACAGCACGGCCGAGATGAAGGACATCAACGTGGGCGTGGTGATGACCGAGATCATCGAGCTTCTGCGCGACCAGAACATGGTGATGGAGTCGTCGGTGACCATGCTCGCCCGCGGGTTCGTCACCATCGAGGGCGTTATCGCGCAGGTGGCGCCCAGCATCAGTGTCATCGAGATCGTGTCGAAGCACGTGATTTCCCAGCAGGCGGAACCGAAGTACGTGGCCACGCGCTTGGTGGACGTGGTTATGCACGGCGCCGGATCGGTGGAGGCCCTGGCGAAGCTGCCCACCCAGCTGTCGAACACCCTGGAGATGGTGGACCGCGGCCAGATCAAGGTGAACGGCGACATCGATGTGTCGGCGCGCATTCTGGCCACTGTGTACGCCTCGGTGGGACGCCTGTCGCTGGCGCTGCTGTCGGCTGGCCTGTTCCTAGGGTCGTCCATTCTGTGCACCACGGGCATGCAGCCGCAGCTTTTGGGCGTGCCGCTTTTGGGCGTGCTGGGTTATTTGGGCGCCTTCGTGCTGGGGGCCTACACGGTGTTCCGCATCATGGTGTCGCGCCATCGCCTGCTGAACAACGAGGAGCCGCGCTAGAGTTGTCGGCGCCGCCGGCAGCGCGCGTAACATCGCGTCTACAGCTGCGGAACGGCTGCGGCGCGAAAAAGCCGCGTGATACAATGAATCAAGGCATAATTGCTGAGTGTATAGGTAATGAATACCTGGTAGGAGGCGAAGGAGGCCCTCATGTATCGGAAGATTCTCGTTCCCTACGATAAGTCCGAGCCGGCGCAGAACGCCCTTACGGCGGCCCTCGATTTGGCGGCCGGCGTGCCCGACGCCCAGATTACCGTGCTGTCGGTGGTGGACTGGCACGACTTCAATGCGGAAACCTTCAAGATTGCCTCGCGCATGTCGGGCGTGATGGGCGATGCCATGGACATGGACGTGATGAACCAGGTGGAAAGCGAGGCCATCAAGGCCGACACCGACGCCATTGCCGAGAACATCGCGCCTCTGGTGGGCGACGCCCAGGGTGTGGGCATCGCTGTGGTGAACGGCTCGCCGCATGATTCCATCACCGCCTATGCCGACGAGGGCGCCTACGATTGCATCGTGATGGGGCATCGTGGCCTGGGCGCCGTGCGCGGTATGCTGGGCAGCGTGTGCTATTCGGTGCTGCACAAGACCAACGTTCCCGTGCTCATTGTGAAATAGCGTTTCGCGTGAAATGGCTTGAAAAGCACGGTTTTGTTACGCGAAGGAGCCCTGAAAGGGATACCGGCAATACGCCACCTGGGAAAACATGCGCAAGATAACGCATCAGGGACCCTTTTCCTGGGCAGGCGGTAACAAAACCGTCGATTCGAAGCCATTTCAGCGTTTTTGAGCGCGCGAAGAAAGGAACCGACATGGGCAGATCAGGCGGAGGCGGCGGCTTCTCGGGCGGCGGCGGTTTCGGCGGCGGCTTTGGAAGCGGCGGCGGGGGCTTCGGGGGAGGGTTCTCCGGAGGCTCGGGTCGCGGCGGCCGTTCGGCCGGTGGCTTCAGCGGCCCCCGCGTTGGCGGCGGTTTCAGCGGTTATCCCGGCGGCTACTATGGCGGCGGGGGCAGCTTCTGGGGCGGCCTGCTTGGCGGCCTCATCGGTTCCAGTCGCAGCGGCGGCGGAGGCTCGATGCCCCCGCAGATGCCCCCGCAGCCGAGTGGGCCGCAGCAGCCGGGGTCTTCCGGCGGCGGGCCGAATGCGCCCCAGCAGACGCCCCGGGGCAAGGCTCCCAACAGTGGATGCGGTACCGTTTTCGTTATCGTGGCAGCACTGCTGCTGGTGGTGCTGTTGGTGGTGGCCCTGGGCGGAGGCGGCTGCTCGTCGGCCAATGTGCCGGCGTCCACGGTGCAGCGCACGGCGTTGCCCGCCGGCGCCGCTACGGAGACCAGCTACTACACCGATGTGGATGGCGACTGGATTCACGACCCCGCCAAGCTCGAGCGCGGCCTGCGCCACTTCTACGAGGAAACGGGCGTGCAGCCCCACGTGTATATTCTGCCCAACGGATCGGTTACGTCCTATCAGCAGCTGCAGGCCATCGCCGAGGAAAAGTACAACGAGTTGTTCACCGACCAGGCCCACTTCGTGCTGGTGTTCTGCGACACGGGCGATGGGCGGTTCAACGCTGCCTACTGGGCCGGCGCGCAAACAGGCTCGGTGCTGGACGACGAGGCCATTCAAATTTTCAAGGCCTACCTCAGCCAAGACTACGACGACCTCAGCCTGTCCGAGGAGGAAATCTTCTCGAAGGCCTTCAGCGACACCGCCGACCGTATCATGACGGTGACGCCTTCGCCGCTGCCGATCATTGCGGTGTGCGCGGCGGTGATAATTGTGGCTGTGGTGGTGTTCCTCATCGTGCGGAACCGCCGTGCGGCCCAGCAGCGCGAAGCCGAGCGCATGCAGCAGATTCTGAATACGCCGTTGGAGTCGCTCGCCGACGCCGAACTGGCCGATTTGGAAAAGAAGTACGGCGCCCCCGCGGGGGAGTCGGACGCGCCGCCGGTTCAGCCGGCGCGCCCCCACTAGCAACCTGCGCCACTGGGCGCAAGCAATCGGCCTCCCGGCGAGGCCAATCGACCAGGCCGCAAGGCCGTCCCGCCCCAGCAGGGGCGGCAACTCGGCCTGCGGGCCAGATAGGAGACCGACATGGGTATTCTCGATCGCTTCACCTCCATCGTGAAGGCGAACATCAACGAGCTTCTGGACAAGGCGGAAGACCCGCAGAAGATGGTGGACCAGTACCTGCGTGAGATGACCGAATCGCTGGCCGAGGTACGCGAGGCCACTGCCGGCGTGATGGCCGAGGAGCGCCGCTGCAAGAAGCTGGTGGACGAAAACAACGCCGAGATGGAAAAGTACGAGGAGTTGGCTCGTAAGGCGCTGGCTGCGGGCAACGAGGCCGATGCGCGCGTGTTCCTGGCGAAGAAGCAGGAGCTGGCCGGTCGCACCGAGGGCCTGGTGGTGGCCTACGAAGGCGCCAAGGCCAACGCCGACAAGATGCGTCAGATGCACGACAAGCTGGTTTCTGACATTGAGGAGCTGAACGCGCGCAAGGCCACCATCAAGGCGAAGGCCGCCGTGGCGAAGACCCAAAGCAAGGTGAACGAGATGACCTCGGCCGGCGACCGTGCCGAGGGTGCCCGCAGCGCCTTCGACCGCATGGAAGCCAAGGCCGACGAGATGCTCGATCGCGCCAACGCCGTGGCCGAGCTGGCCGAGAAGCCCGCCGATCCCACCGAGGACTTGGCCAAGAAGTATGCCGAAGCCGGCGCCACCGCCGCCGTGGACGACGACCTGGCCCGCCTGAAGAAGGAAATGGGCCTGGAATAGCGGTCAAACCGCAAGCAGCAAGGCTGCTATGCCAGAGAGGCGGCCTTGGCGGCCGCCGCGAGTACCGAGACGCCAGCTTGGCGCGTGTGCTGCCTGCGAGGTGCCACACTCGCGTTCGTGATCAGTGCAGATTGGCCCCTATCTTGCAGAAATGCGAGATAGGGGCCAATCTGATCATATCGCGCTCTCGAAAATGCAAGATGACCCCCGATCTGACCGGATTTCTCTCCTTTGCGGTTGCTGAAATAGGTCAGATCGGGGGTCATCTCGCATTTCTGCAAGTTCGACCTCGATCTGACCTACACTCCTGCGACTTGCTTTTCCCACAGCCACATAACTTGAATCGCTCCTCGCAGATTAACTGCGGGTCAATTCACCAGACTAAACTCTCCTTAAACGATCGGGCGTTTTCGCGTCGGTTCTGGGTCGAAAGGGTTCATTCTAGGCAAATCCGGCCAGATGCGACGTTTTGCGCCATGATCGTCGAGGGTCTCCGTGGCATACTGGCTGGTGGGAGGGATAGGCATAGGGCATATCCCTGAAAGTAGTAGGTGGGGGTGAGCCTCCGCCGCGTACGGAAGGGGTTTCAATGACTGAAACACACGACTTCTCACGCCGCGATTTCCTGAAGATGGGCGCTGTGGGCGCTGCGGGTGCTGCAGCGGCGGGCCTGGTGGCTTGCTCGCCGGCGGCTGATGGCGGCTCTGCCAGCCAGGGTGGCTCCTCGGCGGCCGGCAGCGCCAGCGATGCCGCCAGCACCAACGACGTGGTGCTGAAGCTGGGCGACAAGATGCCCACCTGGTCGTTCATGGTGCCGCCCGAGCCCATTCCGGCCGACCAGATCACCGAGACCAAGGAAAACGACATCATCATCGTGGGATCGGGTATGTCGGGCCTCACCACGGCTGTGGCTGCTGCCGAAAAGGGCGGCAAGGTGACGCTGTTCTCGGCGTCCAGCGGCCCCATCAGCCGCGGCGGCTCCAACTACGCGCGCAATTCCAAGGTGATGGAAGAGCTGAAGGTTGAGCCCTTCAACCCCGTGCCGTTCTACTACCACGAGATGCGCGCGGCGTCGTTCGCCATCGACCAGCGCAAGTGGATGCGCGGCTACAACGAGTCGGAGGAGGCTATGAACTGGATGATCGACATCGCCAGCGAGGCCGGCCTGTCCGTCATTCTCGAGCGCGACAACAACTTCGACCTGGGGCCCCATTACGCTCATGCGTTCTCTACGCTGGGCGACTCGGCCATGGTGTCCACGGGCCAGCAGGGCGCCGTGGAAGCGCTGGAGAAGAAGGCGCTGGAATACGGCGTGGAAATCGTGTACGACATGAAGGCCGAGCAGCTCATCCGCGAGGACGGCGGCCGCGTAACTGGCGTGGTGGCGCAGAAAATTAACGGCTCCGGCGAGGGCTATGTGCAGTTCAACGGCAAGTACATCGTGCTGGCCACGGGCGACTACTCCCTGGATAAGGAGATGCTGGCCTGCTACTGCCCCGAGGCGCTTGACGTGGTGGGCTTCGATCAGGTGGAAACCGACTACAACACCAGCTTCCAGATGGGCGGCATCTACGGCGGCGACGGCCAGAAGATGGGCCTGTGGATTGGCGCCGCGTGGCAGAAGGCCGAGGCGGCCCCCATGTACCAGGGCGGCTGGGGCGGCGGCCACGAGCCGCTGGGCTTCCACTGGGGCCTGAACGTGAACACGCGCGCCGAGCGCTACCAGCGCGAGGACGTGTCGGCGCCCTACACGGCGCATCACCTGCTGTCGCAGCCCGAGATGAAGGCCTACGGCATTTGGACGAAGAACTACCCCCAGGCCATCATCGACCGCGGCCAGGAATGGTATCTGTTCGGCAGCGACTACACCCTGCCGCCGAAGACGGCTGAGGAAATGATCGCCATTTGGGACGCCGGCGCCGAGGACGGCTCGTACTTCAAGGCCGACACCCTGGAGGAGCTGGCCCAGAAGCTGGAGCTTGATCCCGCTAAGTTGAAGGAAACGGTGGATCACTACAACGAGCTGGTGGCCGCCGGTGCCGATACCGACTTCTACAAGGATCCCACCTACCTGGTGGAAATCGAGGCTACGGGCCCCTATTACGCCGCGGTGAACACCTGCACGTTCATGACCATCATGGGCGGCCTGCGCACCAGTGCCGACATGGAGGTGTGCGACGAGAACGACGAGCCCATCCCGGGTCTGTTCAACGTGGGCTGCATGATCGGCGATATGTACGCCAACGAGTACAACTTCGCCATCCCGGGCAACAGCTACGGCATCAACTGCCTGACCTTCGGCTACACCCTGGGTCATCGCCTGGCCGCCGGCGATTTCGCGTAAGCAAAGCGCTCACGCGAAAAGACGCGACGAATGCAAGAGGGCGCTTCTAACCGGGGCGCCCTCTTCGCATGTGGAATAGGCTTTGCGGTGGTAGGTGCCCCGTAGGGCAAGGGCTCTGCCCTTGCCGTTTGTTCGGCGGACACGTGCGGGTGGCCAGCAGGTGTTTCGTTGGCCTTCTTCTTTTGCGCGTGCTACAATGGCGAAAATACCTACGATTACTATGATTAACCGATAGGGTGGGGGCCATGTTCGGTGAGCTGATTGCCTGGTACCTCTTCTTTGGAGGCATGGCGGGGGGCGCTTGCTTGGCGGGGCTCCTGATAAAGGCGTGTGCCAGCATTTCCTGGCGAAAAGCAGGCGGAGCCGCCCTTGCATCTTCTGCCTTGGGGCAAAGGCATGCTCTTGTATGGCGTCAATTTCATGACCTGGTTGGCCGGCCTACCTTAATCGCGGCTACACTCGCTGCCGCTGTGGGCAGCATTTGCCTTCTTGGCGACATGGTGCGTCCCGAACAGGCTCACCTGCTGTTCATTCGTCCTGTTTTCTCGGTGCTTAATGTGGGAGCACTGGCTCTGGCATTGTTCCTCGTTGTGTTGATTGCCTTGCTTGCAATTGACCTGCGGGGTATCGACCTTTCGTTCAGGGTGCTGGTCGCCCTGAAGGTTCTTGCGGGTGCGCTTGCCTGCGTTATCATCGTGTACACGGGGATTTATCTCAACAGTATATGGACGATAGTGCCCTGGTCGTCGGCGTTTCTCGTGCCGCTTTTCCTGTTCTCGTCTCTTGCGACGGGGCTGGCGGTTCCTTTTCTTGTTGTGGGTATTTCCAATGTTGACCTAAAGCTTTGCAGCGAGCCGCTGAAGGTTTTGGCGCGCCTTGACGCCGTATGCATTGCGGGTGAGATGATATCGCTGATCGCCATGTTCATTCAGATGGGAGGGCTTGACGAGCAATCTCCGTTCGCGTTGTTTTTCTCCGACGGCCTCGGCCTGCCCTTTTTGCTCGGCTTCATCGGATGCGGTATTCTAGCACCACTGCTCCTTGACGCTCTGTCGCTGAGGGCCCGCGTAATTGGTCCATGGCATGTTCTCGTTTTAGGATTCACGACCATGATAGGCGGCTATTTTCTCCGGTATTGCGTGATGGGGGTCTCGGTTGTTTTCAGGGCAATGACCATAGCGGCCATTGGTGTGTGAGAGGTATTGAGTGTGACAGGAAAAGACGTGAAAGAGCTTGAAATAGATGAGCGCAGCACCGTTCCCATCTGGCTGCAGCTCCGGAATCGTCTCATCTATCTGATTACCTCGGGGCACTATAAGGCAGGTGAAAAGCTCCCCACAGTTCGAGAGCTGGCCATTAATCTCAAGATTAACTACAACACGGTAAACAAGGTGTACCTTAGCTTAATTCACGATGGGTACATCGTTTCCTTTCGGGGCAAGGGAACGTTTGTCGACGATATCTCCAAGTCGCGCAACGAAACCCAAAGCTCGCCGGCCGACGGCGTCATCGACCTCATGATAGACCGCTGCCTGGAGATCGGCGTTCCCCTTGACGACATAGCAAATCAGGTGGCACGAAGAATCGAGCAGTACAAGGCTAATCATCCGGACCGAAGCGGAGAGGGGCGGTAATGGCGAAGGAGAATGGCGTGGGTAATCGTGCGAGCAGGGAAAAGCCGCATTACGAGATGGAAGAGAAGCAGAGCACAACATCGCAGTACGGTTCCGTGCTATTTACGCTCACGGTGTTTGTGGTAGTTGCTGCAGCGGTGCTCTTCCTTACCTGGAGTGATGTCAGCATCGTCACGATCGCGCTAGCGCTGCTCTTGGGCTGGCTGATGGCTAGCGCGGTCAACATCGCCTTTCAGTGGGAGAAAGCCGTTATAGCGCGATTCGGCAAAATCAACCGTATTGTGGGTCCGGGAATATACTTCCTTATTCCCATTATTGAGTCGAAGGCGGCCACTATTGATCAGCGTGTAAGAACGACGGCCTTCGGCGCCGAGGAGACGCTTTCGAGCGATTTGGTGCCTGTGGACGTTGATGCGGTGTTGTTCTGGGTGGTGTGGGATGCCGAAAAGGCCTGCACCGAAGTGAGAAATTACGAGCAAGCCATATCGCTGTGCGCGCAGACGGCTATGCGCGACGCCATTGGCCAGATTAGCCTTTCCGAAATTGCCGTCCGTCGCAGTTATCTCGACAAGGAGCTGCAACGCATCATTTCCGAAAAAGTCGAGGAATGGGGCCTTTCGGTGGTATCGGTGGAAATTCGCGACATCGTCATTCCCAAGGAGCTTCAAGACGCAATGTCGAAGCAGGCGCAGGCGGAACGGGAAAGGGACGCCCGTGTGCTGCTTGCCGAAGTGGAGCGCGACATCTCTGAGATGTACGTTGAGGCGGCCAGTGTATACGGTTGTCCTGAGAAGGCCCTTCAGTTGAGAACCATGAACCTTGTCCACGACAGCGTGAAGCAACATGGCGGCATGATTGTCGTGCCGAGCGCCTATAGCGAGGGATTCAACGATGGTGGAATCGATGCCATGAAGGATCTTCTGCGCTAGAAAGCAATCCTCTTAAACAGCCTTTGACCAGCCCTTTTCCAAGGTCCGACTCATTATTCTCTAAAATACATACTTGTCATATAACTTGTATGATAATAAGATGACAGCATCGGAGATCTTCTGGAGGGAGAAGTCCATCTGCATGGCCATGCGCAGGCCATAGGAAACGCGGCCTTCTCGAGGGAAGCAACCTGCATCGCCTGAGGCGAGTTAGCGGTTGCAAAGGGCATCAAAGGAGGTTGTAGGTATGAGCAAGGGAACTAACACCGTTGAGCCGAGCTTTGGGCGTCGCACGTTCCTGAAAGGGTCTGCGGCGACAATGGGTTTGGCGGCACTGGCGGGCGCGGGATGCGCGCCGAAGGAAGAACTAGGGGAAACCGGCGAGGCTGGAGGAGGCTCTGCGGCTGCCGAGGCTCCCGAAGAGCAGATTTTCACGGGGGCGTGCCGAGGCAATTGCTTCGGTGGGTGCAAGCTGAAGATCAAAGTGCGCGATGGAAACGTCGTCAGCACCACCATGGGAGAATTCCCCAATCCTGAATACAATCGCATTTGCACTAAGGGTCTGTCCCACTTGCAGCGCATTTACGATCCCGATCGTCTGAAGGTGCCGCTGCGCCGTGTGGGCGAGCGTGGCGCCGATCAATGGGAAGAAATCACGTGGGACGAGGCCATTGAGGAAATCGCCACAACGTGGCAGGCGATTATCGATCAAGATGGCGCGGGCAGCATCGGCCTGGTGCCCAGCGCAGGTGGCAACTTTGGCTCGGCGTCCACGCAGTATCCGCAGCGTCTGAGCAACGCGTTGGGATTCACTACCATCAGCCCGTGCTATGACAACGGCTTGTTCGCCGGTGGCGGATTCTCGAAGGGAACGGGCGTAAACGAGATTACCGACATGCCCAACGCGAAGACCATCATCGTGTGGGGCGCCAATCCCTCCGAAGCGCAGACGCAGCATTGGCATTTTCTGACCGAGGCCCACAATGGCGGTTCGAAGTTGATTACCATCGACCCGAACTACACCAACTGTGCCGCTAAGTCCGATCAGTGGATTCCCATTCGACCGGCTACAGATACTGCGATGGTCATGGCCATGATGAATCTCTGCATCGATAACGGCTGGACTGACGAGGACTACATCAAAATCGGCACGGTGGGACCCTTCTTGGTGAAGGAGACCGACGGACTGTATGTGCGCCTGAGCGACATCACGGGTGAGGCACCTGCTGAGGATGCGGAAGATCCCATTGTGGTGACCGACGGCAACGGCAACTTCGGCGTGCCCGCAGACATCGCAAACCCCGTCATTGAAGGCACCTATGAGGTGAATGGAGTGAAGGCCACTTGCGCCTATACTTTGCTCAAGGACGCCATCAAAGACTGGACGGTAGAACGTGCGTCGGAGCTGTGCGACGTGCCTGTTGAGGTTATTACCGAGCTGGCTCGCGAGTACGCGCAGGAAGGACCTTCGACCATTTACACGGGGCTTGGTCCCGACCACTACGTTAATGGTCATATGTTCTATTTTGCTGTCACGGGTCTTGCCGGCATTACGGGCAATCTGGGCAAGCCGGGTGCCACCTGCGGTATGGACTGGCCGGTGGCAGGCTTCGGCATCTCGGCCGCTTCCATGCCCAAGCAGATCGTAGGCCCTGCGGGCGTGATTCCGGGTCCGCTGTTCCCCGTCAGCGTGAGGGAGGGGCAGATCGAGGGTCGTCCGGTGAATCTGCGCAGCCTGTATATCTACAGTGCGAATCCCGTTGCGAACCAGGTGGAGCGCAAGGCGTGGATTGAGGCCCTGAACGAGATGGAGCTGGTGGTTATCGCCGAAATGCGCATGACCGATACGGCTCGCTACGCCGATATCGTTCTGCCTGTCACGCACTGGTTCGAGATGACTGAGATCGCCCCGGTTATTACCCCTTACATGACGCTGCAGGAAAAGTGCATCGATCCCCTGCACGAAGCCAAGACCGATGTCGAGATCATCAATCTCATTGCGAACAAGATGGGACTGGTGGAGGACTTCCAGTACACCGAAGAGGAGTATCTGGCGGCCACGCTCGACAACGATAATGCCCGCGCACTGGGCATCACCTGGGAAAAGCTAAAAGAGGAGAAGTGCCTGCGCGAT
This sequence comes from Adlercreutzia wanghongyangiae, assembly GCF_035989245.1. Taxonomy (NCBI): domain Bacteria; kingdom Bacillati; phylum Actinomycetota; class Coriobacteriia; order Eggerthellales; family Eggerthellaceae; genus Adlercreutzia; species Adlercreutzia wanghongyangiae. The sequence goes on along the minus strand of NZ_JAYMFF010000002.1, from coordinate 244,000 downwards.
TATCCTGCCGAGCCCTACTACCTTGGCGTAGACGGCGTGTTCCCCACGCCTTCGGGTCGCGAGCAGTTCTACCGCGAAGTGGTCACGCCCTACGTTGATTACGGGCAGGTGCTGACCGATATGCGCGAGCGTTTGCCCTATTGGGAGCCGCCGGCAGAGGCGTGGCCGGAAAGCATCGGCGAGTTCGAGGCGAATCCTCTGGCGCAGAAATATCCGCTCATTTATTCGGGTGAACGCAACAAGATGAAGTGCCACACTCAGTTTGGCCACGCACCCTGGCTGCTCGAGCTGTACAGCGAGCCCATTGTAAAGCTGAACCCCGATGATGCGGCTGCGCGCGGCATCGCTGAAGGCGACTATGTGCGCGTGTTCAACGATCGAGGCTTCGTGGTGCTCAAGGCGGTAATTCACCCTGGCACGCGTCCGGGCATGATCATCGTTCCGAAGGGATGGGAGCAGGATCAGTTCGTCGCCGGCCATTATGCCGACCTGACCTCGCACGTGTTCAATCCCACGGTGCCGAATAACTGCTTCTTCGACACGCTTTGCGAAGTCGAGAAATACGAAGGAGGGGAATAGCCATGCGTTATGGTTTTGCGATCGATCTGAGAAGCTGCATGGGCTGCCATACCTGCACCATTTCCTGCAAGCAGGCCAACAATCTTCCAAACGAAGTGTTTTGGAACAACGTGAGAACCGATGGCGGCGACGCCAAGGACAGCGCCCGGGGAACTTATCCCACCGATCTGCACATGGTTCACTATCCCGTGAATTGCCAGCAGTGCTCGAAGCCGGCGTGCGTTGAGGTGTGCCCTACGGGTGCAAGCGTGAAACGCGAGGACGGCCTCGTGACCATTGACGGCGACACGTGCATCGGCTGCGGATCCTGCATCACGGCATGCCCCTATGATGTGCGCACGCTACTGGAGGACGAGCCGACGTATAGTGTCGGATTCCCGGTGGGCGATTGGGATGCTCGTCCGCATGTGGCGCACACGGTAACTAAGTGCACGGGATGCGCGCACCGTGTGGATCGCGGGGAAATCCCGGCTTGTATGGAGCTTTGCCCGGGTCGGGCACGTTATTGGGGCGACTTGGACGACCCCAACAGCGATGTGAGCAAGTTCCTGGAGGGCAAGGAGTTCGAGCAGTTGTTGACTGATAGCGGTACCGAGCCGAACGTCTTCTACGTGAAGTAGGCTGTGTGAGGCCGGGCCCGAAAGGGTCCGGCCTGCTGGGAGGAGGGGAGGACAGATGTCGGGGAACGCAAGCGGCAAAGGCGCGGTGTTCAAGCCTACTCTTGCGCAGCACGTGGCGCTTTACGAGGGCATCGAGTGCGACTACCGTGCAGAGGTTGAGACGCTGGGCCTCCCTTTCGCTTCTAGGAGAACCGATGCTGCTCAGGCTGCGGTGGAGCAGAGGGTGCGGGACTTGGCCTCTCGGGGCGTTTTGGTCGAGAACGGTGGCAAGAGCCTGCATCGCGGATGGATATCCCCAGCGTGCATTCAGTGCAGAAAAGGGCTGAACACCCTTACCTTGGGGTTGTCGACCCAATGTCCGCGCAATTGCTATTTCTGCTTCAACGCAAATCAGCGCGATCATGACGAACTGCAGCGGGGCATGCAAGACGCTTGCGGAGAACTGACCAACTATTACAACCGAGGTGCTCAACTGGAGCATATCGCCCTTACGGGTGGCGAGCCGTTGGTGCATAAGTCCGAGACCATAGAGTTCTTTGACTACGCGAGGAAGCTGTATCCCCATGCGTATATGCGGTTGTACACAAGTGGCGCCTACCTTGATGAAGAGGTTTTGCGGCGTCTGCGCGCGGTGTGTCTTGACGAGATTCGGTTGAGCATCAAGTTGGACGAATCCGAATCCTCCCACGAGGACGTACTCGCCCTCATGGTGTTGGCGGCTCGGTACATTCCCAACGTGATGGTGGAAATGCCCGTCGCCCCCGATTGGGTGCAGCCTATGAGGAAGCTGCTCGTCCAGCTGGATGCGATCGGCGTCAAGGGCATTAACCTGTTGGAATTCTGCTATCCGCTTCACAACGCCCACGAGTTTCTGCGACGCGGGTATGCCATCAAGAATCCTCCCTATCGCGTGTACTACGACTATGAGTATGCAGGTGGTCTTCCCATAGCTGGGAGCGAGGAAGCGTGCCTTGATCTGTTTGATTTTGCGATAGAACGCAACCTCTCAATGGGCTGCCACTACTGTTCCCTGGAGAACAAGTTCACGAGTCAGCTTTATCTCCAGAACGCCCCTTTCCAAGAGGCCTTTCCGCTGCGTACGCTTTCGGAAGAGGGGTATTTCCTGGAGTCGGCCAAGGCTTTTGGGGAAGAAGCCGGAGTAGTGGCGCGTCTTGCCAAGGACACGGGGGCGTTCGCTTGCGAATACAACGAGCGCGGCGACTTTGCGGAGTTCCCCCTTCATGCCGTGCCGCTGCTCTGCGAGGCTTTCCCGGATATGCCGATCGGCATCAGCGTGGGTGCGGTGGAGGTTGCCGTGCGGGAGAGCATCGGTGCGGCGAGCCCAGCGCCGGCACAGCGGGTTCCCGTGCTGAGGGAACTGAAGCTTGAACAGACAACGCCGCGGGCGTTTTGCGCGGCGGTGTCGGGGAACTGCGAAGAATGAAAGGGAAGCTATGAGCGAAACAAACGGTTACGCCGCCGTGGCGTATCACAGCGCCTTATCCGACTGGTATTCCTTGCTGTGCTATTTCCTGCAAGCTCCTTCAGAGGAAATGATCGAGCAGCTTGGCGCTCTCTCGGCTTCGGGGGATGTTCGCTCTATGGCTTCGGAGGCCGGCGTGGAAGCGGCGTCTCTGGCTGAAGTGCTTCAGGAACTCGATGAGCTTCATCGGAGCGTTTCTGAAGGGAGGTGCGGGCTTTCCGATATTCGGCAGGAGTATACGCGCTTGTTCATGCACCCGAAGCACCCCTGCGTTCAGCCCTATGAGAGCATGTTTGTGGACGGGGAAAGGGTTGCGGCTGGGAAGCAGTCGGCTCAACCATGCCTTTTCGTCAATCCAATAGCTATGAATGCCGTTGAACATTACAAGCGTGCCGGATTTCGCGTGCCGGGCCACGAGCTTCCCGCTGATCACATGGTCGTCGAGCTTGAGTTCGCCTCGAAGATGCATTGCCGGCTGGCATCCCTCGTGCACGAGGCGTCGACTGCGGATGACGGTGAGGCGCCGCGTTGCTCTGAAAGATTCAATGGGCTTTCCCAGCAGTTCTCGGCATTCAAAGAGGAGCATCTGCTTAATTGGATGCCTCGATTTTTCGAACGGCTTTCCCAGGAGGGCCGAGGCCCGCTTTACCCTTGCGTGGGAGCTCTGGGCTGCGTGCTTATGGACGCCGAGGGAGACCAGGGCGCGTGAGCCAACGAAAGTGAACACTCTGAAAGGATAGAAATGAATTTAATCGTTGCCTGCATTCTTGCAGGGGGCTTCTCCTACTTTCTCAGAAAGCCCATTCGGAAGCATCCTGGAGTCTTTTATCTTGTGGCGCTTGCAGTGGACGCGCTCATGATGACGAATGCGATTGCCGGCTTCTCTCCCGTTGCTGCTCGTATGCTCTTTCCGTATTTGCAGCAGTCGCTGTTTGCCTTCGGCATTCTCTCGGTCGTGATGATGGTGGGCGTATTGCCCGAAGGGAGCCTCAAGCGTTCCCTTCGGCCCATTCGCGGTGAGTTGTCGATCATTGCCAGTATTCTTATTGCGGGTCATGTTGTTCACTACGCCAATCCGATGCTGACACGCGTTTTCTTCGGAGGAATGGACGCGACTGCGGGAACGTTTTGGGGGACGGTTTTGTCTCTCGTGTTGATTGCTCTTCTTGTGGTGCTGACGGTTACCTCGTTCAAGGTGGTTCGCAACGCCATGGCGTCCGTGACTTGGAAGCGCGTTCAGATGCTGGCCTACGTGTTTTACGGCTTGGTCTTTTGCCACGTTTTCGCGATGCTTCTTCCGTCGGCCATGGGCGGGGGTGCCAAGGCCGTGGTGAACGTGGTTCTCTATGTGGCTATTTTACTGGTGTATGTCGTAGGTCGCTTGGGTCGTGCGTATCGTGATAGGCACGCGGAGAACATGCGGTTTGCGCCGGATGGAGAGCTCGCCGAAGCATAGCGTTCTCGCTGGCAAGCGCAAGCTCTTGCATCTTTAGTTCCCTCCCAAGGGCCGGAAGCCTTTCGCTTCCGGCCCTTTTGATGGGTGCTCACGCATAGCGGAGGGGCAGAGCCCTTTTCCTACGAGGGGGAGCCTCGTAGATGACGCTAGATAAGGCTCTCCTGCACGTATTCCTTGAATCCTGGCAGATCGATGGTGTAGCGTCCCTGGCCTACGTCCCCTATCACGCCGCTTTCCAAGAGGCGCCTTTTGTACTTGGAGGCGTAGTTGCTCTGAACGCCCATCGGCAATAAGCGCCTCTTTCGCATTTTTCGCAACCAGGCGAAAGTCTCTTGCATGTCGCTATGATATTATTGCGTCAACGCAATAATTAATGCGAAGGAGGGACGATGCTTTCAGTGAAAGAAGCTGCTCGGGAACTTGGGGTGACCCCCTCCCGCGTGAGGGCTCTTATCAAGGCCGGTCAGCTTTTCGCTGTAAAGAACGGTCGCGAATGGGTGCTTCGCGAGGAGGACGTGCTGGCGCGTCTGACGGAGGCGCCCCGTGCAGGGCGGCCGCGGCGCGCTGAGGCAGAAAGTCGGGCGGCGCAGCAGCAGGAAGGAAGCGTGGTGTTTCCCGCTGATCAGGCTGCCCGCGCCCACGATGTGTACGACGAGTGCCGGCGCATGTTCGGCCGCCTTCCCTCTGCGGAGCTGATGGCCGCCGCTCGCAGCAAAGAGGAGGCGTCTTTCTACATGGCCGCATTCGACTTCTTCCTTCAGCAACGTCAGCGGGAGTTGGTGCGGGAAGGGGTCTTCTGATGCGGCCCGTTTACGTGGTGTTTGCAGGGGTGAACGGGGCGGGGAAGTCGACGTTCTACCATGCGGGCCTGTGGCGTGAGGAGGGAATGCCCCCTTCCATGGCCCGGGTGAATTCGGATGAGATCGTTGTGGCCCAGGGTGGCGATCCGGCCTCAGATGCCGACCAATTGCGCGCGGGCCGCGAGGCTGTGCGCCTTATAGAGGAGCACTTTTCGCGCGGTCGCAGTTTCAACCAGGAAACCACGCTGACGGGCCACGCGGTGCTGCGCAACATGCGCCGCGCCCGCGATGCGGGCTACCGCGTTGTGCTGTACTACATTGGGGTCGACGCCCCTGCTGTGGCCATCGACCGTATCGCACATCGTGTGGCGGTGGGAGGCCACGACATCGACGATGCGGCGGTGCGCCGTCGCTACCGTGCCTCGCTGCGCAATTTCTCCCATGCGCTCGATGTGTGCGATGAGGTGACAGTGCTGGACAACACAGTGGAATTCGTCGCCATTGCCCGCTGGAGGGCTGGCGTTCTTGCCTGGGTGGGAAATGTGGCGAAGCACGGTGCGTGGCTGATGGACGCAGTGCGCGACGAAAGCCTCTGGAGGGCGTAGGGCCTGCGGGTTTCGCAGGCCCTGGAGGCGCTATGGGTGATGAAGGGCGTTGCGAAGCTCATTCATGCGGTGCATGCAGTATTGGCGAAATTGATCGTCGGTCATGGCGGCGTATGCGATTTGGGGGCGCTGCGACGCTACGCACTCCACACCTGGAGAATCAATGTCGGCGAACATGGCTGCGAGATATCCCGCAGCCGCCTGTGCGTCCTTCTGATGGGAACAGCGAGACAGCCCTTCCAAAACTTTCGTACGCCATGCGGGAAAAGCGTCGAGAACGTAGAACGCATAGTAAAGGTCTTTGGCGGTTTTGCGGGCGCCTTTTCTTCTGGGGGCAACAAGGATTTTATGGAGCACGTATTGGCTTGGCCGCGGGACCTTAAGGCATCCGGAACCCTTGAGCGCATAGTTTTCCAGCGGAAAAGACCAGGGGTTGTCGAGAAGAACATCGATGTGCTGAAGGGCCTGGGCGTTGATGGAGCCAATAACTTCGACAGGGCGCCTGGTCGCTCCGGCTTCGGTGAGAAATTCTATTTCGGCCTGCTGGTTGTCTTCGAGGTCCTTGACGTATTTAACGACGGGAGGAATGTCGAGGGAGGAAAAATCGTAGCTAAAGCCTGCGCTGAGGATAGTTTTGTCTAAGGTGATGGCATGCTCGACAAATGCATGGCGAGCGATAACGGCATCGAAATCGGCCGTTAAGAGCGGCTCGTGGGTTGCCGCTCCTTCGTAGAGCTTGACGTAGAGATAGGGCACCCATCCGCCAGCGACGACAAGCTGGTCTAGATAGGGCTCTATGGCCTGAATACATTCTTCCAAAACCCTATCTGCGGAAAGGCTCATAGCTGATCGCCTTCTTTTAAGAGAGGTCGGATGCGGCGTTCGTAGAGGTGCTCGGCGGCTTCTTCGCCACGCTGGGGCTGGCATTGAAGGTCAAGATAGAGTTGAAGATCGGAAACGACCGGAACGCCGTCAACGGAGCGGACCCCGTAAAGAGAGGAGAGGGGGTAGGCGGCTTCGCGCACATTGACATTGGCCCCGCGCTCGACGGGCATGGCTCCCAGTTTTTCCAGAATCTCGCTGACGGCATCGCGATTGCTCGGCAGGATGTCTACGGTGTCGAACGATGCGTGCGGATCGACAAACGAGGCCCCGCTTCGGTCGGTAAGCGCCCCGTTGCCCTCAAGCGCGCGACCTACGAGACGAGCCAGCTGCGCAGGATTTGCTTCCGGCAAATACCAGCCCCGACTTTGCCGCCGTCGCGCTTTCTGTTGGTAAGCGTGGCTCCAATCTTGCAGAAGAAGATTGCGGTTGACGAGTCGAATGCCGCTTGCTGTTTTCGTAGCATAATGCAGCTCGCCTAGAGAAGCGACGACTTTCGATACGTAACCAGGGCTCAGGGCGAAACCCTGCTCGCCGAGCGCAACGCTTATGGGACGGATGCCCAGCGTGTCCCCGGAGAAGAGAAGCCTTATGACAAGGGACGCCTTATCCGAGAAGGGGTCTTGCGACACCGCCGGGGCAGTCTCTTTTTGCCTGCTGCCGCAGCGGTCGATGAAAACGCCTTCGGCTTCTACCCATGCGTTTCCTTCCGCATCAAGGTAGCAGACATTTTCCTCTCGGAGGAACTGCTGCTTTTGAGGCGAGAGATAAGGCGCAACAAGGAGAGGGGTGGGGCCCGAGGCGGCGTTGAAGGCCCTGATCTGCTGCACTGCTTGCGAGAGGGCCGCCATACTTTGGAACGAACCCGTTTCGAAACACACGTCGAAGGGCAAGTTCTTTCCGAAAGTGAGGCGTCCCGAGGCGTCCCACCTCCGACCTGGAGTACCTGATTGTGGGTGTATTTCAAGCTGCTCAAGCTTTCCGAAGGGGAGAGCGCGCTCAACCGCACGCAGAATGAGGTCGTGCTCGTTTAGCATACTGTTTCCTTAAGACATATTGTTTCTTTAAAAGGAAACAGTATGTCTTAAGGAAACATCTGTCAAGAAGAACCTGAGAAGGATGGTCGTTTGCGGAAGGGGCAGAACCCCTTTCCTACGGGTGGTGTGTGGTTGGGTTATTCGTCGGGGTAGACGAGCACTTCTAGGGGGCCGTGGGTGGTGTTGCCGGCTTGGTCGGCCAGGTGCAGCTCGTAGGTGCCGCTGGGCAGCTGGAAGCGGTACGAGCGCAAGGTGTCTGTGCCCGTTGCATCCAAGGGGTGGTAGACGGCGCCGTTCGCGTCGGCGCACCAAGCGTCGGCCACGCCGGAGATGTCGTCGGCGATGGTCAGCACCACCAGGCCGTTTTCCACTTCCTGCGCGGCAACGGTGGGCGCGGCAACATCGGCAGGGGCCTCGGCGGTGGGCGTGGGCTCGGGCGGCAGCACCTCTTCGGGCGGCGCGACGGGCTGCAGCGCCAGCCCCACCGCGCCCACGGCGGCTGCCAGCGCCACAGCTGCCACGGCGCGCGTGCCCAACTGGGTCAGGCGCTCGTGCGGGCTGGGGGTCGGGGCCGCATCGACGCCGGGCAGCGTACGCGTTTCCACGGCCGCTGCCAGCGCATCGGCCACGCCGAAGGGCAGTAGGGCCGCGCCCATCTTCATGCGCAAGGTGGTCAGCGCCTGGTTGATGGTGCGCTTCACCGTGCTTAGCGACAGCCCCGTTTGCTCGGCGATGTCGGCCAGCTTCAGGTTCTGGTAGTAGCGCATCAGCAGCACGTCGCGCTCCTGGTCGGTCAGGTGCTCCTGCAGCGCGCGGGCCAGGCGCTCGTGCTCGTCTTGGGATGCCAGCGCTTCGGCAGGGTCGCTCGTGCTGGGGTCGCGCCGCCCGTGGGCCAGCAGCTCCAGGTCGTCGTCGGCCACGGCCACGGCGGCGCTGGGCGCGTTGGAGTCGCGCAGGTACTTGCGGCACAAGTTGCGCGCTGTGGCATTCAGATAGGCCACCACGGCCCGCGGCTGAATCTTCTGGATGTTGCGCCATGCCACCAGGTACACCTCTTGCAACACGTCGGCCGCGGCCGCCTCGCCGAGTTTGCCCGCCAGGGTGAAGTACTGCACTTGGGCGGTTTTGCGATACAGCTCGTCGAAGGCCGCGCGGTCGCCCTCCTGTGCCCGACGCACCAGCTGGGCCAGGTGCTCGTGGGGACTTAAGGGTACGGGCATGGAGGCTCCTTCGGAAGGGGATGGCGCGGGCTGGCTTTCCATGATGAAGCAGCATTGCTTTCGCTGCAAGAAGCGCGCTGCCATCGGGTCGAAAGTTCGCCCGCCCATCCTCGGGAAAACCAAAATCTTTTTTGAGCTGTTTTCGCATCGAATGGTATAAAGGCAGCGACGACTTACGAGGCGCGGCCACCTCGCCGAAAAAGTTTGGCGGAATTTGAACCATTTCAGAAACGACGGGAATATACACGCATTGAGAGAATTGGGTAAGCCATCTGGCGTTTGAAATGGGGTGTATACCATGACCTCCGCGAAAGCAGAGAAGGGAGAGCTGCGCCGTCCGGCGCTTAAGCGGCCTGGGGGGGGGCTCTCTGCGCAAAGGCTTGTCTCGTGCAACTCGCATCGCACTTGCCGCTCTGATTGTCGTTACGCTAGTGCCCGGCATTCCCGCCTCTCAGGTGGAGGAAGCACAAGCCGATTGGGCGGGCACGACGAATTACAAAGACTTTTTCGTTATATCTAATCGTTGCGGTACTGTGGGCCAAATCAATGGTGCTACGCTTCGTGCATGTTGCACTGATTCGCCTAGTTATTATCAGGCCGTGGACGCGACCAGCCGGTCATCATCGGCTGCCTTTGTGTCTAAGGAGAAAGTGTCGCTCCTCTGCGATTGGAGCATTGCGGCGAGTGTTGATTTCCGAGGTCTTAGTGTCCACGCGGACAATGATTCGGTTGGGTTCAATATCAATGCTGGCTTAGCGACCACAAACGATGCTACCAAATTGGATGGTGCTGTCATTTCCCTTCAAAAGCAGCACGCAAAAATTGCAGGTCTCGAGCACTATATGGTTGTTAAAGATATGGTCAACACCGCTGGAACACCGCGTCCATCTACCCAGATTGCGATACCAGCGGCCAACAGCTATAACGTGACTTTCAAGTATGTTGCTTCCTCAAGAACTCTGTCCCTTTCAGCAGGATCGCAAAGTGTGTCGGTGGCCCTTTCGACTACGACCATAGGTTCGGCAGAAAGCGCATACATTGACATCATGGGGACGCTTGCAGCTTATAGGGCATCTGGCGGGTTGCCCACTTTGAACCCAGGGCAATCGGTGTACTTAACATTCAATTCGATGTCTCTTCCTCATCTTAATCCTGCGATAAGGAGCATTAGGGTTTATAACACAAATACTAGTGAAGAGATTAAAGCAACGGATGCGGTTAAACCAAACACACCAGTGCGTGTTGTGTGCAGCGTGTACAACAATGACAATAAATCGGCAGGCGAGAAGTTCAAGGCGCACTTCAAGCTAGACGCCGCTGTTACGAAAAACATCACAATCGACACATCAAAAGTGGTTAAAGTTGATGGGGCCGCCGTGTCTGGAAACATCAATAGCTCCACGGGTGTGCCGGTCACGCTGAAGGGTACGAATAACGTCAACAATACCGCCAACGATTCTGTCATTGAATACTACGGCAGAATCAACCAATCAAATGGGGCGGCGGTGGTCGTGGGCCAGGTGATTACTGACGATATGTTCGATGGTTCCGCCTCGCTTACGAAAACGCTGCTGAACGAGCGTCCCATCACGCCTGCGCCAGGGGACATCGACCCCGAGAACCCGGGCACGGGGGCTGGTACGTCATTCCATTTTGCGCGGCGTCCGCTTGCTAATGCGAATGGGTGGAACAATTCTCCTGTTACGTTCACCTTCTTCCCTGGTGTCTTAACGGCTGGCGGCGTTCCTCAGCTAACGCTTACCAAGACGGGGGACGCGCTGCCCACCGCCACGCTGACCAGTGCTAATCGCACCTGGACGCGCTCTGATGACACGGCCAACCTTCCGCTGACGCTGCAAGGTTCCGACCCCGATACGGGCGTGACCTCGCAAACGGCTACCGACACGCTGAAGGTCGACACGTCGGCGCCCACGGCCACGTTCGATGCCACGTCGGGGGTGCTCACGGTAAGCGATGTGCCTTCCGACGGTTCCAAGGCCACTTCGGGCGTGTGGCGGCTCTACCGCACGGCCGCCGATGGGTCGAACGCGCAGCTGACGAAGCAGTTCAGCCTTACTGGTGGCAACGGGGCGGCGTCTCAGGCGGTGTCGGGGCTGGCCAACGGCTACTACGTGGTGGAGGACGCCGCGGGCAACAAGAGCGCGCCCGTGCGTGTGGCCGGCGTGCAGCCGCCTACGCCTTCGCGGCCCCAGCCCAGCTTGCCGGGCGGCGGGGCCGACCCGGTGGGGCCGCCGCTGGGTGACAAAGACCCGGTGCCCGACCCCGAGGTGACCGACGCCGACGACGGCACCACCCATGCCGTGATCAACGAGACGGTCACCCAGGTGGCCGACCCGTCCGGTGCGCTGTTCGGTGGCTCCTTCGACGCCGCCGACGCCGAGGCGCTGATGAACTACCGCTACACGTTCACCACGGGCGTGGCCGGCGGCCTGACCCAAACCACCGAGCTTCTGGCTGCCGACGGCTCGGCGCTGGCGGCCGGCTCGCTGCCCACCACGCAGCCGGGGTCGTGCCTGGTGCGCCGCGTGGTAACCGACAAGCAAGGCAACACCACCACGGTGAATCTGACTTATCGCCTGGTGAAGCCGGCGTATCCCGAGGTGTACCCGGGTGGCCCGGGCACCGACCCCGGCGACCCTGACGGCACGGGCGGCGGCAACCCGGGCGGCCCGGGTGCGCCTTCCAACCCTGGCGACCCGGGCGATCCCACCCCGCCGCGTACGCCCATCACGCCCGACGGGCCGCCCACGGTGGACCCCGACGGCACCCAGCATGCGCGCGTGTCGATGGAGGTGACCGAGGGCACCATGGCGGGCATTATGGGCGAGGCCGCCGCGAAGGCGCTGCTGCTGCGCCACTACACGCCGGCGTGCGCCGATGGCTCCACGCCTTCCATTGCCGTGGATTCCATGGTGCGCCTGGCTGACGACGCGGCGGTGGAGCGCATCGACTTGTCGCGGCCGGCCGACTACCGCATTGCGTACACGCTGGCCGATTCCGCGGGCAACACTACGACGGTGGCGCTGACCTACCATCTGGTGGCTTCGAAGATTCCCCTGGTGGTTTCCCAGCCCGACCCCGATGACCCCAATCATTCCGGCGTTATTCCCGCGCCGCTGAACCCCGTTGAGCCGCCTTATGTGGACGAGGCCGGCAACCATCACGGCGTGGTTGACGACGCCATGACCGTGCCGGTGGATTTGGGCGCGGTGCTTTCCGAGGGCGAGGTGCGGTCGCTGGTGCTGAACCGCTACGCCTTCCTGTCGGCTACGGGCGACGACGCGCCGCGGTTCGTGAGCATGTCCATTGCCGATGCGTCGGGCAAGAAGGTGACGTTCATCAACAAGGGGTTCCCGACCACCTATCTCATTCGCTACAAGGTGGCCGACGCCGAGGGCAACACCACGCTTTTGCGACTGAGTTACAACCTGGTGGCCAGCAATCCCACCCCGAAGCCGCCGCTGGACAACTCGGGTGGCACCACGGCCGGCACACCGTCGGTGAGCGTGGTGGACCCCGACGACCCGCTGCCGGGGCGGCCGCTGGGCCCCGTGTCGGTGCAGGAGGACGCCAACGGCCTGCGCCATGCCGTGATTGAGGACACCATCGTGGTGGGCCTGCGCGAGGGCGTGATGACCCCGGCCGATTTCGCCGCTTTGTTCGCCAAGCGCTACGATGTGGCCTCCACGCTGGTCGACGGTGCCATTACCAGCAGCCCGGTGTCGCTGTTCGACAGCGAGGGACTGCCGGTGACCTCGGTGGATCGATCGAAGCCGGGGGTGTGGCAGGTGGAGCAGGTGTTCTCCGATTCTGCGGGCAACACCACGACGCTGCGGGTGACCTACGATGTGCGGGCCGAGTTCGTGCAGACGACGCTGCCCGCGGGTGGCGTGCGCTCGGGTAGCAGCGGCAGCAGCAGCGGTCTGGAAGGGTACGGCGGCCACTACACCCAGTTGGCGCTGGCCCAAACGGGCGACTTCTTCGGGCCGTGTCCGCTGCATCCGCTGTTCGCGCTGCTGATGGTCCTGGCTTCGGCCTACGGCATGATGAAGCTGCGCCTGGAATCGTTCGCGCGCCGTCGCCTGCTGCGTCGTGCCCGCGCCATGGGCCGCGATGTTGCGGCGGATGGCATGGGGCTGGCTGGCACGGGTGATGCCACGGCACCCGGCGCGATCGCGGGTAGCGCGGCGCCCGGCGCGATTGCGACTTCCGATGCCGAAGAGCTTCGCCGTCGCATGAGGCTGACGGACTATGCGGTGTTCGGGCTGATCGGCGTGGCCGCTGCAGCTTTGGCGACGTTGGCCTTGTGCCCCTTCGACTTCCTGTGGGCTGCCGTGGTTCTGCTGGTGTGCGCCGCGTGGCTGTTCCTGCTGCATCGCAAGGTGCGCGCTACCAACCGCAAGCTCGCCACCGTGTAGGGGCTAACTGACCTACTCATGTTTCGGCGGGCGTCCTCGCGGTGAGGACGCCCGCCGGTGTTGTGCACTAGGCGTTCGCGAGAGCGCTGCGGGCGGCGATGCGACCGAAGGCGGCGCACTCGCCCACGTTGCCGGTGCCCTGGTACAGGTGCCCCCACACGCTGCCGAACTCGCCGGCAGAGTACAGGTGCGGAATGGGCTTACCGAACGGGTCGAGAATCTGGCCCTGGGCGTCGCGCGTGGGGCCGCCGTCGGTGTTCAGCATAGCCGGCACGCAGCGCATGGCGTAGAACGGGCCGGTCTTGATGGGCGTCAGCGTATCGGCCGGGCGGTAGAACGCCATGTCGGCGCCGCGGTCGCAGAACTCGTTCCACTGGGCCACGGTGGCGGTCAGCTCTTCCGCGGGCACCTCGATCTTACCAGCCAGTTCTTCGATGCTGGCGGCTTCCAGCGCCCAACCGTCGGCTACGGGATCGGTGGTGATGTCGGTGAAGATCTCGCCGTTGGCCATGGCGTCGGCGTCGAAGATAAACCAGGTGGTCTCGGGCAGCGGCAGGTGGTTCCACGTGCCGCCGAAGTTCGTGATGCCGTGGCGGTAGCCCATGTTCAGGTGAATGTCGCTGCCGGGCTCGGCGTAGGGGCTGCTGGGGCAGCTGCAAGCGTCGTAGTCCATGTAGAAGCGGCGGCCGCTCACGCCCACGGTGATGCCCAGGTTCTTCTTCGTGAAGTTCCACACGGTGGATACGAACTCGGTGTTGTCCAGGTTGCGCAGGGCCGTCCAGTACTGCGCACCGCCGTACATGTGCCAGAAGCCCGCCCCGATGGCCGCGCACGCACGATGGCCGTCGCCCGTGTTGGCTTTGCCAGCGTAGGGCACGCAGCCCGTGACGCCGGTGAAGTTGTACAGCATGTCGGGGTCGCTCTCGAAACCGCCGGTGCACATGATGACGCCCTTGTTGGCCTTGATGTTCTTCCCGTCGGCTACGATGCCCAAAATGGTTTTCGTCTCGGGGTCTTGCACAAGCGATTCCATGGGCGTGGAGAACTCGATGGTCAGGTTCTCGGTGCTCTCGGCGGTTTGCTCGAAGAAGGTGTGCACGTGGGTGGGGCCGTCGGTGTCCTTGGTCTTGAACTTAATGCGTCCGTAGGTCCACCAGTTCTCAAGCTCGGGCCATTCGGCGCCCTTGGCGGGGTCGGGCTCGGTGGCCGGTGCGCCGATGTCCAGCCACTCTTCCTTGGCGCCCAGCTCGTACAGCCAGTCCAGGTTCTCGGTAAGCGCCTGGCAGAAGGCCTTCTGCACGTCGTCGGGGGTGTGGTCGCCCAGCATGGCCTTCAGGTATACGCCGAAGGCGTCGGCGTCGTCGCAGTACAGCATAGATCCGGCGCAGAAGGGGCTGTTGCCGTTGGGGGTGACGTCCTTTTCCACGATGAGCACTTTGGCGCCGTTGCCCTCGCGGGCCGCGCAGATGCCGGCGGCCAGGCCAGCGATGCCCGCGCCGCACACGACCACGTCGTACTCCTCGTCCCAGCTCGCGGGCACGGCAGCTGCGGCTCCGCCGCCGGCGGCGTGGGCGCTATCGGTCTGCGGCGCGCAACCGGCCAGGCCCAGGGCCGCGGCTCCGGCGGCCGCTGCGCCGGCAAGTCCGATGAAGTTGCGGCGGGTGAGTTCTTGTTCGCGCATGGGGTGCTCCTCCCAAAGATGGCTTGGGGCATCGGCTCTGCCAGCCAGTCGGTGCCTCTTCGGATGGCGCTATTCTTACTCTTTCACTCATGGTTGAGCGTAAAGCCTCGAGAAAGGATGAGCGTTGGTAGGGCAACTGTTGCGAGAATGACAGTGTTGACGGCAGGTCACAGGTTCCATTCCAAAAGGCGACTGGGGGAGCGGGGGCGCTCGGGGGTTTCGGGGTGGGCGAAGATGCCTCGCCGGTGCCGCTCTTCGGGCTTGAGGGAGCGTTGCCGCGGGGCCATCGCGACAAGATGTGTGACATTCTGCGAATGAGGTGGTGTCGCCTTGAGAACCTTTGCCATAGTTGACGGAAGCCGCCGCCGTGCGCTTCCCTGCGGATGGCTCTCGTACGATGAGCAAACGCGTCAGTTCGGCATCGAGCTTTCCGATAGGGCTTCGGAGCATGCCCCGCTCATGTTGGAGCTGCTGGCCCAAAAAGGGGAGCGCTCCGTAGGTCATGATCTGAGTCTTCGCTGGGTGCAGGAGCGCATTCCCCGCTTGGCAGACAGAACATCGGCCAGGTGTTGAAAGCAAATGGGCTCGACGAATATGGCGACGTTATCGATACTAATATTGGTAGCATGGTAACCTGGGAGACGACTCTGGTTCAGCCTGGAAGGAAAGCGTCATGGGCAGCAAGAAGCGGTCAGCGTGGAAGAAGCAGAAGGAAGAATTCGCGGCGTCTCTGGGCGGCGTGGACGGCCTGTTTCCCGATGGCGATCCCGTCGCACGCGACCCCTTTGCTCGCGAGTCGGCCGCGCGCGCTGCGCGGGACGAGGCCCACGAGGCCGCCCTGCGCCGCAAGGCCTGCGAGCGCAAGAACCGTTACGCCAGCCGCTACGAGGCCGAGCTTACCGCCGCCGAGTGCTCCGACCACGGCGCCCCGCCCCTGCACGTCTACCGCTGTCCCTACTGCCAGGGGTGGCATCTCACCTCGAAATCGGAGAAAAAGCCAGGCGCTCGCTAAAGTTGCTCCAGCTTCATGTTGTGCTTTCCCTCACGAAAGTATATGATTTCTAAATCATATACTTTTGCAAAAAGGAGAGCGGCAATGCGAAGCTCGGATGTGGTGAAAACGCGCCAGGACCTGCGGCGGCTTGTTTGGTCAGAGCGAGCTAATACGTCGGGCACTGCCGGCTGCTTCTTGAAGGCGAGGGAAACGACCGGCGCTGAGACTTGGTACTACAAGCTTTCATGCTACGACAGCTACCGGGGTATTTACGGCCACGAATGCGCGAACGAGGTGGTGGCGAGTCGTCTTATGGGACTGTTGGGCGTCCCTCGTCTTGAGTACCAGCTGGTGCATGCGCTTGTGTCCATCGACGGGGTTGAGCACGACACCTGGCTCAACCGCTCGCGAAGCTTTCGGCAGCAAGGCGAGAGGAAAATCGCCTTCGATACGTTCTACGATATGGAAAAGAAGCCCGGTGAATCGCCCCTGGAACTGGCGGATCGCTTCGGATGGAGTGAGGCGATCCAGCACATGATGATCGTGGATTATCTCATCGCCAACCGCGATCGCCATGGCGCGAACATCGAGGTGCTGCGCGATCGGGAAGGTGCCGTGCGCTTGGCGCCGCTCTTCGATAGCGGATTGTCCTTTGCCTGTTTCTGCTACGGCGATGCAGAGCGCGTGCGGGCCTTCGATCCGTTGAGCGATGTGAACGCGAACAACTATCTGGGTACGCGTTCCCTTGAGGAAAACATCCGACGCTTCGTTGACGTGCGAGCCGTTGCGCAATTGGCTCAGCCCTTGAGTCCCGAGCATCGCACGGTGCTGTTTCGCGGGCTTGACGGGGCGTTGCCGCAGGGGCATCGCGACAAAATGTGGGACATCGTGTGGGAAAGGTGGTGTCGCCTTGAGAACCTTTGCCATAGTTGACAGAAGCCGCCGCCGTGCGCTTCCCTGCGGGTGGCTTTCGTACGATGAGCAAACGCGCGAGTTCAGCATCAAGCTTTCCGATAGGGCTTCGGAGCATGCTCCGCTTATGCTGGAGCTGCTGGCCCAAAAAGGGGAGCGCTCCGTAGGTCATGATCTGAGTCTTCGCTGGGTGCAGGAGCGCATCCCTCCGCCCGGCAGGCAGAATATCGGTCAGGTGCTGAAGGCCAACGGGCTCGACGAATATGACGAGTTCGCACTGCTCATGTCTTCGATGGGCGCGTGCGCGCAGGATGATTTCCTGTTGCGGGAGGTGGCCCCGGAAGAGAGTTGTGAAAGTGCGGAAGGACGTGGCGGAAGGGATTTCGAGGCGCACGTTCTGGCTCGCGAAGTCGGCGCGACGTTGGCGCAGTGCCGTCGGGAAGCTGGAATGACCCAGCGCGTGCTGTCTGAACGTACGGGTGTTCAGCAGGCGGTCATCAGCCGCATCGAGCGGGGGCGCGGTAACCCCACCCTCGACTTGGTGCAGGCCCTCGCCGCCGGCATGGGGGTAAGGCTACGGATTGAGCCTGTGGCGCCCTCCGCCTAGACGGTTGGCGACGCCGATTTCGAGGAACTCGGTCGCCACGTCGTGCGGGACGAGGCCCACGAGGCTGTTCCGTGCCGCTTTCCCTACGACTCGGGGAACGAGTACACGTAGCCGCCGTCGTAGAACTTGCCGAGCAGGTAGAGGTTGCTGGCCGACTCATTGGCCAGATACACCTGTCCGTCGTGCTCGTCGATGCCCTCGGCCATGGGCGGTACCGTCAGCGTTTGCACGAGAGTCGCATCGTCCAGGAAATACAGCGGGCAGTGGTGCCCCTCCACCAGGTAGCTGCCGCCCCGATGGGCGTGAGCGGGGTCGTACACACGCACTTCGGCATCGCCCAAGCCCCAGGACAGGCTGAGCACGATGTTGCCGTCGGGCGTTACGCACAGGCCCTGCACGTTGCCGGGAATGGAGTACACCGCCGCGGGATGCTCGCCGAACCCGAAGGGACCGTGGGCGTGGGGTGCGTAGGCGTACACGAGCGCCGTGTTCGTCTCGCCGGAAGGGCAGCGCAGCCAGTGGCTTTTCGGAGTGGGGTAAAGCCCGCGATGCTGAAACTCGCCAATGTAGAGCATGTCTTTCTGCACATTCATGAACGCTGGCATGAGGGGAACGGTGCGATGCCCGATGGCCCGCAGGGTTTCGCCGTCGTCCGCCGCTGCGAGGGTGGCGCGGTCGAGGGCTACGAATCCGTCGCGCACGGTGAGGAAGACGAGGGGCCCGGCGGCCGTGATGGCGGCGCCGTGACCGCGGTAGAGAGATCCGTCGGGAAGAAGCACTTCGTGGCGAAGCACGGTACCGTCCTCGCGCACCTGGAAGATGGGCGAGGGCTTGCGGTTGGCCTGGTAGCCGCTGAACAGCCACGTCTTCTCATCGTCCAGATAGAAGAGGTCTTGGGGGACGAACCCGTCGTTGAGGCCCGGAATCTTGAAGCAACGGGTGGCCTCGCGGTAAAACGGCTTGCAGGTGACGTGCACACGCCGCCGCTTGGCGAGGATGCCGGCCATGGCCACCGCAGCCACGGCGGTCGCGCCAACGGCGGCGGTCGCGATAGCGGGTAACAAAGTGGACTTCTTCATGGTTTGCCTCCTGGGACAGGTGGTGGTGGGTGTCGTGTTGTCACGTGCCAGTCTGCACAAACGCCGTGTGTCGGCGGCTCGCCTCAACGACGCGCGTCCGTCATCCCGCTTTTCCCATTGTCGCGAGAATGTCCGTGAAGAGAGGTTGAAACGCGATTCTTGTTACGAGCGAGAAAGCAACCTGAAGCCTGCTGGGGGGATGAATTCCGAATGACGGCGATGAAGAGAGGCAATGGGCAGTGCCGGCAAAGAAGAAGCCGGGCCACCGTCCAAAGTAGTCCCGGCTTAGTCATGTAACCGATGCTGCCCGGCTCGGCGGGGCATCGATCGGTTCGTATCATATCAGGCGGGCGGCGGTTTTTTCGTCAGGGATGAGGGGGGTTACGCCCTTCTCATCCATTTTCCGTTGGAAGCGTTGCTGGCAGTCGGCCATGATTTCCTTCAGGAAGCGCGCATCTCCCGTGGTTTGGGCGACTTCCAGCCAGCTCTTGTAGGGCCGCTCCAGCGCCTCATCCACCACAATAATATCTACATCGTTTTCAATGCATTGCTTCATCATGAGGAATCTGCCGATACGGCCGTTGCCGTTCTGGAAAGGGTGGATATGCTCGAAGCGCACGTGGTAGTCGACGATGGCGTCGAAGTCTTTCGCGGAATTCTCCCATTGGGCAAACAGCTCGGGCATCGCGCGCGGAAGGTCGGAGGGGAGCGCCACCTGCACCGATGAGTTGCGAATGCGATTAGGGATTTCCTTGTAGTGCCCGGTGAATCCTGCTTTTGCATCGGTGGTCTCACGGAAAAGCATGTCGTTGAGTGTCCACAGGAATTCATCGTTCACAGGTTGTCCCAGTGTATCCACCACGTAGTTGAACACGTCGACGGAGTTCTTCGTTTCCAAGACGTCGTCGATGTCGTGGGAACCTTCCACGAGGCCCTGCTCGACGAGTTTCACCAGTTCCTCTTCAGAGAACGTGGAGCCTTCCAGCTTGTTCGAATGGAAGAGAAACTCGGGCATGATGACTTCGTAAGCCGAGTTGGGGGCAGCTTTCATAACCTGCATTTGAGCAACGTTGATTTTCACGGGGCGCCCCTCTTCAAAAAAGAAGAACGCCCTCCGAGGAGGGCGCTTGTTTCAAAATGGTGCGGGCGAGAGGACTTGAACCTCCATGGGGTTGCCCCCATACGGACCTGAACCGTACGCGTCTGCCAATTCCGCCACGCCCGCAGGTGCTGCTTCGGCATTGCCAAAAGAGCGTAGTTGATAATACCTGACTTGTGGCGTCGGTGCAAGAAGTTTTTTCGGGAATCAGCTATTTTTTCGATCGGGACGGGGCAACGCGCCCGCGGGAGCGATTGCATGGGCGTTACGACGTGGCAGCAAGATGTCCGCCCGCGCGGCCGAGAAGTCTCGGATGCTATTCCCCGCGCAAAATTGTGTCGGCAGTTTCCGCTAAGGCGGCGTCGGTCTCGTCCTGCTGGCGGCGTTCCGCGCGCTCCTCGTGGGCGATCTCGCGACCGATGTAGTCGTGCATGCCGTGATCCTCGCGGTACTCGTGCTCCTTTTCAGCGTGCTTTTCCTCGCGCTCGTGGTCGGCGATATGCTTCTCCTGTTGCTCTTCGTGCTGCTTCAGCGTCTCGGCGCTCATGGTGGCTCCTTCCGTCGGATGTGTTCCCCAACCTTAGACCAACGGCTGACCCGCGCGGCCCATCGCGGCCATTCGTAGGCGTTTTGCAACGCGGCGGTTCTATAATGGAGGGCATTGTTTCTGGTCGCGACGGCACGCCCGCGCGGCCCTTCGGGGAAAGGATGCGCAAATGAGCGACGCGACGCCGGTGGTCGGCATCATCATGGGATCGGAATCGGATATGCCGGCCATGGAGCCGTGCATGGCCCAGCTGGACGCCATGGGCGTGCCCTACGAGGTGAAAGTGGCCAGCGCCCACCGCAAGCCGGCCGTGGTGCACGAGTGGGCCGAAACGGCCGTGGAACGCGGCATCAAGGTCATCATCGCCGCGGCGGGCAAGGCCGCGCACCTGGGCGGCGTGGTGGCCGCCTTCACGCCGCTGCCGGTCATCGCCGTGCCTATGAAGACGAGCGATCTGGGCGGTTTGGATTCGCTGCTGTCCATGGTGCAGATGCCCTCGGGCGTGCCGGTGGCCTGCGTGGCCATCAACGGCGCGAAGAACGCCGCCATTTTGGCCGTGCAGATGATGGGCACGAACGATGCGGCCATGCTGCAGAAGGTGGCCGACCTGAAGGCGGATATGGCCCGCTAGCGCTTGGTCTAGCGGTCGGGCACCGTGAGTGTTGGGCGATGTTTCGATTTTGTCGCTGAAATTGCGTTTGTTAGCATGTATTGGGAATTCGCGAGCCGCTAGGACGTCTCGCGGACCCAATATGGGGGGTAAAAAGGCAGGATAAGGCTTATAAGATGCGCGGAAAACCTGCGGGATGCCGATTTTGGGAAGATGCTGGATGCTAACAAACGCAATTTCGCGTGCAAAACGATGAAGCGTTGTCGCATTGAGGGTCGATAAGAGTGCGAGAGGTGTTATGAAGAAACTTCTGATGGGGAACGAGGCGTTCGCGCACGCGGCCTTAGAGGCCGGGGTGAACGTGGTGGCGGGGTATCCCGGCACGCCCTCGTCCGAGCTGGTGGAAACCGTGGCGAAGCTGCATGCCAACGGTGCGGCGCGCGATGTGCACGTGGAGTGGTCCACCAACGAGAAGGCGGCGTTGGAGCTTTTGGCCGGCGCTTCGTACTGCGGCGCGCGCGTCCTGTTCACCTGCAAGCAGGTGGGCCTGAACGTGGCGTCCGACGCGCTCATGTCGCTGAACTACGTGGGCGTGGGTGGCGGTTGCGTGCTGTTCGTGGCCGACGATCCCGGTCCTATTTCGTCCCAGACCGAACAGGACACGCGCCGCTTCGGAGCCTTCGCGAAGGTGCCGGTGCTGGACCCCAGCTCGCCCGACGAGGGTTTCGCCATGATGAAGGCGGCCTTCGAGCTGTCCGAGCGTTACCGTACCCCGGTCATCCTGCGTCCCACCACGCGCATCAACCATGCCTCCACCTTCTTCGATGTGGCCGAGGAAACCCACGGGCGCACGCTGCCCGAGGAGGGTTTCCGGAAGGACCCGAAGTGGGTTATCTTCCCGAAGCGCGCCTATGAGGGCCACGGCGAGATTAACCACCGACTGGCCCAGATCGCCTGGGATTTCGATCACGACCCTGACTTCGCCCGGTTCAATCACGTGGTGGAAGGCGGCGGGGAATGCGGCGCGGCCGAACGAGATGCTGCGGAAGGCGCTGTGCCCGAGGCACCCACGGTGGGCATCGTGACTGGCGGTGTGTCGACGGCCTACGCCCGCGAGGCGCTTTCGCTTATGGAAGCCGAGGCCGCGGCGGCGGGGGTTGCGGTACCGCGTTGGCGTCTGCTGGCCGTGGGTACGCCCTACCCGTTCCCAGCTGAGACCGCTGCGGCTTTCGCCGAGGGGCTGACCGATGTCATCGTGTTCGAAGAGCTGGACTCGGTGCTGGAAGAGGAGATGTTGAAGCTTGCGGGCGCGCGCCACTTGCCGCTGCGTGTGCACGGGAAACTGACGGGTTCTGCCAACGACCGCGGGGAGAACACCACGGAGAACATCGCCGGTCGCCTGGGCCGCTTCTTCGATCGCACGAACTCCGAGTGGCTGGCAGAGCGGGAGAATCGACAGCTGGGACCGGGAGAGAATGCGCTTCCTCCGTGCGAGGGAGAGGCCGCATCCACGTGCTCAGGCAAGTCCTCGCTCGGCGGAACAGCCCACTGGGCTGTTCCGTTCGCTGCGGAATCTGCGCGCGAGGACGCAGCCTCTCCCTCGCACTGCTCGTCTCTTGCAGCCCTGGTGGCTCGCACCATCGGCGCGAACCATCTCAGCTACGAGGGCACGTTACCGGTCCGTCCGCCGGTGCTGTGTGCGGGCTGTCCCCATCGCGGCAGCTTCTACGCCGTAAAGCAGGCGCTCCGTGGCCGCGATGCCGTGCTCTGCGGCGACATCGGCTGCTACACCTTGGGCAACGCCGCCCCGCTCGATGCCGTTGACACCTGCCTGTGCATGGGTGCCGGCATTACCATGGCTCAGGGCTTCGCTGTGGCCGAGCCGGGCAAGAAGCAGGTGGCCTTCGTGGGCGACTCCACGTTCTTCGCCAGCGCTATGACCGGCATTGCCAACGCCGTGTACAACGGCCACGATGTCACCTTCGCCATTCTGGACAACGCCACTACGGCCATGACGGGCAGCCAGCCGCATCCGGGCACGGGCGTCACGCTCATGGGCGAGCGGCGCCGGCCTATCGTCATCGAGGAAGTGCTGCACGGCCTGGGCGTTCAGCATATTGGTTTTGCGAACCCCCATAGCTTGGAAGGTGCCGTGGCAGCGACGCGGGCGGCTATCGACTTCGAAGGTCCTTCCGCCATCATCTTCCGTGCGCCGTGCATTCAGCTGAAAAAGCCCGACGCGCCGGTGGTCATCAACGCCGATGTGTGCACTGGCTGCAAGAAGTGCATTACCTCTATCGGCTGCCCGGGTATTGGCTTCGACGAAGCGCGGCGCGGTCCGAAATCGGGCGAGCGCGGCCAGGCCTTCGTGGATGCGAGCCTGTGCGACGGCTGCAGCCTGTGCGCCCAGGTGTGCCCGTTCGATGCCATTCAGGGCGCGCCGGGCTTCGGCGGCGCGGCTCCGGTGGAGCCGGTGATGTACGCGCCCAATCCCGATCCGTTCCAGACGGGACCGATTCCGCGCGTGCTGGTCGACGAGGTGAGCGACTTCCAGGAAACGGAGTTGGCCGGCCAGCCGGACGAGACGCCCGGCGCGGCGCTGGGCGCGGCGGAAGCCGCAGAAGCTGCAGAAGAGGGAGGCATCCGATGATCAATGTTCTTCTGGCAGGTGTGGGTGGTCAGGGCACGGTGCTGGCCGCGAAGGTGTTGGCTCAGGCGGCTCAGTCCAAGGGCTGGCAGGTGCGCACGGCCGAGACCATCGGCATGGCCCAGCGCGGCGGCAACGTGACCAGCCACGTGCGCATGGGCTCGAGCGGCGAAGAGGTGTTCTCGTCGCTCATCACCCCGGGCACGGCCGACCTGGTTATTGCCCTGGAGCCCGGCGAGGCCGCCCGCGCGCTGCCCTATCTGGCTCCGGGCGGCGTGCTCGTGACGGCCACGACGGCCATTCAGCCTGTAACGGCAGCCCTGGCGAGCCAGCCCTATCGCGCCGGCGATGTCGTGGCGGCGCTCGCGAATTCTCTCCAAGCAGAGGCCTCTCGGGAAGCCGTGGCCGCGACGGTTCGCGAGGCGGTGTTGGCCGCGTCCGATGCGACCGGGGCCCCGTGTCATCCTGAGCGGAGTGCCGAAGGCGCGGAGTCGAGGCATCCCCTCAGCGCCGACACGGCTGCCCCTGGCGTGGAAGGCTACCCCGTGCCCTTGTTCGTCCCCGTGGACGACGAGGCTCTGGTGCGCGAGGTCGGCGCGGGCTCTCGCAAATCCCTCAACATGATGCTGCTGGCGGTAGCCGTGGCCCAAAACCGCGTCCCTCTCACCTTAGACGAGGTAAAGCAAGCGGTAAAAGCCTGTGTAAAACCCCAGTTCGTAGCCATGAACCTTACCGCCATCGACCACGCCGCCCAGGCTTACGGTTAGCGCCTCTTTCTGCTGGAATAATATGTCATTGCACACGTAGGGGCGGACTTCAGTCCGCCCTCCTCAAGTGAGGTAGCCTTAAAGGCGGGAGACCACCAGTTGGTTGAGGGAGACGTGCTGCTCGGCGGCCTCGATGGCGAGTTCGCGGTGTTTCTCGGGCGGTATGCGGAGGGCGAACTTGCCTGAGTAGGTGCGACTGAAGTCGCCCCTACGGGGGGTGGAGAGGTCAAGCGTAGATCTTAAGGCTCTAGGCGGTAGCCGAAGCGGGTGACGGTTTGCAGGTACTGAGGTGCGCTGGGGTCTTCCTCTATTTTCTCGCGGATATGGCGAATGTAGGTGGGAATGCTGATGGAGCCGTCGAGGAAATCGAGGCCCCAAAGACGCTCGATTATCTCTTCGCGGGAAAATACCGCACCTGGTTCTTCGGATAGCAGGGCGAGGATCTGGAATTCCCGGTGAGTGAGTGCAACGGCCTCGCCGTCGATAAACGCCTCGCAGCGACGCAGGTCGATGGTGAGGCTCCGCAGATGCCGAACATAGCGCTCGCCGGTAGGTTCTAAGGCATCAGCTTCGACGTTTCCGGAAAGAGGAATTTGTCGCTCGCCGTCAGGTAACGTCTCGCTGGCATTATCCCGCATACGCTGAGCCCTCCGGCAGAGGGAATCGACGCGCAGAACTAGCTCTTCCTCTGAAAACGGCTTGGGCAGGTAGTCATCAGCTCCCGAGCGCAGGCCGCGGACGCGGTCGTCGGTGGCCCCCTTGGCCGAAAGCATCATGATGGGCACATCGAAGCCCATGTCGCGGATGGCACCGCTGACCTCCAGACCGTCAAGCTTGGGCATCGTTACATCAAGAATGATGAGGTCGGGACGTTCGCGCTGCAGCTGGGTCAGCACTTGCAGACCATCCTGGGCTTCGCATACTTCGTAGCCCCGCTTCTCGAGGATGAGGCGGACGGCCAGTCTCAGGCTCGACTCATCGTCAGCTACGAGTACCTTCATGGTTTTCCTTTCCTTCTAGGGGCAGCGTGAATGTGAAGGTGCTGCCATGTCCGATGGCGCTTTCAACGGTGATATCGCCGCCCAGCATGCGGGCAAGGTTGCGGGCAAGGCCTAAGCCCAGGCCGCTGCCCACGGTGTCGGCGCGCTTCTCAATGCCGGGGCGCTCGAACTTCTGGAAGATGCGCTCGAAATCTTCCTCGGCAATGCCGCAGCCGGTATCGGCGACGGTGATGACAGCTTGCTGGTGCGCAGCATCAAGGGTGGCCTGCAGGCACACTGAGCCGCCTCGGTCGGTGAACGACAGGGCGTTGGCTACCAGGTTGCCCAAAATAGTATGGATGGCGGTCCAGTCGCTGCGCAGGATGGGCACGTCGGAGTCAATGGAGGCGGCGAAGTCGATGCCCTTGCGCGTGGCAAGCGGACCAGCCATGGCGCGCAGGTCCACAATTTCGTCAACCAGGTCGACCTCTTCACTGACGAGGCGGTACTTGCCTGAGTCGACCCGCGCGGTATCGATCATGTTGTTCACCATGTTCAGAAGAACCTTGCTGTTTTGCCCCACCTGGTGCACCAGTTCGCGCTGCCCCGCATCGCCAGTATCCTTGCCGGCCCACAAGTCGGTGAAGGCGATGATGCTCGAAAGGGGGGTGCGTAGTTCGTGGCTGATGGTGGCAAGGAACTCGTCTCGAAGTCCGCTGGCTTCCTCCAGCTCGCGGTTTGCCTGCAGCAGCTTCTCGTTGGCGTCGGCCATAGGCCCCGTAACCCAGTGCTTGAGACCCTTCTGAATAACGAATACCATGACAACGAGTAGCAAAAGGAACAAAGCAAGCGTTGCTGCCATGCGCAATTGTGCGTCGAGGCGATAGGACTCGATGGGAACGACGATGCTCGCAATGCCGGCCAGGTCGCCCTTGACCATGCCCTCTTTGAAAAAGCCCATCTCATCGAGCTCGCCCCGGGGCGCTCCGTGGCACTTTAGGCACGACTCGTCGGCATTCAGACGAGAGGCATAGCGTAGCACTGGTGCTCCTTCGTAGTTGCATAGCTCGTAGTATTCCAGAGCCGTGCCATCGTTAAGGGCGGAAATAGCCATCTCTTCGAATGCGTCGGGAGTATCGTCGACCGAGCGGGGGTCGGTGCGTACGTAGCGAATGGCGTAGCCATCGGACAGATCGGTGAACCTTTCTGCGATGCCCTTGGCCGCGGCGGCGCAGTACACGTTCTTGAAGTTATAGCTGCCGTCGGCGTCGTAGTTGATAGCGTCTTGCACGTCGTCGATATAGGCCCACGAGGCCATCATCTGGCGGTTGAGAGCGCGCGCTTCAGTGAGGGCCTTGTCTTCCACGGAGCGATCCTGTTCCGCCAGACTCCAAGCGGTGTAGAGGGCCATGATGAGCAGCACGACAATGACAACAAGCTCGCTGAAACGCCGAGGAAGCGGACGGCGCGAAGGAGTCGCACCGTCGGAGAATTTCCTTGAAGGGCTTGTGTTGGCCATGGGGCTCGCTCTCCGTGCTCTCTGAGAAAGGGAGGGATTTAAGAATAAAGGGGGTTCAGGTGCAACGCAACCCGGCCGGGGGGGAGGCGGCCGGGTTGCTGGCTGGAAAGATTGCCGAGGTTGTTTGGGTCGCTAGGCGATGAGGGCCATGCCTTCGCTGCAGGCCTTCTCGCCGGCCTCGACGAGGGCCGAGCCGTCAACCATGGAGGCCATGTGGCCAACCGAAATCACGCTCGGTTGGGTATTGATGCAGTGGTCGTACCAGGAGGCCTTGGCGTACAGCTCACGTGCCTTGTCCAGGGTGGCTTCGTCCTTGGACTTGGTCTTGATGGCCTCTTCAAGCGCGGCCTTGAAAGTCTCGGCTTGGGCGGTCAGCTCCTCATAGCCGCGAGCCAACTCGTCGGCCTTCTGCTCGGCGTAGGCCTTCATATCCGCAGTCGTCTCAATGCCCTGGTTCTTGTGGCAGGTCAGGCAGTACTCGAGAGAATCTTCGTTCTCCAGCGGATTGTTAGCGGCGAAGTGGTTGGTGTAGGTGGTGCCGCTTTCGGCGTCGGTGGTCTTAGGCATATGGCAGTCGACGCAGGTCACACCAAGATTGGCCATGGGCGAGGTCTGGAAAATCTCGATGATCGGGTGCACCATGTAGCTGGTGGAAATGCCGGTCTCCTCGTCTTTCGCGAAGTTCACCCCATCCTCGTAGCTGGCTTTGAATACGGACTCGAGGTCGGTGCCGTAGCGATAGGGACGGAAGTTCTCCAAATCGGCTTCAGTGGTAATGCGGCTGCGGTAGTCGTAGGAGTTGTGGCACTGGGCGCAGACGGCAAGTTTCGGAACAAGGTTGGCCGCAAAGTCATCGCCCAGGGCGTTGAAGTACACCAAGTTCGCCTTAAGGTTGTCTGCAGACGGCATGCCGTCGTGGCACATGGCACAGTCGAAGTACTCGCCGTTTACGATCTCGCGGGCCTGCTTGTTGTATACCGATCCGAAAGCGGAGGCTCCTTGTTGGGCATAAATGTCATTGAACTTCGAGGACTTGCAGGCGACGCAGCCGCTGTACAGGCCGGTCTCCTTCAGCTGCTCGTCGGTCTGCTCGGGCAGCACGTACATGCCGAGCTCCTCGTCGTAGGCATAACCTGAAGCGGTTACGGTGCCGTTCTCGCCCAAAAGCACGTCGCCGTTCTGGTCGCGGGCGAGGGGAGCCTCGCAGATATCGCGCAGCTGGCCGATGCTGTGGCCCTTAACGATGCCGTTCTCGTCGGTGCGCTCCTGCTGCAGCGACGCATACTGCAGCGGGAACATCTCGGCGTAGCCGGCCATAGTTCCCTCGGCTGTGGCGTCAGTGGCTTCTGCGGGTGCTGCATCGGTTTGGGGCGCCTGCTCGGGCGCGCATCCAGCGATGGCGGCGAAGAGCATCACGGTAGCAACGCAAGCGGCGCCGATGACGTGTTTGCGTTGGAAGCTGAATGCTTTCATGGAAATCCCTTCCTCTCCTTATTATGATTGCCTTCCTTCCTGGGCCTCAGTATACGAACCCCAGGTAATACCGCCAATCGTGCTGCCCTTGACTTCAGATTGCGCTTTCGCAATCGCAGCGCAATCACTTTTGAGAAGGCATCTTGCAGCGCGTTTCCTTAGAGACGGGCAATCAAGAAAACAGCTTGAAGAGTCTATAAAAGAGTATATAATTCCTACCATAATTCACGATAGGAAAGTAGGCATACCATGGCATCTGCAACGGCGGCGATTCCGCTTATTCGGCCCATTACCGATCTGCGTACGCAGTTCAACGATGTATGCACTCAGGCGACGGAAACCCAGGAGCCCATCATTCTGACGAAGAACGGCGTGCCCGCCTATGTGTTGGAAGATTGCGCGGCCTACGAGGCGGCGGCCCAACGCAACCGCATGTTCCTCGCGTTGCGCGAGGCGGAGATAGAGGAGCGCTACCGACCCCAGGCCCTTACGGCGGAGGAATCGGACGCGCGTATGGCCGAGATCTTCAAAGTGTGGGGGCTCGACTATGCTTGATCTTGCATGGCGGCCGCGCGCCCATCTCGACCGGGAGTCTATCGCCATCTATCTTGGCCACGAGAGGCGCGCCCCTCAGGCTGCGCTCGATGCCGTCAAGGCTATCGATGCGGCCCTCGATATGGCGCGCACGTTTCCCGATGCGGGCGGCCATTTCACCGACGATCATCTCGAGCACGAGTACCGCACCACCCTCGCGGGCTCTTACATCATCTGCTACCGCTACAACGCCGCCACGCTTACCGTCTACCGCATCATGCACCAGCGCCAGAATATGGACACCTACAGCTTGGTTGAGTTCTAAGCGAATGGGTAAGCGGACGAAAGGGCTATCGTTTCGCCGTTGACGCCTCGCATCGGTCGCCTTCCTCCAACATTTGAAGGCATCTTGTGTGGGGCGTTAATAATTCGGAAAGGAAATTTGCGGGCGGAGGTAATGGCTTGGGGGAATCCGATCTCGTACCCTTGTCTTGCGCTGAAATGCGTATAGTGCGATGAGGGGAAACGAGAAGAGGAGGACCTTATGGCACAAACGAAAGAAGGGCACGACCCGTCGAAGCTGACGCGTCGCAGCTTCATCAAGGCCACGACGGCTGCTACGGCATCCGTTGCCGTGGGCGGTGCGTTGGCCGCCTGCGCGGCCCCGGCGCCGCAGGAGGGCCTGTCCGAAACGGGCGCTCCGTCGCCGGAAACCGAGGGAACCTGGATCACTGCCGCTTGCTGGCACAACTGCGGCGGTCGTTGTTTGAACAAAGTTCTCGTTAAAGACGGCATGCCCGTGCGTCAGAAGACTGACGACACGCACGAGGATAGTCCCGACTACCCCCAGCAGCGCGGCTGCCTGCGCGGCCGCAGCCAGACGCGTCAGGTGCTTGCGGAAGACCGCCTGAAGTATCCGCTCAAGCGCAAGGGCTGGAGCCCCGATGCTCCCAATGGTGAAATGCGCGGCAAGGATGAGTGGGAGCGCATCAGCTGGGATGAGGCCTTGGATTATGTTGCCGAGGGGCTGAAGAAGGCCAAGGAGCAGGCGGGCAATCGCTCCATTCTCCTGTCCGGCGGCTGGAACAGCGGCGGAAGTGATATGTCCCGCGTGCTCGGTCTGTTTGGCGGCTATACCGAGTTCTGGAACACGAATTCCTTCGGCGCCTGGTCGAAAACGCCCTTTGTGTGCGGCTTCCATCATAGTGGCAACTGGGATCAGACCATCAACGACCGATTCGATTTGCGCAATAGCGAGATCATCGTCATGCTTTCCATGAATCCCGCCTGGAGCGCCATGGGCAGCCAGACGTGGAACTATTGGCAGGCGAAGCAGGCCGGCGCCCGTTTCATCTGCATTGACCCCTTCTACAACGACACCTACTCTCTGCTGGAGGCTGAGTGGCTTCCGGTGCGACCCGCCACCGATATGGCGTTCATGCTGGCCGTGGCCTATGCCATGCTCGAGCAGGACGACGACAAAAAGCTTATCGACTGGGACTTCCTCAACAATCTGACGGTGGGTTTCGATGCCGATCACATGCCGGCCGACGCCAAGGAAAACGTGAATTTCAAAGACTACGTGATGGGCGCCTATGACGGCACTCCCAAGACGCCCGAATGGGCCGAGCAGATCTGCGGCGTTGAAGCCGCCAAGATTCGCGAGCTGGCCGTGCTTATGGGCAAGGACAACAAGGTGGCGTTCCTGTGCGGCATGGCGTCCGGTCGCGTGCACAACGTGGACAATCTGCCCCAGTTGGTCATGACCCTGGGTGCCATGGGCGGCCACATGGGAAAGTCGGGCCATATGACCGGCTCCACCATGCATGCCACTTCGGGTAATGGCGGCGATGCTCTGATCGCGGCCGGCTCGAACGGCGTGGAGGGCATCGAGAATCCCGTGGACGACTCCATCAACGCCAACGAGGTGTACGATGCCATCTTGGGCGGCTCCTACAACTGGACCGGCGCCGGCCATGCTTTCTCGGCGACTCAGTATCAACCTGGTGAGAAGCGCGATATCGACATCCGTGTCATCTACCATCCTGCTGCTGCCGACTTGCAGACCTCCGATGGTATGAAGAAGGGCATCGAGGCCCATCGCAAGGTTGACATGGTGGTCACTCATGCGCAGTTCTTCACCACCAACGCCCGCTACTCCGACATCATCTTGCCCGTGACCACCGAATGGGAGAAGGATTGGGGCTTTTTGGGTGGCACCCTGGTGCACTCCTCGAATCGCGAGATGATGGTGCACTACACCAAGGTTATCGACCCGCTGTACGAGTGCAAGTCCGACGGCGAGATTGCCGTAGAGCTGGCTAAACGCCTGGGTGTTAACGAAAACGAGGTGGCCCCGCTGACCAGCGGTCAGATGCTTTACAACACGCTGGCCACGATGACGGTGCTCGACAGCGACGGCAAAACCTATGTGCCTGCCGTTAACATCACCGCCGATGATATCGAGGCGATGGGAGCTGAGGGCGACCCCGTTGACGGCAAGCTGGAGTACAAGGAACTGCGAGAACTTGGAGTTTACCAGGTCAAACGCGAGCAGGGCGACAACTACGGCTACATTGCCTTTGAGGACTACTGCAACGATCCCGTGGCCAATCCGCTCGACACCCCCTCGGGCAAGCTTGAGATTTACTGCCAGACATTGGCCGATTTGTGCAACAACATGGGCTGGAATCAGATTTCTCCCATTCCTACCTACCAGCATGTGGTCAATGGCTACGAGGACACATTTAGCAATTGGGACGCGCAAGAAAAAGGCGAGTATCCGTTGCAGGTGATCAATCCCCACTATCTGCGCCGGTCCCATACGGTATTCGACAATGTTGGCTGGCTGAGAGAGGCCTGGGCAAACCCGGTTTTCCTCAACACTTCCGATGCCACCGAGAAGGGAATTGCCGACGGAGATACGGTTCTGGTTTCCACTGCTTACGGCCAGACGCTCCGCAACGCTACGCTTACCCAGTGTTTGCGCCCCGGTGTCGTGGCCATTCCCCATGGTGCTTGGGTTGACGTTGACGAGGAGACGGGTGTTGATCGGGCGGGTGCCGACAATTACCTGAGCGGTCAGGTTCCCAACGGCTTGGGCACCTCGGGCTTCAATTCGGTGATTTGCAAAATTGAGAAGTACTCTGGCGAGGCCCTGGGCGCCGATGTCGACCAGCCGCTCCGCATCGTATGCAAGGATGGTGAGTAACCCATGGCCGACGTGAAGGAAAACAAGAACCCCCAGGGTTTCTACTTCGACCAGCAGGCTTGTGTGGGCTGCCGGACGTGCCAAATCGCCTGCAAAGACAAGAACGATCTGGAAGTGGGTTATCTGTTCCGCAAGGTGGAAACCTTCGAGACGGGCGAATTCCCCAAGCCGGCCACCTACCATTACTCGGGGGCGTGCAATCATTGCCACACGCCGGCCTGCGTTGATGTGTGCCCCGCCGGCGCCACCTACATCAACGAGGAAGACGGCACCGTGCAGCACGACGATGAAAAGTGCATCGGCTGCGAGTATTGCACCAAGGCCTGCCCGTACAGCCACCCGGTGCTCATTAAAGAGCTGAATGTGGTGCATCGCTGCGACGGCTGCATCAACCTGCGGGCGGCTGGCGAGAAGCCCGCGTGCGTGGCGGCTTGCCCCATGCGCGCGCTGGACTTCGGGCCCATCGACGAGCTACGGGCCGCGCATCCTGACGGGGTGAACCAGATTGCCGTGTTGCCCGACGCGGCTCAGACCGATCCGTCGGTGGTGATCAATGCGCGTCCCGCCGCGCTGGAATCCGATCCGAAATCGCTGGTGCTGTAGGGCACTTCCCGGCCGAGCCGCGCGATCCCTCCCCGCGCGGCTCGGCTTTTCGCATTCTGGGGCGGCAAGGTGGAGCGCGGCGGCTTTCTGCACTAAACTGGGGTCTTGCCGGAGAAGAGGGAGGCATGATGTGGCCGAGGGCCGCAGCGGGGTATGTGGCTGCGCCGGTGCCGCTGAAAAGGGAAAAGGGGAGGTGGAAGCGTGAGGCTGAAAACCAAGTTCCTGTGCCTGATCGCCCTGTTGCTGGCGGTGTCGCTGGGGGCGAACTTGGCGTGGACGACCACCAACCAGCATAAGCAGATGGAAAACGAGCTGCGCGTGCAGGGGCGCGCCCTGGCCCAGCAGATGGACTCCGTGTGGGAGTTCATGGTGCTGAACCAAGACCGCCTGGCCCAGGTGGCGTTCACGGAAAACGGGGCGTACCAGGGGCTGCACTGCGCCATTGCCGGCCGCGTAATTGGGCAGATGTTCACCCTGCAGTCCGACTACACCACCCGCTATGTGAACTTCAACCCGCGCAACGCCGCCGACACGCCCGATGATTACGAGGCGGCGGCTCTGAATGCCTTCCGTGCCGATCGCTCGCGCGCCGACTACTACGGTTTCGCGGAATACGACGGCAACCAGGTGTTCCGCTATCTGGCCCCCATGACCATCGAAGAGGCTTGCCTGCAATGCCACGGCGAGCCGGCGGGCGAGCTGGATGTGACGGGTTATCCCAAGGAGGGCTGGACCATGGGGGATGTCGGGGGCGCCATCAGCATCGTGATGCCCCTGGATGTGTACCAGCAAAGCGAGCGCGAGTCTATCACGCAGGACGTGATGTTTTTCGCCGTGATGGTGGCAGTGTGCTTGATTGCGGTGTACATTGCGCTGAATCACCTGGTCACGCGCCCGTTGGGGAAGATTCAAACCGGTGTGGAGCAGGTGTCCGAGGGCAATCTGAACGTGCAGCTCACCTACAGCGAGTCGTCCCAGGAGGTGAGCGCCCTCACCACGAAGTTCAATGCCATGGCGCGCGAGCTGGCCGATACCTACGCCGGCTTGGAAGACGAGGTGGCCGACCGCACGGCTCAGCTGCAGCAGGCCAACGAGGTGCTGGAGCATCAGCGTCGCCAGCTGGAGGCGGTGAACGCCCAGCTGGTGGACGAGAACCAGTACAAGTCGGACTTCCTCTCGATGGTCAGCCACGAGCTGCGCACCCCGCTCACCTCCATCGTGGCCTTCGCCGATCTGCTGAGCAAGCAGGTGGTGCCTGCCACCGAGAAAGAAGCGCGGGCGCTGGCGGGCATCGAGGCGAATTCCCAGGCGCTGATGCTGATGATCAACGACATTTTGGAGATGAGCCGCCTGGATGCCGGTCGAGTGAAGCTGAACCCGGAAGTGGTGGATGTGGGCGATGTGGTGGGCATGGTGCGCGCCACGGTGGGCCCGCTGGCAGCCAAGGAGAACCTGGCGTTTACCAGCGAGGTGGCCCCCGAGGTGCCCCTGGTGCGCGCCGATTTCGACAAACTGGTGCACGTGCTGCAGAACCTGTGCGGCAATGCCGTGAAGTTCACACCCGACGGCGGCAGCGTGAAGCTGGAAGCTGTCTTCGACGCGGCAGCCGACCAGGTGCTGTTCCGCGTGATCGACACGGGCATCGGCATCGCCCCGGCCGACCACGAGCGCATTTTCGAGAAGTTCGCCCAGGTGGATTCCTCGTCCACCCGGCGCTACAACGGCACGGGCCTGGGGCTGGCCATTGTGCGGGAGTACGCGGAAATGCACGGTGGTTCGGTGGACGTGGAAAGCGCATTGGGCCAGGGCGCCACGTTCACGGTGCGCATTCCCGTTCAGGGCCCGCAGGAAGAAGGGAAGGAAAAAGGCAATGGACAAGCCGATTAAAGTGATGCTCATCGACGACGACGCGGGCATTCACGCCAGCTTGCGCGACGTGGTGGAAGAGGCGGGCTATGCCTTCTGCGGCGCGCTGTCGGGCAGAGAGGGGCTGCGCCTGCTGGACGAGGAGCGTCCCGACTTGCTGTTGCTGGATGTGATGATGCCCGGCCTAAACGGCTTCGACGTGTGCCGCCAGATGCGCGACGAGGGGCGCCGCATTCCCGTGATCTTCCTTACGGCGAAAAACGACATCGTGGACAAGAGCACCGGCTTTCGGGCTGGGGCTGACGACTACGTGACGAAGCCCTTCATCGCCGACGAGCTGCTGCTGCGCATCGAGGCCCACGTACGGCGTCACCGCGACGACATCCGCCATGCCCGAGCCGACGCTGATACGGCGCCCGTTAAGCGCGAGCCCTGCCGCATCGGCGAATTGGAGGTGCTGTTCGAGCAGTACGAGGTGCGTCTGCGGGGCAACGTGGTGCCGCTGACGGCCAAGGAATTCGAAATCCTCTCCCTTCTGGCCGAAAGCCCCGGCGAAGTGTACACACGCCGGCGCATCTACGAGCACTTGTGGGGCCCCGCGGCCGAGGTGGACGAGAACTCCATTACGGTGTTCATGCGCAAGATTCGCGAGAAAATAGAGGACAATCCCAGCGAGCCGCGCTATCTGCAAACCGTGTGGCGCGTCGGCTACAAGCTAGCGGCCGAATAGCCTGCTGCGCAGCGGCTCACGCTTAGCCCGACTGTTCATACTGCACCCTCCCTGTGCCCCCTTCCGCGGAAGGGGGCATTTTGACGCCCCGGCTTCCCCATGCGAAGGAGACGGTAGCAGCTCTCTGCCATTCCGGTAATCATAGCTAAAAGATGGTACAATCATAGCTATCAATCGAAAGGAAGGTGCTAGCCATGGCAACAGCTTCAACGGCAGGCGAGGTAATGCGCGTGGTCCTGCCCCCTCTGCTTAAAGTTCAGTTTCGGGAGCGTTGCACCCAGCAAGGTCAGAATATGTCCGAACGCATGAGGCAGCTCATAGCACAGGATGTCAGCAGCGAGGCAACTCCGGCGCAGCGCCTCTCTCAAATTCTCGCATCGACCCAAGCCAAAAACGAAGCTTCGGCTTTGCCGGCGCTTTCCATCGACGATATTGATGCGTTCATTGACGAGATCAGGGAAGAGCGCATTGCAAAGGCTCACGTTGCATGATTGGGATTGTGCTCGACACCAATGTGCTCGTGGCCACGCTTATGACGCCGGAAGGCGAGCACGCCCGGGCGCTCATGAAGATCCTCGAACACCCCGAGGCGTTCGAGATCATCGTAAGCTCTCAGATCGTTGATGAGTATCGAGACGTGCTGGGCCGAAGCCTCATCGCCCTTCGTGGTCTTTCGGAAGAGGCCACGGCGCTTTTGGCGCTTGTGCTCGAGGTGGCGGTCGAGGTTGTTCCCAAGTTCATTCCCGCCCTCGTGTATCCCGATGTGAAAGACAAGCCTTTCTTAGAGGCTGCTGTATATGTGGAAGGGCTTCTGATCTCCAACAACACCAAAGATTTTCCCTTTGCGGGTGTTCGCATTTTCAAGGCGGGCGAGTTCCTCCGTTTTGCGGAAGCCAAGGGGCTGTAGCGCTGTCGCGCCGCGCTCTTTCCTTCCGGTGTCCGCGCGCGACTCCTCTTCGGGCGATCTCTCCCGCGCACCTCCCGCCAATGCAAACCTTTCCCCTCATCTTTCCGCTTGCCATCTCCTTATCTCACCTGCGGGATTGTGATGAATCACACGCGTCTTTTGTTGCCAGTTTGTTAGAATGGATCAGACTTACGAAAACTGTGCCCTAAGGAGAGACGCGCACCCATGGAGATGACCCCCGAGCAGCTCGAGCTCATTACCCACGAGCTGGCCACCATCAAGGAACGCTCGCCGTTCTACGCGAAGAAGTTCGAAGGCATCGATGTGGCCGACGTGCGCACCCAGGCCGATTTCGAGAAGCTGCCCTTCTCCGAGAAGGACGACCTGCGCGCGGTATACCCGCTGGGCCTGCAGGCCGTGCCCGACGAGGAAGTGGTGCGCATCCACAGCTCGTCCGGCACCACGGGCACGCCGGTCATCATCCCCTATACCCAGCAGGACGTCATCGACTGGGCCACCCAGTTCGCCCGCTGCTACGAGGTGGCCGGCATCACGCCGCTCGACCGCATCCAGATCACCCCGGGCTACGGCCTGTGGACGGCCGGCATCGGCTTCCAGCTGGGCGCCGAGCGTTTGGGTGCCATGGCCATTCCCATGGGCCCCGGCAACACCGAAAAGCAGCTGAAGATGATGCAGGACCTAAAGTCCACGGTTATCTGCGCCACCAGCTCCTACGCGCTCTTGCTCGCCGAGGAAATCACCAAGCGCAACCTGCGCGACAAGATTCACCTGAAGAAGGGCGTCATCGGGTCGGAGCGCTGGGGCGAGAAGATGCGCAACCGCATCCAGGACGAGCTGGGCATCGAGATCTACGACATCTACGGCCTCACCGAGGTGTACGGCCCGGGCATCGGCATTTCCTGCGACGCCCATGACGGCATGCACATTTGGGACGACTTCGTCTACATCGAGATCGTGGACCCGGAAACCGGGGAAGTGCTGCCCGACGGCCAGGAGGGCGAGCTGGTGCTCACCACCCTGCGCAAGCAGGGCGCGCCGCTCATCCGCTACCGCACCCACGACCTCACGCGCATCATTCCCGGTGCCTGCTCCTGCGGCCTCCGCCACCCGCGCATCGCCACGCTGACCGGCCGCACCGACGACATGTTCAAAGTGAAGGGCTGCAACATGTTCCCGGCTCAGGTGGAGGAGGTCATCAAGGCCACCGACGGCACCAGCTCGGAATACCAGGTGATGATCGAGGCGGTGGACGGCCACGACGTGCTCACTGTGCTGTTCGAGACGCCGCTGGAAGGCGAGGCTCTTGCCCGCTGCGAGGAGGAGTTGGCGCTCATCTTCAAGGCGAAGCTCGGCTGCACGCCGGAGGCCAAGGGCGTGCCTCTGGGAGAGCTGCCGCGTTCCGAGAAGAAGACCAAGCGCATTTTTGACAGCCGCTACTAGCAAAGGGGCGGGCGGGGAGATCCTTCGACTCGCTTCGCTCGCTCAGGATGACACGGGAGGAAGGCTTCCGGGTCGCAAGGGAAAGCCCGCCGATGGGAGGATGAGAGCCATCATTACGAGCTTGAACGAAAAGCAGACCATTCTCATTGTGGACGACTCGATGCTGAATCGGGCGCTTCTGGCCGACATGATCGGCGACGCCTACCGCATCATCGAGGCCGAGGACGGCAAGCAGGCCGTCGCCATGCTGCAGAAGGAGGGCACGGGCGTTTCGCTGGTGCTGCTCGACTACGTGATGCCGCAGATGAACGGCTTCGACGTGCTGGAAGTGATGAACAAGAACGGCTGGATTAAGGACATTCCGGTCATCATGGTGTCGGCCGAGTCGGACGCCGCCTACGTGGAGCGCGCCTACGAGCTGGGCGTGACCGACTTCATCAATCGCCCCTACGACGTGAACATCGTGCGCCGCCGCGTGATGAACACCCTGATGCTGTATCAGAAGCAGCGCACGCTGATGGGCATGGTGGCCGACCAGGTGTACGAGCGCGAGAAGTCGAACAACCTGATGGTGTACATTCTGTCGCACATCGTGGAGTTCCGCAACGGCGAGAGCGGCATGCACGTGCTGAACGTGCAGGCCATGACCGAGATGATCCTCACCCAGCTGGTGCGTCTGACCGATCAGTATGCGCTGACCGCCGACGACATCTCGCTTATCACCATGGCGTCCAGCCTGCACGACATCGGCAAGATCGCCATCCCCGAGGAGGTGCTGAACAAGCCGGGTCGCTTCACCGACGAGGAGTTCGCCATCATGAAGACGCACTCCGCCGTGGGCAGCGACATGCTGGACGACCTGGAGCTGTACAAGGACGAGAAGCTGGTGCGCGTGGCCCGCGACATCTGCCGCTGGCATCACGAGCGCTGGGACGGCCGGGGCTACCCCGACGGCCTGGCGGGCGACGAGATTCCCATATCGGCCCAGGTGGTGGCTTTGGCCGACGTGTACGACGCCCTTACCAGCCAGCGTGTGTACAAGCCGCCCTTCAGCCACGACGAGGCCCTGCGCATGATTCGCGACGGCGAATGCGGCGCCTTCAACCCGCTTATCCTGGAATGCCTGGCTGCTGTGGCCGACGATCTGGAAAACCGCCTGAACCGTGGGGTGACGGGCCGCGAGATTGCCGTGGACACCCTGCATCTGGCGGAAGGGGCGCTGGACAACGGCGCCGCCGAGGCGTCCAGCCGCACTTTGGAGCTTCTGGACTACGAGCGCATGAAGTACCACTTCTTTGCCTCCATGAGCAACGAGGTGCAGTTCGAGTTCACTGAAGAGCCGCCTATGATCGTGCTGTCCGACTGGGGCGATCGCAAGCTGGGGCTGCCCGAGATTGTGATGGATCCCTACAACGACGAAGCTTTCTGCAGCGTGTTCGGCCACGAGAATCTGGCCGAGCTGTCACGTCTGCTGCGCTCCAGCGACCGGGAGAACCCCCTGGTGGATATGGAAATGGAAGTGACCGTGAACGGCGAGACGCGCTGGCTGCATGCGCTGGCCCGCGCGCTGTGGTCCGACGAGAACCCGCCGACCTATCTGGGGTCCATCGGCAAGTTCATCGACATCGACGATCGCCAGGCCGAACTGCGCGACCTGCAGTTCAAGGCCTATCACGACCCGCTGACCGAAGTGGTGAACGGTGCCTTCGCCCGCAAGGTGATCGTCGAGCGTTTGGGCGACGGGGATGACTGCGACCGCGATACCGACCGCTTGGTGCTGGCCGTGTGCGACCTCGACTTCTTCAAGCAGGCCAACGACACCTACGGTCACCAGTTCGGCGACAAGGTGCTGCAGCACTTTGCCGAGCGTCTGCAGGAAAGCGTGCGCGGCGGCGACGTGGTGGCGCGCGTGGGCGGCGACGAGTTCCTCATCTGCATGGAATGCCCCGTGGACCCGCGCCCGCTGATCGAGCGCATCCACGGCTCGCTGGAAGGCGAGTTCGAGGGCTTCCCGCTGTCGGTGTCCATGGGCGTGGCCACCACCGACGACGGCGTGCGCGACTACGACGAGCTGTTCCGCCGGGCCGATGTGGCGCTGTACTACAAGAAGCGCGGCGGCCGCGGCGGCTACGCGTTCTACGACGATTTAAGCGAGGCCGAGCGCGGCTCGGTGATCGAGGGAGCCACGGCGCTCTCGGGCATAGACAGAAGCGACGCAGACCAGTAGACTGCGCAACAAAGACGGTAAGGAGAGACCATGTCGTTGGAGATTGCCTACGCTGCCATGGGCGGCGACTTGGAGACGGTGCGCGGGCGCCTTATGACCGACGAGCGCATCGAGAAGTTCGCGAAGATCTTCCTGCAGGACACGTCCATGCAGACGCTGGAGAACGCCCTGGAAACCGGGGATTTCTCCGAAGCCTACCGCGGCGCCCACACCCTGAAGGGCGTGAGCCGCGACTTGGGCTTCACCCCGCTGTTCGAGGCCTCGTGCGCCCTGTCCGACGCCCTGCGCCTGGACGACGCCGGCACGCCGGCGAACCTGGCGGCGGTGCCGGAGCTTTTGCCGGCGGTGCGCGACGCCTACGCGCTGGTGGTCGACTCCATCGCCATCATTTAGAACGGCGGTCGCCAAACGGCGGCACGCTGCTGACCAAGTCTCTCTGAAAAGGGTTAAGGAACGGACGTGATGACCGAAACAGATAACAAGATAAGACGCGGGCGCATTATCATCGCCTTGATCGCGCTCGCCGTGGTCGTTGCCGCCTTCTTCCTGTTCATCACCATGAACAACGATCGCATTTCGGCCCAGAACGCCCAGTACTTGGAAGGGTCGACCCAGCAGTCGGCCCGGCGTATCTCCGAGTGGATGACCGACTCGCAGACCGAGGTGCGCCTGCTCACCTCGCTGTACGAGAGCTCGCTGACCGATCCCGACGAGGCCTCCATCGACGGCATTCGCGCCCTGGCGGCCTACACGAAGTTCAGCTACGTTACCTTCTCGGACGCCACGGGCATGACCTACGACGATCGGGGGCGCACGGCCGATGCGTCCGACCGCGATTATTTCGTGCGCGGCATGGAGGGCGAATCGGGCGTGTACGCCACCGATAGCTCGCTGTTCTACGACGATCTGTCCATCATT
Organism: Adlercreutzia wanghongyangiae; assembly: GCF_035989245.1. Classification (NCBI taxonomy): domain Bacteria; kingdom Bacillati; phylum Actinomycetota; class Coriobacteriia; order Eggerthellales; family Eggerthellaceae; genus Adlercreutzia; species Adlercreutzia wanghongyangiae. Next base: position 203,507 of record NZ_JAYMFF010000002.1, on the reverse strand, counting down.
TTCTACACCCCGCTGAAGTACCAGGACGAGGTGATCGGCGTTATTGCCGGCGCCTACCGCGAGGACTCCATGAAAGACTTCCTGGCCACGAACTTCTTCGGCGAGAAGACCTCCACGTTCCTGTGCGCGCGCGACGGCACGGTGGTGGCCCATTCCGCCGCCTCTGAAGCGGCTGGCGGTGTGCTGAGCGCCTTCGAGATTTACACCAACGAGGGCAGCACCAGCGAAATTAGCCGCGCCGAGCTGGAGGAGGCGTTCTCCGACGGCGCCTCGGTCACCTTCGACTACCGCAGCCCCGCCGGCTCGGGCATGGCCTATGTTATGAAGCTGCCCGACTACGACTGGATGCTCATGCGCACATTCCCCATCAGCATCACCGAGGGCATGCAGAGCCGCGCGGCCCTGGCCGGCGTGGTGCTGGTCGGTTTGGTCGGCGGCGCCCTGGCCCTGGTGGCCGGCTACCTGCTCGTGCAAACCATGCGCCAGCGCTCGCGACTGCTCAGCGAGAGCGAGCATGTGACCAGCATCGTGTACTCGTCGTTGGCGCTGTTCCAGCGCTTCGCGGTGATCGACCTCGAGAAGAACACCTACGAGTACCTGAAGGACGAGAGCATCAAGGACGACCTGCCGCGCAATGGCGACTACAACATGTTCCGCTATTACTGGCAGACGCGCTTCTACAACGAGGAAGAGTGCGCACGCATGAAAGAGGCGCTCACGCCCGAGTACATTCAGGCGCAGTTGACCGAGGGCGTGCCCTATCTGCACCTTGAATACCGTTTGGAAGACCCCGACACGGGGGTGGTGGCCTGGAACCAGGCGTCCATGATTCCGCTGCAGCGCAACGCCGACGGCGTGGTGACGAGCGTGCTTCTGTCGGTGCAGGACGTGACCGACGTGAAGGAGCGCGAGATTGCCCAGCACAACGCGCTGCAGGATGCCTTTAACGAGGCCGAGCGCGCTAGCCGCGCCAAGACCGACTTCCTGAACTCCATGAGCCACGACATCCGCACGCCCATGAATTCCATCATGGGGCTCACGGCCATCGCCTCTATGTATGTGGACGATCCGGAGCGCGTGAAGGACTGCCTTACGAAGATCACCACCTCGAGCCGGCATTTGCTCGGCCTTATCAACGAGGTGCTGGATATGGCGAAGATCGAGAGCGGCAATTTGGGCCTGTCGGAGGAGGATTTCGACCTGCCTGAGACGGTGGAGAGCCTGCTTTCCATCATGACGCCGCAGATCAACGACAAGAAGCTGAACTTGAAGGTGGAGATCGCCGACATTCAGCACGAGCACGTGGTGGGCGACCCCATGCGTCTGCAGCAGGTGTTCGTGAACATCATGGGCAACTCGGTGAAGTTCACGCCCGAGGGCGGCACGGTGAGTCTGCGCATCAAGGAGCTGCCGAGCCGCGTGAAGGGCTCGGGCTGCTACGAGTTCACCTTCTCCGATACCGGCTGCGGTATGTCGGAGGACTTCGTGAAGACGGTGTTCGAGCCGTTCACCCGCGCCAACGACTCGCGTGTGACGAAGGTGGAGGGCACGGGTCTCGGCATGTCTATCGTCCGTTCCGTGGTGAACCTCATGAACGGCACCATCGACGTGAAGAGCAAGCTGGGAGAGGGCACCACTTTCACGGTGACGGTGTACATGAAGCTGCGCGAGGGCGACGAGCACGACCTGACGCCCCTGGAGGGTCTGCACGTGCTGGTGGCCGACGACGAGGTAGAGGCCTGCGAGAGCGCCTGCGAGGTGCTGAAGTCCATCGGCATGGAGCCCGACTACGTGCTGTCGGGCGACGACGCCGTGGCCGCCGTGCGCGATTCCGAGAAGAACGCTCGCAGCTACGTGGCCATCATCCTGGATTGGAAGATGCCCGGCAAGAGCGGCATCGAGGCGGCGCGCGAGATTCGCGAGATCGTGTCCGACGACATGCCCATCATCATCCTGTCGGCCTACGACTGGACGGCCGTGGAGCAGGAAGCCCGCTCGGTGGGCGTGGATGCCTTCATCGCCAAGCCGCTGTTCCGCAGCCGTCTGGTGCATGTGATGAAGGGCCTGCTGGCTGCCGACGAGCCCGAACCCGTGAGTGAATACGAGGTGCTGCAGCAGAGCGACTTCAGCGGCCACCGCGTGCTGCTGACCGAGGACAACTCCATCGCCGCGGCCATCGCCCTGGACATCATGGGCATGACGGGCCTGGAAGTGGATCACGCCGAGAACGGCCGCGTGGCCGTGGATACGCTGCTGGATGCGGAGCCGGGTCACTACGACCTGGTGTTCATGGACATTCAGATGCCGGTGATGAACGGCTACGAGGCCGCCAACGCCATTCGCGCCGCAGCCGAGGGAAAGGGTCCCGACGGCACCGCGATCGACCCGCGCCCCGACCTGGGAACCATTCCCGTGGTGGCGCTGACGGCCGATGCCTTCGCCGACGACGTGGCCCGCGCCCGCGCGGCCGGCATGAACGCCCATATGTCGAAGCCCATGGAAATCGAGCTGCTCATTAAAACGCTGAAGGAATGGCTGTAGACCCATGGGCCGCCTGCGTTCCCATAGGCGTGCGCTGCCTGCGGCGCTGACGGCCCTGCTGCTGTGCGGGGCGGTTCTTTCCGCATGCGGCTCGGGCGGTGGCGGCGCGACGGGCGGTTCCGGCGGCGAGGGCGATGGCGGCACCACGTCGGGTCCGGCGTACAGCCAGCCCGGCTCGGTGACCCTGTCGGCCTTCCACGGCGAGTTCGCCCAGACGGGCAACGACTGCGCCATTGACACTTCGGCTGTGTCCGAAGGCTATGTGGGCGCGTCGGCCACCTCGTCCAGCCGCCTGAAGTTCCAGGTGAGCAAAGGCGACATGAGCTACAACTACGATTTGCCCGGCGACGGCACCCCTATCGTGGTGCCCGTGAACATGGGCGACGGCCCCTACAACTTCCGCGTGATGCAGAACACTTCGGGCAGCAACTACGTGGAGCTGTTCAGCGTGGTGGAGAACGTGACGCTGGCCAGCGAGCAGGCGCCGTTTCTGGTGCCTAACATGTTCGTGGACTACGGCGAGTCGTCGGCCGTGGTGGCCAAGGCGCGCGAGCTGACGGCCGACTGCACCAATCAGGGCGAAGTGGTGCGCAATATCTACGAGTGGGTGGTGGCCAACATCACCTACGATCACGATAAGGCCGCCGAGCTGGCCTCGGCTACCGGCTATGTGCCCGACCCCGACGAGACCTTGGCCTCGGGTACGGGCATTTGCTTCGACTACGCCTCGCTGGGCGCCGCCATGCTGCGCAGCCTGGGCATTCCCTGTAAGGTGGTGACCGGCTACGTTTCTCCTGATGATGTGTACCATGCCTGGAACATGGTATATATTGATGGAGAATGGGTGAGCGTGGAAATCAGCATTAAGCCAAACGACTGGACGCGGGTCGATCTGACCTTCGCCGCGTCGGGTGCGGCCAGCACCATCGGCGACGGCACCAGTTACACCGATCGATACACGTATTAGGAACAGACAGGGGAGACTATGGCCAAACCGAAGCTCGACAGTGCGGGAATCAGCCTTTTCTGCGAGAGCGTCGCCATGATGCTGGCGGCCGGCATCCAGACCGACGAAGCGGTGGGGATGCTGTCCGAGGACATCGGCGACGAGGGGCTGCAGGCCACTTGCACGGTGGTGTACGGCCAGCTGACGGCGGGCAACACCCTGGCTTATGCCATGCAGGCGTCGGGTGCCTTCCCGCGCTACGCCGTGGACATGGTGCGCGTGGGCGAGAACGCCGGCCGCACCGAAGAGGTGCTGCGGGCGCTGGGCGTGTACTACGACGAGGAGGACCGCCTGTTCGCGAAGATTCGATCGTCGGTGGGTTATCCGGCGGCGCTGCTATGCGTGATGTCCATCATTTTGGCCTTCACCGTGATCATCATCCTGCCGGTGTTCGAGGACGTGTACGTGTCCATGGCCGGCTCGCTGACCGACGGCTCCTTCGGTGCCGTGGGGCTTTCTATCGGCATTGGCTGGGTGGCTCTAGGCATCACGCTGGTGTGCACCGTGGTGGCCCTGGCCGGCGTGATCGCCTGCCGTTCGGAAGCCGGCCGCATCGCCGTGATGCACCTGTTCGAGAAATTCCCCGCCACACGCGGGGCCATGGAGCAGCTGGCGGTGTCGCGCTTCGCGTCGGCCCTGGCCGCCTACACGGCTTCGGGTGTGAACACCGACGTGGCTATGAAGGAAGCCATCGAGGTGGTGGAGCATGCGGGCCTGCGCGCCAAGGCCCAGGCGGCCTACGCGCTCATGATTGACGCCTCGGCACCGCGTTCGCTGGCCCAGGCCATCAGCGAGGCCGAGGTGTTCGAGCAGATTCACGCCCGCATGCTGACCATCGGCACGCGCTCTGGTTCTCTGGACGCGGCGCTCGACCGCCTGTCGGCCAACTTCTTCGATGACGCCATCATGCAGATAGATGCGGCCATCGACAACATCGAGCCGGCCCTGGCCGCCTTCCTGACCATTGCCGTGGGCGCCACGCTTATTTCGGTCATGATGCCGCTCATCGGCATCATGGGATCGATCGGATAGCCCCATGATTCACGGAAAGACAGCCCAAGCGAGAAAGCGCCGCACGCGTCGGATAGTCGCCCTGGTGGCAGCTTGCGTGCTCGCGGTGACGCTGTGGCTCGCGTGGGACACCGCCAACGGGCAGACCGAGGCCCAGGGCGCCCATTCGGTGCGCACCGCCGTGCTTGAGGCGGCCATGCAATGCGCGGCCGTGGAAGGCGCCTACCCCTCGTCGCTGCAGTATTTGGAAGAGCACTACGGCCTTATCGTGAACCATGCCGACTACGCCGTCACCTACGAGGCTTTCGCCTCGAACGTGCCGCCCAGCGTGGTGGTGATGCCCCGATGAGCGCGCAGGGCAGGGCCTTTGGCGGTGCCGCTCGGCGTCGCGAGCATGATTTCGGCCGCGTGTTCACGGGGCTTCTGTTCGCGCTGTTCGTGGTGGCGCTGCTGATGGCCATCCTTACGGGCACGGGCGTGTACCGCGTGCTGCACCAGCAGGGCCAGGCTGCCGACAACCAGCGCCTGTCGCTGACGCTTTTAGCCAACGACGTGCGGGCGAACGATCAGATTGATGCCGTGGCACGCGCTTGGGTGACCGAGGACGCCGTGCTGATGGACATGGCCGAGGGCGGTGCCCTGGGGCCGTCGCAGGTGGAGGCCGAGGCGTCGGAGAGCAACCTGCTGGAAGGTTCGGCCCTGGTGCTGCGCGAAACGCTGCCCAGCGGCGTGTACGAGACGCGACTGTACCGCTACGACGGCACTATCATGGAGGAGTACGCCTTGGCCGATGCGCCCTACGACCCCGAGAAGGCCACGCCCATCGTTGATTCCTCGGTGTTCGATTTCGCCTACGAGAACGGGCTGCTCACCATAGTCACCGATGCCGGCGAGGTGTCGGTGGCGCTGCGCAGCGGAGGAGGTGATCGGGCATGAGCCGAGGAAATGCACGTCGTTCCATGGCCGACTACGCCGTGGCTACTCACGCGCAGGGAACGTCCGACGGCGACCGCCGCATGGAACGCTACCACGAGTATGTGGGGCGCCGTCGTTCCGAGCGCACCGTATGGCCCGGGGCGGCTTTCATTGTAGAGGCCCTATTGCTGCTGGTGTTCTTGACGGGATCGCTGGCGGTGCTGATGGAGCTGAACGCCGACGCCGACGTCGCCGGCCGGCAGAGTGCCGACCTGATGAGTGCCATGACCATGGCTTCCAATGCGGCGGAAACCTTCGCGGCCAGTCCGCTGACGGCAGCCGAGAGCTTCGCATCGAACGCCAACGCCGACGATCCCAACATCGTGCGCCAGGATAGCTTGGTGCTGGTGCGCGACGTGCAGCCCGAAGAGACGGCGGCCGGAGTGCTGTACCATGCGTCCATTGCCGTGTGGCATGCTTCCGATGTGACGGCGGTGGAGCCGTCCCGGGGGGATGACGGACGCTATCGGCTGACCTTGGCCGATCGCGCTGCCGAGCCGGTGTACACGCTGGAAACGGCGGTGTACGTGCCCGAGGCACCGTCAGAGGGGGAGGTGTCCCATGGCTAAACCCCACGGATCGGTGCGCATCGGCCCCATAGGCCTGTTCACCCTCATTATCATTCTGTGCCTGGCGGTGCTTTCGGTGCTTTCGCTGACCACGGCTCGCGCCGAGCTGTCGGTTACCGAGCGTCAGGCCGCCACCACCACGGAAACCTACCAGTTGGAAACAGCCGCCCAAACCTTTGTGGCCGAGGTGGACGGCGCGCTGCTGTCGGGCGGCGATGCCCTGGCCGATGTGCTGGCCGCCTACGGCATCGCCTCGGCAGAGGCGGATGCGGCTGCGGATGCTCCCGTGGAAGCGACGGCCGATGGCACGGCGGGCGCCACGGCAGATGCGGCCGCCAGCACGGCGTCTGACACCGGCGAGGCCATCGAGGACGACACCCTTTCCGGTGCGGCCGCATCAGACGACACGGTGGAGGTCGTCGTGTGCCCCGCCGATGATCCCATCACGGTCTCGGGCACGTTCGACGGCAGCATCGTTTCCGCCACCTTCTCAATGGAAAGCGGGCGCACCTTGGATGTCGCCCTGCACCTGAACGACGACGGCACCTATCGCATCGAGCAATGGAAGACCACGACCCAATGGATGAACGACGGCCCAGGCGAGAACCTGTGGCTCGGCTAAAGCGAGGAGAAAGCGAACCCATGGAACTGAAGACACTGCTGCAGCAAATGATCGACCAGAAGGCCTCCGATGTGTTCATCGTGGCCGGCCTTCCGCTCACCTACACCGCCGACGGCCGCCAGATTCGCATGGATATGGCGCCGCTCATGCCCGCCGATACCAAGGCGCTGGTGGAGGCCATCTACACGCTTTCCGGGCGCGACGTGGCCATCTTCCTGGACGGCCACAATCACGATGACGACTTCTCCTTCGCCGTGGCCGGCATGGGCCGCTTCCGCGTGAACGTGTTCCGCCAGCGCGGCAGCTTGGGTGCTGTCATCCGCGTGATTCCCTTCACGCTGCCCAATCCTGCCGACTATCACATTCCCGACGACGTAATGGCCTGTGCCGACTTCCAGAAGGGCCTCGTGCTGGTGACGGGCCCGGCCGGTGCCGGCAAGTCTACTACGTTGGCCTGCATCATCGACAAACTGAACAAGGCGCGCTGCGGCCACATCATCACCATGGAAGACCCCATCGAGTACGTGCATCGCCACGAGGGCTGCATCGTCACCCAGCGTGAGATTCCCTCGGACGTGGCCACCTACGCCGAGGCCCTGCGCAGCGCCATGCGCGAGAGCCCCGATGTGATCTTGCTGGGCGAGATGCGCGACTCGGAGACCGTCGGCACGGCCATGACCGCCGCCGAGATGGCGCAGCTTCTGTTCTCTACGCTGCACACCACCGGCGCGGCCAGCACCATCGACCGCATCATCGACGCCTTCCCGGCCAACCAGCAGCGCCAGATTCGCATGCAGCTTTCCATGGTGCTGCAGGCCGTGGTGTCCCAGCAGCTGGTGCCCACGGTGGACGGACGTATCGTGCCGGCCTTCGAGATCATGACCGCCACGCCGGCCATCCGCAACCTCATCCGCGAGGAGAAGACCCACCAGATCGACTCGGTTATCGCCAGCTCGGCCGGTGCCGGCATGCGCACCATGGACCAGAGCCTGTATCGCCTGGTGAAGGAGGGCACGGTGTCCAAGGAAGTGGCCCTGCAGCACGCCATTCACCAGGAAGCCCTAAAGAAGCGCTTCGAAACCGAGGGAATGTAGGCAATTTCCCCGCGATCTGGGGTATCATGGCTGGTTGGGAAAAATGACCGCCCCCTTCGGGGCTGTGGGAAGGACGGGAATTTGAGCATCTACGATTGGAAGGTCGGCAAGGAATATCGCGAGATTCGCTACGAGCTGTGCGACGGCGTGGCGAAGATTTCCATCAATCGGCCCGAGCGCCGCAATGCGTTCACGCCGCTGACGGTGATGGAGATGTACGATGCGTTCTCCGAGGCGCGCGATGACGCCAGCGTGGGCGTTATTCTGCTGACCGGCGTGAACCACGGCGGCCGCCACGAGGACGAGGCCTTCTGCTCGGGCGGCGACCAAAAAAAGCGCGGCAACGGCGGCTACGTGGGCGAGGACAACATCCCGCGCCTGAACGTGCTGGATTTGCAGCGGCTCATTCGCGTGGTGCCCAAGCCCGTCATCGCCATGGTGAACGGATACGCCATCGGCGGCGGTCATGTGCTTTCCATTCTGTGCGACCTGACCATTGCCGCCGATACGGCGAAGTTCGGCCAGACGGGCCCGAAGGTGGGCTCCTTCGACGCCGGCTACGGCGCGGGGTATCTGGCTGCCATCGTGGGCCAGAAGAAGGCTCGCGAGATCTGGTACCTGTGCCGTCAGTACACTGCCGCCGAGGCCCTGGAGATGGGCCTGGTGAACAAGGTGGTGCCCTTCGATGAGCTGGAGCGCGAGTGCATGGAATGGGCTGCCGAGATGATGCAGTTCTCCCCTACTGCCCTGCGCTTCATGAAGGCGTCGTTCAACGCCGCCACCGATGGCTTGGCGGGCATTCAGCAGCTGGCCGGCGACGCCACGCTTCTGTACTACACCACCGACGAGGCCAAGGAGGGCCGCGACGCCTTCAAGGAGAAGCGCAAGCCCGACTTCACCCAGTTCCCGAAGTTCCCGTAAGATCGGGTTGTTCGTACCGCTGGCTGTTTTTCGAGGATGCATGGAACCTGTTTATGATCGACATATTTGAGAGCACGGCGCAGGCGCGTCCTGATTCGGTGTTCCTCTCGTACGTCGATCGGGCGGGTGAGGAGAAGACCTACACCTACCGGCAAACGCGTCTGCTGGCGGCTCAGCTGGCGCGACGCCTGCGCGACAAGGGCGTGTTTCCCGGCGACATGGTGGCGGTGGATTTGCCGAATTGCCCCATGTACGTGTTTTTGGCGTTGGCGGCGGCCTACGGGTCGTTCGGCCTGGTGGCGCTGAACCACCGGCTGACCTCGGCCGAGAAGCTGACGCGCGTGCTGGAACTGGAGCGCTGCGGGGTGCGCATTTCCTACCGCATCGACGAGGAGTCGGCGCCGCGCCTGTTCGACCAGGTGTGCAACTCGCTTCTGCGCAATGAGTCGCGCGGCAGCCGGGTGGACGACTCGCTGGGCGGATCGGTGGAGGATGCTATCCATTTTGCCGAGCGCTCGGCGCACATCTTCGATCCCGATCAGCGGGCGTTGATTATGTTCACTTCGGGTTCCACGGGCAAGCCCAAGGGAGCCGAGCTTACCTGGAGCAACCTGACGGAGGCCGCAGCAGCTTCGAACCGGGTGCTGGTGGGACACCAGCGTAGCCGCGGTTTGTGGCAGGGGGTGTTGCCGCTGTTCCATGTGGGCGGGTTCCAGGTGCTGGTGCGCAGCGTGTGCAGCCGCTGGTCGCTGCGCCTGTACGAGCATTTCGACGCCGCGCGCGTGCTGGCCGACGGCGCCGAGCTGCACGCCACCCATATCTCGGTGGTCGATAAGATGCTGCAGGATATGCTGGACGTGCAGTTGGCCTGGGAAAAAGAGGGCCGAAAGGCGAAGGCTGGCACTGCGGGTTCTGCTGCGCCCGCCGGGTCGTCGCAGCCGGCCGGAACGCTGGACCAGTACCAATGCGTGTTGCTGGGCGGCGGCCCCCTGAACGCCAACACGGTGCGTCGCGCCCTGGCGGCCCAGGGGCGCGTGTATGCCAGTTATGGCATGACCGAAACCTCAAGCCAGGTGGCGAATACGCTGATCACGCCTCAGTTCACGGGTGGTCTGCGCCTGCTACCTGGCTATTCGGCGCGCATCGTGGACCCCGACGAGCAGGGCTTCGGACGTTTGGCCCTGCGCGGCCCGGGCGTGGTCAGCGGCTATGTGAACGCGCGGGCCACGTTCACCGTGGACGGCTTCTTCCTCACCGGCGACACGGCGGCTTTGCACGAGGGCTGCCTGTATATTCGCGAGCGCACGGCCGACATGTTCGTGTCGGGCGGCGAGAACGTGTATCCGGCGGAAATCGTGGACGCGCTCGTGCGCATTCCCGGCATTTCCGACGCCTATGTGTTCGGCGTGCCCGATACGCGGTGGGGCCGCCGCCCCGCGGCGGTGGTGGAGCTGTCGGCCGGCGCGCCGCCGCTCAGCGTGGACTCCATTCGCGGTGCCTTGGCCAAACGGTTGTCGCGTCTGTACATTCCCGAGCAGATCTGCATCGTGAACGAGATGCCGCGCATCGGCATCGGCAAGATCGACCGCACGGCGTGCGAGGGCCTGTTCCGCCAGCATATCGATATTGCCCGCGTGATACTGCATCGTGTGCGCCTGCCGTTTTCCAAGCCGTTCAAAACACCCAAGGAAACGCTTACGTACCGCGAGCTTATTCTGGTGGAAGTGGTGGACAAGAAAGGCCGCGTGGGCCTGGGCGAGTGCACGGCCTTCGACACCGACTGGTATCTGCCCGAAACGCTGGAGGACGACCTGCGCGTGATGCGCGAGCTGCTGGCGCCCCAGCTGATCGCGCGCACCTATCTGCATCCGCGCGAGGTGTCGGTCGATTTGCTCGCGCTCGAGGGGGCCGAGCAGTATCCCATGGCCTGCAGCGCGCTGGAGATGGCCTGCTGGGACTTGTACGGCAAGATCACCGAGGAGCCGCTGTGGATGCTCATCGGCGAGGAGTTCGATCGCCTGACCCGCGCGGTGGCTTTCCGCGACGGCAGCGTGCCCCCCGTGGGGAAGGCCGGTCGGAAGCGGCGCACGCCCCAGCGGCAGGTGTACAGCGGTGCGGTAGTGGGCCTGGGCACGCCGTCCCAGACCGTGGAGGAAGTGCGTGCCTGCGTGCGCCAGGGCTACCAGCGCGTGAAGCTGAAGGTGGCGCCGGGCAAGGGGCTGGCCAGCGTGCGCGCGGTGCGGCGGGCCTTTCCGCACCTGCTGATTACGTTGGACGCCAACCAGAGTTTCAGCTTGCACCATATGGCCGAGCTGCGCGCCTACGATCAGCTGGACATCGGCTGGATCGAGGAGCCGCTGAACCTGAGCGCGGCGGGGGTGAGCCGCCACGAGAACGCTTTCTCGCGTCTGGCGTCGTTCCAGCACACGCTGGCGATGCCCATCTGCGTGGACGAGTCGTTCGTGAACCGGCGCGAGGCGGCATGGCTGTTCGATTATCCCGAACTGCGCTGCGCCATGGTGAAGATCGGCAAGTTCGGCGGCATTCAGCCGGCGTTGGAGTTCGTGCACCGGGCGCTGACCGAGGGTCGCGAGGTGTGCATGAGCGGCATGTACGACACCGGTATCTCGCGTTTCGCGCACGCCGCCTTCCAAACGCTGCCCGGGGTGGTTATTCCTGGCGATTTGGGGGCGACGGCGCGCTATTTCGACATCGACCTCACGACGCCGCCGTACACGGCGCCCGACGGCATCATCACGCTGAACGCTCCGGGGCACGAGAGCGGTATCGGCTGCCAGCTGGATGCGCGAGCGTTGACCGAGGTGCGCAAGCGCCGCTACGTGGTGGAATAGGCGCTCCGGCGCAAGGGGCTCGGTTTTCGGGAAAGGCGACGCGGCGGCGACGGTCGCGGCTCAGGTCGCGGTGACCTGCGCGTCTCGTAGATTCTTTCGCCCTTTTAACGGGCAGGCAACATTCGCGCATCTGCACCATTTATACTGACGTTATCAGTCAATCTTTCTGAGACGGAGGATGTTGTGGGCGGCTTTTTCGGTGCGGTTTCCCAGCGCGACGTGGTGCTGGACGTGTTTTTCGGCGTGGACTATCACTCTCATCTGGGTACGCGGCGCGCGGGCATGATCGTGCGCGATCGCGAGGACGGCTTCCAACGGCAGATCCACTCCATCGAGAACACGCCCTTCCGTACGAAGTTCGAGGACGACATCGTGCGCTTCCACGGCACGAGCGCCATCGGGTGCATTTCGGATGCCGACCCGCAGCCGCTGCTGGTGCGCTCGCATCTGGGCACGTTCGCCATTACCACCATCGGCGCCATCAATAATGCCGAAGACCTGGTAAGCGAGTATTTCGCCCAGGCCAACAGCCAGTTCATGGCCCTCAGTTCCGGCGCGGTGAATTCCACCGAGCTGGTGGCTGCGCTCATCAACCAGAAGGACGACCTGGTTTCCGGCATCCAGTACGCGCAGTCGAAGATCGACGGCTCGCTCACGTTGCTCATCATGACCGAGGACGGCGACATCATCGCCGCCCGCGACTTCATGGGGCGTCTGCCCGTGCTGGTGGGGGCCGACGAGAACGGCCATTGCGTGGCTTTCGAGTCCTTCGCCTATCACAAGCTGGGCTACCACGACGAGTACGAGCTGGGCCCGGCGGAAATCGTGCGGCTCACGCCCGATGCCGTGGAGGTGCTCTCGCCGGCGCGCGACGAGATGAAGATGTGCGCCTTCATGTGGGTGTACTACGGCTATCCGAATTCCAATTACGAGGGCATGAACGTGGAAGTGATGCGCTACCGCAACGGCGCCATCATGGCCCGCGACGAGGCTGCCCGCGGTGCCTGCCCCGAGGTGGATTATGTGGCCGGCGTGCCCGATTCGGGCATTCCCCATGCCATCGGCTACTCCACGGAAAGCGGCATGCCCTTCGGCCGCCCGTTCATCAAGTACACGCCTACCTGGCCGCGCTCGTTCATGCCGGCCAACCAGGATCTGCGCAACAAGATCGCGAACATGAAGCAGGTGCCCGTGCCCGAGCTCATTCGCGACAAGAAGCTGCTGTTCGTGGACGACTCCATCGTGCGCGGCACCCAGCTGCGCGAGACGGTGAACTTCCTGTACGACTCGGGTGCCGCCGAGGTGCACATGCGCAGCGCGTGCCCGCCTATCATGTACAGCTGCAAGTACCTGAGCTTCTCGTCCAGCAAGTCGGACATGGACCTCATCGCCCGCCGCGTGGTGGATCAGCTTGAGGGCGACGAGGGCCTGGACCATCTGGCCGAGTACGCCGACGCGAGCACCGAGCGCGGCCAGTGCCTGCTGAAGACCATCTGCGAGGACATGGGCTTCGACTCCCTGAGCTACCAGAGCCTCCAGGGCATGATCGAGGCCATCGGCATCGACCCGGAGAAGATCTGCACCTACTGCTGGGACGGCCGGGAGTAGGGCGAATCTGACAGAAATTTTTACAGATTTCGGAGGAATCTGATAAGAATCTTTACAGGTTTTAGCGCATGAAGGCGTCGGCCTCTTCGAGGGCCGACGCTTCTTTTTGTGCCTCTCGTTGTTGCTCGCGCTTGCGCTCGGCGCGCAGGGGCAAGTACTCGCTAATGACGATGCCGACAAAGATGAGGGCGAAGCCGGCGAATAGCGAGGGTGTGAGCGTCTCGCCCAGCAGCAGAATTGAGAAGATGACGCCGAAGACGCATTCCGTGGAGAGGAAGAGGGCCGCTTGGGCGGGATCGACGCGGGCGACGGCGGCGTTTTGCAGGCCGAGGGCCACACAGGAGGCGAAGACCGTCAGATAGACGAGGCTCGTCCAGGTGTCGGGCGAGAGGTTCGCGAAGTTCGGGGTAGGTTCGGTGATGGCTCCGACGACGAAGCCCAGAAGGCCCGCCACGATGAACTGGATGATCGTGAGCACCGTCATGGAACGGCCGGGCGCGAACTTCGCTGTGTACAGCACGTGCAAGCTGAGGAACAGCGCCGAGAGCAGCGTGACCATGTCGCCGAAGCGCAGCGAGAAGGCACCAGCGCCCGTGTAGGCCACGCAGGCCACGCCGCCGACGCAGGCGAGCGCCGCCACGATGTTGAACGCCGTGGGCTTCTTCCGAATGATGAACCAGCCGAGGAAGGGGATGATCACCACGTACAGCGTAGTGAGAAACGAGCTGTTGGAAGCGGTGGTGTCGGTAAGGCCGGTGGAGTTCGTCCAGTACGACAGGAACAGCAACGCGCCCAGAATGGCACCGTCGCGCACGTGACCGGCGCGGCCGTCGGCGTCGGCAAGGCGTGTTTGCAGCTTGCGCAGGCAGCAGAGCGCCAGGATAATACCCGCGCCCGTGAAGCGCACGCCCACGAGCCAGGAAGGCGGGAACTCGTCCACCGTGGATTTGATGACCACGGTGCCCATGCCCCAGATAGCCGCCGCCAAAAGCAGCGAAGCCTTGTAGACCCAGAGGGGAATGCCGTGTTGTTTGATGAAGGTAAGCATAGGCGGCATCATAGCACGGAGCAGAATGGTCGTTCGTGTGCGATGCGACAAATTGCCGTGGAGACTATTGGGGCGGTAAACATGTGCAGGAATTGTGCCGAATGGGACAAAGTTCGCTCGGAGTCTTGCAATCCGCACCCGAGCGAGTAATATATATCCTTGCCCTTTGAGGCAACCCATTGCGGGGTGGAGCAGTCTGGTCAGCTCGTCGGGCTCATAACCCGAAGGTCGGTGGTTCAAATCCGCCCCCCGCGACCAAGAAACACCAGGTCAGTCGCTTGCAAGTGTGCTGACCTTTTTCTTTTCCCAAGCAAAGTGTGCGGGAAGTGTGCGGATCCGTTAACTTCCGTTAAGCTGCACTACTCCAATCTAAACAGAACAATGTACCTTCTACTAACTGCTATCCATGTCTTTCCAGCGGTGTTGAGGAAATTCCTTAGTCCACTGCGTCAATGAAGTAGGCCAGCTGAGGCCCCTTCAGGTTGTCTAGTGCGTAATCGTTGGCCGTTGACCACAGCTCGTTGTAGAGTGCGGTAAAGGAGGAGTCTGGGTTCACCTCCCAATGACCCCACAGCTTGCGGTTGAGCACGATGACAAGATCGGTGAGATAGCGGTAATCGTCGTGCCACTGCTGGAACACCCTGTCATAGGTGTCCTGCACTGCTGCCGTGCCGAACTGCTCCGCGATGGTGAAGTCGCGCATGAAGGTGGTGTTGAACTCCATGGCTACCACTCCTCATCCTCAGGGTCGAACCACTCGTAATCCTCTACTTTCGCCCAGTTGAACAGATCAAAGTTAGAGGGTTCCACTATCAGCAAAGGGCGTTGCTTGATATAGAACACGATCTCGTCAACGAGGGTGACGATCTGCTGCTCGTAGGCGGGGCCATCGGCAATCCAGAGTGATTCGATGATTCCAGGAATAGGAGTGTCCTGGTCTACCATCTCGTCAATGAACCTGGCTGCTGCATTGCACGTCTCATTGCCGTAATCGCGGCCTACCATATCGCCGTCATTGAAGTAACGGTAACCGAGCCTGGCCGTGGCCCGTAATAACTCACCGCCCAGTGTTCCTGCCTTGCCCTGGGCTGGCACTAGCGCATCGAATAGCTGATTGAATTCCGCGTTGACCTGCATTTTCGCTCCTTTCATTTGACACTCTGTCAACAGTGTTAATTATGTCGTTTATGACATAAGCAAATGGGTCGAAAAGAGGTCTGCCAGAGCTTATTTTCGGCAGTTGACCTGGAATTTCACTAAATGTAGCAGTGCGGTTGAGCGCTATAGCCCTACCGCACTTTTTAGTTAGTCTTCAAAGGGATTATGGACGCGCCATCCGAGGCCAATGTCACGGTTGTCAACGGAGTAGGCCTGGGCCATGGTACGAATGCGTTCCTCATCGGTATACCAGGTCTTAAACCTTACCCACTGGTTGAAGTCATCTTGCGCAAAGAAGAACTCTCCTGGGCCTGCGAGGCGCAGTACGTTGCACTTGTCGGTTTGTCCTTCGCAGAAAAGATTCGCGTCGCCAAGGGAACAGCGGCCAATGAACCTGATGTTGAACTGCGAGCGGATGCTGGTGGCGATGGTCACACTTGAATCAAAGGTCTGGGAGGCAACCAATATTCCCATGTTCGCTGCTCGGGCCATGCGAAGGTAGGAGCCGAACCACTCACGAATAGCGTTCTGCTCGTTCTTGCTCAGTTCACTGTTGTTGATGAGGGAGGGAAGTTCCTCCACTACAACAATGATCTGCGGGAACTCATGGCCGTGCTTTATGGGGTCGATCTTCGACCACCCTCTTGCTCTCATTTCCGCAAGACGATCATTCATGATTTGTTCGATCTTGTTCATGGTTGGGAGCCAGGTCGCTGGCTGGGTGAACACTGGCACACTGAACCTCGGCTCTATCGAGGTCAGAGACGACAACTTCGGATCCATTCCAAGAAATTGCACTCTTTCCCTCAACTCACGTGAGAGCATGAGCACGATGTTCTGCAGGAGGGTTGTCTTGCCTGAGCCAGAGGACGCTAGCAGACCTATTCTCATGGGGTCATTTATGTCCATGCGCACCTCATTGCGCATCTTGTCATATCCAACGAGCATATCCATCTAGGCCACCTCATTTCCAATGCCGATGCTCTGAACATTGAATTCAAACTCTTTTTCCAGGTAGGAGAGTTTGCGGTGATGGGAGGCGCATTCTTCATCGATCATCTTCATGAGCATTGCCATCCTGGCGTTGTGCTCTGCTATGAGTGAGGTGCGCTCACTGCGGTACTGGTCGCGCATTGCCTTGTACTTCAGGGCCTGGGACTTGTTTATCTTCGTCATGGTTACCTACCTGCTCTCATTATCTTCTTGATTCTCGTTGCCTTGTCCGCTGGGGCCAGCGGGTCATCGTCAAAGGGGTTGTTTTGCTCAAGGGTCTTCGAGAAGGGGTCTACGTCGTAGAAGACGTGCAACAGCCAGCCTACCTGGTTGCCTCGCTTATCCCTGGATGGTTCCAGTTCCACCTCCTGGGCCTTGTAAAAGGCGCTAGCAAGACCTTCTTGCAGTTTTTCCATGCGGTCAGGAGTTGCCTTTACAGACTTCAGTTCAAACTCCAATGAGTAGCAATGGTTAAGTCTGTCGTAATGGCTTGAGGGGAATATGCGAATCTGGCTGTTCATACGCTCAACATCAGGCTTCAATATGCCAGAGTCGATGAGGGCGGTGATGAGTTCATCACGCACCCTGTACATTGGAGGTGGGGTTCTCGTCTGCTCCCACATCTCCAGGGCTATCCCTCCAACGAGAAGAACAATGCCGATGACAAGGGATGCAGGGGAAAGCAGGAACGCCACTATCTCGTGCACTGACTTCAGCGCGTCGATGAGAACGGCGATTCCTAGTTGGGCCACTGCGTCAACGTGAGCAGCGTAGTCGATAGCCCAAAGGATTAAGAAGCCGAGGGCTGCAACGATGAGGGCTGTGGTTGCGTTGGAAGTGCGCTGTGGCTTCCACAGTTCCTTGGGCTGTTGATCGCTCTGATCGCTGCCATATGCAAACCTGTTGAAAGGGCCATAGTCGTTGTCATTCTTCGGACGTTGTGAATTATCTGCCATGATCTTATCTCCTATTCTTTACTGAGTATTTCCAGGTCTCCCATTGAGTTCTGCACCCGCACAAGGGAAACGGTGAAGCCCTGTGGGTAAACAAGGCTACATAGCGTCCTCAGGGCCTCTAGGGAAGGGATGCACTCTGAATCGAGGTAGATAGTTTTCGTTTCGAGGGCATCCAGGTTATCCAGAGCAGCCATGGACATGAATTTGTCCCACGGATACGTGCGATAACGCGCCATGAGGCCGTGCCAGAAGTTGGTAACCAGGGTGTCAATGGGGGTTGGTTTGCGCTTTCGCCTCATCAGCAGGGCCATCAATCCTTGCGGCTCTGGGAGAGGTTTCAAATGAACTTTCGTTGTGCGCGAGGGCGCAATGGTTTCACGCCCCGTGATCGTAGGGAGTGCCATTAGAGCCTCACTTTCATCATATGTAGAAGGGCCGCACAGGAGACGTTCCCATGCGACCCCCTATGTCGTTGTTAGGCTCTCTTCACTGAGGCAGCACTTAGCTTCTCTGAGAGACGGGTTTTCCCGCTGCCGTCAGTCCAGGTGTTCACACGAAGCTTAGCGCCTGCAACCTGAACGGGTGTGAAGTCAGGAATAGTCTCAGGTGTCTTGGCGCTGGGCACCTCGACGCTGATCTTCTCGTAGTCGGCTGCACCCTCAGGCTTGTAAAGCAGGGGAATCTTGTACAGCGGCACGCCCTCGGCGTTGGTCTGCGGGGTGTCGGTCGGCTTATTCCCCTCCCACTTCATCATCGGCACAGCAGGGCCAGTAGCGACGATAACTCCAGTTAGATTCACGTTCCATGTACTCATTGCGATCTCCGCCTTTCTTAAGATAGATAACAATTACTCTGAGATCGGTTCACTTAAATTGCACTCGACTTCACTGCTATCTAAAACGGCTGGATTGCTCGCATCTTCGACCTCATCGAGGGCCTCACTGTAGGTTTCAAGCAGGTTCCTTAGTGCCGTCTTAATCAGGTAGGTGTTGGGAGTGTCAGACTTGATCTCACAGTTGATCTCGGCCAACTCATGAATGGTGTAGAACATGAGTCCGTTGAGCTCGTTTTCTTCAGCGTCAACTATAGAGATGTCAACGACCTGCTTCTCGCCGCCGTCACAGCGGATGAAGCCACACGCTCTCTCTATAGCGTCCTCAGGTAGATCTACCGTGATCTTCATGGCCTTTACCTCCCAACTGGGGTTGATTAAGTTTACTTTTTATTATCGAAAAGTTAGCTGTGGTTAACAGACCCACAGAGCCAGTGAGGCTCGCTGCAAGACAATCACAACGAAAGAGAAAGCGCAGGTAGGAACACCAATTGAATAGGAGAAAGATGGTGTAGTATAACGAGCAAGCCTCACTAGCCCTAAGGGGCTGTCAAAAAGGGGAAGCAGCAGCGGAGATCGCAAGAGTACTACTCCCCCTTTTTCTATCAGAAACTTTCTGTCGCTAAACAACTCCGACGGGCCTCCTCATGCCGCCGTTCTTGATTCTCCGTCAACTTGCCTGGTGCGGCGGGATTGCATGTGATATGATGCTCGCGCTTAGGTTTACATGGTTAATATTGTTCTGGGTTTTCAGGCCCATGTCGGAATAGTCAGGCAGAAAGGCATCTGCCCCTGTGGCTATTTCGACAAGCCATGTAGACCTAAGCAATCTACGCGGATGCCTTTCTTCACGAGAGGCCTCCCCAGTCAGCTTAGGGAAAGGTGGCCTCGATGGGTTTCTCGCCTCTTTTGAAGTACGAAGTTCCGGACAACAAAGACCTGTCCGCGCTGAAGAGTTCGTCGGCATCGGTCTTTCGCTACGGCAAGGAGCACGGGGGAGTCCTCGGCGTGGGCGACGTTCTGGCCAAGGCGGCGCGGGACGACGAGGAGTACAACAAAGAGTTCGATGCTCTCGTGGAGAAATGGCAGCCGCAGCTCGATGCGTCCCACAAGGTGGTCGCTGGCTATGCGAAGAAGTCGAGGTTCTTCAAGCTTAAGACCATCCCCCTGTTCATTCTGGGCTGGTTCGCGTTCTTCTTTCTCATGATGGTATTCAGCATTCTAGGCAGGAATGCCCACCACTCCTCCGTGCTTTTCCCGCTAGGGGAATTCGCCGACTTTGTGCTGCTACCCCAGCCAACCACCTTTATCACAGTCGGGCTTATCGTGGCCTACATCGTCCTGAAGAAGAGGAAGGACAAGAGGGCAAGCAAGCTGAGTTCGGAATACTATTCGCTTTCGAGGCAGGCACAGGACGAGGTAATGAGGCTCACGGGCCTTTACGACCATCAGAACAGTGTCTACTACAGGGAGATCGACAATCTCTATCTCGGCACCCTAGACCCCGTTCAGAGGGAGATCGTGATGATGCGCCGCGATCAGCAGCGGCAGCACGACCAGCTCATGATGGAGCAGCAGATCAACGCGCAGCGGCAGCGGGAGCACGAGGCGAGAGTCGAGCGCGAGCAAGCCGAGATCAAGCGCGATCAGCGCAGACTGCTTGAGCTGGAAGAGAAAAGGATGCGCGGGTACTAGGAGAGCACGAAGGTAAAGGAGAGACGATGCTCAAGGACAAGGAACTGAAAGACAAGGTCATCGAGGACTACGAGGGTTCGAGCGCGAACAGCGGCATGACGCTGGACAGGCTGCGCGGGCGCATAGAGAAGCTCGCTGCGGCGAACGGCATTCCCGTCGATCTCGCCATCGAGGAGCTGCGCATAGGTAACGCGCTGAGCAACACCACGGGCGACGTGCTCGTGCTGAGCAACCCCGAGCACAAGGGCGACTACTTCGGCATCTGCATCATGTTCAAGTCGGGTGGCGTGCGACCCGTTGTCAATGCCTATTTCTGCGGGAACAGCAAGCAGCTCGGACTTGAGATGAAGCAGCGACAGGCAAAGGCGAATCGGTACAACAGGGTGACGAAGAGCCTGGAAAGAGGCGTTAAGACGGGCACGAGCATTTTCGGCACCATACAGGCATTCATGATTACCATCCCGATGAACCTGGCAAGCGCGGTGATGTCGCTGATTCGCACTATCCAGCGCAACGACGAGGCCATTGCCAAGGAAGAGGCATACTACAGCAACTGCGTGTCGATCATCAAGATGGCCGTGGATGATTAGAGCATTGAAAACTTTCACTTCTAGATTGGAGTAAGCATGGACGAAACACAGACAACGGTAGAGCACGAGCGATGCGTTCAGCTCTCGAAGTATTTTAGGGAGGAAGGTGTTCCCAACGAACTCATCGACGGCACGGACGCCTTTCACATTTGCGTTGGAAATGTTAGTTGGGGCGAGCAAGATTTCTACGTACTGATTGACGACTCCTACTGCGTGTCAATCTCTACGCTGCTGATTGTGAGCATAGAGGAGTTGCCGCACGAGACATTGCTTGAGGTGTGCAATGCCATCAACCAAAATCACAAGTGGTTGAAAGCGTCACAATACGAAGATTCGAACAACGTCATCGACCTTGAGCTGACCATTCCGATTATCATAGATGGGTGGGATTATCTTTTCTGCACACTCGCGAAGTCGTTTATGAGCAGCACCAACAAGGCGTTTGATACTGCGCGTAAGATCATAGAGGCGTAGGAACCTTCTTACCCGCATGTGTTATAAAGGGTCGATGGGTAGGTCGCATCGACCCTGTACATTTTTGGTCTCTTTAGAATGAATGGAGGACAAAATATTTAGGTCTTTCTTGCAAGATAATAAGAAGTTCTTGGTCATAGCTGTGTCGGTTACTGCTGCTATTGTAGCTGCCTGCGTTATATTCAACGTCGTAAATGGTGGGAAGAATAACGAAAGCGATACCACAGACGCAACGAATGAAGTTGTAGTAAACCCTTATAGCCTACCTGATATTGATAGCGTATCTATGACTGACAGTCCCATTTTATATGACTTTGTCAGTGGCTGCGTCGGTCTCAATGAGGACATAGTGCCTATGGTAGGTATTGATTCTTACTTTATCATTATCTCTAAGGAAGATTCTTCTCGTCTGTTTGTCGTGATGAATTACGGCAACCAGAGTGAAGATGAGATCAATAATCTTCTTCCTGTATTTAGCTCTTCTCCTATTAGGGTGAATCTTAATGAGGAGCAGTTTAAAACCTTCAATAATGAAGTTGCTGAGCTTGAGAACGACGGGGATATAAAGTCTTATAAAGAAGGCGACTATACTTTCTATGTGATCCCCTATAGCATTGTGCTTCTTGACAGCTCTAACATTGAGGTTATTGATTTTAAGCAGCTGATGAACGATAAGAAACCAGGTGATCTCGCTATCAAGATAAGCGATGGCATGGGTATTCCTACTGAGATTATCAGAAGCAAATGTGATGTGCAGAGGATTAAGGAGATCTCTGGTATCGACTTCAATGATAGCTTCTGGGATAACGTGAACTATAACGCTCATGTTAAGCTTCATAAGCGTTCAGGTTCTGAATATTGCATCATCTCTCCTATTTACAAGAGACTTGTAGCTGGCTATGGTGACCCTATCAACATGTTCACTGTCAATGGTGATGATAAGATGATGACCGTTGAGAACCTCAGCGATTATCTTGGGCATGAAGGGTATGAGCCTATTGATCAGGCTCTTAAGGCTAAGGATTACGCAACTCAAGATGAGGTGGATGAGAAGCACCAACAAGGCGTTTGATACTGCGCATAAGATTATAGAGGCGTAGGAACCTTCTTACCCGCATGTGTTATAAAGGGTCGATGGACAATTGCCACATCGACCCTTTGTATTTTTGGTCTCTTTATTTTGCTGAGGACTACTTCGACGTGAAGTAACCTGGGTTGTCTGGACCTCCGTCAATGCGGGCGTAAGCGCCAGAGTAACCATATTGGGATGGCTTCGAGCCTTGCTCACCGACGATGGATGGACACTCGAAGAAGGTAGTGGGGCCGGCAACGCCATTCCATGAGTCATTTGCATAAACGGTAGTCAACCTGTACATTCCCGCGAACATCTGCTCAGCCTCAGTGAGATTGGCGACGTTCCAGGTGGAGAGGTCGAGCACTGCAGCGTTAGAGCCAGCGAATGCCACATTGGCGCTGGTGACCTTATGCACGTCCAGCTTGGCTACATCGAAAGAGGTAGCGGGGAACATGAACCACCCATCAAGAGAGGTGGGCTGAATTCCCTCGTCTACTACTGTAACTGACATGATGGAGTTACCACCCCACGGAGCACCGTTGCCATAGGCGCAGCTGGCCTCATCGATGGGGTAGACAGTTTCAACCTGGGTGCTTGTGGGAAGGGTGTCGCGCTTGTAGAAACTGAGGTTCTTAGTGGCTTTGTGATACACCGCGAATGCATTACCATCAACGTCAGGAGTACCCAGTTCAAACGGGATTTTCTCAGTGAAGTAGCCTGGGTTAGTAACACCGCCATCAATGCGGGCGTATTGGTAGTTGTTGAACAGAGGCAGTTTGCTGGCAAAGGTAGTTCCCTGACCGCCTGTTAGGTTCTGGCAGTCGCTAAATGTGGTGCTGGTAGGTCTGCTAGTGTCGCTAGCAATAGCTTCCCAGGACTCATTCGCGTAGATCGTGGCTATATCGCGCATCTGATGGAACATATAGTCGGTGGTCTTTACGGTTGCGGGAACATTCCAAGTGGAGAGGTCAAGGGTCTCGACTGAGGCGCAGCCAGCGAAGGTGGCCCAGAAGGTATTCACTCGCTCAACTTTCAGCTTCGTGACATCGATAGTCAGGCAGTTCTCGCAGTCGGCGAACCACTCACCCATTGACGTCGGGCTGATGCCATTGTCGATAACAGCAATGCTCTTAATATCACGGGTGTGAGCAATCCAGGGTGCCTTGCCGTCCGTGAAATCGCAATCTTCCTCGTCTATCGGGTAGACCTCAATGCCGTTGCCTGACTCGGGCATAGAGGTGCGCTTGAAGAAGTTTAGAGAGCCGTCAGAAGCCGTAAACACTGCGTAGGTGACCTTGGGTGTGTTCTGCGTAAAGAGGATGGCAGCGGCCTCCTCTGGGGTCGCAATGCCCTCGGTCTGAATGCCAAAGCCAACCACAATGATCTGCTGGTGCAATTCATCGGGGGTAAGCTGACCATCCACGTAGTTGCAGACAGTCACACTGTCGAAAATACTCTGGGTGGTGTCGCCTGGGGCTAGAGGCTCAGTGTAGATATAGCGGTAGGTCACTGTGCCGTCGCCAGTGATCACGTCATCGAGTACCCACTTATCATTGACCTCGTAGGAGAAAAGGTCTGTCACCTGCTGGGGCTTTGGTGTGCCGTCCAGTTCGGCAGTAATAATGTCCTTAGTGGGGAGTGTAACCTCAGCAGTAACGTAGATCGGAATATCATTCGGGTTCTGGATTGCAGGGTCTTTCGGGACTGTCTGGGTGGGCAGGAGGTCATGAGCGCCGTCTGGGTTCCAGTTCGGCTCTACCACCTTAACTTTTATCCCATCGGCAATCCTGAAATCGTTGATGACAGTGTCCTTTGCCGTGAAGTAGGCCAGGGTGCCAGTGCAGACCACGGCCAGGAGGCAAAGTATCGCTGCTAACGCACCTATGCCCTTTTTCTTTTCGTTCTTAGTTACTAATTCCATGATTTTGCCTTTCGTTGTGAGTTGCGTAAACAAAAAGAAAAGGTGCTCTGACCTGCACCTTTTATATCTATTTGAATTTGATTGAGTTTAGAGGTTACCAGGGATAGCTATCCTCCTGCTGCCTCATGTACTCGTTCTCATCGAACTCTGGCTCACGGTCGAAGTAGTCTGCTGCCTCGTCGTACTGGCGCAGTTCTTCCATGCGGGCGTTCTGCTTCATCAACTCACGGTCGAGGTCGATGTTCAGAGCTCTTTCCTCGTGGAGGAATGGGTTGCCGTGCATTCGGCGACGATTTACATGCTCGCGCTGCTCGGCCATCTCAGCTTGCATTGAGAGGTAGGTATTCCTCCATTGCTCGTCCTCTGATTCCATCACTGACCGTTGGTAAGCGAGAAAGTCATCCTCAGGCTCATCAGCACCCAGGACTCTACGACCGCTGGCATCGAAGGTCATCTGGACACCTTCCGAAAGAAAATCATCGATCTCGTAGAACAACGAGTCCTGGTCAAGGTCGGTCTTTCCCGTGGTGGTGTGAGTGCCAGAGAACTCACTACAGTTCTCACGGAGGTACTGGGCCTTGAAGTCGTTGAAATCCAGGTCAGCGTTGCCCGTGCGATCTCGCTCACGGTTGTAGGCCTTGCCTATCTCTATGTAGGTGCCTATATCGATCTTCTCATCGGCGGGCTGAGGTGGGAAGTCATCAAGAATGTTCTCACCTGGCTGCTCGAAGTAGTCTGGTGACTCCACCTCGGATAGGGGTTGAATGTCGCTCATGGTCTTACCTCTTTCTTGTCATAATGGTTGGGAAATACTGGCGCAGTTCGAAAGGCAAATCTTCTGCGCGCATATTGAACACGTTGCCGCCGAAGTCGATAGGCTCTGGCTCCTCGTCTACCATGGATGCGTAGTCGGCTATATCCTGCTGAATGAGAGCGTCCAAGTAGTCGCGCATCTTATAGAGGTCGAATGTCGGGTGGGTCTTGCGGTACTCATCCGATGGGTCATCGGGTGAGGGTAGGGCGATGGAATACTTTCCAAAGGGCGCATCAAGGTAGAAGCAGCCAGGGGAGTAGTACACCCTCTGGACTATCGGTCTATCGTCTTGCACCTGCTCTTTGCTCTGCTTCAACCAGTTCGGCTTCCCACCCTCGCTAGTGCGACCTCTCTCGGTGATATTGCGATTGCGGCGAGTGTCGTACTGCTCATTGAGGATGAGGCTGTCTGCAATGCTCTGGGTTGTCTTGGATGTGCGCTGGTGGGGGATGTCGTTGTTCCTCATGACCTCTTCTAGCATGAGGTCAATGGCTGTCTCAGGACGCAGCCATGCAGGTAGGTCAGCGGGAACCTGGTGGGCATAGCGCACCGTGTAGTCCAGCACATCCTTTGAGCAGCGAGGGTAGTCTATCTTCAAGTGCATCGGGTCAGCGCTAGAGAAGCGCACTGGCTTCTTCAATGAGATGCGCATGGTATCACTGGTAGGAAGTACGTCAATCTCGGTGGTATCAGTGTCAGCGGCAAGGTTGTAGGCCTCAGCGTAGAGGTGGATACGACGGAGGCCCTGCTCGATGTTCTCATCGACCTCACGGGTCTTGTTTGCGTAGAAATACTCGTAGATGTTCTTCGTGCAGGTGATGATGTTGACACGGGCGCAGTACTGGGAGTTCTTATATCGAGCGCCGAAGGAGCTGATAGGCTTGAAGGGGTCGAAGAACCTCTTCATTGCCTCCCACCTCAGTTCACTAGGCTTGAGGTCATCGAATACTATGATCTCCTGCCCTGCGTAGTCATCAAGGCCATTGGGGCCATCGGCTGGGTCGAATACAGTCCAGGTCTCACCTGTGGCTGCACGAACGTAGTCAACGATGTGCTGAGCGAGCTGACCTGCTGACCATGATTTCCCATGCCCTGCGTCGCCAGTGAAGAAGATGTTAGTGCGCTTGAATGGATTATCGACGTAAGATTCCAACTTTTCCAGGCGCTTACGCTCTGCAGTCACGGCGTAGAGGGTATCGATCTCAGCCTTGTACTTGCCATAAAGCAGGACACCCTCTTTGGTGGAAATGAGCTGCCTCCATGGAAGCTGATCATTGACGATCTGCTCTACAACTAGAGCCTTGCGCTCTTTTGAGGTCGCCTTAGTTTGACTGATAACTGCACGGCCAGCATTCCACGCAGAGTAGCGCTGGGAGTAGACCTCCATATAGTCACGGCCTCTTGCGGTGTATACGATCTCGGGGCCGTACTGGGTCTTTTCTGGGTATTTGATATGCGTTAGATAGCTGATAGAGTTGTCCTTGCGCTGCTCAGTGTTGCCAGGCTTTAGCTTCTCGATGCGATTACGATTGATGCCAATGTATTTCTCCCACTGCGGAAAAGAACAGCCCTGGTCTTTGCCGTCCTTGCTGCTGACATGAAGGACAAAGTGGAGGTGGGGGAATTTCTTACCCGTGGCTGGGTCAATCATATCGTTTGCCTCAGGGTCATCTAGAAAATGCCGTGCGAAGTAGGCACATTCGAACTCCACTCCATCTGCCTCAGCCTGGGCGACTATGTAATCGCCTAGGCCCTTAATGGCCTCTACATCTGGAATGGATGTATCACGTGCTCTACGCACTAACTCATTGAGTAGTTCCTGTTCTTCTGGGTTCTGAGCTTTCCAGAACTGTGTTGTCAGGTAGGAACTACCAGTAACATTCTTATGGACGTTTGCCATAATCATCAACTCCTATTCGTTGGATCGTCTGACTGAATTTAATTCAGTTTTACTATCACAAATTCCACTCTGAACAGCACTTATGCATGATTAATCATCTATGCATGGCTGAGAATAAAATATGGCCATCGCGGAGCACCGTAGCCCTGGGGCGGATGCACCGTGCCGAAGGCAGAAGGTGCAGGAGCCTGGGGCGGAGGTGTGTAGCGGTGGCTGCGAGCGCTAGCGAGCATGCCTAGCTACCTATAGATGGGTTGTGAAGGTGCTGGAAAGAGGTTTCAGGTGAGGTTTCACTTTGGGATTAAGGGTGAAACCTCGGGTGAGACCTCGGGTGAAACCTCATTGATTTAGGCTGGTAGAGGAGATTTTAGGGGAGAGGACAGAGAGGAGATTTTTAGGTATTTACCAGGTGATTTGGGGTTTGCGGGACGGTATCGACAAGACCACCGTCCCGCGCGCTAAGGGCAAAATGAGGTTTTACCCCCCGAAATACAGGAAACTCTTGTCATCAGCCCAATCCAGGCCAAAAAGAAAGGGCGACATGTAGCCGCCCTGCCGTCATCCAGTGACCTCCACAGCCTCCGCGGGGACCTACTGCGCCGCTAGGAGCGGGTTGACCTCGTATCCCCTGTCGGGCTGGTAGGGCGCGGACTCCACGGGGCCGTGTTCCAGGTCGAAGATGAGCGTCTCGTAGCGCCATACCTTGCGGCCATCGCGCTCCTCCTCGTAGATGTACGCCGTGCCCCGCCATTTCTCGCCGTTCACCAGAGCGGGGTCGATGGGGTTGGGGTCGGTTGTCGAGAAGATGTTCACCTCCTTGAGCGAGGTGACGAAAACCTCGAGATGGCCACCCCCACGTTTGGTGCCGCTGATCTTCGCGGAGTAGCAGTGGTACTTGTTCGGGGTCACCAGGTTGCGGGCGTATATCTCGCCGTCAACAATGTTGATCTGCGGATGCTGGTGGGAAGGGTTCCCCATGAGTCGATGGTCTGGGGTTGGGGTCTGATTTTCCACGGGAACCTCCTCGCATGGGTCGGGGTTTGTCAGGGCATAAGTCGAATCGGGTACTAGCATTGCTGCCTCCTTAGTCAGTGATCTGGTATTCATCGGGTCTCTTGACCCAGTTGTTCGTGGGGTGGGTGTCTCGGGACTCCCACTGCCTCTTGGCCGTCTCGATGCCCTCTAGGCACTGGCGCTCCCAGTCCATCTTCAGGCCGCCCATGGCTCGCAGCCACCACAGGTAGTCCTCGTAGGCGATCATGGGGCAGCGCGAGCCGAAGTGGTACGTGCCGCAGACCTCGCCGATGGAGTGCAGGGTGTACCCAGCGAAGGTCTTTCCGCGACCCGTGAATTCCATGATGTCGTAGGTGTCCATGAACGTGCCGTGAGTTCTCTCGTATGCGCTCATGTATTCACCTCCTTTCGTGTCGTGATTGACATTTCGGGCGAAGCATACACCACGACTTTTTGGCGAATTGACCTTTAGTGCGAATTAAGGTGGCAAAACAAATACCCCCTAATTAAATGGCATTGGATTTTTTCGGTTGCTAAACCCCAGTTCAAAATTATTCTCAAAATAGATATGAAGAAATTGTAAATGCTTCAGAGCACAGCGTTTTCAGAGCCATGGGGACGCTCGCTCGCGCTCCGTCAGCTCCGCTATCAGCTCCGTTGCCCCCTCGCTCCGCAGGGCACTCCGCTACGCTCCGCTGCTCCGCGACAGCGCTCACGCCGCCCGTTTGAGAGGATGCCTGGGGAAAGGGAGACCCCCTCCAGCGTTCGTAAATTACTTCGGCGGGAAGGGGTCGGGGTGCGATATGTGCGGCGCTCTAGCGGGCCTGCAGAACCGCCTGATCGAATGCGCTGGTGGCCTTTCGTTGGTTGGCTGTGATGGAGTGGGTGTAGTGCATGGTCATCTGCATCGAGGCATGGCCCATAATGTCCTGCACCGCTTTCAGGTCTGCGCCAAGGCCGATCAGCAGAGTGGCCTGAGTATGTCGAAGCTCGTGCAGGTTATACCCCTCATAGCCCGAGCAGCGGTAGCGCTTGATTCCGCGACTATCGCGCCACTCCTCCACCTTCGTGTACTGGCCCAGTCCGTGGTTAATGAAGAACTTTCGGCGCCACTTGTCGAAATAGGTGGGGTCGATGAAATCTCCGATCTCGGTGCAACACACGGGGAACTCGTCAGGAATCTCGCTGAAGGGGAACATGCTCAGAACAATGGATTTCCATTCCTTCAGGAACGCAATAGTTCCTTCGTCGATGGGCAGGTCGCGAATCGATGCGCACTTCGGCTTGCGCAAATTATGGTGCACGTCGTACTGGTGGCGAATGTGAATGATCTCATTCTCCAAATCAACGTCCATCCACCGCAGTCCAAGGCATTCCCCTCTGCGAAGCCCAAGGGCGAGGGCAAGCCATACTGCCACGATCTTTCCCTCGCGGGCCTCGTTCTTCAGCGTCAGCGCGAACTTAGCAGCCTGCTCGAAGTCAAGAGATTTGCGTTCCTTCGCATCGGGACGCTTGATCGGCTCTAGCTGGTCGCAGGGGTTGAACGGGATGACCCTGCGCTTCACGGCGTGCTTGAGTATCTGGTTCACCTTCTGCCAATACTTGTGCAGCGCGTTCTCGCTGAGGCCCTGGCGCTTGAGTCGTAGTACAGAGTCCTCAATATCGTCGGCGGTAAGGTCGGTTATCGTGATATGACCCAGGCATTCGTTGATTCGCTCGATCTCGATCTCGTCACGGTCGAGGGCCAGCACCGTGATAGCCGCCAGCTCCCTGCGGGTCTGTTGCCAGCTACGGGCATAGTCGCCGAATGTGGAAGTGGATTTCGGTTTATTCCACTCCTGCTCGAACTCAGCTTTGTAGGCTTCCAGCTCGCGCCTGGCCTTAGCCTTGTTGCCCTTCACGGTGCGCTGGGGGGCGTACTTCCATTTGCCCGTGTTTGGGTCGCGGTACTTGAACTTGATGCGGTACTTCTCGCCGCGAGATACCTCGATGACTTCCCCTTGGCCCTTAATTTCCAGCTTTGCCATATTGCTCGTGCTCCTGTCTACTTCGGTTTTTCCGTCTTAATATCGGAAACTCCTTGTAGAAGGCACAAATGTTCGTTTTTCAGTGAAGTGTGCGGGCTATACCCACAAGTGTGCGGGAAGTGTGCGGATTTACTAAAAAACAGTAGCACGAGCTGGTTTGGATCAAGTAATATTAGCGACGCCCTTTGAGGCAACCTGTAAGAACCAAGAAGTCTACCAGGCATTTTGCGAGACGGCCTGTAATTTCTGGTCTGGGATGGTTTGGATTGAACTTGACCTGCGCGCCCTCATAACCCGAAGGTCGGTGGTTCAAATCCGCCCCCCGCGACCAAGAATTGTCAGCCGCTGAGTTCGCTCGGCGGCTTTTTTGTTATATCCTGCAAGCTTTGGGCGTCTGGGGGCATTATGACAAAGGCTGAAAATACGTTAATGCTCTATCGTGACGAGGACGGAGAAACTAACGTTTCAGTGCTGTTCAGCGACGAAGATGTCTGGTTGACCCAGGACCAATTGGCTGAGGTTTACCAAACGACGCAGCAGAATATCAGCCAACATGTCCGATCTATCTATACGGACGGTGAGCTTCCGGAAGCAACTCACAAGAAATTCTTGTTAGTTCGAAAGGAGGGCTCTCGCCAAGTAAATCGCGAGATCGAACACTACAACCTTGATATGATCATTGCCGTGGGCTATCGCGTTCAATCGCCTGTTGCTACTCGTTTTCGCCGATGGGCAACTGCAAGGCTGCATGAGTATATTCAGAAAGGGTTTGCGCTTGATGACGAGCGCCTTAAACAGGGCGGGGCACGATACTTCCGAGAGCTTCTTCAGCGCATTCGCGATATCCGGTCGAGTGAACGCAATTTCTATCAACAGGTGACAGACATTTACGCCACTTCCATTGATTATGACCCGCGATCTCTTACAACGAGGAATTTTTTCGCGACTGTGCAAAATAAGCTGCATTACGCCGTTCATGAGAACACCGCTGCTGAAGTGATATACCGGAGGGTGGATAACGAAAAACCCTATGTGGGCATGACCAGCTTCAAGGGTTCTTATGTTACCGAGGACGATGTGAAGATAGCGAAGAACTATCTCAGCGAGGCCGAATTGCAGCGTCTCAACCTGCTGGTGTCGCAGTTTCTCGACTACGCCGAATTCCAAGCGCTTGAGCAAGTTCCTATGAAAATGGAAGATTGGGTTCAAGCTTTAGATGATCTGATTGTGCGATTAAGACGAAAGCTGTTAGAGGGTAAAGGAAGCATATCTCACGAACAGGCGCTGGAGAAGGCGCAACGCGAATTCGAGATATACCGCGACCGAGAGATGAAGCAGCTCGAAAGCGATTTCGATAGAGCCATCAAGCAGCTCTCCCTTTGGGAGAAACAGCAATAAAGCCGCCGAGTTCATTCGCTCGACGGCTTTATCGCGCTGTCTTTAGCGCCGGCTGCAGCCGCGGTCGTGATGGTGGCCGGGCTTGCGGTCACGGCAGCCCTTGACGGCGATGGCACCGTAGTCGACGCCCATGGTGCCCTTGTCGGTCAGTGCTACGGACAACTTGTAAAGCACCTGCGCCACGGCGCCGTTGTGCAGGGAGGTTCGCTACTTCACCACGGCGAGGTTCACGCTGGCCAGAAGGCTGGGGATGCTGCGCACGGCGGAGCGGTTCCACTCCTTGGCGCGATCGGGCAACTCTTCCCAGGGCACCAGGTAGGGGCTGCGCTTGTGCGCCACGTCCTTGGCGGGACCGTAGCGCCAGCCGGCTTGCTGGCGCTCGCGCAGCCAGCGGCGGTGCTCCAGAATGGCGAGGCACTCCACCTCGCTGGCCGTGAACGCGGTCACGCAGCGGTCGGGATAGCAGCTGCCGGCCGGCAGCACCTCGTAGCCCAGGGTGTCCAGCTTGCGGTGGATGCTGCTGATGTAGGCGATGGACGAGTCACGCAAGTCGGCCGGCAGGCTGGCGAAGGTGGCGAACTCCTGATCGGCCTGGGATGCGATGCGGTCGGCGGTATAGCGCAGAAACGAGGTCTGCGCCAGCTCAGTAATGACGTCGGTCTTTCCCGCGTAGCCCTGGTGGGACAGCAGGTCGGGCGAATCCACCAGCAGCGGTCGCGCGCTGGCCGGTCCGTACAGAGCGCACACCAGGATGTTCCAGATAAGCTGCTCTTTGCTGATGAGCCATGGCGGCAGCGCGGGGCCGTAGCCATCGGTCTCGAAGTTGGGGCAGTCTTCGCGGGCTTGTCGTACCAGAGCGATGATCGGGGGAATGTCGAGATCGGCGAAGGCGGAAGGCTCGCTGGAAAGGTCGCGGTGATAGGCATCCAGCGCCTCATGGCAGGAGTCGAGGAAATACTGGCAGACCGCCTCGCTGAACCCCAGCTCGGTGAATCGGCGGTAGAGCGCATCGATGATGACTCCCATAACCGAGCAGTCGTCCCACCATGGTCCGCTGACCAGCTCGATGCGGTTCTGCAGGCACCAAGCAGGCAGGATGTCGTACAGCACCACGAGGGGCGTTGAGCCTTCGGCGGCCAGCGACTCGTAGGCTGCGGCCTCGGCTTCCATAGCCTGCAGGACAAGCTGCAAGTTCCGCAGGCTTTCCTCGGGCTCGTTACCTTGCCGTGCAAGCTCCTCGATGGCCTTCTTGAAATCGGGCAGAGGACCCTTGCCGCCGCGGGCGCGCTCGTGGGATCCGCGGCGTCGGTTCAGGGCGAAGGGTGGACAGAAGCGTTCGAAGGTGGCCACGGTCTCGTCGGGTGAGAGTGTGTTCAGCTTCAAGGTATGCGCTGTCCACACCGATACGGCATCGAGGCACGCGCGGGCGTTCTCGGGACGCGCGCAGGCCTCAACGATGCGCGACTCGTAGGCGGCGCGCCAGTAGTTCGCGTTGAAGAGCAGCCGGTCGATGGATGATTGGGTGCCGCGGCGCAGTCCCGCGGCATCGGTCGACTCTGCGACGCCGAGTGTGGCCGATGCGCTGTCTCCATCTTCGCGGAACGTGAACGAGAGGTAGGCCGAAAGCGCCACCTTCACGATTTCGATAGGCTTCAAGGTGTCGCCGCGCTTAGCCGCCTCGCGCTTGAGGGCAGCTTCAACGGCATCCACGGGACGATTGGCCATTGAGCGTCGTGAGCTAGCCATCGGTTGGCCAATCCCTCCCTTCCTCGCGGACGCCCGACACGGGGTTTCGAATAATGTGACACCTATGATACCCGCTCGCGCCCACCCCGTTGGGCAATGAGAGGAAGCGTCAGGAATCTTCGAGGACTTCGTGCGCTCTTGCGATGAGCTCGTCAAGTGATAGAGTTCTCTCGTCGTCTTCGCTGTCGTTGGCGTATTGATACGCAAGAATTCTTGTGGTCTGATCGGAGGCGTGCGCGTAGGCAATCATTCCGCCCTCAGCGCCCAGGGCAAACCCTGCACTATCTATGCGGTTTGGTAGCTGCCGATCCCAGCCGTCGATGACCGCCTCTGCAGTTCCTATCGCTCTCATATTAAGCATGCCATCGGAGGTAACGAGGATGAGGGTGTCCCTGTCTTTCGGCTCGCATCCTGAGTGGTAGTAGGAAGTAACTTCTACGACGGATCCAGAAAACTCTTCATGATACAACTCCTTTCCGCCGTCGCAAGAAAGAACGTTCAGCGACTGTCCTGCCGTGCAAGCAACAGCGAGGTCGGTGGCTTGGGTAAAACACTGCACGCGTGGGGCACCGTGGTAAGACACGACATCTTCTGGCGGTCCCGAAGATGTAATATCGTAGGTGCCGTCAATATGCCAAAGCGGGTCTCCTGAGTCGGCTGGTAAAGCGCATGCCCCAAATTCGTAGATGAGTCCGAGGCCCCCGCTGTTCTCTGGCAAATCGATGGACGCTGCGGCCAGAAAACCGCCGCCAGCGAGTAGGGACCATACATGGTTGGTCCCCAAGGATGCAAAAGTGTAGTCGTCGTTGTTCAGATTAAAGCACAGCACGGAAGTATCTGCACAAAGGGCGGCGATGCCTGACTCAATCGAGAAACAACTGGGGAGGAAGGACTTGCCTCTGCGGTAGCCAAGCTTTTCGGTCTCTCCCCATCCTACTGCCTCGCCTGTTTCAACATCTACTATGCCGATTAATATTGTTCCGTCGGGAGTGATAGTGAAAATAGCGCAGTAATAGCCGTCTTCCGATACGGCGATAGAGGTTGCGCAGGCACCCTTTTCCTCCCAGAGAATTGTCCCCTCAAGAGCATTCACGGAAACAATGCCGCCATTGTCGGTGCAGCAGGCCATAAGAAAAGTATCGAGTCCCGCACCCACAATGGTCCATTCTTCAACGTTAAAGTTGGTAGGATCGGATGAAAAATCCCGGAGGTCAATTGTATGGAGCAGACGACCGGTTTTGCCATCGAATGTGATGACTGCTCCAGCTTCGTCGAGCGTCGCAACCCAAGTTCCTGCGGGGCTAACCGCAAATTGCTTGATTGGGTTGGTCGTATCTATAGTACAGAGAGGGCGCCATTTGTTATAGGGGTCTGGATATATTGTCAATGCGTCCTCGAGGGCCTGCTGGGCAGCGGGCACGAGTGGTCGATCGGCGCTTGACCCAGAAGAGGGGAGCGCGCTTAAAGCGGTTTCGATTGCTTGCATGCGCTCCCCTCGAGCAAGTTGCTCCTGCGATTGAGCGGCGAGAGCGAGCGACTCGGCTTCTTTGGCATTGTTTTGGGCGACGCATATTTGCAAAACAAGGGCGCAGAGTAGCCCAGCGAGGGCAACGGTCGACAGAAAGCCAATGACAAGCCGTTTTCGTCGACGTGATTGCTCCCTTCTGCAAAGGTCGTCGTAGCTGCATCCGATGATGGCGGCAATGGTGCGCAGTAGCTCCGCGTTGTGTTTGGGCTTTGAATCGGGGCGCAGATCAGCTGCGAGGGGCTCGGCTGGCATTTCGCGCATGATGCCATCAGCGTCAGGTTGCAGGCGCGTTTTCAATCGCAATGGAATGCTTGATGCGGTATCGCCATCGGCGAGCACGCAGATAATTCGTTCGCGGCCGTGAAATGTGGCGAACATTTCGATCTCCCTTTGAACCCAAATGCTTTCGTGGGTTCGTGGCGAACAGATAACGATGAGCGAGCGTGACTGGGCGAGCGCTCTTTTAATGCTCTCAGGCAGGGAGTGGGAGGCTGCGAGTTCGTCTTCGTCACGGAAGCATTTGCCGAGACGCCGCCCGACGCTCGTAACAAGGTCATCCTGTTGTTTGAGGACGATCCCCCGAGGCAGACGATAGGTTTCGATGGCCTTCTGCACTTGTTGGGCAACTTCAGTGTCGCGAGGAAGGTGCCGATAGCTGATGAAGGCGGCGTATGCGCACTCTGTCGACTCGTTGCGACCGGGAATTCCCAGCCCACAACGCGAGCAGTATGAGGCTTCGCTGGGTAGAGGACTATTGCAGTGGGGGCAATTCATGGAACGAATTATACCCTGCTTTGATGCGGTGTTGGTCGGATCGGGGGCGCCTTTCATTGGGCAATGGAAAATAGCTTCATCCGTACAATAAACGATATGTCATCAGGAGCTGGGCGGTCGCAAGGGTCGCTCAAAAGGGACGAGAGATATGGGAGCAGGGTTGTGAGGGTGTGGGCCCACATCAAAAAAGGTGCGAAACGCTTTCTGACGTGGTTTGGCCAATGCCGCGACCGATATAGAGAGCGTCGGTTCCCCAAAGCCTTTCCGAGCGATACGTATGTGGCCGACCTTGCTCGCGCAGCGAAAGCACAGAGGGTGTGGGTGAGAGCACTTTTTCTCGTTGTCATAATTTCTGCGCTGGTTGACTTCTATCTTCTTCAAGATGCTTTTGCTTGGATGCTGGGAACAGCGAGTCTCACCGATCTGCTGACTTCTCATAACGGGGGCCGACAAACAAGCGATTCTGCAGGAGCTGTGTTCTCTGCGTTGACGTGCGGTGCGCTTGTGGTTCTTTACCTGGTATTCGGGAGTGTGGCTGGGAAGAAGTTCTCGGAGTTCAAAGCCTTTCGCGGCGGCGGCTCCTTTGCGGTTGCGGTCATTTTATTCATCGCGATGATCATCATTCTCGTGTTCATTGCCCTTGTCCGATATTGCAGCATTTTGGATACGATTGGCAACTCCAGCACAGTGACAGACACTTTTGGCGGGGGTTTTGCCGGGACTGCCGTCGGTGGCGGGTTCGGAGAAGGGCTTGGAAGTCTTACCGATGAGAGCGATGCCGGCCTGTCACTTGATCTGAGATTTTCCTCGTTGGCCCTAGTCCAGACTCTCGGGTTGGTGGCAGTTATGTTCTTGGGGGCCATCCTGGAGGTTGTCCACGCGTATTACTCTCTGGATCCTTATGCGGCCGAGAAGAAACGACTCGCAGAAGCCCATGTCCCCGAAGATCGTCGCCTTTACGAGAGCGTTTACGCCTCCTATGCCGTTGGGCCCGATAAGAACATTGGACGCGAAGAGCACGAGCGCAATCTCGACAAGAGGACGGTAGATGCGGCCTTTCGCATCTGCGAGCTTTCGACGCAACTCAACAGTATCGTCGACCCTGCTGATGCCTATGACTTTTGCAGCGTCAGCAGAATGGTGAGAGCAGGATCTATAAATGACCATGTGCAAGGAGGAGAAGATGAATAGAGGGAAGAAGGCCAAGCTGGTTTGGGGGGTACTCATTTTCGGGCTGTCCCTATGCATAGCCGGATGCTCCTCATCAGAACCTGCTGAGATGGACACCTCAATGGAAGCCGCTCCCGCTCGAAATCTGGCTATTGTTTATGCGAGTCGGGCGAATTCATCGGGCGATCTCTCGGTTGCCGAGCCTTACATCAAGGCGGCTGTTGAGAACGAATGCTATTTCGTTGGGGTAAGTTCCGATGGGAGGCCCCAGTCGTTTTCGGGGTCATTTGAGTTGAGCCAGGAGAACGGTCGTAGACGGAATGCGGAAATTCATGACAATATCGAAAGCATAAAGAGGATGAATTGGACGGCGCAAAGCGAGGAGTCCGATTTGTTTGCCGCCATCTGCAAGGCTAACGATCAGCTGGGTGCCGTTAGCGGGTCCGGTGCTCCCAATCTGCTCATTATTATCGACTCGGGCGTATCGACTGCAGGCCCCATCAATTTTATTGAGGAATCCTCCCGGCGCGCTCTCTTGGACCCAGAGAAATTCATAGCCGTTTTGAGAGAGAATGGCGACTTGGCAAAGTTCGATAATATCGACGAGGTGATGTGGTTCGGCTTGGGAGAGACCAGCGAGCCTCAGGGCTCGTTAAATAAGGGAACCAAGGCCGCTATGCAAGAGCTTTACCGTGCTCTTTTCGAGGCCGCTGGCGTAACTTTGCCGGAGGAGGACAATGAGATGTTTAAGCCGGGCTCGGGAATCGGGCCCGCAGACGACTTGCCTTTGGTAACGCCAGTTGATATGCCCCGCATTTCTCTTGACGAAGAGGGGAGGCCCATACGACTTGGCGACAATGTCGAGTTCAACGAAAAGGCTCACGAGGGGGCTTTCACCTTCGAACGCAACTCAAGCGATCTCGCCAATGCTGATGCGGCTCGACAGGCGCTGCAGGACTACGTTGACCAACTGACCGATTTTCCCGAGTTGCAGATTACCGTTAATGGGTACACCGATACAGCTGGTAATGAGGAATACAACTTGGAGCTATCGAAGCAACGCGCTAATACAGTCAAGGCTCTCCTCGTAGATGCTGGGGTATCCGAAGGAAGAATTACCGCTGTGGGTATGGGAGAGAGCGACACTTATCAGGACGATGCCCAGAACCGGCGAGTTGAGATCGTCTTTGGAGAGTAGATCTGTGGGCGATGTGAGTCAGGGAAAAAGCGAGGTAGCTGACAAGCTTTTGGTGGAGAGTCGCGAAAGAAGATACGATCTCTTTTTTCCAAGAAGCCTCAGCTGGTTTACGCGTGTCCGGTTGTGGTTGCGTGGATATTTTGACGCTGCTCGCGGAAAGGTTTGGGTTGCGCGTGCCGGGCACATCGACTCAGCCTTTTGCTTATCGCTCGTGGAACAGGCTGACCTGCGTATCAATGCCGAGTGGCAAGAAGCCAATGGGCTGATGTTCGAGCTTCGCCCTGCTTTGGAAGAAGCGGTGCGCAAGCGCGGTGAGATTATCCGTCGCATCGACAACCTACCGAATCTGAAGGCACTTAAAGATAATGCCGCTCAGTCCATTCACGAAGGAGATGAGCTGGTGAGCAGTCATTTGGCGGAAAGGCGCAGAAAGCGGCGGTCGTCTTTGGTTGCTTGGGAGTTTGCAGGCCGTGAAGTAGTGCTGAGAGAGGCACTTAACGAGGCGTCTGCCCAGGCCGGGATCGTCCTTTCCCAGTATCAGGATGTCATGGACGCGTCCATGACTCACGAGCGTCTTGTCCGAATCGATTTTCTTGCACGGCTTTCCTGCTATGCGCGAGGAGTGTCTCGGAGGATGTCCGTTGAGACTCGATTCGTTAACGACAAGGCGTTGACGAAGACCCCAAGAGAAGATAATGAGCGGTTTTTCGCGGCTTGCATACGGGGGATGGAAAACGAGCCAAAGACGGATCTGATCCACGGAGGGGTTGCTCCGGTGCCCGATGCGGAAAGGGCCGGTTCGGGCACAGATACTGATTGCAATGCGGATTCCGGAGAGTGAGGAACTTCGAAATGTGGTTCAAGCGGAAAGGAAAGAAAGCCGCGAAGCTAAGCGGTCTGGGTGCGCAAGCGCCAGCGGATGCCTATTATGCACCAGATCACATTCGTATTGACGACCTGAATTTCGATAGGCCGAGCCCTCGCGAGCGCGCACCCCGAATTCAGCATATTGACGTGGGCGGCCTGGTGGGGGCTTCAGTGTTCGAAAGCGCGGTCTGTGCCTCCACCCATGCAGAGGCCTTGGTCTTTGCCGAGCTTTCCGAAAGCATCCAGGTTATTGAGAGGAAGTTTCACGGTGGGCAGTATGATGCGCAGGCAATGCCCCTTGTTGAGGCATTTCTTAGTGAGTTGCGCACGTTAGCTCACATTCAAATGGAACGCAACGGTATCATCGATCAGCACATCGCAGATATAAGACGAGCGAATATTGTCGCCTATCAAGCAGTATGTGAGGCTCGTGAGCGGCGCGAAGAAAGTATCGACAGGGCACGTATGCACGACTTGCGGGTTACTGCGATCGACTATGAGCGGCGTGAGGCGAAGACCAAGCGACGCCAGGCTGTGAAAATGAAGCGGGACGAGCTAAAGGGACAGCAGGTGGAGAATCGCGAGGTCCATCGCGACGAGAAGAAGAAAGCTCGACAAGCGCGGATGCGCCATCGGCATGAACGGCGAATGCGCCAAGAGCAAGCGCGTGCCGAACAAGCGCAGAAAAGGTGGCAGATGCGCCAAGAGCGTTCTGAGATCAACCTTGAAAAGATGCGTGGAGAGAAGGCCGCAATGCAGGCTGAGCGTATGACCCGGCAGGCGGTTCTCGAGGCTGACGCAGAGATCGCGCGGGCAAATAAGCATAGAGCGCAGATGCAAGAGGAGCAGGCTCGCAAAGAATTAGAGAGAATAGCTGCTGTCGAAACTCTTGCGGAAGAGGAGAAGCCTGCTTGTGATGACGCTGTTCCTGAAGTTGAAGCGGAAGGAGAGATCTCTCCCACTGAAGAGGATTACGACGAGCGGCGGGATGCGGATCTGGAAGAGTCTAAGGAGAAAAATAGCGCAGCGGATGCAGTGGACACGGCAGATCTAGCGAAGGATCTAGAGGGTGAGGAAGAGGTGGAAGGTTGCGCTGACGCGAATGCCGAGTCTCCCTCTTGTTCGTCAAAGCTGTCCTTAAAGCAGAGAATCAAAAAATGGTTTGATCTGATGTCCTCCGATGGATTGGGTGCGTAGCGGATAGCTATGGGCCAGTCGCAAGAAACGGCACGGGAGTTGCGAGGAAGATCGGGAAAGGTTTATCTCCTTCCGCCCAAGGGGTTCCCCGCTCGCTCGGCGTCACCGGAATGCGTCCCCCTCCAGGACGACAAGGATCTTGCCTTTGTGGCATTCCCCCCGCATCTTCTAACGCCGAAAGGGGAAAAGACTGCCAAAGAGCAGCTTGCGTTCGACGACGCTCGGTTTAACGGTCTGAAAAAGCACGTGTCATGTCCTGTTGATGTTGCCTATCATGATGGGGCGTTTGCCGGTCTGATAGTCTCTCATATGCGTGGGGGCGTAAGCCTGGACAGTTATTTGGAGCTCGGGAAGGCTGATCGGCGTGGACGGCGGCGTGTTGCCCACAACCTGTGCGTGCTTGTGCAGCTTTCCTCGCGGTTTGGTTACTACCCAGGCCGCATGACTCCGAAACGTGTCCTCGTTGATCCAACCACTTGTCGGGTGTTCCTTACCTCTGATTACGGTGTCTTTTTCCGCGATACGGGAACTGGTGGAAGCTTGCCTCGCCAAGACTTGCCGCGGCAAAGCGAGGTCGATCTTGCTGTGCACGTGTGCGGGCTTTTGCAGAAAAAACCTCCTGATGATTTTGAGGGGCGCGTGTGGGGCGATGTGAGCTATTCGGAGGCCAACGGCCCTTCAGCTGAAGATATGCGGGCGACGGTCTTTCACATAACGAATCGGCCCGTTTTTGTGGATGCTATCGCCCTGATCAAGGGCGATACGCCGCTTCTTAGAAAACTATGGGGTGTTCCCCTTAAGTTCCGAAAGGTTCTGGAGGCAAGCTTGCTGAAAGGCGCTTATGGGGACGCGAGGACGCTGTCCTATGAGCTGTGTAAGGTTTTCGAGCATGATGAGAGAAATCGCCGCAGCCGTTTCTCGGTGTTGAAGGCCAGGGTGAAGCGGTTTGTAATTGGATCGCGTATGCCTGCGGAGAGGACGAGCGAGCTTGAACGCCGGCCATGGGGCTTGCGTGGCTACGGAAGCGCGGCTTGGTTTTGGGTTGCGACGATGTGGCTAGCGACTGCTGTGGGCATATGCTCTGCGATGAACGGGTTCACGCCAATCGATATGGCGCTAGGCGCATTGCGAGGAACCTCTTACCAGCATATTAGCGTTGATCCCTGGTGGCTCTATGTTGTGGCGGCCGCTGCGGGCTCTGCGGCGTACAACTTGTTTGTGGCGCGCAGGCATCCCCTTTCGGGTTACGAGAAAAGCCAGTACTGCTACTCGCTGAGCGCGGCTGTGCTCCTCATGACGCTAGTCGGTTTCATAAGGTTTTTCCTTCGAGGGGGTGCTCTGTGAGATTGTTCCAGCGAGATAGGAGAGGCGAGCCAATTGGAGATTTATGTCCGCTGGTGTTGTGCGGTCTTCTGGTCGATGCCGATATGGCCTCGACTGACTCGATGCGTGTCCAGGTGGCCGATGCAATCGAATCATTCCTATCGTTGCTAAGGCATGACCGCGATGCTGTCAAAGTGGTTCGTCTTGCGGTCCAGTATGCTCCAGCTCGTGCGCCGTTTACTTTTTGCCCGGTTGACGCATTGCGTCTTAGTTTGAGCAGAGAGGGTGCATCGTCTTTAGCATCTGAGGATGTGGATTGCGTCTGCCGAGAGCTGGGGGAGGCGGCGGCTGCTTTTTCGACAACGGGGGCAGATGTGTTGGGCAACGCCCTTGTTGTTGTGACTCGGAATTGCGAGCTAACTTCGGGAGCACGGGAAGGGATTGAGGTACTTTCATTTGCGGCCAGTGGCGTGGGGGATCTGACGCAGTTTTTTAGGCAATGTGCACGGTGCGTTTTGTCTCTTCTAGATGAGGAAATTTCTCTATGATGTGGCGGCATAGGGTGCTCGTGTATATCGCTCGCTTTGGCGCGGGCGTGGCAGCATGCCTGCTCGTTCAATTTAGCGGTGGTCACCATGTCGCTGGTTTTGGTTGGGCGAACGATGCCCTCATGCCGTCCGTTTTTCCTCTTGATGCGCAGAAGTCTGCTTGCATTCTAGCTGCGTTCCTCATTGCGTGGATAGGCGTCGGCCATCTTTTGAGACTTCGGGGGAAAAGCGTCGGTGCGCTTGTGGCTGGAGATTTGGTATGTGTAGGTGTGGCCTGGACCGTCTCTCCTTTATGCGCTGCATTCCCGCCCACGTTGCTATTCCTCTGCTGGCTTGCCTGCCCGGAGTTACTTTATTTTCCACGGCATTACGCTGCATCCTTGGAAGATGATGGAAAAACGCGCATTTCGTTTGAAATGGCGGTGGCGCTGGTATTTGTGGCTGCGTGCATGCTCATAATGATGCGCATGGCCGCCCATTTTGCAGTTGCATGGAATGCCCCTGTGCTGAGGTGGGCCTTTTTGCTGGGGCTGCTTGGCGTTGCCGCCTACATAGCGCGCATAAGGGAGCGGCATGCTGCACCTCCCCTACCCGCTCGCGTTATATCGATGGCGTATCACAGCTTGGAAATATGGGCTTGGTCCTCGTTTGGGGCAATAGCGTGGTTTTGGCTTGTCCGATCATGGTAGGAGGTTAGGGATGGCGAATCAGGGAGATAGGTATCGCAGGCGAAATCGCTTTAGCCGCCGGGGGGAGGGCCGTGCTCGGCGCTGGGCTGCTGTGATGGCCGTTGCGCTGATAGTTGCCCTTTTGTGGCTGTTTCCTCTTCCCAATTCTCAAAACGATGCGGTAGAGCAGAGCCTTTCGGATGTGGACTGGCAGACTGTTGAAGAGAATCCGGAAGGTGGCACGGTGGTTCTGGCTGATGGGTCGTATGCGGGCGAGGGCACTTCTGCTTTAGCGTTAGAGCCAGGATCGATCGAAGCTGGGACTGTGGTTATCAATTCTTCGCTTAAGGGGGTGAATACATACGACGAGAGCGACCCTTCGGTTCTATCCTCGAGTAATGAGGTGCGCGCGGGGATGGATGCGATTGGTGCCAGCGATGCGATTGCCAGCAACTCCTCTTTTTCCGACAAGGAGACGCTTGTTTCAACGGGTGAGCCTGATGTTATTGTTCCCAATAAGGTAGGAGTGGGTGACAGCGAGGATACATCGGGGATTGAATCCCGAGAGGTGTCGCTCTCGACCGATGACTTTGATTTCGGTCGCTGGGGATATGAAAGTTACGAAGCCTATGTGGCCGATCACCCATTCTGGGCTCGTTTCAATTATGCGCGTCTTTGGACGGGTCGTGCTCTCGAGATGGCACAGCCTGCAGGATGCAGTGCTTGCGCGCGTCAAGAGCGAAAG
Source organism: Adlercreutzia wanghongyangiae (assembly GCF_035989245.1). Taxonomy (NCBI): domain Bacteria; kingdom Bacillati; phylum Actinomycetota; class Coriobacteriia; order Eggerthellales; family Eggerthellaceae; genus Adlercreutzia; species Adlercreutzia wanghongyangiae. Next base: position 160,649 of record NZ_JAYMFF010000002.1, on the reverse strand, counting down.
CCGAAAGAGGCGGTTGTCGAGAGGCATCCCGTTGTCGTGGAGCGACCTGTTACGGGCCAGATTTTTCTCGTAGAGAGCCAGGGCCGCCTGCCGCAGCTGACGGTTGTTGCCCCGCATGGAGCTGATGCTTTCGTTAAATTGAAGGATGCTGACTCGGGAGAGACTGTGCTTTCGTTTTACGTGCGATCGGGGACAACGGTTGAAGCATGTGTTCCGGCAAGGGCATGTGAGTTTTACTATGCAATGGGTTCAGACTGGCTTGGTCCAGAAGAGGCGTTTGGGGAAGACGGGGTGTATGCCAAGAGCGACCGTGCTCTTGATTTTTCGAATCCATCACGAGAATACACCTACACCTTTGGCAGCGATGGGGGCAACGTGGAGCCTGTTACCATCCCTCGTTCCGAATTTATTTAAGGGATGCGGTGCCGCTTGCTTTATTCCACCTCCGTCCACCAGGTGTAATCGCAGCCATTGTCGCTATTCATTTGGAGGGAGCCTTCGTAGACATCCAGGTAGCTGGTGACTGAAAGCCACGCGCCGCCGTGGTCTACGGCGTTGAGCATCTCTGCGAAGTCGTCGTAGTGCTCGGCCCATATGACGAGGGTGACACGGTCGTCGCTGGGGTAGGCAGCTCCTATGTCCACGAAGATGGGCATCCCATTCGCGTCTCTAGCTTGGTACACGTTGACGACGGGGCCGGCGATGGTGCATGTTTCGCCGATGTGATTGCCGGCGTTGTACCACAGCTGAGATTGCGGGATGCCCAAACGTTCGGCAATGGCCTCGGGAGTCGACTCTTCGAGTCGCCGCATCTCCTCCTCGTAGGCCTCTTGCTCGCGTTCGAGCTCTCTTTGGCGCTCTTCCCAATACCGATCTTCGCTTTGAGAGCTCGAGGTTTCCTGCTTTTTGGGCTTTGAGGAGGTTGTGCTTGATGAGTGGTAGCAGCCGCAGAGCGAGCAAGCGACAAGGGCCGCGAGAGCCCCAACGAGAAGGTTTTTCCACATCGGCCGGTCTGCCTTGATCGTGCCGCCTTCGATAGGTTGCATGGTCCCCCCTGCTATTTTGCGCGAAAACGCACCTGTTGGTTTTGTTCCTTCTGTTAAAGGATACCTCCGCAAGTGATCCGCCGATAGCCCAATGAGGGAGTAGTGCACGCGTGTGGCAATTTCGGCTCCATGCTCTGCCGCGTCGAGGGTGGTCAATCGGCTTTACGACTATGACATCGAGAACGCGCTGGAATCGTCGTGGCCCGACTTCGAGGACGCCTGCCTGTACCAGTGCGCCAAGAAGCTGCACGTCGATGCCATCATTACGCGCAATAAAGCCGACTTCGAGCGCTCGACCATCCCCGTATACGACTGTACCGAGTTTTTCGCTTACCTTGAAAACGCTCACGGTCTCGTCTACGAGGAGATCGACTGGTAGGCACGCTTACAGCGCGCTTGCGCGATAGGCGTTGATGGCGGCGAGGGCTGCATCGGCGAAGTGCTGGATAAATCCGTCCTTTCGGAATTGCGCCATGGCGCGATTATGGCGCGATTATGGCGCGATTGGCGCGATTATGGCGCGATTGGCTAAGGAGGCGTGGCGCGAAAGGTCGCCTCTGGTTTAGCCGCGGTCGAAGAAGGGGCTCTTGGAGCTGATGCTCACGGGGATGGCGTACACCTGACCCACGCCTTCGCCCAGCAGGCCCAGGTGCGCGGCGGCGGTGCCGGCGGAGAACATGATGCGCGTGTCTACCCCGTAGGTTTGGGCGCGGGCCACGGCGGCGCCCAGGGCGATGCCCACATCCACGGCGTTCACCTCGCAAGGGGCTTCGGCGGGTTTCTCGACGCAGGTGGCGAAACCGCAGTAACCGCAGTTCAGACCCTGCTCCTGCGTGCGCGTGCCCACGAGCACGACGCACTGGCTGCGTCGCACGCAACCGGCATCGCGCAGGAAGAACTTGTGGCCACGCTCCTCGCCGATGACCTCCATAGCGCACGCGAGGGCTTCCATCTCATCGCCGTTCACCGCGGCGCATTCCACTACGTCGATGCCCTTGCCCTTCGGCGCCGTGCGTGCCGCCACCAGCATCTTCTGGGCAATATCCAGCGCTTGCTCATCACGTAAATCACGTTCGTTGTACAGCATGGGGTCTCTCGCTTTCCCTGTGGCGGATTACGCCCTGTATGGTAGCTCAGAATCGCAATGTCGCGGCTGCTGTGCCGCCTCGCGTCGGCGACGGTGCTGCCCCTAAAGCCGGCGAGCGATGTTCCAGCCGGCCATGGTGATGCAGCTGGGAAGAACCTTGCTTGCCAGGCGCAGGGCGGCCGACTGTGGGCTGGCGCAGGCTACGGCCAGGTGTGCCCGATTGGCGCAGAGCGCGCGGCGCACCACAGTGGCGGCATCCTGCTCGCCCCACAGGTGGCCCACGGCGTTGGCGTCGTCCGTATCGCGCGCCACGGCCTCGAAGCCTGTTTTTACCCATGTGGGGCACAGCGCCGTAACTGAAATGCCCTTGCCGTGCAACTCCCACCGCAAAGCGCGGGTGTAACGCAACACGAAGGCTTTGGAAGCGGCGTACACATTCATGTGGGGTAGCGGCAGGAAGCCGGCTGCCGAGGCCACCTGGATGATGCGACTGCCGCGCTCCATAAAGGGCAGCGTGGCGTGCGTGAGGTCCACCAACGCGCGGCAATTGAGGTTCACCATGGCATCAACGTCGGCCTGGGAAACGGCCTCCCAATCGCCGAACTTGCCGAATCCGGCGGCGTTCACCAGGAAATTCACACGAGGCTGGGTCTCGTTCAGAGCGCTCGTTACCTTCGCCACGCCCTTCTTGGTGCTCAGGTCGGCGGTAATAACACGACAGGGGCTGTCCAGCAGCGCGGCCACCTCGTTCAGGGCATCGGCACTGCGCGCCACGAGCCATAGTTCGTCGGCGGCTTGCATGCGGTCGAGCTGCTGGGCGAATTCGCGGCCCAATCCCGACGATGCGCCCGTAACGAGTGCGATGCGCTTCAATGACTCCATGGCGGACTCCTGTTCTCTGGGGAAGGTGCGCGGCGGGCGCGGTTCTTCCACCATACCACGACGCGGCCTTCGCGTGCGTCGCAGGACAATTGTGAATCCCCGCTGACATTTCGGCGCAGGGGCTGGCCCGGCGTTGCGAGTCGTGGTTATCTGGAAAGTGCTCAGATGTTCGCAAGCCAATCAAGGAGCTGCCCTATGGCTGAAACTGCATTGCAGTCGTCCTTCGACACGTTCGTCTTCGACTTGGACGGCACGCTGCTGGATACCCTGGACGACCTGGTGGTGCTGACCAACGACGTGCTGGAAGAAGCCGGCCTGCCGCCGCGCACGCGCCAGCAAATCAACTCTTATGTGGGCAATGGCGCCTTGGCCCTCATTCGCCAGGCGGTGCCGGAGAGAACGCCCGATGAAGTGACTGACCGGGTGCATCGCCGGTGGATGGAGGCCTATGACACCTATCCCAACGACCTCACACATCCCTACGAGGGTGTTCGGGCCATGTTGGCCGCGCTGCGTGAGCATGGCTGCAAGCTGGGCATTCTTTCGAACAAGTTCGATGGTGGCGTGCAGTTCATCGTGAAGAAATGCCTTGATGGCACGGTGGACGCGGTGCACGGCGAGGGTGGTCCGCTGAACTTCCCGCGCAAGCCCGATCCGGCAGGACTGCTTGCCACGATTGAGGAGCTGGGCAGCACTCCCGAGCGTACGGTATATGTGGGCGATTCGCCGGGAGATATTCACGTGGCGCGAAACGCCGGGTGCTATGCCGTGGGCGTGAGCTGGGGGTATCACGATCCGGCCGATTTTGCCGCTGAAGGCTGGGAGCCTGATATGCTGGCTACCGATCCGGCCCAGATTACGGCGTTGGTGCAGGAATGAGTTCCTCGGCGAAGGTGGCGTTGTCGTGGGTGCTGGTGGCGGCGTGGGCGGCATTCATCTTCTTCATGTCGGCCCATACCGGAAGCGACTTGGATGACGGCGCAGGCTTGGTGGCGAACATCAAGCGCTGGCTTTCGGTGGTGGCTGCACCGGTGTTCGGCGAGGGAACCGATGTGGTGTCGGTGGCCGCCCACTTCTGCGAATACGTGGTGTTGGGCGTGCTCGTGCTGGGGGCGTTGTTCCAAACACGGCCCGAAGTACGTCTTCCCCTGCTGACGATCTCGGCCATCGGATTGGCCAGCCTGTACGGCGCGAGCGACGAGTTCCATCAGCTGTTCGTACCCGGCCGTCTGTGCGACCCAGCCGACTGGCTTACCGACACCCTCGGCGCTACCCTGGGCGCCACTGCAACCGCTTTTTCGCTGCGCAGGAGATTTCGTGACTAAAATCACGTTTCTCAGAACCTGCGGGGGGGTCGATCGTTCGGCTTTTGGGGCGGAAGAGTGCCCAGTAATTGCGCGTCGCAAACTTAGGGGGAGGGCGCTCCGGCCCTCCCCCTATTCTGAGAAACGTGCTTTTTGTCGCTCGGCAGCGTTATTTCGCGTCTCCGTAGCCGTCGGGGTTCTGCGACTGCCAGCGCCAGCCGTCGGCGCACATGCGAGCCATGTCGTACTCGGCCGTCCAGCCCAGCTCGTCGCGGGCCTTGGACGCGTCGGCGTAGCAGGCGGCAATATCGCCCGGGCGACGGTCCAGAATGGCGTAGGGAATCTCATGGCCGCAGGCCGCCTCGAATGCATGGATGACATCCAGCACCGACGACCCGTTGCCCGTTCCCAGATTGAAAATACCCACGCCGCGCCGCGACCCGTCCTCAGCGGGCTCGCCCGCCATCGAGCCCAGACCGATGGGCTCGCCGGTGCCCACGCGGCCGGCCATCCAATCCAGCGCCGCCACATGGCCGCGCGCCAGGTCAACCACGTGAATGTAGTCGCGCACGCCTGTGCCGTCCGGCGTGTCGTAGTCATCGCCGAACACGCCCACGCGCTCCAGCTTGCCCACGGCCACTTGGGCCACGTAGGGCAGCAGGTTGTTCGGAATGCCCTTCGGATCCTCGCCGATACGTCCACTTTCATGGGCGCCGATGGGGTTGAAGTAGCGCAGCAGCACGACGTTCCACTCGTTGTCGCCCACGTATAGGTCGGTCAGAATCTGCTCCAACATGCTCTTGGTCTGGCCGTAGGGGTTCGTGGCGTTGTGCTTGGGGCACGCCTCGGTGATGGGCACGAACTCCGGATCGCCGTACACCGTGGCGCTCGACGAGAACACGATGTTCTTGCAGCCGTGTTCTCGGGCCACTTCGGCAAGCACCAGCGTGCCCGCGATATTGTTCCAGTAATACTCCAGCGGCTTGGCCACGCTTTCACCCACGGCCTTGAAGCCAGCGAAGTGGATGATGACGTCTACCGGATGCGCGGTGAAGATGGTCTCCAACGCCGCGCGGTCCAGGATGTTCGCCTCGTAGAAGGTAAGCGACGGCCCCGGGGTCTCCTCGCGTATCGTTGCGCCGGCCACAGCAGCCGCGGCCTCGGCCACTTCCTCGGTGGCTACGTCGGCGAACACGGGCTCCACGCCGGTAATCTCGCCCACGCGGCGCACGGCCTCGCGGCTGGAATTGCTCAGATCGTCCACGATGACCACCTGGTAGCCGCGCTCCAGCAGCTCCACCACCGTGTGGCTGCCGATAAAGCCGGCACCGCCCGTCACCAGCACGCAGGTTTGCGCAGGATCCTTCGCCAAAAGTGCATTCGCCATAGTTGCTCACTTCCATAGAACGTTTGGTGGCTCTATGGTATCACGCCAAACGAAAGCGAACCTGGGCGGGGAGGGAAAGCCCAGGTTCGCTTCAGAAATGCATCCGCGCGTGGCGGAAACGAGGAGGTTGAAGGCCTAGCTCTGCGCGGCGTGACGGCCGGCATGGCGACCAAAGGTCACCGAGCGCCCGGCGGCGTTGCCCGCGGCGTTGCCGAGGTAGGTGATGCCCAGGTAGCAGCCAGAGTTGTCGCCGGCGGCGTACAGGCCGGGAATCACCTGCAAGTTCTCATCCAATACTTGCATGTCCTCGTTAATGACGAGGCCGTCCATGGTGTGCGAGCCTTGCTGAGCGAAGCGTGCAGCGTAAAACGGCGGCTCGTCGACTCGAGACATACGATAGGGCTTTTTGCCGAAATCCTCGTCAACGCCTGCGTCGCAGAGCTCGTTGTAACGCGCAACGGTGGCCACGAGGTTGTCCGCCGGCACTCCAACCTTCTCGGCAAGTTCCTCGATGGTGTCGGCTTGCACGATAAGCCCACTCTCAAGCTGCGGGGCCATGTTCTCCTCAACCATGTCGATGGTAAACAGCGGCGCCAGTCCGTTGTCGTAGGGGAAATAGCGATGGGCGCCATATACATTGAATTGCTCGGCGTCTTCCTTCCAAGAGGCGTCGAACACCTGCACGGCGGTGTGACCCGGCTGGTATTGCAGGGCGTGTCCCAGCGTGTCAAAGAAAGAAGACTCGTTCATGAAGCGCTGGCCTTCGAGGTTTACGCGCAAGAAGGGCAGCGGTCCCAGCCAGTAGGTCTCGTTGGTGTCATGGGCGTCGGCCACCACCATGTTCGGAGGCACGAGCCCTTGCTCCCACGAGCTGACGGAATGGGCCGGATCCATCATGGCGCCTGCCCACAGCCCGGCCTTGATGCCATCGCCGTTGGTGCCAGGCCAAGTCCAGTTGTACACCGTTACCTTTTCGATGTCGGGCTGGATGGCGGCCATCATGTCGGGGTTGCCCAGATAGCCTCCGCAGCAGAGGATAACGCCCTTGGTCGCATTGAACTGAATGTAATCGCCGTTCGCATTCTGTGCGATAACGCCCGTCACACGATCGCCGTCTTTAATGCACTTGATCATCTTGGTTTCCCAACGGCAGTCGACGCCGATGCTTTCAGCGTAGGGATTCAGAATGTACTGGCCGTTATTCGTCGTGCTGCCCATGGTGATACCCTCGGTGCCCCAGTCCACACCAACACAGCACGAGAAGCTGCGCTCCTGGTCGGCTGGCGGGTTCACCAGCTGATGCTTCATCTTGTAGCCAGCTTCCTCGATGCGGTCGGCGTACCAGTCGAGGGCTTCGCCGCTTTCCTCGACCCAAACGCGGAACAATCGCTGATTGGAAAAACCCGAGGCCTGTCCCCACATGAACGTGCCCATCTCGGCAGGATCGAGAGGCGAGCCCTCCTGCTGCTGGATGCGGGTGTTGTAGGCGGCCAGATCGTCGCGCACGCCGCTGCCGGAGTCCTTTGCGAACTGCTCCAACATTACCGTGCGAGCTCCTTCTTCGGCTGCTGCGCAGGCGGCAAATAATCCCGAGTTGCCACCGCCGCAGACGACGACGTCGGCGTCCACGGTCTCCACGATCTGATCGGCGGCAATTTCGGGCTCGGCTTCCAGCCAGTCGGCGTTGGTGGCGTTGCCGGTGTCGGACAGCGCCTCGCCCGCAGGATCGTCGCTCGCCTTGGACGGCGCGCAGGCGGCCAGGCCGGTCATTCCCGCCATGCCGAGCGCGCCGATGCCCGCCCCTTTCAGAAAGTTGCGGCGTGTGGTGCTGAACTCATTCGTCATAAAGCGTTCCCTCCTTGGATAGCCGAGGCGCTGCTTCCGCGCCCCGAATGACAAGGAGGATGTTACGGGTCTCAAGGTGGATGAATCGACCCGCATGACGCACCATTTTGCATGGATTATCGTCTGGTGCAAAACGGGTAAGGCGGTAGATAATTACTACTGTGAACAGGTAATATGAGTGCTCTCGCATTGCACGAGGGTGAGAAGTTCCTGCTTCGAGTGCACGCCTAGTTTCTCGTATACATGTGCAATGTGCTTGCGTACCGTGTTGGTGCTGACGAACAATTCTTCACCGATGAATGTGGACGATCTGCCTTGTGCCATGAGGGCAAGCACGTCGCGTTCGCGAGGCGTGAGGCCGTGCTCGATCGCCAGTTGGCCCACGCTTCGATCAATGAGAGCGGCCAGGTCCATTTCCGGGGTCTCCGGCGTTTCGGGTGAGAGCGAGGCGGCATCGCGCGGCGCACTTTCGAGCATCTGCTGGATGGTTGGGCGCGTTGCGGCGATTCCGATTTCCGTCGCCGGATTACCCCAGAAGAACTGGTTCAGATGCGGTTCGGTAATGAGCCAGATAGCCGCGATGACGCAGGCGGCTGCCAACATTGAGCCAAAGAGGGACGCTCCTGACGCAAGCGGGATAAAGGCCACATCGCCAGCATTGAGCGCAATGCCGATCAGGGAACTTGTGCGCATAAGGAGGTAATAGCCGCCGAAGAGTCGCAGGCGATTCGTGCTCGAGTAGGAGGCCAGATCGGCTATGGCCAGGAAGGTGATGAACTCGAACAGGCTAAATGTCGCTGTGCATACGGCGCGAGGAAGCGGCGATCCTGCGCCCATGAGCGCCAAGAGGAAAAACCCAATCAACACTAACGAGTCGACGCTTTTGAAAGCGATGGCGTAGGAGGAGTTGTGCCCTGCGAAGATGACGATGCCGAACAAGAGGGCGGCCGCAAAATGGGTGAGGAAGGTGAAGGCGAGAAAATCGTTTGTTGTGATGGAGTCGTACAAAGATAATGGATTCAGGAACGAAGTGGCGGCGCAGATGACCCCAACACCTCCGAGAACGGGAAGCGAGGGCGTAAAAGGGTGCTGGAATGGCGGGATTCCCGGGTCGTGTTGGGTGGCGCGTTTTGTCAGAATAGATCGGGCTGCTGCAGTGAGGCTGATGCCGATTGCGGCCGTCACGCCGGCAAGAAACCACGTGATGCGGTTCGGTAGGGCAAATAACGGGGCAAGAAATGGCTGAATCAGTACGGCGCAGAAAATGAGCGCTGACAGCTTCCACGGTGGCGCATCGGCGAAAATCTCCAGGGTTGTGATTTTCAGAACAAAGGAGGCAAGGGCGAGAAGAGCGAATCCCACGAGGGGGGCTATGCCGGCCGTGTCAGTGCTTCCGGCATTTGCCAAGGCTGATCCGGCCAGAGCGATTGCCGCGGTGCCCGCCAGCAGGGACGGCCGGGTGAGGATGCTTCCCAAATGCGGTCCAGCTGCAAGCAAGACGATGGCAAGGGCTGCCTGGATAAGGCAGAGTAATACATAGCTGCTGAAAGGCCGCTCTCCCAGGGAAAGAACTTGATAGCCCAGCAGCTCTTCGGTGGTGATGGCGCATACGAGGCCGAGGACGACGAGGCATGCCGGCGCAGTAAAAAGCGGTTGTTTTCTCGACGGCGATGGTTGGCTTGCCATATTCTCCCCTGCGGTGATGGCGGTTGAGTGTGGGGCCAGTATAGCTTAAGGAGGCACAACGACGCTGAATCTGCACTAAGGGCAGATGGGTACGAGCGCATTTCCTTCGAAATTGTCTGCCTATCATCTATAATCGATCGGGCATGGAAACCGCAGCATTGCCAAGGAGGCATACCTATGGCTGATATTCATTTTGGAACCGACGGCTGGCGCGCCATTATCGGGGATGATTTTACGCCCGACAATCTGAATCGCGTCATCGACGCCGCCGCGCGCATTTTCAAGGAGGAAGCGGTGGCCGCGGGGCGCGATGCCGACGCGCCCGGCACGCTCATTGTTGGTCACGATTGCCGTCAGGACGCCCACGCCTACGCTGAGCTGGCCGCTCAGGTTGCTGCGGGCCACGGCTTCAACGTGCTGCTTACGGAAGACTACTGTCCCACGCCCACGCTGTGCTGGTCGGTGGCTCACAATGACGACGCGGTGGGCGGCATTATGCTCACGAGCTCCCACAACCCTGCCGAGTATCTGGGCGTGAAGCTGCGCATGGCCGATGGCGGTGCGAGCCCCGCCGAGTTTACCGATCGCGTGGAAGCGGTGCTGCCGGCCGAGCCCACCGACGTGCTCGGCCCCTTCCAAACGGTCGACCTGATGACCGACTACTTGGCCGCTCTGTGCGAGCTGGTGGACGTGGAGGCCATCCGTGCCGCCAACCTGCGCGTAGTGTGCGACCCGCTGTACGGCGCCGGCCGCCACTACCTGGCTGACGTGCTGCGCGACATGGGCGTGGAAGTGGTGGAAATCCACAACGCCGAGGACCCCACGTTCGCGGGGCTGCATCCCGAGCCCATCCAGCCTTGGGTGGACGAGGGCCTCGCCAAGGTGGGCGAGCTCGGCTATGACGCGCTGTTCATCAACGATGGCGACGCCGATCGCATTGCCGCTGGCGATTCCCGGGGCAATTATGTGAACGCGCATCGCATTATCACGCTGCTCACCAAGCACATGGTCGATCGCGGCGAGACGGGCCGTGTGGTGTCCACGGTGACGGCTTCGGCTATGCTCGACCGCATGTGCCGCAAGTTGGGGCTGGAACTGGTCAGCACGCCGGTCGGCTTCAAGTGGATCTACGGTGAGATGGAGAAGGGCGGCGTGATGATCGGCGGCGAGGAGTCCGGCGGCATCGGACTTCCCGGCCATGTGAAGGAGCGCGACGGCCTGCTCATGGCGCTGCTGCTCACGGAGTGCATGGCCCAGTCTGGCAAGGACCTCGGCGCGCTGGTGGACGAGATGCTGGAGGACATCGGGCGTTTGGAGTTCGCGCGTCGTGGGCTGTCCATCACCCCTGAGCAGATGGAGCGCTTCCGCGCCGAGATGGTGCCCACCTATACGGCTGACGAGGTGGCCGGCAAGCGCGTCATCGATGTGGATCGTCGCGACGGTGTGAAGCTGCTGCTGGAAGGCGATGCCTGGGTGATGATGCGTCCGAGTGGTACCGAGCCCCTGGTGCGCGTGTACGCCGAAGCCGCTACTGCTGAGGAAGTGAACGAGCTGCTGGATGCCGCCGAAGCGGTGGTCACGAGTTTATAAAGGCGACTGGAAAGCCGTATGCGACGGGGCCGAGAGCGCGCAGCTTTCGGCCCCTGCTTTGTGGGTGGCCTCAAAATGCGTGATGTATAAGCAAATAACGGCAAGAAGGATTGTTTCTGGCCGTAAAAGTTGGGATGTATAAGCAAGAGAAGGTGCGGGTTGTAGACATCTCGGAAAAAAGGCCAGTCTCGCAGGAGAAACTGGCTTGGAGAGCGGTTTGGCAGCAAAACCCATTATACAGAGGATATTTTTTGGCCAGAAATCTAGTCGGAGGTTTGTTTGTCCATAGAAATCGGGGTATTTGTGGCCAGTGCGCCAGCCTGCATTTGCACGGTAGGTTTGCCGCCCAGCCAAGGCGCAGGGGGTGAAACCCGGTCAGATCGCCCATCATTTTTGCAGAAATGCGAGATGGCTCCGATTTGACTAGGTTGTTCGCTGCCCCCTACCGAAGCTTCTTCAGCAGAGCCCAGGCTCGTTGTTTGGTTTCAGGGGTTTCCATGAGAGCTTCGAAGTCCTCGAAGATGACGGCCGTGCGGCCGAGCAGGCGGTTGGGTGCATCCAACGTTACCGGTACGCGGTAGGCGGCTGAAAGCAGCTCGGCGGCGAAGGCGTCGGCCGTGACCAGGGCAACAGGATCCAAGCCCTCCACGATGGTGCGCACGTCTTCAGCGCCCACGGAGCCTTCCGGGCTTTCCGCGATCAGCAGTGCCAGCGGGGCGGCACCGAACTCCAGGGAAGCGGCAGATTTCTCCAGGGCCGACAGCGCAGTTTCGCTGAGCGCCGTTTGGCTGATTACCAGCAGAGCCGACGTCGGCGCACCTGTCACGTTCGCCCCGTACAGGGTAAGCACCGACTCGCCCGTCACCTCAAACATGTTACTGCTCACGGAAAAATTCACACTCCATCTTGCGCCGGGGGGACGTTCGCGGTAAAACATTGGCTGCTTATATAGTAGCAAATCCAAAGGAGGCGCCCATGTGCACCAACGGAGTTAACACCGGCCAGCTGGAAATGATGATCGACCAGATTGACGACCACATCAAGCTGGAGCGCCGCTGGGCTCACAACCTGGCTCACACTGCTGCCGACGCCGGTTTCACCACGGTGGGCGAGAAGCTGCATGCGGCCCAGCATCTGCTGGACGAGGTGCGCGCTCTGCTGGACGAGGCGAAGGATGCCATGGAGGACGACGCGGCTGATGCGGCCGGCTTCACCGTCGAGCGGGTGTAGGCGCGCGCGATGAGCAACGACCTGGTGCGGTTCTCGGTGGCTATGCCCGAGGCCCTGCTGATCGAGTTCGACCAGCTGGTGGCGCGGCGCGGCCTGGCGAAGAACCGCAGCGAAGTGGTGCGCGACCTGGTGCGCGATGCCTTGGTGGAAGAGGAGTGCTCTACGCCGGGCACGGTGGTCATGGGCACGCTCACCATTGTGTACGACCATCACTCCAACGACTTGCAGGAAAAGCTGCACACCATTCAGCATGATTACTTCGACAACATCATCTCTACGATGCACGTGCACGTCGACCAGCACATGTGCCTGGAAGTGATCGTGATGCGCGGCGAAACGGGGTTGGTGCAAACGGTGGCCAACCTCATTTTGGGCACCAAGGGCGTGAAGAATGGCAAATTGGTGCTGACCACCACGGGAAGGCATTTGTAATGGCTGATGACAAGGTGATGCTGGGGCACGGCTCCGGTGGCTCGATGATGAAGCGCATTATCGACGAGGTGTTCTTCGCGGCCTATGGCACCGACGAGCTGCTGGCGGGCGACGACGCGGCGGTGCTGCCGGCGTTGGCTCCGGGCGAGCGTGTGGCCTATTCCACGGACAGCTTCGTGGTCACGCCGCATTTCTTTCCCGGGGGCGATATCGGTCGATTGGCCGTGTGCGGCACGGTGAACGACGTGGCCACGGCGGGCGCGCGTCCACAGTATCTGTCCTGCGCCTTCATTTTGGAAGAGGGCTTTCCCATGGACGACTTGCGGCGCATTTGCGCTTCCATGGCCGCCTGCGCGCAGGAAGCCGGCGTGCGCATTGTGACCGGCGACACCAAGGTGGTGAACCGTGGCCATGGCGACGGCATTTACATCAACACCAGCGGCATCGGCGTGGTGCCGGCGGGCGTGAACCTGGGTGGAGCGCAGATTCGTCCGGGCGATGCGGTGCTGGTCAGCGGCACCCTGGGCGATCATGGCATCACCATCATGAGCTGTCGCGAGGGCTTGAACTTCTCGGCGGATATCGAAAGCGACGCGGCACCGCTGAACCATCTGATTGCCGATGTGCTGGCCGCTGCGCCGAATACGCGCTGCTTCCGCGACCCCACCCGCGGCGGCTTGGCTTCCACGTTGAACGAGCTGGCAGCGCAGTCGAACACCGACATCACCGTGGACGAGGACGCCGTGCCCGTGCGCGATGCGGTACTGGGCGCCTGCGAGATGCTAGGCTACGACGTGCTGCAAGTGGCCAACGAGGGCAAGATGGTGTGCGTGGTGGCCGCCGACGAGGCCGAAACCGCCCTGGCTGCCATGCAGGCGAGTCCCTACGGTCGCGATGCCGCCATTATCGGGCGCGTGGCCGAGGCTGATCCCGCGCGTGGCTCCAAAGTGTTCCTGCGCACGTCCTTCGGTAGCACTCGTATTCTGGACATGCTGGTGGGAGAGCAGCTCCCGCGCATTTGCTAAATCAGCTGCGTGACCTTGTTGACGTTGAGCCAGTTCGCAGGGCCCGACCTACCGCTCGCCGAGCCAAAATGCGGCGGCTTTGCGGCTGCTCAGCCACTCCCTGAGAAGTTACCGATTCCTGCTTGCGCTTTACGGCTTTCATGGTATCTTGCGCAATGTGGTTGAAGGGCCTCGGCCCCAACCCCTAAAGACGAGGAATCGTATACTGAGAACAAAGGAGTTCCCCATGTCTCATCCCGTAATTGAAGCTGACGAGTGCATCGGCTGCGCCATCTGCGTTGACGCGTGCCCCCAGGAAGTGCTTGAGGTTATCAACGGCGTGGTCGAGGCCGTTAACGAGGATGCCTGCATCGCGTGCGGCGACTGCGTCGAGGAGTGCCCGATGGGCGCGATCCCGGAGATCGTGGAGGACTAGCTCGCCCACGCGAACACGGCGCTGCCAAAGTGTCGCCCGAGAAGCCCGAAGGGGCCCGCTGCCGATGCAGCGGGCCCCTTTTCGCTGCCATTGCGCATGGTGCTGGGAGGAGGCACCGCTGACAGGGTATTGAGCGGCTTCCATAATTTGCGCACTTCATCAGGAAATATATCGAGAAGAAAAACCGACTACGCCCTTTTGGGTCCAAGGATTGTGCTATAGTTTTCTAATTGGTAACAGACCGACGATCGGACCTCAACAGGTCTTGCGCAATGGAGTTAATGGGATGCAGAAGAGCAACTGGATAATCGTCACTATTTTGGTGGTGGCCTCCGTCCTCTTCTTGTGGATGTGGCAGGCGCTTCAGTTCAGCCTGGTCGACAATCCCGTTGACATTGTGGTCACTGTGGTGTGGTGGCTTGTGATCGCCGCTGCTTGCGTGGCTATTCACTGGGCCGAGAAGAAACGCCGCGAGCGCATACGCACTGTATTTCTGGCGCAGGGACTGGCGTACAACTGCGAAACCGGCGTTGTGCGGCTGGACGCGAACGCCTCGGTGGTGGATGCGCTGCAGAAGATGCTGAGCAGCCTGAACTACGGCTTTGACCTGGCGGAGCTTCCCTCCAATTCTCGCGTGCGCTTTCAGCGTATCGTGCGCACGTCGAAGTTCGCCGACAATGGCAATGTGTGGGAAGGCGAACTGGTCGAGGTAGTGCAGCCGGGCAGTCCCAAACCCTTCAGCAGTCGTAGCGAGTTGGCCCATTTGATGGGGGAGTGCTAGTTCTCTTCCGCGTGCAGTTGGCACTGTTTCTACCAGTTCGCTACAGAATTCCAACAAAATCGTAACCGTTGCCATGGCAATACCCTATCAGTTCCCCATCAATAGCGCGTTGCGGCCTTTTTCTTTCATATAAATGCTCGGTAAAATCATCAACAATCTGAGAAGTAGGTTCAGGGAACAGCCGCCCGCAAGGGCGCCGAGACGAGGCGAGCGTATCGCCGCGATCCGAGATAAAAGGAGTTGTTGGTGGAAATGAAGGCAATCGAACGCTTCATCGACGCGCGACACAGCACCGAGGGCAAGGTGGTGGCCGTTGCGCTGACGGCTATGCTGGCTCTTTCGACGTTTACTCCCACGGCCTTGGCCGTAGCCGACGAGATGGACGGCGCTACGGTGTCCGACAAGGCCATGGAGACGACCGGTCGCGTCATCGCGATGGACGAAGGCGATGCCGTGGCAGCCGCCCTGCAGCTGAAGGTGGAATCGGAGCACGCCAGCGTGCTGCTGAACGGCCAAGCGGTGCAGGACGTTGTGGATGTTGACGCCGAGGCTGATTTCAGCTTTGCCGTGCGTGTTGACGAGCGGTTCACCCTTGAGTCGGTTTCCTATAACGACGAGGTGCTGGAGGCTGCGGGCACGCAGCGCACGGTGTCCACCGAGGCTGTTGCCGTCGATGCGGAAGATGCCGAGCCGATGGCCGATGTTCTGTACGTCATCCCCGCCGATGCGCTGGTTGACGGCGCGGTGCTGAAGGTGACTGCCGTGGAGGTGCCGGAAGACGAGGGCGCCGACCAGGAGAACGGAACCGAGAACGAGGATTCCGCGGATCTTGCGGGCGACGAGGGCAATCAGTCCGAGAATCAGGTCAGCAGCGTGGGTACCGCCGTAACCGACGCCATTGCGCAGGGCGTGACCCAGGTAGCCACGAACGCGGTGGATCGCGTGCATGAGCCGCTGATCACGCTGATCGAGGGCGATGCTGTGATGGTGACTACCACGCTGTGGGGCGGTCCTGTGAAGCTGGGTGACCGCACGGTAAGCGTGCCGGTTGTGGGCGAGGTTGCCATTGACCAGGTGCTGCCCGTAACTGAGCCGGTGTTTAACTTCGGCAGCGACCGCTACGTGCTGAACGGCAAGGTGGGCGTGGCTCCCGCCAATGCGACGGCTCCCGAGGTGGCGGAAATTTCCCGCGCATGCAATACCGGCGGCAGTGTGACGGCTTTGCGGGTGACTGATGGTGCGGTGGAGTACAAGACCGCGTCCTCCGATTGGACGGCGCTGGGCGAGGGCGAGCAGCTGGTCCATTTCTGCTCGACGCTGCAGGGCAACGCCGACACGCGCGACAAGCTGAACATCGCCGTTGAGGAGAAGGCCATGGACGCCCTCGTGACGGGTGGCCACGGCGTGCAGGTGTTCGTGTTTTCCCAGAACGCCGAAGAGGGCGATGAACCGCTGTTCACCCATACCATGTACTTCGATGGTGGCGTGACCGAACTAGCTCAGGGTGTGCGATTCGACCTGGGCGATGGCGTGAGCTACCGGGTGGTTGACGCCTACATCTCCAACGACAGCGCCCACGAGGCCGGGGCTTATGAGGCTGCCGAGGCGCTGGCGTTCCGCGGCAACGGCTCGGGCGCTGATATGTACCAGGGCACGACTATCAATTGGCCGACGGGCACCTATCGCGCCATTGCGGTATTCGTGGACGCCCGCAGCTATACGGCTTCTTACGACCTGAATGGCGCCGAGGGTTCGGTAGACTCGTTCTCGGCTGTGGTGGGTGAGCCCAAGACGCTGGCCACCGATGCGGGCATAACGAAGGAAGGCTTCTACCTGGCTGCTTGGGAGTGCTTGGATGCTGCTGGCAACCAGCTGGGCATCTACGAGCCGGGCGCGTTGTTCACTATGCCGGCCCGCGATGTGGTGCTGCAGGCGCAGTGGGAAAGCTATGATGGCGACATGTTCTTCACCGCGCGCTTCGTGTGGCAGGATGAAGACGGCAAGGACGTTGAAATCGAGCGCCGCACGGTGACCGAGCTGAACGGCGAGCCGGTTTCCGTTACGACCGAGGTGTCGACCGACCTGCTGGAATGCCCCCGCGGGTACGTCTACGCGCAGGCCGGGAACGCGCCCCAGGTCGTGGGCAGCACGGGTCGTGTGATCACGTTCCGCTGCGAGCGTCAGCAGTATCAGGTTCAGACGCAATACTACAGCGGTGATGCTATTCTTAGCATGGAGTACAGCACCGCGGGCAACCATCCCTATTTCGGCACGACGTACACGTTCGTTGCGCCGAAGACCCGCACCTTCGAGGGCACGAACTACGTCTTCGACGAGCGGGATTCCCGCCAGAAGTTGTCCATCACGGTGTCGGACAATGCGGAAGAGAACATCGTGAAGGCGTACTACGCACGCGACGTGATGGGCGTGGAGGATCCCAACGAGCCCGATGGTATTCCCGACAAGTACCAGGTGCTGGTGAAGTTCGCCCACGACGAGAACAGCGTGTGGGCCGACGGTTCCGAGGAGGCCCAGAAGAGCGCTGTGGTGAATCGCTACAACGCCGACGGTGAGCTGGCGATTGACGGCGTGGGCCATCTGACCGAAGATCAGATTCCGGCGCTGACCCAGACGGACGGCCTGCTGCTGGATGACGCGTGCAATTGGCCGACCGCGGCCACCGATATCACGGCTCCCGTGACGTTCCTGGCGAAGTACACCATGGGTAATTTCCGTTACCTGGTGCGCTATGTGGCCGACGATGGCACGGTGCTGGCCACGGAAGAGGGCACTGCGGGCTTTGGCGGTCCCATTCCCTATGATATGGATAGGCAGTTCGAAGGCTACGCGTTCGACACCATCGAGAACAAGAACGGCGCGATCACCTCGGAGGCGCCCAACAACGTGGTGACGGTGCGCTACGGCGTGGACCGCACGAGTGTGGCGAACCCGAACGAGGGCGACGGCATTCCCGACAAGTATCAGGCGACGGCGGTGTACGCGGTGCAGCACGGCACGTGGGACAACGGTGCCGACAGCAAAACCGTGGTAGTGACGCTGAACGAGTGGAACGGCAGCGAGTGGGCGCCCCTGGGCGACGACCAGGTGCAGTTGCAGCTTCCGATCGCCACGTCCCATTACGGCTACGAGCCGAATTCCGGTGCATGGGATGTGGAGCCCGGTGCTGATACGCTGAAGGGCGGCGCGACCACCGAGTTCACCTATACGTTTGCGCCCATTGAGGCCAAGTACACGGTTGTTTACTGCAAGGACTCCACGAACGGCGAGGTGCTGGGCGTGCAGCGGGATTGGGCCGGCTTCGAGACGCCGGTGCCGGCGCTGGTGGAGCAGTACCGCCCCGTGCAGGGCTTCTCGGGCGAGCCCACCTATGTAGGCGCTCGGGTTATGACCCTCGACGAGGAGAAGAACGTGTTGTACGTGGTGTACAACCGCGATGCCTACACGGTGCGCGGCGTGTTCGCCGAGGGTTCGCACGGCGCGATTCGCGGCAATGCCACCCAGTCGGTGCTGTACAATCGCGATTCCGAGACCATGACCTTTGTGGCTGACGAGGGCTATCGCATCGCTTCGGTGGTGGTGAACGGCGAGAGCCAGCCCGTGGCGAACGGCCAGACCAGCTATGAGCTCAAGATTCGCCGTGTGTCGAAGGATTCCACGGTGGTGGTGCGCACGGCCCATATGGACGAGGTAGTCATCGAGGCCCCCAGCCGTTCCAAGGTGTACGACGGCACGGCGCTGGGCGGTGGCGAGCCGCAGATCACCGGCGTGCCCGAGGGCTTCACGGCCACGGCACGTGTGGCGGGTTCGCGCACGAACGCAGGTGTGACCGCTACGACGGTGGATCCGGCTTCCATCAAGATTGTGGACGCTTCCGGTACCGATGTGACGCAGAACTTCCGGACGACCACGGTAGACGGCACCCTGACGGTGGAGCAGGCTCGCGCCATTGTGACGGTGAACAACGCCAGCAAGCCCGCCGGCACGTCCGATCCCGAGTTCACGGGTCAGGTGGCCGGCCTGGTCGAGGGCGATGCGCTGAAGGGCCTGTCGTATATGCGCACCGTGGCTGGCGAGATGGCCGGTGTGTATCTGAATGCGCTGACGGCGGAGTTTGAGTACAACCCGAACTATAATGTGACGGTGGTGCCGGGTACGTTCACCATCGGCGATACCACGCTGATCCAGAACGTCGGCAGCACTTCTACCCCCTCGGGCATGAATCCCGGTCCGCGCGGCGGCTCCATCGAGACGGTGTACCGCACCGCTAGCAGCGTGGATGCCCTGGCGCGTGTGATGGCGGGCATCGATGAGCTTGCCGAGCCTGTGTACGCCGACGTGGTGTTCGACGATGGCGTGCCCATGGTGACGCGCACCGGCGAGACCATCGAGGACGATGCTACCGCTCTGGGTGCTTTCGACGAGCCGAAGTGCTGGGTGCACTGGGTGATGGCCATGGGCCTGCTGCTTACCATTGCCTATGCCGCCGTGGTGGTGGCGCGCCGCCTGGGCTACGCCCGCAAGGCGAACGAGCTTGACGACAATCTGACGGGTGGCCACGTGGCGGCATCCGAGTCGGAGACAGCGCGCGGCAACGCCCATCACGTCGGTGCCTAATCGCCCCTAACAAGCTATCCCCCTCCCACACGGAAGGGCAGCCTCCCCCGGCTGCCCTTCCGCTTTTTATGCAGGGGTTGGCATGAAAGTTGCAGGAGAAAAATGGTTCGTGGGAAGGAGCGAGGATGAAGACTGTTGCGGAAGGTATGTTGGCTACCGTGGAGGAATGGCCGGCGGTGACGCTGGAGGAGCGCGTTCGGCGGTTGGAGGATGTGCGGGCTATCGAGGAGGTTATCTCTCATTACGCTCGGTGCGTGGATGCGAGTGATGCCGAAGGCGTGGCTGCGGTGTTCACAGAAGAAGGCCAGTTGTGCGGTCCTGGGTTTCCGCCGGTATGCGGTCGGGCAAAAATAGCCAAGTTGTACGGGCGACTTCTCCCGGCTATTGCCCTTTCGGCTCACGGGGTGTCGAATATTCAGGTGTGTGTAACGGCTCCCGATGCCGCTGTGGCCCATTGTGCGTTATGGGCTTGGGATGGCACCGGTGAAAGCCTGAGCTTCGGCGATGATGTCGTCGCGGAGAATCAGTTCTCCTTCGGGCGCTACGAATTCGCCTTGGTGCGAGAGCCTGACGGGGAATGGCGGGCATCGGCCATGAACATTCACTTCGCAGGTCAAACGGGCTCTGCGGCTCGCAATGGAGAGCATCTCGGGCGTCCGTGGCCACCGCGGCCGACCGAGTGAACGAGTCGTCTTAAGATCGGCAGGCCGGATTTCAGTAAACACGCGGATGTTGGCATGGATGAGCATGGGCCACGCTTCTGGGGGGGGGGCGGCATCGTTGCGGGCCTCGATCGCGGGTTGCGCATCGTGCGCAACCCGCGATCGATGATTAGGTGCGGACGTTGCCGTTAGTGCACGATAGCGGTGATGAAAGTGACGAGGCCCAGGACGATGCCTGGAATGTTCGCGACAATAATGGGAATGTCGCGTTTAGGCTTCATGAAGCCGTAGATGGTCCACATGGTGCAGTTGAAGAACGCACATAGCGGCTGCCAAGGGCTTCCGGGGTTGCCATCGAGGTTATTCGCGATTTGGGTGATGTAGGACACGTACATGAGCACCGAGAGAACGGAGGCAATGCGGCCGATAATGGCGACGATGTCTTGCTTCTCGTGCTGCTTGTGCTGGGTGTCCGTTCGTTTGTGCTGGTGAATTGCGGGATGTGCTGCGACGTGGCTGATCGAGCTCATTGAGTCCTCCTTTCGTTTTCGGTCTCTTTTACCGTAAAGGCAACGGTTCGCAGCACTGATCGCGGGTTCTCGGCTGAAAGCACTCTTTTACATCGCCGTAGGGTTCTCGTAACGGGACTTTCGCAGAATTCCCGCTAGTCGAAGACGTGGCGGCTTTCAGCAAGACTGCTGCATACTTGTTCGTATGGTGCGCCTATCGAAGGTGTCGGCATGGCGCCTGTTAACGCCTTCTGTGTCCCGCAATAGGGTCTGTGAGAGATTTTTCCTGCGCTAAACTTCTCCAAAACAAGAACAAATGTTTGTTGGAAGGAAAGGCTATGGATGCGAGGAAGCCGTTGTCTGCGCCTCCTGGGAACGCGACCGGCCGCCGCTGCTCCCTCGAGCAGCGGGTACGCCAAGCGGTGATCAGCTTGCAGGCTGAGGGAAAGGTGCCGTCGTTCTACCAAGTGGCCAAGCGGGCGAACGTGGCCCGAAGCACGCTCTATCGCAATCCCATGTTGCGTGAAATTGTGTGTCGGAGTCGGGACGAGGCATCGGCGCTTGTCGCCGCGCGCGACCGCCCTGCTGCAACGGGCGATCCGCCAGAATGGGATGGCGCTTGGCGGGGTGCTACCGATGTGCGGGCCGACGTGGCGGCCCTGCGATGTGCATTGGCGGAACTGCAGGCTGAATACGAGGTGCTGGCGCAGGGGCTGGCCGAAGGCTACCGCGAGAACGATTGCTCCCACTTCACCTACGGCGTGTGCCTCCTGGAAGACGCAGCGTAAGCAAGGCGCGGCAAATCTAGGCTTCCACGAGGTCGAAGTGCGTGTTGGAGAACACGTTCAGGTTCAAGCTCTTCATCAGGTGCTTCAGCGCTGCTTGGGCCTTCACGGAGTTGCCGGCGTCATCGAGTGGCGGTGCGAAAGCGCACACGCCGAAGAGGCCGGGCATGACGCCAATGATGGCGCCGCCCACCCCGGTTTTCGCGGGCAGGCCCGTGGCGTAGAGCCAATCACCCGAGTGCTCGTAGAAGCCGACGGCACTCATAAGGGCAACCACCTTGGAGGTAAGCTCCGCGCCGAACACTCGCTTCTTCGTGAGGGGGTTCACGCCGTCGTCGGCAATAGTGGCCGCCGATATGGCCAGCTGCTCGGCCGTTACGCCGAGCGAGCACTGGCGCGTGTACAGGTCGAGCGACATCTCCGGGTCGTCGTAGAGGCGCTCGTAATCGCGCAGCAGCCAGGCGATGGAGCGGTTCTCGAAGTTCGTGGCCGATTCCGACTGGTACAGCTCGTCGATGAGTACCGGCTCGCTGCCGAGAAGGGCGGTCATGTTGTCGAAGATGGCCTTCCACTTTCCGTCGGCATCGCCGTGGGGCTCAATGAGCGAGCACGCCGCAATGGCGCCGGCGTTCACGAGCGGCGTGGAGGGCCGGTCATTCTCCAACAGGATGGCGAAGATGGAGTTGAAGGGCAGCCCCGTGGCGTCGGCCCCGATGTCGTCCAGCACCGTTTGTGCCCCGTGCTGCTCCAGCGCGAGGATAGCCGTGTGCACCTTCGACACCGACTCGATGCCGAGCTGGTAGTCGGTGTCGCCCACGGATATGAGCCGGCCATCGGGCAGGCACAGGCTGATGCCGAACAGGCCGGGGTTGATGTTCGCAAGATAGGGAATGTAATGCGCGTTCTGGCCACCCTTGATGTCCTTGCAAGCGTTGTATGCGTCGTGGACGGCGCTGCTGATCTGGTCGAATGTGAGCTTGGTAATCATGGGGTCTCCTTCGAGGCGCGAACAATCCCATAGTACGCTGTTTCCGTCATCGTTAGGGATGCGCTTTGGCCTCGTTGGCAAACTGTGGGAAGGAGACGCTTTTCCTCAGGGCAGATGCGGTGACGTGCCCTATTGCCGGTCGAAGTAGTTGCGGTCGGTGAGGTAGTAGGTGCGGATGTAGCCGGCGGGGGACACCACGACGAATTCCCCGGTGCGTTCCAGGAAGTAGAGGTCGTCGCCGTCTTCAGCTTGCAGCTTGTGCAGGGAAGCCGGGTCGGCGATGACGGCATTGGCGGCGGCGAGGTACTCCTCGGCGGTGGCGCACCCGGTTTCCCGGCCGTGCTTCTCGAAGTGCTGCTGCAACTTCTCGTCGGTGCGGAAGGCGAGATGCGAGGCGGCTTCAGCGGCGGTCTCGTTGCGGGAGGACGCGCTCTCGGCCTTGTTGGGAGTAAAGCTGCAAGCTGGTAAGCACAGGAGCGCCGCTAACCCGAGAGCAAGAAGGGCCCGCGCTATGCGGTTGGTGCCAGCCGTGCCGCCAAAGAGGAATCGCGGGCGGGGCCCTCGGAGTGCCGCGCTATGGCTCTGGGGATTCATGGAAGGGGCGACCTTTCTGGCGCACGCTGCTCGTTGACCTCCAGATTATACTGCGGGTATGCGGGCCGACTTTCCGCCGTGCTACAATGTTTCCCACTGTTTCCGCTGGTGTTGAAGGAGGGCCTTCGTGATAGAAATCGCCGATCTTCGCGATTGCGCCCCCAGTGGTCTTTTCTACGGCGGCCGAGCGGGACAGAAAGAGGGCATTCTCATCAACGGGGAGCCTTGGATAGCCAAGTATCCGCGCACGACGCGCGATTTGGCGGGCAAGCATCTGCCGTCTTATACTTCGAGTCCCGTTTCCGAATATCTGGGCTCGCATATTTACGGGCTGTTGGGCATTCCGGTTCATGAGACGATGCTCGGGTACCGCGCCGGCAAGATCGTGTGTGCGTGCCGCGACTTCACCTTCCCGAACGCGCGTCTCTTCGAGTTCAAGGAGATCAAGAACGCTCTTTCCGACGACGATGCGGGCTTTAGCTCGGCGCCATCGGATGGAGAGGTCATTCTTCTTGGCGATGTGCTCGCCGCCATTGAGACATCCGATGTCTTGAAGACGGTGCCGGGTGTGCGCGAGCGCTTTTGGGATATGTTCGTGGTAGATGCCTTCATTAAGAACCCCGATCGCAACAACGGGAACTGGGGCGTTCTCATGACGGCGCCGATGGCTTACGAGCTCGCGCCCGTCTACGACATGGGCAGCTCGCTCTTCAGCAAGCGCAGTCCCAGCGTGGCGGCGCGTCGGCTGGGAGACGAGGCGGCGGAAAACGAGGACGCTTTCGGGACGAATATTTCGTGCTATCGGCTTTCGGATGGCGAAGGCGGGAGCGCTGCGATTCATCCCTTCGAGTACATGGCGAAAACGACGAACCCCGATTTGGCCGCCGCCATTAAGCGTTTCACGGCGGCGGTGAATATGGATGCCGTCGATGCGCTCATAGATAGCGTGCCGGAGGAAGCCTACGGCATCGTTCTTCTGTCGGAGCCAATGCGCGCGGAGCACAAGCGCCTTCTGAGAAAGCGCCTCGAAGAGGGCATTCTCCCGCTTTTGTAGCTGCGGGGCCCGTGCTGTTCTACAATGGCTACCGACTGATGGGTTTAACCGGAAGGTTGCTATGAACAATATCCAGGGTGTGCTGTTCGATGCGGATGGCACGCTGATTGACACATACGACATTATTCTCGCCTCTATGCGCTACACCATCAACGACGTGCTGGGGTGCGATTTGCCCGACGAGGCGCTTATGGCGGGCGTGGGCACGCCCCTGTACGACCAGATGCTCGGCTTTGCGGAAGGCGACGAGGCTCTGGCCGAGCACCTGCTGAGCACGTACCGCGAGCACAACGTGGCCGTGCACGATGCCAGCGTGCGGGCCTTTCCCGACACGCGTGCGGCTTTGGAGCGGTTGCGGGCCGCGGGCGTTCCCATGGGGGTCGTTACCTCGAAGCGCCACGCGCTCGCCCAGCGCGGGCTGGATATGGGCGGCATCGGCGACCTCTTCGACGTGCTCATCGCCCCCGATGACTGGCCCGAGCACAAACCGGCTCCCGGGCCCATCCTTCGTGCTTGCGAGCTTATGGGACTCGATGCGTCCCACTGCCTGTATGTGGGCGACAGTCCCTTCGACATGCAGGCCGGCAACGCCGCCGGCTGCGCCACGGTGGCCGCGCTCTGGGGCATGTTCCCGCGCGAGGCCCTTGCCGCCGAGAACCCCACGATGATGTGCGACTCGCTCGGCGAGATGGCGGAGCGCCTGCCGCTTCGCGAAGGCGTCTAGGCGCGGCACCCGGTTTTCCGAAAAAGTTCTTGCTCGTGACGCAGCGTCGTGTTGTAGAAACGAGGAAGAAAGGAGGTGCCACCATGGTCGAGAAGAACGAAACAACACGATGCGAGGAACGCCGCGGCGCGGCTGGGCTCGGCGCGCGAGCCTCGGAAGCAGCGACCCGCTATACCACCGGCGAGCTGGCCGAGGCGTGCGGGACGACGGTGCGAACCGTGCAGTACTACGACGGCAAGGGGCTGCTCTCGCCGTCCGACTACTCCGAGGGCGGCCGACGGCTCTACACTGCCGACGATGCGCGCCAGCTCCACTTCATTCTCATGCTGAAGGCGCTGGGACTTTCCCTTGCGCAGATCAAGGGCGTCCTCGAAAGCCCGCATCGTCACGTCATCCTGGGCGATTTGCTGGACGAGAACGCGCGCGAACTGCGCGAGGAAGCCGAAGAGCTCCAAAGTCGGCTGCGCGCCATTGAGGCGATGGGCGACGACATCAGGCGCTACGGCGCTCTGACGGCGACAAGCAAGCTCGCCATGGTGAGGCGAATGGAAGACAAACGAGCGGAAAGGCGTTGGCATGCGGTGATGATCCTCGTGGGCATCCTCATGGATGTGGCGTGGATCGGCACCCTGGTGCTCGGCATACTCACGGGCGTGTGGTGGCCGTTCCCCATTGCGCTCGTGGCAGTGGCGGCTGCGGGCTTCTGGCTGGTCGTTCACTTCAACGACCACACGACCTATCTGTGCCCGGCGTGTCGGGCCGATTTCCGGCCGAATCTGGGCGCGTTCTTCGTGGCGTGCCATACCCCCACTACGCGCAAGCTTACCTGCCCTTGCTGCGGCGAGAAGAACTGGTGCGTCGAGCGCTTCCACGCCGAGCCGCTTGCTATCGGTCGCGGGGAATGTGTGCCCGGCACCTGTACCCACGGCGCGTGTGCGGCGGAAGAGGGAGGTGCGCGATGAGCCGACTGAGAGCGTTTCTGGCCGCCCATCGAGCTGGCACCTTCTGCGTCGTGACCTTCGCTCTCACCTGGGCGTTCTGGTTCGCAACGGTGTACCCTGCGGCGATTCCGCTGCTGCAGGCCGGGCAAAATCCCTTGGGCGGCCCGGCGGTAACGCTGTTCGTCGGGGCGGGCATGTTCTTTCCGGCCATTGGCGTTGTGCTGACGCGCCTGCTGACAGGGGAGGGCTTCCGCGGCGCGTGGGTGCGTCCGCGCGAGTTCCGGCGCACATGGAAGTACTGGGTCGCTGGGTGGTTCGGCCCGATGCTGCTAGTGGCGCTGGGCGCCGTCGCGTTCTTCTTCATCTTCCCGGGTGACTTCGACCCGTCGTGCCCGCTGTTCCGGGAGACGCTCAACGCCCAGTTGGCGGCGGCCGGCCAGCCGCCCATGGACGAAGCTCAGGCGCAGGCCCTGATGGGGATGCAGCTGGCGCTCGTGCTCGTCTGCCCGCTGCTGAACGTGGTCACGTGCTTCGGGGAGGAATGGGGCTGGCGCGGCTACCTGCTCCCGCATCTGATGGAGCGCCATTCTGCGACGTGGGGCATCGTCGTCGTGGGCGTTATCTGGGGCCTGTGGCACGCGCCCATCACGGTGCTCGGCCACAACTACGGGCTCGACTATCCGGGGTGGCCGGTTGTGGGCATTCTCGCGATGACCTGCTTCTGCACGGCGCTGAGCGCGCTCTTCGGCTGGCTTACCCTGCGCTCGGGCAGCTGCCTGCCGGCCACGTTCGCCCACGGTGCCCTGAACGGCTGCGTTGCCGCGCCGGCGCTCTTCACGGCCGTGACGCCGAATCCCTTCGTCGGCCCCGCCTGCACCGGCATTATCGGCGGCCTCGGCCTCATCGCGGTTGCCGTCCTGTGCGTCGTGTCCCTGCGGAAGAATCCGCCGAGGTTCCTGGTGAACGTGCGGAAACCGTAGTGCTCGTAGAAGCCGACGGCTTGGTCGTTCTGCTCGTTCACATCCACCAGCGTGGCGCCAAGCTCGTTTGTGGCGTAGTCGAGAAGGCGCGTCCCTAGCCCCTGTCCGCGCAGGGCCGGATCGATGAACAGCATCTCAACCATGGAGCCGTCGACGCCGAGAAAGCCCGCAGCCGCGCCGGCGCCGTCTCGGCAAACAATCACGTGCGCGACGGATGTGATCGCGTCCGGCACATAGCCCGCGATGCGCTCGATATCATCCGGCGTAAGGAACGTATGCGTCGCCTCTACCGACGCCCGCCAGCATGCCACCAGCTCAGCGAGGAGCCCCGTGTCGCCGCCAATTTCAACGTTCTCGAAGTTGAACCGCACGATGCCCCTCCTCTATTTTCGCGAAACGTTCGGTTTTCGCTTGATTGCGAGCAAACGCATGAAGTCTTCGAAAAGGGAGGTGTCCGACGGTTCGAACATCACCCATTTTCCGTCGCGGTACGTCCGTGCGTCATCGTAGGCTCTCTGGATTTCCTCGGAGTAGGTATCACGGTCTGCCTCGAACTTCGCGCGCTCGCTCTCTCCGAAAATGACCATGAAGCCGACGCAGTTCTTCCGGGCATATAGAGCGCACAGCGTCTTGCCGCCCCGGCGATACTTGTATTCGTACTCCCACGCCTTGCCGCCGCTGGCCCATTGGCGATTCATATCGTACCTTTCGTCAATGGCGGAACAGAGGGTTGCCCAGACCTCAAAAAGAGGCTCACCGACGAGTGCTATCAGCTCCTGATCGGTGGGAGTGTGTTCAAGCATGGGCGCTCCTAAGAACGGAGGGGCGGGGGCGGCGAGGGATTGAGGCTCCATATTAACGATTCGCCGCGCCACTGGCAATGAGCTCGCGCACAGTGCGCGCGGGCGTGCTACTTCTGCCAGTGCTTCAGGTGGGGGACGATGACGCCCATGAACGAGATGGCCTCCTCGTGGGGCGTGCCGGTGGTCTCTTGACAAAACAGTAAACGACAGTAAAAAATGTCAGAAACAGTAAACGACAGTAAAAGAATTCTAAAACAGTAAAACTCTGGGAGGCGCTATGAAGCAGCAGAATCCTTACACTCTGACATTCGGCAAGGAACCCACCCAGCTCATTGCGCGGGCGGCCCAGTCGCAGCAGGTCATCGATGCTTTTCTCGGCGAGCCGAGCGCCCAGCAGGTGTACATGGTCACCGGTATCCGAGGATCGGGCAAAACGGTCTTCATGACCGAAATCGCCCGCAAAATCGCCTCACAGAAGGATTGGATAAGCGTCGAGCTCAATCCCGAGCGCGATCTGCTGACGAGCCTTGCGGCGAAGCTGTCCAGCGAAAACGAGCTCGCGCGTCTTTTTCAATCGGCTGAGATCAATCTCTCGTTTTTCGGATTCGGACTGGATGTCAAGAGTGCCGCCCCTATTACCGAGATAGAGACGGCACTTCAAAAAATGCTCCTTAGCCTTAAAAAGAAGGGGAAGCGCCTGCTGATCAGCGTTGATGAAGTTACCAATACTCCCCAGATGAGAGCATTCGCTGCCGCCTTCCAGATTTTTCTGCGTCAAGATCTCCCCGTCTATCTTCTGATGACGGGGCTGTACGAGAACGTGAGCGCGCTTCAGGACGAGAAGAGCCTGACCTTCCTCTATCGGGCGCCTAAGATTCACCTCGGCCCCTTGAACATTGGCACCATTGCCGAAGACTACCGGTCGGTTCTCGGGCTTGGCGAGCAGGAGGGGCTGGCTCTTGCGAAGCTGACAAAAGGGTACTCGTTTGCGTTCCAGGTGCTCGGTTATTTTGCTTGGGAGAACGCCGACGATCCTCGGGCGGCTCGGCAGCTCGCGCGACAGTATCTCGACGAGTATGCCTACGACAAGGTGTGGTCCGAGCTCTCGCGAAAGGATCGCGAGGTCCTTTGCGGCATTGCCCAGGTGAAGTCCGGTCGCATTGGCGACATACGCGAGCTGCTGGGCTTGAGCACCAACGAGTTTAATCCTTACCGCCAACGCCTTATACGCAAGGGCATCATTTCCGGAGACGAGCGCGGCTACGTGCGCGTGCTCTTGCCGTTCTTCGACCAGTACGCGCTCGCTCACTACGATCTGGGGTAGCACTTGCAGAGGTCGCAAGTGCTACCCCAGCGCTACTTCTGCCAGTGCTTCAGGTGGGGGACGATGACGCCCATGAACGAGACGGCCTCTTCCTGCGACATGCCCGTGGCCTCCATGAGGAAGGGGGTTGTCTTCTCGATGAGCTCGTCTTCGTCGTGATATGCGAACTGGCCGTCGTCGTAGCACCACTTGCAGTACGCCGCGTTCTCCGCGCCGTCGGCATCGGTGCCGTGGGGCATGTTGGGCACGGTGAAGGGGGTGCCGCAGCACTGGCACAGCTGGGTTACGTCGATGTCGAAAAGCTGGATAACGGGGATATCCAGCACGGTCGCGATCAGCTTGCGCATGTCCACGGACGGCTCGGTCTCGCCGTTTTCCCAGCGCGACACCGCCTGACGCGTGACATAGAGTTTCTCGGCCAGCTCCTGCTGGGTCATTCCGCGCTGCTCCCGCGCTTCGGCAAGGGTTTCTTTGAACGGCATGGTCGCCTCTTTTCTCTTGGTTTCTCAGCTGGTTTTATTCTGGCTGCCGAGGCGTCCTCTTTCAAGCAACGTTCTGTTGCGCCGGCTAACGATAAACGCGCCAGACCCCAGAACGTGGGCTGCCCTCCCTTACGAGGGCTCCTTCTTCCTTCAGATCGGCAACTATGCGCTCGACGCTCCTTTTCGGACGACCGAGATGGTCTGCCAACTGAGTTATGTTTCCTGCCGGATGCTCGGAGAAGAAGGCGAGGGTTCGAGCCTTTGTCTGCTCCTGTTCGCTCATTGGCCTGGCAAAGGGGAGCATCGCTTCTTTAATCGCCTCGAGCATGAATTCCACGAACGCCCCACTGGTTCCGGTTGCGTCTCCTTCTGCCAGCGTCTCGTAATACCTGGACTGATGCTCCCTGATGGCGCTTTCGACGGGAAGCCAAGCCAGTACGGGCCTCCATCGCGCGAGCAGCAGAGTGTGCCAGAGTCGCCCCGTTCTGCCGTTTCCGTCGGCGAAGGGGTGGCAGAACTCGAATTCAAAATGGAATACGCAAGAGGCGAGGAGCGGATGCATAGTCGTGGTCTTGAGCCAGTTGAAGAGATTCGACATCACCTCGGGAACATATGCTGCCGGCGTGCCTGCGTGGATGAGCCTTTCGCCGTCGAAGACGCCAACATTGCCCGAACGGAAGCGGCCCGCTTCGGAAACGAGGCCATCCATCATCATGCGATGGACTTTGAGAAGGTCGTCGAGGGAAGTGGGATCAAGGTCGGGGATAAGATCGTAGGCTCGCTTCGCGTTTTCAACTTCACGGATATCGTGCCTGTCTCCCAAGACGCGCTTGCCGTCGAGGATGGCGGTCACGGCCTTTGCGTCGAGGCCGTTTCCCTCGATAAGGAGTGATGAATGAATGGTTTTGATCCTGAGTTCGCGATGAAGCACGGGGCTTTTCGCTAACGGCGCTTCCGGGGACAGCATGCCGACGAGCTCGGCGATTTCCATAGAAAGAGGGTCGATGCGGTCGCTGCGCTCAAAGGGCGGTTCGTAGGTCATAGCTGCTCCTCTCTTTTACCGCCACCATTTTACCGTCATTGGCGGTAAAAAGATAGTTAGACTGCATCGTTGCAGCAAGCGAGCTCTCGCTCGATGAGGGCGTTCGCTACTTCCAGCGCGTCGATTCTGCGGGCGGCGAGCGTGATCTGGGGCTTCAGCCTGTCGGCGGTTTCCTTGGCGCTGAGCGAGGCATGGGTCTCCCGAAGTTTGTGGAGCAGCGAATCGATCTGCCGCTTGGCTTCAGCCAGTTCTTCATGGGTGTACTGCATGGGGCTCCTCTCCGCTAAAGTGCTTTCTTCATCCGGTAATTCGTCAGGGAGATGCTGTTTTGGGCCTCTTCGTAGTTCTCGTCGATGAGGCGGAATGGCAGATTGTGCTTCCGGCATTCAGAAAGAATGCGCTCGTTATCGGCGATGAGGTCGTCGATATCCACGCTGTCGGCCAGGCGTTGCTCGATGACGTTGGCGAAGCGGCGCACGTCATCGCCGTGGGTTTCCAGATAACGCCTTGTCATGACGAGGCAGATGTACTCGATCTGTTCCAGATACGCGGGCTCGAAATCGCTTTGCCAGTTAAAGGGGATGTAGCAGCCTTCTACGATGAGGTGCTGGTTGTTCTCGATGGCGGTCTTCACCATTTCTCGGGCGATTCCCCAAAGGTAGGGCACGAGCAGCTCGTCATCTTCGGGAGTTAGCTCCGTTTGGACGCTGCGGATGAGCCCCATCTTCAGCAGGTCGAGGGAGAGCACCGGGTAGCGGTATCGCTCCATCAGCTTTTGCGCCAGCAGCGTCTTTCCCGTATGGCTTGCGCCCGTTATCAGAATTACCATGGCCGTCTCGCTTCGTTGGCAAAGGGTTTCCGTGCTTGTGAAAGTCTACCAGCATTGAGGAACGCAGCCTGTGAGGCGGGACGTAAACTGCGCTCGAGATGTTCCGGTCGACGAACCGCCTCGAAAATGCACCAAATCGCGAGTTATCAGCGTCTGCTGGGCTGCTTTGTCACAGGTTGGGCGAGGTGTTTGGAAACGGAAGGGCTGTGACCAGGCATTTCTTTGGGGACCTTCAAGGCCACTGGTGTGATTTGGAAGTCCAGACGCTGATAACTCGCGATTTGATGCAGAAACAAGCACCTTCGCCGACCGAGGCGGCGTGTGGTGTGCCAGCGCCCCAGACTTCGATCCGCTGTCAGGCGAATATCGTGCACAGGTAATGATGGTCTTGGTCGGAGGCGGGCAGGCAGTAGTCGAAGCGCACGAAGACCGGCTGCTTCGCACCTTTCCGCAGGGTGGTCACGCGATGGCGGATGGCGTCCAGTGTTCCTTGGAAGGTATGGCAGCGGGTGCCCTTCTTGATAACCGCCGCGGGCTCGTGGCCGGTATGCCCAGGAGCAAGGGGGTAGAAGGCGCGTGTCTCGTCTTCGTGGAACTCGCCGGAGGTGTCGGGCCCGAAGAGGAGGAACTCGTCGCGCTCCGCGAGGCTTTCCGCGACGTCGGTTGATAAGAGGTCTGCGACTGTTACGCACTCCAGAAAGATGTTGCGCTCCAAAGTGAAGGCGCGGCCATTGGGGTTGCGGATTGCGTCTTCCACCAGGGGGCACAGCTCGTTGAGATGCTGCTCAATGTGCTGAAGCTCGCGAATCTGCTCTTGTACGGCCGCCCTCTGTTCGCTTAGGAGCTTGGCATGCTCGGCCGCGTTCGGAGACGCGAAGCAACGCTGCATGCGGGCTAAGGGGATGCCCGTCTTGCGCCCCACCATGATCATATCCAGAATAGACAAGTGCTCCAGCGTGTAGCTGCGGTAGCCCGTTTCTGGGTTTACGATAGGTTTGAGCAGGCCTTTCTTGTCGTACAGCCGCAGCGCATCGTGGGATATGCCGTACAGTTTGGCAACCTGCCCAATAGACAGCATGCCGGCAGAATCGCTTTCGCGCTTCATCTTTGGAATCCCTTCTTGACTCTTGAGTTGGTCAAGAGTTTACCATCGCAAATCGAAAGGACAAACAGCGAAAGAAAGGATTTCCATGAGCACCTCGTTCAAGCCAAGCATTCCCGTATTCACCGTCGAGACGGGCCTCGATGGGGATATGCGCCCCATCGGCCTCGTCCGAGGCAACGTGTGCATGTCTCGAAATGTTGTGAAAGATCTGATGGGAAGCTTGAAGACGCTGGTGGGAGGCGAGATTGCCACGTGGACCGATCTTATGGTGGAATCGCGTGACATCGCGCTTGAGCGCCTCGTGGCTGAGGCAGAGCAGCTGGGCGCCGACGCCGTGACCGGCGTGCGTTTCTCGTCGAACTTTATCGAAGACGTTGTGGAGGTGCTTGCCTACGGTACTGCTGTGAAAGCGAGGTAGCAAGCACGGGTAGTGCGGCGGCAACCGTGGATGGCGGGGCATCTTGCGGGAGCCCCGCTTTATGAAAGGGCGTCGGTGCCGTAGAGGCGGATGGTGCCGCCTTCGAGTTCGTTTACGTCGCCCAGGTGTTCCCAGCCGCACTTCTCATAGAAGCCCACCAGGTCGGTAACCAGGTACAGACGCTCGTGGCCCATGGCAGCTGCCTCGGCGCGGGCGTGGTTGAGCAGGTGCCGCGCGAGACCGTGGTGCCGGTGCTCCTCTTCCACGTACAGAGCGCAGAGGTTGGGGGCGAGGTCAGGTCGGTCGTGGAAGTCGTTCTCGATGATGCCGCAGCCGGCGATGATGGAGCCTATGGGGTCGTTGTCCGCGCGCACAACATACCACTGGGGCACGTCACCGGCCCGGGCACTTTCCCGTATGCTTTCTCGGTAGGCTTCCTCGGGGATATCCCACTTCTCGGAGAACCATGCAGCTGCTTCTTCTGTCATCTCAGGATGCTCCGCCAGCCGCCAAATACGCCAGGAACGCGCCGCATCGACGCATGTATTCGGGGTGCGGTTGGTACTGGTCTGCATGGTCGGCTCCTTTTGGGGCGGGGTGTTTCGGTGGAAGATCCTACCCCACTCGCAGTGTTTCGTCGAATGCCGGCTCGTAAAGCGAGCGGGCGAACTCCTCCAGCAGCGAGTTCACTGCATCGGGCTTGTCGGTGTTCGCGTTGTGGCCGGCTCCTTCTATCCAGTGCAGGGGCACTCCGGTTTTCTGGGACCATGCTCGATTGTAGCGCTTGGCCGAGCCGGCCTGGTCCTTCTCGCCGCAGATGAGGAGCATCGGGCACAGCACGTGATATGTGCGCTCGGGGACTATCGCGCCGGCGAGGGCCGCGTAGCCGTGGGCAGCCAGCTCGCAGTATTCCCGCTTCCCGTAATCATCCATCATGGTGACCATGAGCGCTCGGCCGTAGTCGGTGGTGGCGCAGCCACTCGAGCCGAGGCGCTTGAGCGTATTCCAGGGAATCGACAAGTACATGAGCTTTGTGTGCTTTAGGAAAAAGAGTTCCCAGCTTCGGTAATAGCTGAAATCCAAGGGACAGGAATCGATTGACGCGAAGCCTGCGACGTCATCTGGATAGAGTCGCAGGTAGGCTTGCGAGACGTAGCCGCCCATGGACTGGCCGACCAGGATGGGCCGGTGCGCGCCCTCGCGCTCCAGAATCTCGTGGAGCCACCCGGCCAGGTCGTCGAGCGTCCAGCTAAGCTCGAAGGGCCGCGACGTGCCGTGGGAAGGCGGATCCCATACGAGCATGTTCGTCCGGCCCGCGAAATGTTCGAGCTGCCGTTCGAAGAGCCGATGGTCGGCGGTTAGCCCCGGCAGGAAAACAAGCCAGGCGCGGTCGGTGCCAGCCTCGCGCGAGACCCAGTAGGCTACGGTGCCGGAAGGCGTTTGAAGTTGGCGCTCGCTCAGATTCACGTTGCCCATCGGCTTCTCCTTCGGTTGCTGTGGGGCTTTCGGGCCTATCAGATGAATGGGGTCATCTGATAGGTCTCGAAAAATAGCTCGTTCGTTTGGCCGTCTCGCTGAAAACAGCACTATACCATCAGCACGGTGGTGAGCGGCCTTTGTTGCGTAAGTCAGTCAACTGCCAGTTGATTCTGAGGTATGCGAAGTTGAGGAATGCTCGCTTGTTGTTGGTGGCTTCGGCGGCAATAATAGGAGGTGTCGAAAGGAGCCCCATGGACCAGAACCCTATAGCCGAGCGCATTCGGGCCGAGCGTTGCCGGGGCGGCTATACCCAGGAAGAGCTAGCCGGACGCCTGGGGGTCACCAAGGCTGCCGTCTCGAAGTGGGAGTGCGGCCAGAGCGCTCCCGACATTGCGTTGCTGCCGAAGCTCGCGTCGCTATTCGCTATCACATTGGATGAGTTGCTGGGCTACGAGCCTTTGGCGAGTGTCGAGACGCGGAGCGAGATTCAGGAGAATATGCAGTCGCTGCTTGAGAGCGATATAGCCCGAGCCCTCGATTACGCCAACGAGCAGGCTGTTTTGTACTGGTCGGATTCCGAGCTGCTCAGGATGATTGCCATGCTACTTTACGCGAAAGCCGTCGAATTGGGGAACGGCGCCCCCGAGCTCGTGCCCGGTTTGACCGAGGCGGTTGAGCGGCTGTTGGAGAGATCGCTGCAGCTCGATCCCGACGGACCCTCTGCCGATATGGACCTGCAGACTATCTGCATGCTGATGGCGGCATCGGGGCGCGAGGAGCGAGCTGCCGAGCTCATCGAGAAGAAGGTGGCAGCCAAGCCGGATATGGCGGCAGTCACGTTCGCGGGCATCAAGCTGAGGGCGGGGGATGCTGAAGAGGCCGCGAGGGTTCTCAAGCGCCAGATGCTCTTCTCTCTACTGGAAGCTGCAAGCTGCGCCCAGGCTCTGGCGGGGTTTCCGGATCTGGGCGCAGAAGACTTGGAACAGCTTCTTGCTCTCGCCAAGGGTCTGCAGAAGCCGCAGGGATTCGCCGTGCTTTCTCCGACGCTCATCCCGTTCATTCGCTGCGAACTTGCCGCGCAGCTCGCGCAGTCGGGGCAGACGGATGCAGCGCTCGACCACCTGGAGGCATTCGAACTTGATTTGGAGAAATGCCGTGGCCTGCTCGCGCATCCGGAGAACCCTCCGTTTTTCGAAAGCGTGCAGGAATACCTTTGGGAAAACGGCGACGAGGCGACGGATGTTGCGCGGGAAGAATTGGCCGACGCGCTCTGCGAGGCCCTCATGAAGCGTCTTGAGACGGACGAGCGATGGAGCGCTCTCCGTGAGAGCCCAAGGTTTGTCGCCGTTATCGAGCGTTTCGCTGACAAGGGGGAGGCGCTATGAGCGCAATCGATCTGCTTCTCCGGTACGCGATCATCGCTGTTACTTTCCAGCTCGCCTGCGCCTGGGCGCACGCGTTCCAATCGCCCTGGCCCTTGCCGGATGCGCTCCAGCTTGCGCCCTCGGCCAAAAGCCAGCTATTCCAATCACTAGGCATTCGTTTCGATCTCGCAACAACGGGTTGGTGCCGAGCGCTACTTTCTGCCAGTGCGGTGCGACATACGCCGCTCGGTTCACTAGCAGCAAAAGGACGACAGCAGTGCGATCTCGCGCAAAACATGTGGATGTCTTTTCCCGTGCTGGTCTGTCCTCTTTCTTTAATTGTTGACGCAGCGGGCTATTGCGGGAGAGTATGAGGTTTCGTCGAGGGTGTGACAGAATGTTGCCCTTTGAGTTGGCGGTATCTCTTTAGTACCCTAATAGGGTACAATATGGGTACTAATAGAAGGAGGTGCTCGATGGCAACGGCTGCAGTGACAAGGCGTGCGGAGATCAAGACGCGCACGTCTGATGAGGTGAAACGAGATGCGACTGAGGTGTACGCTCGATGGGGTCTCAGTCTCAATGATGCGATTAACACGTTCCTCATCAAGTCGATTGAGGTTGGTGGTCTGCCGTTCGATTTGCGTCCGGAAGCGCCGTCGTATGACGCCATCGCTTCGGTGGCCTACAGACCCCCTTTTGATGCCGAGGGCGTTGCCGTGCTGCCGGCGGAATGGGACGACGGCGATGAATGACAAAGAGCCTCAACCGTGGGAGGTCTGGCACGCGCGCTTCGACTTTTCCGAAGGTCGCGGATATAAGTTTCGCCCGGTCATCGTATTGGCGATGCGTCCCGATGGAACGCTTGTGGCGATGGTGACGAGCGCGACTAACAAGCTCTCTCTGGAGCATGATTATCTTATACAAGAATGGGAGGCAGCAGGCCTTGCTAAGCCCTCCATCGCTCGGCTCGACCGCATTGCTGAAATCCCCGCTGGTTATCTGGGCGATGCGGGGCGCATTGGTCGCCTTGCCGAGGACGATATCGCTTCCATCAAGGCGATGCTTGCTGGTATAACTAAAGAAGGGGCAGAATGCCCGCATCTGACGATCCGAGGGCAAGGGCGCTGAATCTTATCCTCGCCATCTTTTCCCGACATATGGTCGGTAGTTGTCGAGGATACTCCCTGGCCGAACGAGTGTGGTCTCGTTCGGCCAGGGAGTCTGTTGCGTTTTTTTGGGGGAGTGCTGAGAGGCCTCCTGATGAGGTGAAGATGTCTTACTCGCACGACGCCTTGTGCCCAAGCTCACTGAGGGCTTGCAGGGTTCCCTCCACGTTCTCGGCGTGCCAGTTCTTGTAGCCGCCGGCGTACTGCGAGGCGTATATGCCGGACAGCCGTAGGTCGCTCAGTCCCTTCTGCTGGGTGGTGAGACGCACGCCGCCGGTGCTCGTCACGATGTCGATGACCACGTTAAGCAAGTCATCGGTAAGCTTCACAGATTCAATGTCTGCATACGGCACCACGAGCGAGACGTCCCGTTCCAACGTTCCCCAAAAGGATCCGAACGGAAGCAGGATGAGCTCGTTCTCGCACATCTGAAGAACCGCCACATCCCATGTCTCGAAAAAGCGGACGATCTTATCGCTGAGATCTCCCGCCGCCCCCTTGACGATGATGCACCGGTCCTCCAGGGGCGTGAAGCCGGCATTCAGCACATATTCCCAAACCTTCTCTTCGCGGGCCATAACTGCTTCGTTCCTTTCACTCGGATTTGCGTCGGCGGCTAGTATTCTGCCAATTCTCCTCAAGGCCCGCAAACGGCTCATCCTTACAAAATGCCTGTTCAACGGCCTTGCAAAAGACTTTTGACAGCTGTGTCCGCATCGTTTTGCAAGCCTTGTGGGGTATCATTTCGGTGCGCACAAGCGGCGCGACGCGCCAACAGGCAATCGAAAGGAAGGGATCGATGGAACTGGCTCGGCAGCTGAAGGCCAAGCGAGAGGAGCATGGGCTTTCCCAAGATGAGGTCTCGAAGGCGATATTCGTGTCGCGCCAGACTATTTCGAATTGGGAGAACGACAAGACCTACCCGGACGTGCAGAGCCTGCTGTTGCTCAGCCAGCTGTTCGGCGTCTCCATCGACGAGCTCGTGAGGGGAGATGTGGTCGTCATGCAGCGCGCCATCGCGGAGGACTCGCGCAAGATGCGGCTGCTGTCAATCGGGATGCTGGCCTTCTCGGGGCTGGCCTTCCTCTTCCTGCTCGGCTTCTCGCTTGCGTGGCAAGAGCCGTCGGGGTTCGCGCGCATGAGCAAGGGGAACATCGCGGGGGCGGCCGCGTTTATCGTGCTCTACGCCATCGGGTTCGCCATGGCCGTTGCGGTGGGTCGCCTGAAGAAGAAGCACGACATCGTTACCTATCGCGAGATCGATCGGTTCCTCAAGAGCGGGGTCGTTGGCGAGCCGGATGTGGAAGGCCTCGCCCGCAAGCACCCGGCGCTCGGCGTTGTAGTGAAGCTTTTCGGCGGCGCCATGATCGGCCTGCTGCTCGCAGGGCTCCTGCTCGCGCTGGAGGGGTAGTCGCGAGCGTTCGGGATGACCTTGCTGTCCGCAGTTACATTGCGCAGGCATGGGGTGGGAGGAAGCGTTTGAGGTCCACACTGTCGGACACAAGCTCGAAGCGGGGCATGTACACCTTGCACTCGCGATAGGGCTCGGTGTTCTTTCCGGCGATATTCGAAGAGATGTTCTTCCAGACGGCTCCGCTTAAAATGTAGGCACTCAGGGAGCGGCCTTTCGGAGGCAACGACATGTACGTATTTCCTGGATTAGTTTGACCTTTGCGGTCGGTTAATGAAACTGAGCCGCTTGCAGACTACTCTTAGAATCAAAGGCCCGGATGCACGACTGGCGAGACTACTGGTTCCCGTTGTTGGACTAGATCCCCGATTGGGAAATGCTTCACTTTTCCAGGCACGTTGACGCTATACTTTCAATCACGTTTCGGCAAGCATACATTGCCGATCGAGTCGCATGTGCCCTCAAATGGGACTTCAGCCATTTCGCTTGTACTCCCTTGTGTCCTCGGCAACGCTGAGAACCAGTCGCTACCAATAGGCAGGAAAGATGTTCGGTTTGCGCATTGCCCATATTCTTAGGCGTGAGAGTCGATTCGGTCGATCAAATCATTTCCCCAGGCGATGGCATGTTCCAGATCAAGTACATCCAATCCCTCCGCAGCGGCTGCATAACCCATCTCCCAATCGGGGTGATCGACGATGCGAGGGGGCCATTCCTGCATCCCCCTGTATGCGAACAGCCTGATGCAAAGGGGCTTGATATCTGCAACATCAGGAGCATCCTCCCGCATTATGATCTGAAGATCCACTAGGTCATGTACGCGATCCGAGCCCTCCTCGGTCAGCACGTGGAGCTTTTGGACCACCTGATGAGCGAGCTTCATGAACGGCATCGGATTAAGAGGAGGGAACCCTAGCGCAACAAACATCTGTGACACGTCTTCGGGCGCCAGCATGTCTGGATCGTCGGCATCGCCGATCTCGTTGTGCCCCACCTCAAGAGGAACCGTGATCCATGACTTCCCGTTGTAGGAGAGCTTCACCTCGAAAGGCTGCATGATGTATTGCGCAGGCACGCCCTTGGGCTTTGCCGGTTTGCCGGGCACGAGCTTTCCGGTAAAACCGTTCCAACCGGATGCGAGCGCATCCTCAAGTCGACTGACATAGTCATCGATGTCGGATGCGCGCGCTGTATCCAGATCTCTTGAGAAGCGCGTCGCCCCATCGCCGAATCTGAGTTTGAGCGAGCTTCCTCCTTTGACCGCGCCATCGGGGAGGAGCT
Organism: Adlercreutzia wanghongyangiae; assembly: GCF_035989245.1. NCBI lineage: Bacteria > Bacillati > Actinomycetota > Coriobacteriia > Eggerthellales > Eggerthellaceae > Adlercreutzia > Adlercreutzia wanghongyangiae. The sequence goes on along the minus strand of NZ_JAYMFF010000002.1, from coordinate 121,360 downwards.
GCCCCACGATGGCGTTCGCCATGGTCCGCTTGATGCGCACTGCCTCATCGCTGTCTTTCGCAAGACGTTCGATGGCTATGTCGAGATTGCGCCTTGAATTGGGCATGCTCATGTGAGCTCCTCTTTCAAACGTTGGTGCTCAGATTTGGTGATGAGGCCGCTTTGCCGGGCGGCATCCGCAGCATTGCGAAGTCGTTCGGTCATAACGCGACCACGGCAGTCGAGTATGGCCTCTGTCACGGTCTGGGAGGGAATTCCCTCATAATGCGTTGTGTCCTTATCGGCGACAGTGACCGCTTCAACCCAAGGAGGCAGGATTTTCCTGACTCTTTTCGGTGTTCCGATGCTGAGTTTTCTCGGATTCACGAATGCGAGACCATGCATGGCAAGTACGGTTTCTCCGAGCAGGAAGCTATCGCCGCCGACCAAGGCCACTGCCTCAGCGTATGGGTCGAGCTCTGTAGGCGTATGCATGACGAGCTTGTAAACACCTCTGCCTCTGCGCTCAAGGCGTCCTATGTCGACCCACCTGTTGAGCTCAGACTTGCTGATCCCTAAAACGCGAGCTTGCGCTGTAGTCACTATGCCGTAGTTGTCTGCAGCAACCTCATATATCTCATCAAAATGCTTCATGCCAAAAGGTTAGCACTTTTGTATACTTTTTGCCAGTAGTGAAACTTCGCCGAATCACTGGCCCTATATGAAAAAAAGCGCCCTGTTCAGGGCGATCGGGTAATGGCGTATCGTTTTCGCTATTCCCACTCGATGGTGACAGGGGCGGTTACACCCAGGAATAACGAAGGAATAAAATCAGGGCATGGGTGCAGATCCTCTACCTGCGCAAACGTGAAAACATGAGCTCAAAGAATGCTCGTTTTAAATTGGTGCGCACATTTTCGGGCGCGCCGACGTTAAACGCTGTAGGAGGTGAGAAAGCGGTTGAAGCAGAGCAAGTCCATGGACGCGGATGAGTGCGGGCGTGCCCTTCTGTCGAATCCAGATCGGCTGGCGCGGTTCGCAGAGGAGCACTATGACGAGATCTTCCGCTATTGCGCCCGGCGCCTGCCCTCGGCGGAGGACGCTAAAGACGCCACGCAGGAGGTGTTTCTGCGTCTGGCGAAGTCCCGTGCTGTCTACGACTCCCGGGAAAAGCCGCTTGCCTACCTCTACACCTGCGCGAGGAACGTGTGCATCGACATCATGAGGCGTGCGAGACCGGTCAGCATGCTGAGCGATGCCGATGCAGAGCGCATTCCCGACCCTGCGCAGAACGGCATGCACGAGGACCTGCTCCTGGCGGACGCGTTGTCGCGCCTGCCCGCGGACGAGCGCGAGGTGCTGGAGTTGCGCTACGGGCAAGACCTCAAGGTGGCGGATGTCGCCGCAGTTGTGGGCAAATCACGGTTCGCGCTTCGCCGTATCGAGCGTCGTGCCCTCGAAAAACTCAGGGAGATGATGGAAGATGATTGATAGGAACGTCGCGCTGAAGGAGAGCCTGCGAGCCCACTACAAGAGAACCGCCGCACCTGTTGACGAGGCGGAGAAGGCCCGCGTCGCGGCCATGGTTCGGGGCGAGGCCGCCCGGTGGTCGTCGGGTATGTCGGTGGACGGGGCTCTGTTCTGGCGTTTCGTCGTCGGGCAGCTCCGCTTCGTCAGCCCGGTTGCCTGGGCGATGCAGGTTGCGCTGCTCGCCGGGATGCTGGCGGTCGCGGGCATCCTTCCTGGGAGCTCGTCCAGCATGCTGGTCGTGATGGCCTCGGCGGTCCTTTCCGTGGCCTTCGCCGTGCCGTCCGTGTTCAAGAGCTTCGATCACGATGTCGCGGAGTTGGAGGCGTCGTGCCGCCATGATTCCGCGCAGGTGCTCGCAAGCCGGCTCGTCCTTTTCGGACTTGCCGACGTGCTCTGGATGTCGGCGGCGGTCTGGCTGGTTCCGACGCTGGCCGGGGAGGAGCCGTTCAGGGTCTTCCTCTACGCCGCGACGCCGTTCTTCGCCTTCTGCGCCATCTGCTTCCACCTATCGCGCATGATGCGCGGGCGCTGCGCCAAGGCCTGCGCCGTGGCGGCGGCCTGCGCCCTAGCGGCACTATGGGGGGCCGGTGCCATCGTGCCGCATTGGTACGCCGAGATGTCCATGGCAGTGTGGACCTTGGCTTTGGTCGCGGCTCTTGCCCTGGCTATCCACGAGGCGAGAAGGCTCGTCCTCCAGGTGGCGCAAGACGGCGCCTCTCCGCTGCCGGCTCCCGTGCTGCTGTGAGGTGCGCCGCGATTCAGCGGCGCTGTCGTTTTCGAAAGAAGGAAGGAATATATTCATGGAACTCAAACTCGACCGGCTCACCAAGCAGTTCGGCGCCGCCATTGCGGTCGACCGGGTGAGCGCGGCCTTCTCTCCGGGAGTCTACGGGCTCCTGGGAGCCAACGGCGCGGGGAAGACCACGCTCATGCGCATGATATGCGACGTGCTGAAGCCCACCTCGGGAAGCGTAATCTGGAATGGAGGCCCCATCGAGCGACTCGGGGCGGACTACCGGGCGCTTCTCGGCTATCTTCCTCAGGACTTCGGGTACTATCCGGATTTCACCGCCCTCGACTTCATGCTGTACCTTTCCGCCCTCAAGGGGATCGACGGGCGCATGGCGAAGCGGCGGTCGATGGATCTTCTCGACATGGTAGGGCTGGCGGACGTGTCCAAGCGCAAGATTCGCACCTACTCAGGCGGCATGAAGCAGCGCCTCGGCATTGCCCAGGCGGTCATCAACGACCCGAAGGTGCTCGTGCTGGATGAGCCCACTGCCGGCCTGGATCCCAAGGAGCGTGTGCGCTTTCGCAACATCATCTCCTCTTTCGCGCAGGATAAAATCGTTATTCTCTCCACCCATATCGTTTCCGATGTGGAGTACATCGCTGACGAGATTCTCATGATGCGCGCCGGGTCCATCGTGATGGCGGGCACGGTTGCGCAAATTGTTGCCGATATTCGCGGAACCGTCTGGGAATGCGGCGTGACCCCGCAGGAGGCAAGCGCCATGGCCGCGTCCATGAATGTGGGCAACCTGCATTACGACCGAGGCGGCATGGCGGTGGTGCGGTTGGTGTCGGACACGCGCCCCCATCCTCAGGCCCGCCTCGTGGAGCCGACCCTGGAGGACGTGTATCTGCACCTGTTCAGCGAGCAATCCGGCGATGCCTCCGGCGAGAGGGGAGCGTACCATGGGTAGCCTGATCCGATTCGAGACAAAGAAGATATGTTCCAGGCGGGTTGTGCGGGCGTCCCTCGTCTTCATTCTCGCCATGCTGTGCGTTGTCCTGGGGTTCAATATCGTCTCTCAGTACACGTTGAATCCCGACAGGGTGGGCGAGGAGTACGAGGGCGCGGCGGCCATCGCCCAGATAAGGGCGGATGCCGAGGCGCTTGCCGGGCCTATCACCGACGAGAGGGCGACCGAGGTCTTGCGCGCGTACAAGTCGTTCATAGACGATGAGGGCGAGATAAGGGACGAGTATCGGTACGACCGCGACATCCCGGGCGACAAAGCGGAAGAGTATTGGAGGTTCCACGCGACTCACGGCGCGTACCTGTCCTTGCTGGTCCGCCCCTGGATGGTCGGCCACCAGATGCCCGCGTCGGTTGCGGCCACCATCGACGATTCCGCAACGGTCGATCTTTACGGGCAGATTCGCGCGAAGATCGCCTCCCAGCTGGGGGCCACCGGTGGGGCCTTCACCTACACCGAGGCCGAGAAGAGCTTTTGGGAAGACAAGGAAGGCGGCGTCTCGGTGCCCGTGGAATACGGGTACGCAGGCGGGTGGATGGACTTCCTCGATCTGGTTCAGTTCCTCGTGTTCGCGCTTCTTGCCGTGGTGATCGTGTGCGCCCCGGTGTTCAACGTCGAGTATCGGGAGAAAACCGACGCCGTGCTCCTCTCGACGAAGTTCGGGAAAACGCGGCTCGGCTGCGCCAAGGTGCTGGCCGCCCTCATTGTTTCGAGCGTTCTCTACTGGCTTACGGTGCTTCTCCTGCTCGTCGTGCCGCTGGTCTTCTTCGGCGCCGACGGCGCGGGGCTTCATCTGCAGATTATCAACCTGACCTCTACGTACAACCTGACCCTTCTGGGGGCGTCGCTCGTGTGCTGCCTCGTGGGGTACGTTGCCATGCTCGGACTCTTAGGGTTGACGCTTGCGCTCTCGTCGCGCGTACGCTCCTCCATGGGCATCCTGGCCGTCGGCGTGGCGGTCGTCATAATCCCGGCGTTCGTGCCGAACCTTTACAACAACGTTGCGAACCACGTGCTGTTCCTGTTCCCCTACAACGCCCTGAATCCGTACAACCTCTTCGATATGGTGTCCTACGCCATCGGGCCGGTTGTTGTCGAGCTTCCCGTCATGGCCTGCGTGCTGTATGCACTGCTGTTTGCCGCGGGGTCGCTGCTCGCCGCCCGGAGCTTCAGCAGGCACCAGGTGGCCTGAGCACGATTCTTTCTTCACGTCGGCGGCAACAAGCCGAGCCGTTCGCTCGTTGCCGCCGCGATGATTCTGCTCGTGCGCGGGCGCGCCATCGGCGCGAGAGTCGGTGATCTACAGCGGAATGGCCGAAAGCGCGTTGAGCGTTCGCGGGTAGCCGATGAAGGGCAGGTTGCTGGAGATGACGCGGATGAGCAGCTCCTTCGAATTGCCGACCGAGATGTTGGCCGCCGCATGGGCCCTCGCCTGCTCGTCGCAGCCGCCCTGGGCGGCGATGCAGCAGAAGGTGATCAGCTCGCGCTGCTTGAGGTCAAGGCCGCCGCGGGTGTACCAGTCCCCGAAGCAGTTGTCCACGAGCCACTCGTTGATCCAGGGGTAGTCGGGATTCCCTTTGTCCCTGTAGCCGCGCATGCTCTCGCCGAAGATATCGACCTGCGCCTGCTCGCCCGCGGCCATGCGGTTTGCGCGCTCGGGCTCGGTGGTCGCCTGCTCGGGTAGGGGAAGCGGCACGCCTTCGGCCTCCAGGATCTCGTTGGTCGCCCTCAGGAACGGGAACACGCGCCCGATACCCAGATAAGCCACGGCTTGGTAGACCACCTCCTTGGCCTGAACGGGCGTGATGCCGTTGCGAAGGGCCGCCGGCAAGATGGCGCGGTATTCGTCGATGCCCTGGCAGCCCAGAAGCGTGGCCAGCCATCCTAGATAGCGGGTCGTATCGTCCAGTTCCACCTGCCTGACCACCTCGTCGAAGGCGAAGTTGTCGAAGCGCTCGATGAACTCGGGGTCGGTGCGCAAAAAGTCGCTCTCGTAGCCCGGGAACATCTTCTCGTGGAAGGAGCGGGCGGCTTCCGTTATGCGAGCCTGGTACGCCATGGCTATTCGCCCTCCGGGATGTCGGTGGAGGCGGCGAGCTCGGTTTGCGTCCGGTAGTCGGCCACGCGCTCCTCGAGGCGTGCGATGGTGTCGCGCAGCGCCTGGCTGCCGTAGACCTGGCGCAGCGGCGCCGGCTCTGTGTCCACGGACTCAATCATGCGGGCCGCCATCTTCGCCGGGTCGCCGGCGGCCAGCCCCTTGGAGGGGTCGAGCATGTTCAGGAAGCCGTGCACGTGGTCATACTCGGGCATGAGGTCGGCCACATGCGCACTGCCGTAGCGGAACTCGGTGCGCGCGCCGCCCGGCTCTACGATGGTGACGCCGATGCCGAATTTCGCCACCTCCTGGGCCACCGACTCGCAGAAGCCCTCGATGCCGAACTTGCAGGCGTGGTACAGGCTGTTCGCGGCGAAGGCCACCTGTCCGCCGTAGCTGGACACCTGGATGATGCGGCCGCGGCCCTGCTCGCGCAGGTGCGGCAGTGCCGTGCGGGTGACCTGGATGGACCCGGTGAGGTCGGTGGCGATGATCTTGTCGATGTCGGCGTCGGAGAGCTCCTCGGCCGCTCCGAACAGACCGTAGCCCGCGTTGCTCACGACGACGTCGATGGCGCCGTGGCGGCCGAATGCCTCGTTGATGACCGAATGCACGGCGGCCACGTCGGTCACGTCCAGGATGACGCAGTCGAAGGTGTCGGGGTAGCGCTCGATGAGCCCGGCCACCTTGTCGGTGGAGCGCACGGTGCCGATGACCGTCTTGCCCGCCTCCAGCAGCTGGCGGGTCATCTCGTTTCCGAAGCCGGAGCTGACGCCGGTGATGAGCCACGTGTTGGCGTTTTCCATGGCGCTTCCTTTCATTGAACTGTGATGTTTCCGGTGGATACTCCTATAATAGAAAGCGAATTGCTAATGAACAATTCCAATATCTTCTCTATTGCATTAGCAACGCTTATGTATTGCTGAAGGGGGCTCCATGTTGTTGCGACAGCTCGAATACTTCTGCGCGGTCTGCGAGCGCGGCAGCTTCACGCGCGCGGCGGAAGATCATTTCGTTTCGCAGTCGGCCATCTCCCAGCAAGTGAAATCGTTGGAATCGGAGCTTGGTGTTCGATTGCTCGAGCGCAAGGGGCGCGGCTTTGCGATTACCCCCGCCGGGCAGGTCCTGTATCGGAAGGGCTCTGACATCCTCTCGCAGCTCGACGATCTGCGCTTCGAGGTGGAGGGCGTTGCCGGCGGCTATGCCACGAGCCTTACCGTGGGGTACCTCAACCGCTACGACGGCTGGGAGGTGCAGGCGGCCGTGGCCGCATTCGCTGCGCGCCATCCCGGTATCGAGATCAACGCTGTGGGCGGCAGTCACGACGAGCTCTATCGCATGGTGGTAAGCGGCGAGGCGGATCTCGTGTTCAACGACCGGCGCCGCGAGCTCTCGGGCGATTTCGTGAACCTGCACCTCATGACGGGCTTCGGATATGTGGAAATATCTGAGATCGACCCCTTGTCCGGGCGCGATGCCGTCTCGGTAAGGGATCTCAAGGGCAGATGCGCCATACTGATCGCCGCCCCTGAGATGGCGGAGGTGGAGCGCACCTACTATCGCGACCACCTCAATTTCGATTGCGAATTCCGCTTCGTTGGCTCGCGCGAGGAGGGCCGCATGCTGGTGGCGGGGAATCACGGGTTCATGCCGATCGAGATGCGCCAGAGCGAGGGGGCTTCGGGCGCCATCGTGAAGCGCATCCCGCTGGTAGACGCAATGGGCAAGCAGGCGTCCCAAAGCTACTATGCGTTCTGGCTGAAAAGCAGAACGAGCCCGCTCGTAGAAGAGTTCGCAGAAATACTGGAGGGCCTGTTCCTGGACCAGATGATATTCGCTACGAAGAGCATCAAGAGGAAGATAACGCCCACCTAGGAGAGCCCGAATTCCATTGCGTCCTCTGTTTCTCAAGAAAACGGTCGTCATAGATTCTGCCTCGACTTTATTACGATAGTAGATGACATATTTGCCCATGGCAAAACCTTCCCATATTTGGAAAGGTTTTGACGCGAGACTTCCAAGGGGTCAGCCCTTCAGATTCTTAGCCTCCTGCTCGAAATACCGCACAATGGCAGATGTCGCTTTTTCGTGGGGCACCCCAAGCCAATCGTTCTTCGCTCGCATTAATTGGTTGCTGAACCTACGGTTCCCAAAGACGCTCTTGAGCCTGGCTGCAATCTGCCCGTAGTTAGCCTCGCGCATGGCGGCATCGTCTATCACAAGGGCATGGAGCGCTCGGCTCAGGGCCTCCTTGCGCACCCCTTTGACGATGAACAGATAATAGATGTCGAACACGTCCTTATATCTAGTGGAAGCGGCTCCAATTCTCAAGAGCGACCGTAGCTTCTCTGCGACAACCTGCTCGTCGCTATCCCCGAGCATGGCATCTTGCGCGGTGCGCGCTTCAGCTTGGGCGTACGACAGTCCCTCATCGATGTAGGCGTCTCTTATCCTCGCAAGACTAGCCATCTAGAGCACCTCTCTCTGCAATATATCGAACATGAACTCATTCCTCTTGAAGAGGGCAATGTAGTCCTCGATGAGCCTGATGTCCAATTCTTCGGCTATGCGCCTGTACGAGCCAATAACCTCCTTGTAGTAATCGAGAGGAATCGACGCTTGCCGGCGCATGACCTCGACAAGAAGGCGCTCCTTGTCATAAAGGCGAACGGTCCCGTCCGGCTTCTCTACCTCGGTTGTGCCCGGATTGAGGAGATTGCCTTCGATGAAGTATTGTCGATAGCCAGGTTTCACAATTCTGGTTGCCTCTCTGGCCGTTGCGATATGAACCTCATCCGGCATGATGTCGGTCAGTCCGTACTCATACAGCGCGCTATCCATTGTGATGACGCCCTCGGGGTATTGGATATGCGCAACAGCGAGAGGGTCGGGATGGGCGACTGAGGAATACAAGCCTCGATCCAACTTGTGGATGGATCCGTCTGCCACCGCTTTTGACAGCAGGTGCTTCGAGCCGGTTTGCTCCAGCGCTTCTTCATATGTAAACAGAGTATTACCCATGGGCGAGATGTTAACGTAATCATACACATTAATCAAGTTAGTGTGTATGATTAGGGAAACATTAGCTTCGCGTAGTCTTGTTGAATTCCTGGGCTGGTGCAAGTGCAAGAGGCGAATGCTGGCATCGTATATTCGGGGTTGTGACAGTCGCGCTGGCGAATGGCGAAAGATGCCAGATAGCGAGAAGGCCAAGATGCAAGAAGCGCTCCTGGGCGGATGCCGGGGAGCGCTTCGGGCTTCGACAACTTAACCGCGAGATAGCGAGGATCCTACTCCCACTCGATGGTGGCGGGGGCGGTTAGTTGTCCGAACAGGGTCATGTCGTATCACCTCGTTATAGGACGTCCGACCAGCGACGAACATTCCCAGTACCGTTTTGAACTCACTCGTTTTGCGATCTCTGGTCTTAGCATAAAGGAGTAAATCGGAAAACTAAAAAACTCACTGCCTGGCCAGCCGAAACTCTCTGCACACAATATAGTTGAGTTCAGCTATCAATTAAGCAGGACGCATTTTTACACCCAGGAATAACGTAGGAATAAAATCAGGCATGGGTGTAAATCCTCTACCTGCGCAAACGTGAAACCATGAGTTCAAAGTGAGTTCACGATGAGTTCGAGCCTCTACCTTATGGAAGCTGCTTGCTCATCAGGTAGTTGACGAGCGACACGCCGTCTCTGTTGACGACGTTCTCGCGCTCCACCGCATAGCCCATGCGCTCGAAGAAGGGCCGCGCGGTCACCGAGGCGAAGGTAGAGACGACCTGCTTGCCGCGCTCCAGAGCCAAGCGCTCAAGCTCGCGGAGGATGACCTTCGCGATGCCCTGTTTTTGACGATCCTTGTGCACGAAGAGCATGTCGATATCGCCCTTATCGTCCAGGCTGCCGAAGCCGACGAGGATGCCGCACTCCTTGAGACCGACCGTCTGCTGCCCCGAAAGCTTTTCGGCAATTTGCGTCAAGCGCCGTTTGTCGCGGGGTACCCAGGCATCGAGCTGCTCAGGGGCGTAGTCGCGGGAGTTGACCGCATGGACCGTGTTGCGGAACAGCTTGGCTGCCGCATCGAGGTCGCTGCCGGACAGGGGTGCGACCTCGGGTTCTCCAACATCGTAGTCGCCATCAATAAGATGATATCGCAGCCCATGCTGCTGGCACGACGCAAGGTTCTGTCCGTTCTCCTCGATGAGCCCGGAGATGTCCACCTCGTCGATGAGCCGCCGCTCGATTACGTTCTCGTAGCATATGACATCGTCGCCATGATCCTCCAGATACCGCCTCGACATGATGAGGCAGACGTACTCTATCTGTTCGAGATAGCTGGAATCGAAGTCGTCTTCCCAATCGAAGGGAATGTAGCATCCCTCGACGATGAGGTTCTGCCTGTTCTCGACGGCCGTCTTTATGATCTCTCGGACGATTCCCCACAGGTACGGGATGAGCAGGTCGTCGTCCTCGGGAGTAAGCGCGGTCTGGCCGCTGCGGATGAGCCCCATCTTCAGTAGGTCGATCGAGAGCACGGGGTAGCGGTATCGCTCCATGAGCCTCTGCGCCAGGAGGGTCTTGCCCGTATGGCTCGCTCCGCCTATGAGAATCACCATCTTGGTACCGTCCTAAATCTTAAACGGGCTCTTCTTCGGAGTAATCCGGGTGCGGTTCTTCCTGGGCGCATGGCGGTTGTGCTCGCCGTTTCCGACCGAAATTTGCCATATAGACCCCCGGATCCGCGACCGGCTAATCGGACTCTCGCGCGCCCTGCCAGCACGCGTCGCACAGGAGGCGAATCGACCCGACGGCGTCCGGCCACGCGATCGAGGAGGCATAGGGGTTCGACAGGCCGTAGGACCGCCATCTCTCCGCCATGGTCGCGCTGCCCTCTATCTCGGCCAACGTCTGAGCGTAGCCGGACGCACTGACGCCGCTGCCCCTCTTCTCGATGGTGGCCTCAAGCGCCGCCCTCAGGCCGGACGGTTCAAGGCCCTCGTCCAGCTCGCGGAGCATGCAGACGTCGTAGAAGTCCCTCATCCTCGTGTTGAGGATCCCTCGCGCGAGAGCGGTCTCGATCTTTTCCGCGAGCACGGTCTCCACCGGGTACGCCCATATGCCGATGTCGCGGTCCTCGAACATGAGGCGGTACCTGTGCATGACCTCGGCCGGGGTGATCGCGTCCCCCGTCGATATGTCGATCTTCATGGGGATGCGGGTCTTCTCCATGCGGGCCGCGAGCGCAATCCTCACGCCGCCGTACTCGGAGTCCTCCATGATCTCTCCCGCGCCGCCGACCTGAAACTCCATGCCGTCGTCGAGCTCGACGGAGGCGATCTCCTCCACGACCTTGAGGGCGTTGCCGGTATCGAGCGCCAATCCCCTGACGGTCGCGTCGATGTCCATCGTGCTGCGCTGGTCCACGCCCACGAGCGAGGACATCAGCATGCCGCCCTTGAGCACGAAGTTGTCCCGATAGGGGGAGTTCGCGAGCCTCTCCAGGAACCGCTCCATGGCGTAGTGGCGCAAGAGCGCCTGGGATCTGCTGCTATCTCCCTTCGCCTTATTGCGGATAAGGTCCTTCACCCTGCGCGCGCCCTTGATCACAGAAGCACCTCCATCGCCTGCTGCACATGCCTCTTGACCCCCATCTCCTTGGCGTAGCGTCCGAGCCTGGCGAGGTCCTTCTCCCTGCTCGCCGCATACCTTCGAAGCGCGTAACCGTAGGCGGCGGGGTCCATGGCCGCCTTCCTGCGCACGACGTCGCAGACCGTGCGCTCCCTGTCGTAGGCCCTCACGACATGGCCGCCAGGCGACTCCGCCTCGGAGACTCCGAGGCCGTGCCACTCCGGCTTCACGTAGAAGATCCTCACGCCCTGGTTCTTGAGGGATGCCGAGTGGTAGCCCGACTCCACCGTGAGGGCGATGGGGACGGGCTCGCGCTCGGCCATGTCGTGGAGGTAGAGCGCCGTCTCGTGCGAGAACACGACCTTGGGGTAGCGCGCCTGGAGCAGGTAGAGCTCGTCGGGGAACACGTCGGAGTCCACGAAGATGCCCGGGGACGCCTTTTCCAGCCCGCGTGACCTCGCAAAGCCGTAGACCGCGTTCCTCGGGATCCCCGAGCCTATCGCCTCCGAGGCGATGAGGACGCCGTTGTTCTCGTCGAGCAGGCGCTCGATTCTCTGTTCGCTTCTATTTGTCATAAACAATCACACTGACATACTATCATAATCTCAGTGCAAATGTTTGTATCATGCCGCCATGGCGAGCAGACCCGGATCGACAGCGATCCGAAGCCTGCTCGTCGATTGCCGCTACTTCTTCCTGTAGATCCGAAGCACGCGGGAATACGGGTCGGTCCCGATCAGCTCGTCCACCATCTCGTTGAACCTCTGCATGAGCATCGGCTTCGAATTGGTGGAAGTCCTCTTCAGCTCGCGCTCGACGTAATCGCAAGCCGCAGCTCCGCCGAATATCACGCGGCCCGCGAGCCCCTGGTTGAGCCAGTAGATGGCGCTGAGCAGCTTCCTGCGCGTAAGCTTGGAGATCGACTACATCTCCCTGCGCGTCGCGAAGATGTCGTTTCCGTTTATGGGCCTGTCCTTTCTGTAGGGAGCGCGGCTTGACCGCGCCCCTGGTCGTTGCGGAGCTGGACGCTTCTACTCGTGAGGGGCGATGCGGCAGGTGTCGGCGTCGATGAAGTAGACGCTGCTGTCGCCTTTTGCCACCGCCTCGTTGTTATCCGAGGCCGTGTGCGGATTTTGTCTGCGGCGCAAGGAGGACACAAGCTTCTCCGCGTAGGGCTCCGCCAGCGCCGTCGCGATGAGTCAGGAGCTCGCCGCCGCGGTGCCGTCCCGTCTTCGCCCCCGAGCGAACTGCTGAGTGTAGGAATGCCGAGGCGGAAGCTCGTGTTGCAATGGAGGCGGAATCAGCCTATTGGTTCGAAAGAATATGTTGCTTAGCAATAGAAATACTTGACAACAGCATTTCGCTGTGAAAGAATATAGACAATGATACTATTGCTCAGCAATAGAAGGGAATGGCATGAAGCTTAGTGACAAGAGCTTGCAGGACATAATCGACGAGTACCTCTGGTGGAGCGACTTCGAGGAAAACCCGGCGAACACAGAGCAGATCCGTGAAGCGGTCAAACAAGATGTGAATGCGATCGACAAGATCAACTTTCTTAACCAACAAGAAGAGGGAAACCTCCTGGATCGTTCATCCTTTAGGAAACTGGACTTCTACGAGGTCGAGTTCACCGAGCTTGCGCGACTCGCTATCGCAGAAGGGCAGTACAGCATTGATGACGAGCCGCAAGCCCGAGAGATCGATTACATGAGGGACTACAGCGATTTAAGGCTTCTTATTCAGGACATGGGAGATATATTCGCCCTCTATCTGAAAGACTACGCCTTCGGGTACATCAAGCCTCTCGGCATGTGCGTATACGAGTACCCTCTATCTCCTGAGCTCCTTGAACTCGATGAATCAAAGAGGACGGATTTCATCAAAGAAAGCATCCTGCTCTGCATAGAGAACGACCTTTGGGAAGAGAGCTTCGACCTCAAAGGCGAGCTCTACAACTACTACCACGATATCCCGGATATCGATAGCCCGTTCATACAGAAGAGGATGAATCTGGGAGGATTGCTGAGCGTGAAAGAGGCTGCCGAGAGATTGGGCGTAACGCAAACGAGGGTCAAGAAGATGGTCCAGGACAGGCAGTTGGATGGGTACAAATACGGAAACAAGCTCCTAATCTCAGAATCATCGGTTATGAACCGTGTCGAATATATCGAAAAGTACGGAAAGCCAACGCGTAAGAAGGAAAAGCCCAATCGCGCAGCCAAGTACCGGCAAAATAGCGGCGAAGGCAATCGAGAAAGCCCGAACGGGGATTAGGAGGAAAAGATGAACAAGATGAACAAGATGAACAAGATGACCACAGATCTTTTGCCAGGCGAGAAGAACCGCGATTACATTGAAAGGGTATTTACCTTCCTCTTTGAGAACCAGCTTATCTCCTCTGTAGAAATCGAAAGGCTTGAGGCCGAAGAGAACAGGGGCTACCGCCTAACCAACTTCGGATTCAGTCGACCGCTGTTCGTTGAAAGCTCCATTAGGCGCATGGACAGCAATAGCTATCCGCGATATTACGCCAATCCCATTTGCGGAAGGTACCATCTTTGTAAGGAGTGGTACTTCGATGAAGAGCACCCATCATTCAACTTCGACAAACTCCAAAAGTGGGTCAATCGTATGATGCGAAAGGCTGCCTAATGTCCAAAGCGTCTAACAAGGTGATCGCCGGTGACTACGAGGGCAAGCTTGTCGGAGTCAGCTTCGGCGAGGCGTTCATATCGCTCACCATGACGAAGCTCCTCTACCTGAACAAGGAAACCGTGAGTGCCCTCACTCCCCTGGACGATGACAGCCAGATCAGCGTGGCAAGCGCCGCCATGCGCGGCCTTGTCGGCGAGCTCATCTTTGGACCAATCGGCTTGGTCGCAGCTGCGACCGCGAAGCGAAACGGAATCCATATCGTTGGGATCGAGTTCAAGGGCGGCAAGCGCAGCGTCGTCGAGGTCGATGACAAGAGGTACAGAAACATGGCGCAAGCCTGTTTCTAGCCTTTTCCAGGAACTCCTGATCGACTTCGCGGATGACGTCTCCATCGATCCGAAGGCCGACGGCGCACAGAAGATGGTCCAAGCTATACAGGCTTGGCACAACGCAAAAGAGGAGCTCGAAAGCGGTGCGATGAGCGAGGACGACTACAAGTCCTGGAAGTCATCGTTCAGAATGTAGTTCCCAACTCTATATCGATGCGCTTAGGAGGACGCCGCTTGGTGTCCTCCTTCGTTTATGGCCCGAAGCGCTTGCACGAGCGGCAAGGCGTCGAATAGTACCGCCCGCCATCTCCAAGAGGGCCTTGTTTCGGAATTATGGATGGACTTTTTCGTGAGACATTTGATCGCCTGGTACTGTTTTCCGAGCCTTGGCCAGAGCGCAAGTTGATCGAAATCCGCCGCGAAATCGGTGATTTCGTCAGTACCGACAGAATTTTTACACCCCATCCTGAACTGGGAAAACATCAATAAAGGCCGTCCAAAATGGGGGTGAGTTCAAAATGGTACTATTTTCGCCGTTTCGAGCGAAAAATACACCTGTGCAACTGTGGCGAGTGGTTAACCGACGCCATTCTTTTGGAAAGCTTCCCAATGTTGTCCAATACTGTCTATTTCTCTTGATGACGCAGAAGCGAAAAGTGTGCTCCCATCTGGGAAGAAAAAAGACCCGCCGAGGCTTCGGCGGGTCCAAATTCTGCGATTTCCGTTTGAGAGCTTTTCCCAGTGGCTTACAGCCTTTCCCTAACGGAATGGGTGTAAATTACACAAAATTACAAAACATTTGACTAGGTAAAAAGTGGCCTCTGACCTTGCAATTTACTCCCACTCCACCGTCCCAACAGGTTTCGGGGTGAGGTCGTAGCAGACGCGGCAGATGCCGGGCACCTCGTGGGTGATGCGGTCGGTCATGCGCTTGAGCAGGGCCCAATCCAGCTCGGGCACCTCGGCGGTCATGACGTCCACGGTGTTGATGGCGCGGATGATGGCCGGCCACTCGTAGGCGCGCTCGCCGTCGCGCACGCCGGTGGCGCGCATGTCGGGCACCACGGCGAAGTACTGCCAGGCGCCCACGTTCGCCGCTTCCATCTCCTCGCGCACGATGGCGTCGGCCTCACGCAGCGCCTCCAGACGGTCGCGGGTGATGGCGCCCAGGCACCGCACGCCCAAGCCCGGGCCGGGGAAGGGCTGGCGCTCCACCATGGACTCGGGCAGACCCAGCTCGCGGCCGACGACGCGCACCTCGTCCTTGTACAGCAGCTTCACAGGCTCCACCAGGCCGAACTGCAAATCCTCCGGCAGGCCGCCGACGTTGTGGTGCGCCTTCACGCCGTCCTTCGACTCCAGAATGTCGGGATAAATGGTGCCCTGGCCGAGGAAGTCTACCTCGTCGCCCACCTTGCGGGCCTCTTCCTCGAACACGCGGATGAACTCGCCGCCGATGATCTTGCGCTTGGTCTCGGGCTCGTCCACGCCGGCCAAAAGGTCCAGGAAGCGGTCGGTGGCGTCAACGTACACCAGGTTCGCGTCCATCTGGTTCTGGAACACGTCGATGACCTGCTCGGATTCGCCCTTGCGCATAAGCCCGTGGTTCACGTGCACGCACACGAGGTTTTTCCCGATGGCGCGGATCAGCAGCGCGGCCACCACCGACGAGTCCACACCGCCGGACAGCGCCAGCAGCACCTTCTTATCGCCCACCTGCTCGCGAATGGCGGCTACCTGCTCGTCGATGAATGCCTGGGCGAGCTCGGGCGTGGTGATACGCTCCATGTCGTCGGGGCGAACGTTCTCATCCATGGGGACCTCCTCGGGGGTCTGCGTCGGCTTTTCCATTGGGGGAATTATAGCGAAAGACCGCTGTGACGGGGGCGTGACAGGGCCGCAACAGAGAAGCGGGGCCCCTTGGCGGCGCGCACGTTCCATTCATAATGGAAAACGTCATGGAAAGCGGGACTTGCGACGGTCGGCATGCGGAAGGGAGGTGCTCGTGGCGACATTGGAATTCGCGTTGGTGGTGCTGGCCTGCGTGATCGGGTCGGCCACGCTGTGCCAGCTGGTCCCGCGCCTGTCGTTGCCGCTCGTGCAGATCGCCGTGGGCTGCGCGGTGGCGCTCGTGGCGCCCGGCGTCCGCGAGGTGCACATCTCCTCCGAGTTGTTTCTGGTGCTGTTCATCGCGCCGCTGCTGTTCGACGAGGCCCGCTCCACCGACCCGCGGCAGCTGTGGGAGAACAAGGGCGCCATCCTGTCGCTGGCCGTGGGGCTTGTGCTGGTCACGGTGCTCGTGGTGGGCTTCGTGCTGAACTGGTTCGTGCCCTCCATTCCGCTGGCCGCCGCTTTCGCCTGCGCCGCCGCGCTTGCTCCCACCGATGCCGCGGCCGTGGGCGCGCTCGCCTCGTCGGTGAGCCTGAAGAAGCGCCAGTCCACACTGCTCTCAGGCGAGTCGCTCATCAACGACGCTTCGGGCGTGGTGGCCTTCCAGTTCGCCAGCGCCGCCGCGCTCACGGGCACCTTCTCGGCGCTTGATGCGGGAGGCGAGTTCCTGCGGCTGTTCTTCGGCGGCATCGCCGTGGGCGCGGCGCTCGGCTTGGCGGGGCGCCTCTTGGTGCGGCTGCTGCGGCGCGGCGGCTATGAGAGCACCACTACCAATGTGCTCTACGAGGTGTTCTCGCCCTTCTTCGCGTTCCTGTTCGCGGAATGGCTCGGCACCTCCGGCATTCTGGCTGTGGTGGCCGCGGGGCTCGTTATGGCCGAGCGCCAGCAGCGGCTCACGTCCGCCTCGGCCGCCCAGCGCCAACTGGTATCCAACGGGTTCTGGCGCATTATCGTGTTCCTCGTCAACTCCGTGGTGTTCACGCTGTTGGGCATGGAGCTTCCCCAGGCCTTCACGCCCGCCATTGCCGACAACTTCTCGCTGCCGTTCCTTTTGGGGGTGGTGGCGCTCGTCACGGTGCTCATCATGGGCTGCCGCTTTCTGTGGGCGCTCGCCATGGAGGCGGTCCACCGCATCGCGCTGCGCCGCCGGCGCGGGCGGAAGCTGCGCCAGCGATCGTCGAAGATCGAGACCGTCGACACCAACCAGCCCTCCCCGACGCCGCACCTGCGCCACGCGCGACCCCATTGGCGCGAGCGCGTGGGCAGCCTGCTGCGCAATGCCGCGGCGCTCACGGTGGGCGGTCCGAAGGGCGCGGTCACCCTCTCCATCATCTTCACGCTGCCGCTCACCATGGCCGACGGCACCACGCCCTTTCCCGACCGCGACCTCATCGTGTTCCTCACGGCGAGCGTCGTGCTGTGCACGCTGCTTCTGGCCGATGGGCTCTTGCCCCGCCTGGCGCCGCGAACGGAAAGCGCCACCAACGAGGACGACCTGCGTCGCGCCACCATCCGCGTGCTGGAGGGGACGCTGCGCGAGCTGCAGGCCATGCTGGATGCCGACGACACGTCCCAGTACGACCCGGCCCTGCGGCTGACCATCGCCCAGTACCGCATTCGGCTCATCCACGAGCGCGAGGCCCAAAGCGACGGCTGCGGAAAATCGCTCGAGGAGCTTTCCCGGGCCGTGCGCGAGGCGCAGCAGAAGCGCGCCGATGAGCTGCAGAACGCGGCCGGCCTCAGCGTGGGGGTGAGCACGCCCTACTACGCCACGCTGCGCCGCATTCGCCGCTCCATCGGCTACGACGGCACCGACGTGAACGTGGGTTCGCGCTTCGTCAGCCTGCGCGGCCGGGCGGCCCTCTTGTGGCAGCGCACGCGGCCGGGAACGGTGGAAACCGATCAGGACGAGCGCATCTACTACGACACCTGCCTGTTCGCCATTCAGTTGGAACACGCCGCCATCGACTACCTGCAGGATATCGCCGCGCGGGACGACGGCCGCAAGAAGGCCGCCACGGTGCTTCTGGAAGAGCATCGCATGGCCTTGAACTCGCTGTGGAACCGCATCAACTACGGGCAGGACGTGAAGCAGGCCGACCGCCCCGACATCACCATCGGCCCCCATGAGAGCCTGCCCGAGGGCATGGAGCCGCTGTTCGGCAAGCAGTTCGCCGAGGCCGCCCGCTATGCCGACGAGGTGGACGCCGACGCGCTCTCCATCGAGCTCGACCAGATTCGCCACCTGCAGGAGCACGGCGAGATATCCCTGCCCATCGCGAATGCCCTGCGCCAACGCGTCTACGTCCTCCAGATGACGCTGGGGGAGTAGAGCGCGCTACTGCTCGGCGCTCAGCAGCTGGCGGCACTCGACTGCATCAGGATTTCGCATAAAGGAGCTTCCTGTCTTTGAGGTAGCGCTGCTGGGCGCGCGGATAGAAGGAGTCGCAGCCGCATACAACGTCGACGGAGTGTCTAAGTGCCTTTTCGAGGGCTATCGCAATGCATTCACGAGCAGAGTTAATGCGAACGCGACGATCAGCCCGGCTCCGGCACCACAGGCGATTTGTACCGCAGAGTACAGTACGGGCTTTCGCCTCGAGAGCGCGTTGCTGTCCTCCGGGGCCTCTTCTCCGTCCATGAAAGCGCTAATCTCGCGGTAGGTCACAAGGTTGTGACTCTTCTTTATTCGCTCGATCTTCGAAGAGAGCATGAGCGAGGGAATCCAGCAGACGACCATGGCTGCGATACCCGCCAAAGACCCCGTCGTCATGTACGGCACTGGCGTAGGGTCTTGCCAAACTGCGTGGAGCCCAACCATGCAGGCAACTCCCATCAGGATGAGCGCAGCGGAACCGATAGACATCCGCTCCATCGTCACCGCGTCCTTGCTTATCATGTTCTTCATTGAAATCACGTCCCCTTTCACGAGTTCGTCTATGGAGACGCCGAAAAGCTGGCTGAGCAGAAGCAGGCTCTGCACGTCCGGGTAGGTCTTTCCGTTTTCCCAGCTGGACATCGTCTGGCGTGACACATAGATTTCATGTGCGACGTCCTCCTGGGAAAGACCGAGCCGTTCGCGGTTGGCTTTCAGCTGCTCTGGCAACTCCATCGGTGTCTCCTTTCATGAGACGAGGTTTCCATTCGCCGTTCGAAAATACCACCAAGATGGCTTTACATCGGGCCCTTTGAATTTGTTTACGGTGTCAAAAGTGCTTTACAATTGGCGTTGACCTGGTGTTAGCAAAATGAAGCTCTGGTCAAGGGAGCCGGCGATCTTATCAATGTAGCGAGGAGAATAATGGTGGAATACAAAGCTTTGCAATCAGAGGAGATCAACAGGGAGTTGTTCAACGATTTTATTCGCCGCCAAGTCGTCACGAAGTGTTGGCGCAAAGAGAACGGCAAGTGGGCAATCAAGGACGCTCCCTTCGTTGACGATTGGACGGAAGGGGATTACCAGATATTGGTTTCCTGTCTGAGGAACACGGTCCTCTCCGAAGGCCTCGTTTGCGCGGCCTTTCTTGACGGAAAGCTGAAGGGTTTTGTGTCGGTGGAGCCAGAGGTGTTTGGCGGCGAGCAGAGGTATTGCGACCTTTCCAGCATTCACGTGTCGGAGGACGTGAGGGGCAATGGAGTTGGCAGGACGCTTTTTCTGGCGGCGAAGAAGTGGGCCAGGGAGAGAGGGGCTGGGAAGCTCTACATATCTGCGCACTCGGCCGCCGAGACCCAAGCTTTTTACAAGTCGATGGGTTGCGTCGAAGCAGAAGTCTATAGCCAAAAGCATGTTGAGGATGAGCCGTTCGATTGCCAGCTGGAATGTGTTCTTTAGGGGGCCGAACCCGTTGCGAAAAACTGGCTGCACGTTGGCTGGGGAGCCGTCATCGAGAGACGTGCACATGCGCCTACTGCAGGGGTCTTCGCAAGTAGACCATGTCCTTTAGCTGGACGCCGCATTCGATGATCGGATGGTCGTAGTTTTCCGTGAAGAAGTCCTTGACTCTGTGGCTGCGAACGAACCCGCATCTCTCGTAGAAGGGCACGGTGGCGGGGCTATCGCCTGTTCCGACCTGCAGAATGGAATAGCTTTCCCGGTGCTTTTCCGCGACGAATTCTATGAGGGCCTTCCCGTATCCTTCGCCCTGATGCTCAGGCACGGTGGCGATGTTCTTGATCTCGAGAACGCCGTTCCCTTCGTCGGTTGTCACGCACACCGCTTTCACTCCGCCGTCGTCAAGGACATACATAGTCCCGCTTTCCAGGTAGCGGTCTATCATGTCTTCCTGCTCGTCAGCCAGAAGCAGCAGCGGGAGAAACCGCTTCTTGTCCTCGGTCACTGTTCGAATTTCCACGTTGCCTTGCACCTTTCGATCAACTTGCAGTTATTTGACACGCCCCCCGCTACAGGAGGCGCCCGAAGTCGCCCCAGTCGCCCCAGTCGCCGTACATCTTTCCCTGCCTGGTCTGGCCGATGAGCTTGACCAGGCGCTTGTCAAACTCCCCCTGCAGTCTTTTTGCTGGAGTGTAGTTGTGTGCGTCAAGGTTTTCGTCACGATGTATGCTTCAGCATGCAAAACGCACTTAATGAGTGCGCTTTTTGGCAAAACCTGCACTCAATGAGTGCAGGTTCGCGAATCACGGGTTGCTGGGGGAGCGGGCGTCGGGCCTTCCTCGGCTATCCCTCGTCCAGGGCGCGCACCGACTTAGGCAGGTACAGCACGAGGCCGAGCGCCAGACAGGCCAGCCCGTCTACCAGGAAGAACGGCGCAATGCCCATGACCTCGGCCAGCACGCCGCCGATGGCCACGCCCACGGGCGTGGCAAGGCCCATGGCGGCGGTGAGCAGGCCCATGGCGCGGCCCATCTTGTCATCGGGCACGTTGCGCTGGGTGAGCGTCATGGTGGGCCCGTTGAACCAGGCGCAGGCCACGGCCATCAGGGCCATCAGCCCGACGAAGGCCGGGAAGGCGCTGGACGGCAGAAGCCCGCAGGCCGCCGTAGTCGCGCCCACGATGACGGCTGCCACGGCGATGAGCCCCGCCAGGCGCTTGCCGCCGCCCCAGGCGATGAGGATGCCCGATCCCACGAGCATGCCCACGCCGAAGGCCCCTTCGACGATGGAGGCCGCATAGCCGTCGCCGCCGAAATAGTCGTAGGTCATAAGCGGGCACACCGCCGAAAGCGGCCCGAAGATCATCATGCCCACCGTCACGCCGGCAATCAGCAGCACCAGCCCGCGCGTCTTCGCGATGGCGCGCCAGCCGTCCGCCAGGTTTGCCAGCACGTGCTGCGTTTCCGCCGAGGCGTCTACCACAGTGGGGATCTTCGCTAGGGCCAGGCCCAGAATGGCCACGCAGGCGCCGGCGAAGTCGAGGAACATCACCGACGAGAACCCGAGGGTGGTGTACAGGAAGATGCCGAAGGCCGGCGCCCCGATGGAGGCGACCGACGCCAGCAGCTGGTCCAGGGTGTTGATGCGCAGAAGGTGCTTGTCGGGTACGAGCATGGGCATGGCCGCCATCATGGCCGGGCTGTGGAAGGCCTGCCCCACCGCGCGGGCCACGCAGACGGCGAGAAGCAGCGGAATGGACACGTCGCCGGCCAGGATGAGCAGGGCCGCCACGAGTGAGATTACGCCCACGGCCCCATCGGCGGCAATCATGATGAGCTTGCGGTTGTGCTTGTCGGCCACTACGCCCCCGAAAGGCGAGATGAGGCCGATGGGCAGCATGACGGCAATGTTCATGACGGCTAGCGCCAGAGCGCTCCCCGTGGACTCGGTCACGTACCACACCACCGCGTAGCCGGCGGCGTAGCTCGTGATCATGGAAACGGCTTGGCCGGCCCAGATGAACGCGATGACGGCGAGCCAGTTTTTTGGCAGTGGCAGGCCGGCGGCGCTCAACGTGGATGCGGGCTCGGGCGCAGGAGCGCCGCCGGCCTCAGCGGGGCGCTGCGTGACGTTATCGCTGCGAGTATGGGGGAATTGTTCGGTCATGGAAATCTCCTTCAAGGGTGCAGATGCGTCGCGCGCGTGCGCGGACATCTTCAGGGTGCGGTTGCGGAAGGGGTTGCGCCAGCGATTTCAGGTTGCAAAACGGCGCAACAAGAAGTTGCCCGCGATGGGCAACCGTGCTCTCAGCTCTGAGAGGGTTCTGTTACAGCGCCAGCATTCCGGCCATCAAAACACCCAGCCTTGGTCGATTCCAATGTCCGCCTAGTGTAGGTGAGGGCTTTGCGGCTGTCAAACTGGCTACAGCTGGGGTGCGGGGAGTGGCACGGGGTCGTAGCCCGATATACTGAAAGCGTTGACGCGCCGCAGAGCGAGCGCACTTTGGCGATGCCGCGGCCGATGAGGGAGCGCCTATGCTGGAACTGACGAAGGAGAACTTCGATGCCCGGGTGACCGATGTGCCCGGTGCGGTACTTGTGGACTTCTGGAGCCCCGGTTGCGGCCCGTGCCGGGCCATGGAGCCGGTGCTGGAGGCGGTGGCCGAGCGCCATCCCGAGGTGGTCTTCGCGAAGCTGGATGCGGCCGCTTATCCCGATATCGCCTGGGCGTTCGGCGTGGTGAGCGTGCCGTCGCTGGTGCTGTTCCGCGGCGGCGTGCCCGTCGGCGAGATTGTGGGGGCGGTGCCCGCCTCGCGGGTGGAGAAGTTGCTTCAAGCGTAGCAACGCAGGCGAGGGGCAAAGCGGGAAACTCATTCGCTCGATTCACGCGTAATCCCTGCTGGTAAGTGCTATCATTGGGGATTATGTTGCAGCGTCAACATTCATCGTGCCAACGTTCAAATCCAAGAGGAGAAGAGGGAGCGACATGGCGTCTTTCGGCAACATTTTTCATCGGAGAGAAACGCGCGAGGGCAATGACGCTCCGCCGACCGTTTCCTCCGCGAGCGCCGTTGCCGAG
Source organism: Adlercreutzia wanghongyangiae (assembly GCF_035989245.1). Lineage (NCBI taxonomy): Bacteria > Bacillati > Actinomycetota > Coriobacteriia > Eggerthellales > Eggerthellaceae > Adlercreutzia > Adlercreutzia wanghongyangiae. The sequence continues at coordinate 98,576 of NZ_JAYMFF010000002.1, read as the reverse complement.
CCTGAGGCTGAAGACGCCCCCACAATGGTTGCCGATGTTGCCTGGCAGTTCCTCGACAATTTCCCCGGTGCCATGTTCCGCTATTCGGCCGAGGGCGACGACACGTTGGACTGCGTCAGCTCGGGCCTGATTCGCCTGTTCGGCTGCGAGGATTACGATGCGTTTCGCACCCTTACCGGAGGCACGTTTGCGGGCATCGTGCATCCCGACGATCGCGAGCGCGTGGAGCGTGAGATTGCCGACCAGATCGCCCTTGGCGACAACGATCGGGTACGCTATCGCATCGTGCGCGCCGATGGCACGGTGCGCTGGGTGGAAGACTGGGGCCGTTTGGTGCAGGACGCCTCGGGCACGCCGTGGTTCTACGTCACCGTCATGGACGTGACGGACCAGGTGAACCACGAGAAAGAGCTGCGCCGGGCTAACGAGCGGCTGGAGATCATCACGGCGCTTTCCAACGACGTGTTGTTCGACATTCAGTGCGCGACGGGTAACGCTCACGTGTACGGCGATTTCGAAGGCCGTTTCGGCCGCGCTCCCGAGCAGACCGACTTCGTGGTGCATCGGCGCTGCCAGAAGCCCTGCAGCCTAGATATAACCTCTCACGACCTTTCGCCTCTGATGGAGCAGATCGGCGAGAACTCCCTGGTCGATTTCGAGACGTCCACGCCTGGCCCCGATGGTGAGCCGGTGTGGTATCGCTATCAGTCGGTGGTCTTATACGGCGAGGACGGCGGCCCGGTGCGTCATGTGGGCCGTTTGCTGGACACGAGTGAGGCTGCCCAGCGCGAGAGCCAGTTCCGTCGCAAGGCCGAGCGCGACAGTCTGACCGGCTTGTACAATCGAGCAGCAGCGCTCGACCGCATTGAAACGTTGCTGGCGAGCGAGAGTCGCCCCTGCACGCTCGTGGTGGTGGATGTGGACGACTTCAAGTCCGTGAACGATACCTACGGTCATTTGGAGGGCGATGCCGTGCTGAAGGAGCTGGCGTTCTTCCTGTCGCAAGTGATGCGCAAGGAAGATATCGTGGCCCGCATCGGCGGCGACGAGTTCCTTATTTTCGCGCCCGGCTTGGGGGCGGGCCCGGCGGCCGATCGCGTGCTGGGACATTTGGCACGCGGGCCCTTTGCCACGCAGCGGTCGACTGACGATCCTCCGCGTGCCGAAGACGGCCCGACGCGCGCGACGCCTTCCATCAGCATTGGCGCAGCATGCTGTGTGACGCCGCCCATGCCCTTCGAAGAGCTGTATGCCGTAGCCGACAGCACGCTTTACCAGGCAAAGGAGGCGGGCAAGGCGCGCTTCCATCTGACGGTTATCGGCTAGAGGGCGCGCAGCGTTCCAGACGGGCTGCCGACCGCTTGGCGGTTGGCGAGCAGGTTTGGACTTGGGAAAACTACCCGGCTTTCTGCAGAAGCAGCGGGCCGTCGCAACGCAGCGCCGAGCGCTCGTCAGCGGTGGCCACCAGGTGCTCTAGCTCTTCCACGGTGCGCGGGAAATGGCAGCGGTCCAGGTCGCACTGGTCGAAGAAGCGGTGGTCGACCATGGACGCGAGGAAGGCGGCCAAGGGGTCGTAGAAGCCGTCGATGTTCAGCAGAAAACACTCGTGTGGCCCCAGATCGAGCCGCACGCGGGTGATGATCTCGGAAATCTCCTCCAGGGTGCCCACGCCGCCGGGCAGCGCCACGAACACGTTTCCCAGCTCGATCATCTTGGCTTTGCGCTCGCCCATGGTGTCGCACACGATAAGATCGGTCAGGTCGTGCTGGGCCACGCCGGCCTCGATAAAGAACGCGGGCTCCACGCCGATAACAGGCGCGCCGCCTTCGATGACTGCTCGCGACACGGTGCCCATGAGCCCCACGGAGCTTCCGCCGTAGACGAGGGTGTGCCCGGCTCGGGCGATCCAGGCGCCCAGCGCGCGGGCGGCCTCTTCGAAACGCGGGTCGTCGCCGAAGTTCGACCCGCAGTACACGGTGATGTTCATATGGTTCTCCTCGTTGGTGTGTTTCAGCTGGTCGGAGAAAGAACTCAGCATAGCACGACCCTCGAAGGCGGGCAAACGTCGCCAAAAGTGCGGTTGTGATGCACGGGCGATGGTTTTTGCGGAACTCCTCTAGGGAAATTGCCGCTTTTCTTCGACTATGATGCACCTGATCGAAGATTTCGCGCGATGATGGTCGCTATCGCTCCGCCAATTGCATCACAGCCGAAGAAAAGCGGTTCGTAGCCGTGACCAAGCGGTCTCAAGGGGCGTCCCTTGCATCACGAGCGTAATTTTGTACACGGCGGGGTGCCTTACGGCCTCCAATCACTTCCCTTACCATGCTGTCACCTTTGCTGCGCCGCGCTCGCGGCCCCGTTATGCTGGGCGCTGAAAGAGGAAAGGAGCGGCTGTGGGAGCCATTAAGCGTTTTTTGGGAAGCTATAGCGATAACTTCGCAGCGGCACTCATCTTGTGGCCGCTCGTTTCGCTCTTGCTGACGCTGCCTATTTTGGCCTACCTGTACCATCGCGACGGCCGGCTACGCTTCGGGTCGTTTGTGGGCACGTATTTGGCAGTGCTGTATGTGCTGGGGCTTGGGTGTTTCACGCTGTACCCATTGCCGTCGGGCGATACGGGTTTGGGTATCACGTACGGTGTGCCGGCAAATTTCAACCCGCTGGCTTTTGTGGGCGATATCCAGAAGGACGGTCTGAAAGCGGTGTTCCAGCTGCTGTTCAACCTGGTGTTTTTTGTGCCCCTAGGGTTTATTGCGGGCCGTCTGCTGCGCTGGAGCCTTCTGCCGGCGGTGCTGCTGGGGTGCGCCACGTCCGTGCTCATCGAATCGGCCCAGTTCACGGGATTCTTTGGGCTGTACCCGTACGCCTACCGCTGCTGCGATGTGGACGACGCCATCGCCAATACCCTGGGTGCGGCGCTCGGCTGGCTTTGCACGTGGCTGCTGGCCCGCGTGGCGCCGCCGGGCCAGCTGGCCGATGCCGAGCCCACCGATCGTCCGGGCTTTGTGCGTCGCTGCGTGGCCCTGTGGATCGACCTCATGATCGTGGGATTCGCCACGGTGGTGCCCTACGGGGTGGTGGCGCTCGGGCTGGAAGCGACGGACGCGGCGGCCCTGCAGCTGCCGGGGCTCACGGCAGCTCAGACGTCCGAGGCGGTGATGGGCTTTTGCGGCCTTGCGGCCCTCGTTCTCGTGGAGCTTGTCATCCCGTGGCTCCGCGACGGGTCTACGCCAGGCGGCTCCTTCGTGCGCATGACCTTCGAGACGCATCCGCGCACGTTTTGGTGTCGCGTGCTGTTCTACATTGCTCGCAGTGCCACGCTGGTGGTGGCTCTGTGGGTATGGCCGTGGCTCATTCCGCTGCTGCTCATCTTCTACCTGGTGAAAAGGGAGATGCCCTACGACCTGATTCCCTAAGACGGCTTTTTTGGGAAGAAAATGACGGTTTTCGTAGTGCTGTCGGCGATGCAGCGTGAGCGGAGAAAGCCTCACCTGGGGAAACGTCCGGCAGGAAGTCTGGTGAGCTGCGGTCGGACTACGAAAACCGTCATTTTCTTCCCCATTCGCGGGAGCGAGTCCGTTTTGTGCGGATGCTCAGCAGCTTGCGGGGCGTTTCGGCCCCTCGCGGAGGCGAAACGGGATGGCGGCGGGGGCCGTGCCATAATAGGCGAGGTCGGCTCGCAGGGCGGCCGCATTCGGGCTGATGCGCGGCGCGCGCGGCAGCTCGAACGGAGCGCGGGCTTGCGGGCGGCCATCTGTCCGCCGCAACGATGAGAGGTTTTCCGTGAGCGATACCAAAACCGTGCCCACCATGGGCGCCGCCGATGCCCCCGATGCCGTCTACGATGCCCGAAAGCTCGGCGCCCCGAAGATGACCGTCTTCGGCATCCAGCACATGTTCGCCATGTTCGGTGCCACCATTCTCGTGCCTACGCTCACAGGGTTGTCGGTTTCGGCAACCCTTTTGTTCGCCGGTCTCGGCACCCTGCTGTTCCACTTCCTCTCGAAGGGGAAGGTGCCGGCGTTCCTCGGCTCGTCCTTTGCGTTCATTGCCGGGTACGCGGCCATAGCCCCCAACGGCGAGGCGCATCTTCTGCCCTACGCGTGCTTGGGCGTTGCCTGCGCGGGCCTTCTGTACCTCGTCATCTCGGCGCTGTTCAAGGTGTTCGGGCCGCGGCGCATCATGCGCTTCTTCCCGCCCGTGGTCACCGGCCCCATCGTTATCTGCATCGGGCTCATCCTGGCCTCGTCGGCCATCGCGAACTGCGAGACTAACTGGCCGGTGGCGCTCGTGGCCATCGCCATCATCGTCATCAGCAACATCTGGGGCCGCGGCATGATCCGCATCATCCCCATCCTGTTCGGCGTCATCGGCTCCTACGTGGTGGCCGCCGTGGCGGGGCTCGTGGACTTCACGCCTGTGGCCGAGGCCTCGTGGGTGGGCCTGCCGGTGCTCTGGGACAACACGGTGTTCGCGCTGTTCGGCCCGCAATTCGACGCCGGCCTGGCTATTACCGCCATCATTACCATCATGCCGCTGGCCTTTGCCACCATCATCGAGCACATCGGCGATATGTCGGCCATCAGCTCCACCTGCAACCGCAACTTCATCGCCGAGCCGGGTCTGCACCGCACGCTGCTCGGTGACGGCTTGGCTACTATGCTAGCGTCGCTCTTCGGCGCGCCGGCCAACACCACCTACGGCGAGAACACCGGCGTGCTGGCGCTGACCCGCGTCTTCGACCCGCGCGTGGTGCGCATCGCGGCCTGCTTCGCCATTCTGTTCTCGTTCTGCCCGAAGTTCGCAGCGGTCATCTCCTGCATGCCGGCCTGTGTTATCGGCGGCGTGTCGCTGGTGCTGTATGGCATGATCTCGGCGGTGGGAATTCGCAATCTGGTGGAGAACCACGTGGACTTCATGATGAGCCGCAACGTGCTTATCACGGCACTCATCCTGGTGCTGTCGCTCGGCATCGCCTACAGCGCGGCCGGCGCCATCACCTTCGAGGTGGGCGGCGTGACCATCGCGCTGTCGGGCCTGGCCGTGGGCTCTATCGTGGGCATTGTGCTGAACATTGTGCTGCCGGGTAAGGAAGAGGCGTGGGACGGCGGCCTGGCCGCTGAAGCCGAGGCTGACGACGTGCCGCTGCCTTTGGAAGCGGAAGTGACGAATCTGCCTATCGCGGACTAGGCTGTCAGCTCGCCCCAATCGCCCGCACGCGCCCTGCCCATCTTGGATTAAGGCGTCTGTCCGGTCGAGAGCGGCCCGGGGTGTCCCGTGCTCAAGCAATGGCTCGCTCGGCGGAACTGTCCACTGGACTGTTCCGAACGCTTTCGCACCTGCGCGCGGGACACCCCGGGCCGCTCTCGACCTACTCTGCTCAATACGGGGGGGATTGCCTGTTCTCTACTCGTGCTGGGGAAGCCACTGGGCGAGCACGACGGCCTCGTTCTCCTTCTCGTTGCGGGCGGCGTACAGCAGCGTGACGCGCGGGTAGGCCGCCAGCGTGGGGCTCGCGATCTTCTTCGCGAAGGCCAGCGCCTCGGGGTTCGCGTTCAGCTCGGCCACGTACTTCTGCTGGAACAGGTCCCAGTGGGCGGGGTCGTGGCCGAAGGCCTTGCGCAGCTCGGTGGAGGGCGCCAGGAACTTCGCCCACTCGTCGTAGTGCACGCGCTCCTTGGTGAGTCCGCGCGGCCAGAGCCTATCGACGAGCACCCGGTAGCCGTCGCTTTCCTCGTAGGGTTCGTACACGCGCTTGATGACGATTTCCATAGGAATACCTCCTTGGATGGGTGCATGGCAGCACGATCGATCCATGGAAGGTCGTGCGACGTCCATTATGGGGTGCCCGTTTTCGCCCCCTCCTCTGTTTTGCGGCCTGTAAGCAAACCGCCCCTGCTCCGTTACGGAGTAGGGGCGGAATTTCCGCCAACACATTGCGTTTGTTAGCACTACGGGTATGCCTATAGCCGGTCTCGGCGTTGCACGACATGGCGCCACCAGGCATTTCCTAGTGAGGTGCGCCCCATGCGTTGCGCCGTGCCATCTTTGCATGCTAACAAACGTGATTTTCGCCACAGAAAAACGGGTTCGGACGACAAAACGGTCTCGGATGAAAATCCGAGACCGAGAGAACGTGCACTGCCCAACCCCTATGCTGCTCGCTGCCCTACAGCGCCAGCTTGTAGATTTCCGCGGCGTCTTCCAAGGTGAGCCTTTTGAAGCTGCCGAAGGGGACGCCCTTGTTCTGGGCGAGCGTGGGCAGCATCTTCGGGATGTCGGCCGCATCAACGCCCAGCTCGGCGAGCGTGGTGGGCATCCCCAGGCTCGCGAAGAAGGCGCGCGTCTCGTCGATGGCGGAAAGCGCGTCGGCCTCCACGTCGCCGGTGGGGGTGAGGCCGAACACTGCCTGGCCGTAGAAGGCGAAGCGGGCGGGGTTCTCGCCGTACACGTATTCCATCCAGGCAGGGAACATGACGGCCAGGCCCGCGCCGTGGGTGATGGCCGGGTCCAGGGCCGACAGCTCGTGTTCCAGCCCGTGGGTGGCCCAGTCCTCGTGACGGCCCACGCCGGCGAGTCCCTGGTGGCAGAGCATGCCGGTCCACATGATGTTGGCGCGGGCGTCGTAGTTGTCGGGGTCGGCCAGCACGCGGGGCGCCTCGGCGCGGATGGTGTTCATGAGCGACAGGTTCAGGTTGTCGGTCACGGGCACGGCGCCCACATCGTCGAAGAAGCGCTCGAGCAGGTGGCAGTACATGTCGGTGAGGCCCGCAGCCGTTTGGAAGGGCGGCAGGGTGAAGGTGAGCTCGGGGTTCATGAAGGCGAACTTCGGGCGCTGGGCGTTGTTGGCGTAGCCGGTCTTGCGGCCCAGCTCGTCGTTGGAGACTACGGTGTTCTTGGAGGCCTCGGAACCGGCGGCCGGAATGGTGAGCACCACGGCGATGGGCAGCACGTCGTGATCGAGCGCTTTGGTTTCGAAGAGCTCCCACACGTCGCAATCGACACAGGCGCCGTTAGCAATGGCCTTCGCCGAGTCGATGACCGATCCGCCGCCCACGGCGAGGATCCAGTCCACGTCGCCCTCCTTGCACAGCTGCACGCCCTCGCGCACCAGCGTGATCTCGGGGTTGGGACGCACGCCGCCCAGCTCGATGTGCTCGATGCCCGCCGCGTCCAGCGAGGCGCCCACGCGGTCGATGAGGCCCGAACGACGCGCGCTCTCGCCGCCGAAGTGCACGAGCACGCGCTTGGCGCCGGCCTCGGCCAGCTTGGCGCCGACCTGCTCTTCCGCACCGCGGCCGAACACGAAGTGGGTGGGGGAGACGAATTCGAAGTTTTCCATGGAAGTCCTTTCTACCGTGCGATGCGATCGAGCAGCTCTATCTTCTTGCGCACGGCATCGACGATGGTGGCGATGCGGCGCTCGGGGATGTTGGGGTTCTTCGCGAGGATAGCGGCCACTTCCTCGGGATAGCCGTCCAGCATGGCGGGGTCATACCAGTCGAAGTAACCTTCGAACAGGCGCAGCTGCGCGTCCGGTTTCATGCCGTTCATCTTGAAGGGCTTGGCCATGTACAAAAAGTCGCCGGGAACTTCCAGAAGCTCCGCGTTCGACCACAGACACGAGCCGGAGTCGAACACCGGCGCGATGCCCGTCACCTCGAGTGTCTCCACGTTGCGGATGATGCCGAAGTTGCGGTAGTGGCGGTCGCGGTTGGCCAGCACGAAGTCGCCGGCGAACATCTTGGCCAGCGAGGTCATGACGGCATCGGCATCAAGCCCCAGATCTTCCAGGCGCTTCACGTAGAAGCTCAGGTCGGACAAGTTGTTCGGCTGTTTCACGTTGCGGATGACATCCCAGGCGGCCGCGAGCTCCTCGTCGGGCCCCAGCAGGTTCGGGCAGGCGGAGTAGGTGCGTCGCTGATCTTCGAACAGCGTGTAGGGGACGAACTCCCCGGGCTCCATGAGCCGACGATGCAGCGCCGTAGCGGCCACCTCGTTGTAGGGCTCCTGGTTCGCCAGGCCCACGCCCGACTTCAGCAGCACCCGCTCGCCGCCTATGATTTTCCACTTCTTCAGCAAATCGCCGCCCAGGGTGCTGTTGGGGGAGGACAGACTCACCGTGCGGTAGTCGGGCGCGTCGGGGGAAGACCCCGCCGAATCCTGGCCGAGGGTGAGAAATCCCAGGTCATCGGTGAAGTCGTTGTCGAAGAAGTTGATGGCGTCCCAGGATTTCGGGTCGTTCTCGTCGTTCAGCCAATAGCAATCGGAAAGCGACAGGCCGAAGCTCTTCTCGGCCAGCACGAGCGTGCTTTCTAGCTGCAGGTTCTCCAGAAGACGCTTGATCTGCGCGCGAGAAGCGGGAATGGCGCGGTGACGCCACCAGTAGTTCAGCTCGGCCTTCGAGATGTCGCCGTGGCGGTCGGTAAGGCCGAAAGGCGCCGCTTCGAGCGCGAGCACCTCGCGAATGCGCACGGCCTTGTGGTCGTCCAGGTCGTAATCGAACGACAGCACGGGCGTGTTCTTGTTCATGAGCGTGTAATGGGCAACCGTCACCGACTCACCGCCTTCCGAAGTCCTCCCACGCGATGTTTCCCCATTATAAGGGAGTCGGCTTTGTCCCGCGCAAGTGCAACAAGAGAAAAACCTCGCGGCGGTGCACATCGGTTGCCTCGTGCCCCTTGGAATTGAGATTAGCTGCTATGGGTGAGAAGGTAGAGATCGTCGCGCGAGCTTACGCCGAGCTTGTTGAAGATCGAACGGGCGTAGGACTTCACGGTTTCGCTCGACAGTCCGAGGTGAGTGCCAGTTTGGCTTCGAGTCATGCCGGCTGCGAGGCAGTTCGCCACTTGCGCTTCACGCTGAGAAAGCCCTCGAAGCGTTGGGTTCGAGGCGAGGGTATCGGCGTGGAAGAAATTAAGATACTCGCGCCGCGAGGACACCCCTGCTCTTTCATAAATCTCCCGCGCATAGCCTCGCACCGTCTCCGGTGAAAGGTAAAGGAGCTTGGCGACGACCGCATAGCTCGCGCCTTGAGAGAGGTGCCAGGCCACCTCTCTGCGACGACCTTTGAGCATCGCGTTTCCGCCTGCGTTGGAAAGCTTGCGATCGAGCCCCGTGCATTTCCCCATGGTTCCTCCCTGTTTTTCGCGACCAATGTCTCCAGGTTAGGGTTTTCCACAGGGCTTCGTTAGCTTCCAAGGGGATGGAAAATACCCTCCAAAATGGATGGTTGGGCTTGCGGTCAGGGTTGAAGGTTTGCGTTTGCGCTATTATTGGGTCACCGTTTTTTGGGAGGGAGCTCGTGGAAGGCAAGCGCATATCGGCTTACGTACCGTGGTTTATCGGCTACGCCTTCCTATGGGCCACGCGATTGGTGGCGACCTTCGACTACCCGCTTTTCGGTCTGGTGGTCAACGGCCCGACGGCGAACAACCCACTCAATATGGCGATGATGGTGACGTACGGCACTACGCTTCTCGTTGTGGGCTTTCTCTCTCTGAGAATCCAGGCGGTGCCTAACGCGAGGCCTGGTTGGCCGGCGGGGGTCGTGCTCGCCTCTGGCATGGCCTTGGGATGGTTGTCGGTATTTGCGCCCGAAGATAGCCGCACTGTGATGCTCGCAGCTGGAGGCGTTCTGGGCGGACTGGGAGATGCGGGTCTTTCCCTTGCATGGGATCGCTATTTTGCCGACGGTTCCTTGGAAAAGGCGCGGCGACGCATGCCCGTGGGGCTTGCTGTTGGCGCGATCTTATATTTCCTCGTCGTTGCGCTTCCTGACGCGTTGGCTTTTTTCGTGCTCTTGGCGCTTCCCCTGGGCGCTTCCTTCTGCTTGCAATATGCTTGCAGAGAGGAGACGGCAGCTTGCGCGAGAACTGAAGAATCCTTGCCGCAGTCCAAGGGGCGCGCTGCTATCTTGCTGGCGCCGGTGCTGCTCTGCGCCGTGATTTGCGGTATTGTGTTTGGCCTTATCGGGCAGGTCGCCCTGACGGTGCCGTTTTCCCGAGGCGCCGAGCATCTGTTTACTCCTATGGGGGCTGCCGGCGCGGGCCTCATCGCCTGTGTGCTGGCGCTCGCGGTTCGTCGCAAGGTGACATTCGACAACGTGTACCTGGGCGTGTTTGCTGTGGCATCCCTGGGGTTGCTGCTCCTTCCCTTTGCGGAGCCCAACTACGCCGTTTTCCTGAATGGGTTTGTAAGCCCCGCTTACTTCCTCACGACTATGTACTATCTGTACTATGCCGTTGAGGTCATCCAGGCAGAACGGGTTCCTGCCTACGCCGTGTACGGAATCTCCCGGGGCATACTTTGTTTTAGCACCCTGTTCGCGGTGTTCCTCTCGGTATCGGTGTACGTTCGCAGCCAGTTCGGAACCATGCAGTTGATGCTCATCGCCTTTCTTTCGGCGTATCTGTTTGCCATGGGACTGGTTCTCATAATGCGCAAGCGAATTCAGAATGTAGCGAGCGGGAAGGTTCTCTTGGAGCGTGAGGCGCCGGCAGGATCCCGTTCGGCAGAGCGTTCGGTTGAAGCATGGGTGCGTGGCTTTGCCGATGCCCACGATTTCAGCAAACGCGAATCGGAAGTTTTCGCTTTGCTGGTGGCGGGGCGTACGCATACCTATATTGCACAGGAAATCAGCTTAGCTCCGTCGACGGTGAAGGGCTACATCCAAAGCATTTACCGCAAATGCAATGTGCATGGCCGTCAGGAATTGATAGACGCCTTCGAAGCATGGCACGCGGCCGAATCACCTCTGTAAGCAAGTCTTGCCATATCGTTCGGGGGGGGGGATCACCCCGCTTTTGGGTGTAGTTGCCCCCATTTCGCATTCGCTACTATGCGGACATCCAGAAGGATGGCGTTCGTATTTTACGAATGCCCCTGCAACTACGGGAAAGGTGATTCTTATGACTCAGTATCAGCAAGGGGTGTCTCGGCGGCAGTTCCTCGCGGGCGTGGGTGTCGCTGGCATTGCGGCTGCTGCCGGTATGGCCAGTTGCGCCCCGAGCGCTCCCAGCGAGTCCCTGTCTTCCACATCGGGATCGAGTGGGAACGGAGGGACGACCACGGTCAAGCATTCCTGGGAGGCCAAACCCGAGCCCATTGCCGATATCGCCGAAACGGTCGACGCCGATATCGTGGTGGTGGGCGCAGGCATGGCCGGCTTGAACACGGCTGCGGCCGCTGCTCTCAACGGAGCCAAGGTCGTTGTTCTCGAGCGCTCAAATACCTATTCGGTTCGTGGTGCCGATAATGGCGCTGTGGGGTCGAAGTTCCAAAAGGAGCATGGCATGGACATCGATCCGACCGAGCTTTTGAAATACGCCTCCCAGTGGTCGAAGATGCTCATTAACGAGAACTTGTACAAGTTATGGATCTATCGGTCTGGAGCGGTATTCGACGAGGTTATCGACCTTCTTGAGGCCAATGGCGCTGAAGTGGTTCCCGGTGTGGGCTCGCGCGGCGATCTGGAAGACGCAGAGCTGTTCTTCCGTCAGTATCCCACAGCGCATAGCTGGAAGCCCGCGGGCGCGGCAGAGGCGAGCATGAATCTCGAGGATGGTCGCGCGGCCAACGACCTGTTGGGCAGCGCCTTTCTCAAGCAGGCCGAGGAGGCGGGAGCTCAGTTCGTCTTCAACACGTGCGCCGAGCAGCTCGTGCAGGATGATTCCGGCCGGGTTGTGGGGGTTATTGCCAAGGGCGAAGACGATGCCTATCGTCAGTACAATGCTGGCAAGGGCGTGGTGCTGTGCACGGGGGACATCGGCGGTAACGAAGAGATGGTGGAGACGTTTTCACCGGTGTCTTTGCGCTCCGACGGCATTTTCTACATGCCCGATGGCTGCAACGACGCATTGGGCCATCAGATGGCTCTGTGGTGCGGCGCCGACTTCCAGCATGGCCCCGCCGCCCCTATGACCCACGCGGTGGCCGGTCCCGGCCAAGTGCTGTCTTGCCAGGATATCGGTTGGCTGATGGTGAATCGCGATGGCCGTCGTTTCGTGGACGAGACGCCCAACGAGATTTCCAACTCCAACGGCATGATGATGCAGCCGGGAGCCATTGCCTGGTCGATTTTCGACGACGACTATGAGGCGAAGGTGCTCGATATGCTGGGAACGAACCGCAGCAACAAGGGCATCATTGTGGACGAGAATACTCCCGCCGCCATCGAAGCTGGCGTGGAGGAGGGCGTTATGTGGAAGGCCGACACGCTGGAAGATTTGGCGGTGCAGCTCGGCATTAAGGACACGGACACGTTTCTGGCTACCGTTGAGCGCTACAACATGTTGTGTGCCGAGGGGCATGACCGCGACTTCGGCAAGGAAGATAAATGGATGAAGTCGAGCATCGTGACACCGCCGTTCTATGCCACGAAGGTCACGGCTATCACCATGACGATTCAGTTTGGCCTCAACTGCAACGATCAGCTGCAGGTGTGCGACGCAGACGATAGCCCCATCGCCGGCCTGTACGCGGCTGGCAACACGTGTGGCAACTTCTTTGCCTGCGACTATCCGCTGCTGACTCCTGGCATCAGCCACGGGCGTGCCATTACGTTCGGGCGCGTGCTCGGCGAGGCGCTGGCGAAGGGCGAGAAAATTACATTCGAAGAAGCCTAGAAGCGCGTAGTGTCTTTATCGTAGCGCCTCGGTCCCCCTCCCATCGAGAGCGCGCTGTAGACGGGGAGCCCGCAGCGGGCTCCCCGTTCTGTATATTGTCTGGCTGTGCGAATTTTCCGCAATGGGTGCGGCGAGCGCGACGGTTGGGCGGTGATTGCGTGGCATGCGAACGCTTCGACTGGGGTGCTGGGCGCCTGGGGGCTGCCCCGTTGCGTTCATTTGCGGTGCGGTGTGGTTGTCGCCGAAGGCTGCTGCGTTTCGCGGCGCTACAATGGGGTGGATTTCGGAAAAGGAGGAACGTCATGACCGTTCTGTTCGTGAATGCGTGTCTGCGAGGCGATGAGTCCCGCACGCTCACGCTGTGCCGCGAGTATCTGGAAGGCATCGAGGACGTGAAGGAAGTGAACCTGTCCGAGCTGCGCCTGGAGCCCTACTACGGCGATTCGGCTGCCTACCGCGCCCAGCTGGAGGCGAAGGGCCTGTTCGACGACCCCATGTTCGATATCGGGAAGGACTTCGCCGAGGCCGATGAGATCGTCATCGGCGCGCCCTACTGGGACCTGTCGTTCCCGGCGGCGCTGAAGGTGTACATCGAGCACGCGGCGGTCATGGGCGTCACCTTCCACTACACCGAGGAGGGCCGCTGCGAGGGCCTGTGTCGCGCGAAGCACCTCACCTATATCACCACGGGCGGCGGCGCGGTGGAGTCCATGAACTACGGCTACGAGTACCTCTGCGGCATTGCCGGTATGTTCGGCATTCCCGAGACCCGCTTTGCGGCCGCCGAGAACCTGGACGTGGTCGGCGCCGACATCGAGGCGAACCTGAATGCGGCCCGCAAGGTGCTCGCCCAGCTGAAGGCGACGCGGTAGGGCTTCAGGCCCTCATGTGCGTGTGGCGATGCGGTGACACGCCACGTTGAGTACCGCCTCGTTCAATGAGGCCATACGGCGGCTAAGCTAGGGGCAGATCGGGGGTGAGATCGCCGACGACCTCCCAGCGGCCGCCTTTTCGGGGGCCGGTGTGGTGAAGCTTGCCATCTTCCTGGAGCTGCTTCATGATGCGCTGGATGTGGCGCGTGGACACGTCCAGCGAGTCCGCAAGTTCGCGTGCCGACGAGGAAGGATTTGCCTGCAGCAACTCGAGAACGTGTGCGTCGAGCGGTGCATGGCTCTTCGCGTCTGCAGGAAACTGCGCGAGGAACTGCAGGCGTTTCTCGAGCTCTTCGGTTTCGCAGGCGAGCAGCAGGTGCACGAACGGGGCATCGTCGCCGTCGGCCTGCCAGCGCTCCAGGGACTCCTTGTACTCCAGGGCGTGGGATGCCTTGATGGCGACTGGGGCGAATTTGAAAGACTCTAGCTGGGCGTTCAGCAGCAAGCGTCCTGTGCGCCCGTTGCCGTCGGCGAAGGGGTGGATGGCCTCGAAGGCGGCATGGAACCACGCACAGGCCAGAAGGGGGCTGCCCTCCTGAATCAGACGATTGAAGTGAAAGAGCAGATCGTCCACTTCCTCACGGATGCGCAAAGGAGAGGTGGGGGTTGTCCGCGATGCCCGTATGATGGCCGGCGCATTGCGGTAGATGCCGCGGGCGGCGGGCTGAAGGTCGAGAGCGCATCGCTCGTGGGTATCTAGGATAAGGTTCTTGTCGAAAGGATGCCTCTCGGCGCTACAACGCGAGAGAAAGTCGTGGCCTTCGAAAATGCCGCGTGCCGCTATCTGCTCGCGGCCGGGCTTGCCGGGGACGAACTCGCCTTCGTAGATGATTTCCGTTTCCGCGAGCGTGAGAGTCGATCCCTCGATGGCGTTCGAGTTGTAGGCCATGCGCACGAGAAAGTCCTCCTCGTAGGAACGCAAGGCCTCGAGACTCGCGATGGGCCTGCGCTGCCGCCGCCACGTGGCGGCGAGAGATTCGACTTGCGCGATTTCCTCGCGGTAGTCGCTGGAGGGAAATGAAGTGCTCAACATCAGCAGGCCCGTCTTTCCGATGTCGTAATAAAAGGTACCAGTTTTTCTCGTATGATACGAAATGTCGTAAGAAACGGGGAGTTTATTACGACATTTTCTCGAAAAATCAGGAATGAGCGCGTTTTATTACGACATCGGGGTACGCGATACGCCGGGCAGCCGGCGCGCGAAGAGTCGCAGGCCGGCGTTTGCGATCCTGCGACTCTTCGCGCTAGGCTTCCAGCTCGCGGGCCAGGTAGCGGCCGGTGATGCTCTCGGGGCAGGCGGCTACCTGGGCGGGGGTCCCCTCCACAACGATGCGGCCGCCCTGCTCGCCGCCGCCGGGGCCCATGTCGATGAGGTAGTCGGCGTTGGCGATCATGTCCAGGTCGTGCTCGATGACCACCACGGTGGCGCCGTGCTCGATGAGGTTCTGCAGCACGCCGATGAGGGTCTCCACGTCCAGCGGGTGCAGGCCGATGGTGGGCTCGTCGAAGACGAAGAGGGTGTCGTCCTGGTTGCGGCGCATCTCGCTGGCGAGCTTCAGGCGCTGAGCCTCGCCGCCGGAAAGCGCCGGCGTGGCCTCGCCGAGCGTGAGGTACCCGAGCCCTAAGTTGCTGAGGATTTCCAGCTTCCCGCGCACTTTCTTCAGATGGGCGAGAGCCACAAGCGCCTGGTCAACCGTAAGCGTAAGCACTTCCGGCAGCGATAGCGTGTGCACGCTTTCGAAGTCGTCGGCGTGCTGATGTCGCGCTGTGCCCGATTCATGCGAAGTCTCGTGGGACGCGGTGCGCTCCCTTTCGGCATCGGCGGAAAGGGTCACCTCGCCGTCGATGGCCATTTGGATGGCGTAGGCGTCCTTGCTGTAGCGGGAGCCGCGGCAGTCGGGGCAGGGGATGTCCACGTCGGGCAGGAACTGCACGTCCAGCGAGATCTGGCCGGTGCCATCGCAGGTGGGGCAGCGCAGGCTTCCCGTGTTGTAGGAGAACGCGCCCGCTTTCAGGCCGCGCTCTTTCGCCTCGGGCAGCTTGGCGAACTCGCGGCGCAGATCGTCCAGCACGCCGGAGTAGGTGCCCACGGTGGAGCGCACGTTCACGCCGATGGGCGTGGCGTCCACCAGGTCGACTCGCGCGATGCCCGGGGCATCCAGGTCGTGCACATGGGCGGGCGGGTGCGTTCCCGCGGTGGCGGCCTTCAACCCCGCCACCAGGCTTTCCAGCACAAGGGTCGTCTTTCCTGAGCCGGACACGCCGGTCACCACGGTGAGGCGCCCCTTGGGAATGCGCACCTCCAGCGGATGCACGGTGTGGATAGCGCCGGTCTTTAGGCGAATGACCCCCTCGTCGAACAGGTGCTCCGCCGCCACGGGCGTGCGCACGCGCACCTTCGCCGTGCCCGCCAAAAACGGCCCGATGCGGCTTGCGGGGTTCGCCTCCACGTCGGCCACCGATCCTTGGGCGATCACGCGACCGCCGTCGGCGCCCGACCCGGGGCCTATCTCGATAAGATGGTTCGCGTGGCGCAGCACGGCCACGTCGTGGTCTACCATCACCACGGAGTTCCCGTCGGCCAGCAGGTCGTCCATCACGCCCAGAAGCCCCTCTACGTTGGCGGGGTGCAGTCCGATGGAGGGCTCGTCCAGCACGTAGAGCACGCCGGTGGTGCGGCTGCGCACCGCGCGCGTGAGGGCCACGCGCTGGCGCTCGCCGTTGGAGAGCGTATCGCTTGCGCGGTCGAGGGCCAGATACCCCAGCCCCAGCTGTTCCAAGCGTTGGATGGGCTCGGTCATCTCGGCGGTGATGGAATCGCACATTGGCCGCATGTCGGCGGGCAGCCACGGGGCCACGGTGGGCAGCCAGTCGCGCAGCTCGTCCAAGGTGAAGGCGGTGACCTGGGCCAGGTTCAGGCCGTCTATCTCGCTGCCGCGCACCTTCTCGGACAGGCGCGTGCCGTGGCAGGCGGGGCATGGGGACTCGCAGAGGAACTTCGCCACGCGGGCCATGCCCTTCTCATCCTTTACCTTCGAAAGGGCGTTCTTCACGGTGTTCACGGCGCTGTAGTAAGTGAAGTCCAGCTCAGTGGCGCTGTCCTTGTTCTTCGGTACGTACAGGATGTGCCGCTTCTCCATGGGCCCGTGCAGCACGATCTCCTTCTCCTCGTCGGTGAGGTCCTGGTAGGGCACATCGGTGCGCACGCCCATCTCGCCGGCCACCTGGGCCATGAGCGACCACATGAGCTGGCGCCACGGGGCCACGGCGCCCTCGTCCAGGGTGAGCGTGGGGTCGGGTATGAGGGTGGACTCGTCGATGGTGCGCACCACGCCGGTGCCGCCGCATGTCTGGCAGGCGCCGCCGCTGTTGAAGGCCATCTCCTCGGCACCGGGGCCGTAGAACTCCTCGCCGCACACGCAGCAGGTGATGGGCTGCTCCAGGGCCACGTTCAGGGTAGGCGGGTTCGCGTGCCCGTGGGGACAGCGGTGCGAGGCCAGGCGCGAGAACATGAGCCTCAGGTGATTCAAAAGCTCGGTGGAGGTGCCGAAGGTGGAATGCACGCCGGGCACGCCGGGCCGTTGGCGCAGGGCCAGGGCCGCCGGCACGTGCAGCACCTCGTCCACGGCGGCGCGGCCGCTCTGCGAGATGCGGCGGCGGGTGTAAGTGGAAAGCGCCTCCAGGTAGCGACGGCTTCCCTCGGCGTACAGCACGCCCAGCGCCAGCGAGCTCTTGCCCGATCCCGACACGCCCGCGATGCCCACCAGCTGGCGCAGCGGCACGTCAAGCGAGAGGTTCTTCAAGTTGTGCACCCGCGCTCCGCGCACCTCGATGGCCTCGGGCTCGGTGAAGGTGGCGGGGATGGCGGCGGTTGTGGCCGGCGTCGCGATTGCGGCGGAGGTGGCGGTTGCGGCGCGATTTGTCGCGGGGTGCGAATGGCTCTCGTGCTTGCTCATGGATTTCCTCGTTCGGGTTCGTAGCGTCGGCTTCGATGCTCTGTAGTGTAGCGCTCTCATTGTGCGCTCCGGTCCTGCCGTCGCCGATTCCCGTTCGCGTTTTTGAGGAGCGGCGTTTCCGAAATGAAAAAGCCCCGCGATAAGCGGGGCTTTAGTTCCTGGAGCCAACGAGCGGATTCGAACCGCTGACCTACGCATTACGAGTGCGTTGCTCTACCAGCTGAGCCACGTTGGCGAAGCGCTTCTTTCAGAAGCGGCTGCTAAGTATAGCGAATGCGCGCACGGGGCGCAAGGAGAAACCACAACTGACTTACGCACTCGTAATGCGTGGGTCAGCGGTTCGGAATCATGTCCACTCGCGCCGGGGGATTTCGGCTGCCTCACATCGGGAAGCGCACCATAAGGTAGACGGCGGCGATTCCCACGGTGAGCAGCATGCAGGGGAAGCCCACGCGGAAGAACTGGGCAAAGGTGATGGGATGCCCGTTCTGCTTGCTGATATCGGCCAGCACCACGTTGGCACTCGCGCCGATGATGGAGCCGTTGCCGCCGAGGCACGCGCCGAGCGACACGGCCCACCACAGGGGCGTCACGTCCATGCCGCTGGCCTGCAGCGACAGCAAGATGGGGATCATCGTAGCCACGAAGGGAATGTTGTCCAGAAACGCCGACACCAGGGCCGATCCGACCAGCAGCACGAGCATGGTGGCGAACACGTTGCCGCCCGTTGCGCCCATGATGCCCTGGGCCACCATGGCGATCACGCCGGTTTCCGTGAGCGCCCCTACTACGACGAACAGCCCCGTGAAGAAGGCGAGCGTCACCCATTCCACCTGCCCCAAGGCCTCCTCGATGCTCGTACGCGACAGCAGCAAGATGGCGGCGGCAGCGCCCAGGGCGACGACGCAGGATTCCAATCCCAATGCACCATGGAACACGAAACCAAGCACCACAAGCATCGTGAGTCCCACTGACAGCCGCAGGAGCCGCCGGTCTTTGATGTAGTCGGCCGGGTTCAGCTCCATCACAACGTTGGGGTTGCGTGGGCATTTTTCCATGGCGCGGCCGTACATGAGATAGAACACGATCATGACCGCCGCCAGCGCCAGGGCCACAGCGGGGCCGTTCATCCCGAGGAAATCGGCGAAGGTGAGTTTCGATGCGGAGCCGATCATGATGTTAGGCGGGTCGCCGATGAGGGTGGCCGTGCCGCCGATGTTCGACGACAGGATCTCCGCCAGGAAGAACGGTACGGGGTGCAGGTTCAGAAGCCGGCACAACGTCAGTGTGACCGGGCCCACCAACAGCACGGTGGTCACGTTGTCCAGAAAGGCCGACAGGCAGGCCGTCAGTACCATGAACAGGGCCATGATGCGCCGCGGATGCCCTTGGGCGAGCCGTGCGCAGCGGATGGCCAGGTACTCGAAGACACCCGAGCGCTTCACCACGGCCACGAACAGCATCATGCCCAGAAGCACGCCGAGAGTGTTCAGGTCCACGTGGCCCATGGCCGCGTCGAAGGGCACCACATGCAGGGCGAGCAGCAGCACAGCTCCGGTGAGGGCAGCCAGCGCGCGGTTCACCTTCTCGGAAACGACGAGGGCCAGCACGCCCAGGAACACGGCGATGGAGACAATCTGCGCGATAGTCACCGGGCACCTCCCTTCGCGTCGCCATTGGCTGCAGGCATTTTCCCTAGCGTACGGGACGCTGTCTTGGTTGAAGGGCCGCGTCGTCCATCGGAAAGGGCCCAGACGGAGAAACGTTACCCTCCAGATAAGGGTTGCCCTCATCCCGCGCGGGCTACGAAGCGAATTTGGAGAGGCCGTGGGCACGCTGGGGCGAGGGGAGGGGCCACGGTATACTGGTCGCCATGGAAACCGCAGAGGGGGCGCTGTCGCCCTCCCGATTTGACGTTGAGGTACGGGCATGAGCGTGCGATTCACTTTGGCGAAGGCCGTCGGAGGCGTGACAACGTGGGGCTTGAAGCATGTGGCTCACCGCCCTGCAGCCAGCCTGCCGGGGAAGATGGCCCTGAAGGTGGACCCTTCCCTGCTGCGCGACCTGCGTGGCCGCTGCACCGAGGGCATGCTCATCACCGTGGGCACCAACGGCAAAACCTCGACGAACAACATTCTCGCCGACGCTTTCGAGGCCGCTGGTTGCACGGTGGCGTGCAACCGCACGGGCGCTAACTTGGTGGCCGGGGTGTCCTCGGCGCTTCTGCAGGCAAAGCATCCCCAGTGGGGCATTATCGAGTGCGACGAATTGTCTCTGGCCCGGGTGCTGCCCTCGCTGCAGGCCACCTATGTGTTGCTGCTGAATCTGTTTCGCGACCAGCTCGATCGCTGCGGGGAAATCGATCGCATCCAGGAGTCCATCGCCGGCGCGCTGACGGCATCGCCCGACACGGTGCTCATCTACAACGGCGACGATCCGCTGTGCGCCGCCATTGCCGCGGCCGTTCAAAACCACAGCGTGGCCTTCGGCCTGGCCGAATCTATGGGGCTTGCCCAGAACACGGTGACCGACGCCCAGATGTGCCAGCAGTGCGACGGCATGGTGCAGTACCGATTCCGCCAGTACGGCCAGCTGGGCGACTACTACTGCGAGCAGTGCGATTTCGCCCGCCCGTCGCTGGCCTATGTCGGTCGCTCCATCGCCCTGAACGCCGATGGCGTGACCATGGAGGCGTGCGGGCCGACGGCCTGCGAGCCGCTGCACACGCCCCAGGCCACCCCCTATGCGGCCTACAACCTCATTGCCGCCTATGCCGCCTGCCGCGAAGCCGGCATTCCCACGCCGGTGCTTCAGCGGGTGGTGGACGATTTCGATCCGCAGAACGGGCGTCTACAGCACTACGCCATTGGCGGCCACAAGGTACTGCTGAACCTGGCGAAGAACCCCACGGGCTTCAACCAGAACCTGAAGATTGTGGAGGTGGATGAGGGGCCCAAGATGGTGGCGTTCTTCGTGAACGACAACGCCGTGGACGGTCGTGACATCTCCTGGATTTGGGATATCGATTTCGAGGAGCTGGCCGGTCAGCTGAACACCGTGGTGTTCGCCGGGGGCACGCGCGCTCACGATGTGGCCGTACGGCTGAAGTACGCGGGCATCAACGCCGAGGTGGTGGATGGTATCGGGGACGCTTTCGCCCGCATGGACGGCCTTATCGCCGAGGGGAGGCTGCCGGTCGAGGCTGCTGTGTACGCCATTGCGAACTACACGGCACTGCCGCCGGTGCACAGCGCCCTGAACGCTATGGCCGCCGGCGATGCGGCGTCCCGCGTCTCCGCCGCGCCGGCCCATGCCGACGGTGCTGCCGCGTCGTCCTCGCCGTGTCGTCCTGAGCGCAGCGCCGAAGGCGCGGAGTCGAAGGATCCTGCTTCCGCTTCCACCCCCGGCGAGACCCCTGTTGTCATTGCTCATATGCTGCCCGATCTGCTGAACCTCTACGGCGACGGAGGCAACGTGCGCATTCTGGAGCAGCGGCTGCGCTGGCGCGGTATTCCTGTGGAAGTGCGGCGGGTGTCCTACGGCGAGTCGGTGGACTTCTCTGAAGTGGACCTGGTGTTCATGGGCGGTGGCCCCGACCGCGAGCAGAAGCTGGCCAGCGAGCAGCTGCTGGGCATGGCCGCCGACTTGGCCGCCTATGTGGAAGCCGACGGTCCGCTGCTGGCTATCTGCGGTGGTTATCAGATTCTCGGCCGCCAATGGCTTTGGGGCGACGAACTGGTTCCCGGCCTTGGCATCATCGGCATGGAAACGCGCCGCCCGGGTACGTCGGCCAACCGTCTGATCGGCAACCTGATGCTGGAGACTCCCCTGACAGAACGGCCCGTTATCGGCTATGAAAACCATGCGGGTCGCACCTACTTGGATGAGGGTGTCCAGCCCTTTGGCCGCATCGTGGGCAAAGCGGGTTTCGGCAACAATGACGATGACGGCGTGGAAGGCGTGCGCTACCGCAATGTGGTGGGCACCTATTCCCATGGCCCGCTGCTTTCGAAGAACCCCGCGGTGGCCGATTGGTTGCTCGCCCATGCCCTGGAGCGCCGGACTGCTCGCACGGGTGTGCCGCTGCCGTCGCTGGCACCGCTTGACGATGCGGCGGAGCTGGCGGCCAACGAGGCCATGGTGCGGCGCTTGGCTTAAACGGGAGCCTGTGGGCGGTTTCCCTGCATGCTCTGTGTGTTTTCCTGACATTCCCCCTCGGCGTTTCCCGTGGCAAAATTGTGGATAAACCACCGTTGTCCTGTGGCTTTTCGCTGGTAATGACGGGCGATTTCTTGCATGGCAGAGTGCTTTTTACCAAAATGTAACCTCGATGAAGAGGTCTGTGGCCGGCGCGCCATAGCATGATGTCAAACGAAAGCGAGACCGCACACGATGGCCGAACCATCAGGAACGAACAATCCCCGCGCCCAGCGCGGTAAGCATGCCTCCCAGCCGGTGGGCAAGGGCAACCCCCGTCACTCCCAACCGGTGTCGGCTCCCCGTCAGCCCCGTCACTCCCAGCCGGTGAACACCCAGCCGGCTCTCATGGGCAAGCAACCGAGCGACACGCCGCTGCTTTCGGCAGGCGAGATGAACCCCTATTCGCGCAGCGCCGCGGGAAGCGACTACGCCTACGATCGTCGTCGCAAGCGCCGTCGCCGCGTGGCCCTCGGCGTGCTGGCCGTGGTGCTGGCCGTGGTTATGGGCGGCGTGGGCATGGCCTTCGCCTACATCAGCCAGATCGAGTCGCAGCTGAACGACGACATTTCCCAGGAGACCCTGGACTCGCTCGAGCCCGCTGCCGCCTACGACGGGGGCACGTTCTACATGCTGCTCATGGGCACCGACGGCTCGGCCGAGCGTTCCGATTCCGAGGAGTACGCCGGCGACAACTTCCGCTCCGATTCCATGATTCTCACGCGCGTCGACCCTGAGAACAAGAAGGTCACCATGGTGTCGCTGCATCGCGACACCGAGATCGAGATCGACGGCTACGGCACTCAGAAGCTGAACGCCTCCTATGCGATCAACGGCCCGGCCGGCGCCATTCGCGCGGTGTCCCAGATGGCTGGTGTGCCCATTTCCCATTACGCCGAGATCAACTTCGACGGCTTCAAAGCTGCCGTGGATGCCCTGGGCGGCGTGGAAGTGGACGTGCCCATGGAGATCAACGACGACATGGCTGGCGGCCATGTGGACGCGGGCCTTCAGACCCTGAACGGCGACCAGGCGCTCATTTTGTGCCGCGCCCGCCACGCCTACGATCAGTACGGCGACGGCGACCGCTATCGCGCCGCCAACCAGCGTTTGGTGCTGGCGGCCATCGCCAAGAAGATTCTGTCGTCGGATGTGGCCACCATGGCCAGCACCATCGAGGCGCTGTCGCAGTACATCACCACCGATTTCAAGATCGGCGACATTCTTGCCTTGGCCAATTCGCTGAAGGACATCGATCCTTCCAAGGACATCTATTCGGCCATGGAACCCACCGAGAGCGAATACCGCAACGACACGTGGTACGAGAAGCTGGACAAAACGGCGTGGAACACCATGATGAACCGCGTGAAGCAGGGTCTGCCTCCTACTGAAGAAGACGAGGTGGATGAGCTGAACGGCACCGTGCTGGCCAGCGCCGGTGACGGTTCGGGCGCGGCGGGCGACGACGAGACGGGCGTGCAGACGGCCAGCGGTACCGGCACGGGCAAGACGTTCTCGGAAACGCGCACGGGCAAGGTGACCATCAAGAACGGTAACGGCATCAACGGGTGCGGCGCCGAAGCGCTGGAGCGTATCGAGCCTTTGGGCTATACCGCCGACGCCAGCAACGCCAACAGCTTCAGCTACGACGAGACGGTGGTGGTGTTTGATACCGCTGACCAACGCGTGTACGCCGAGGAGCTGGTGGATGCCCTGGGCTGCGGCCGCGCTGTGCAGAACAAGGACGGCCAGTATATGTACGAGGGCGACTTCCTCATCCTCATCGGTTCCGACTGGGAGTAGCTTTGTGCCGCCTGCTCCGTTCGAGCATTATGAAAGGCCTCGGATAGTCCGGGGCCTTTTGCAGTAAAGGAGTCCCATGCGATTTGTTTCGTGGAATGTGAACGGCATTCGCGCCGTGCTGAAGAAGAACTTCCTGGAAGTGTTCGACGCCTTCGACGCCGACATCTTCGCCATTCAGGAAACCAAATGCCAGGTGGGCCAGGTGGAGCTGGACTTGCCGGGCTACCACCAGTATTGGAGCGCTGCCGAGAAGAAGGGCTACTCGGGCACGGCGGTGTTCACCCGCGAGGAGCCGATGCGCGTGCTGCATGGGCTGGGCAACGAGTATCTGGATACCGAGGGACGC
The DNA here is from genome assembly GCF_035989245.1 of Adlercreutzia wanghongyangiae. NCBI lineage: Bacteria > Bacillati > Actinomycetota > Coriobacteriia > Eggerthellales > Eggerthellaceae > Adlercreutzia > Adlercreutzia wanghongyangiae. The sequence goes on along the minus strand of NZ_JAYMFF010000002.1, from coordinate 74,713 downwards.
ATCGTGGCCTGCGAGTTCCCGCAGTTCTGGTTCGTGAACGTGTACACGCCGAATTCCCAGAACGAGCTGGCGCGCATCGACCACCGTATGGAATGGGACGACGCCTTCCGCGACTTCTGCAAGGGACTTGAGGCCGGCATCCTGCCGAGCGGCGAGGTGAGCGAGCCCAAGCCCGTGGTGATGTGCGGCGACTTCAACGTGGCGCATCAGGAGATCGACCTGAAGAACCCGGGACCCAACCGCGGTGCCTCGGGCTTCTCCGACGAGGAGCGCGGAAAGTTCACCGACCTTCTTGATGCTGGTTTCACCGACACGTTCCGCCTGCTGCATCCCGACGAGACAGGGCGCTACAGCTGGTGGAGCTATCGGTTCCGCGCGCGGTCCACGAACGCGGGGTGGCGCATCGACTACTTCCTCGTAAGCGACGCGCTGCGCGATGCCGTGGTGGCCGCGAGCATCTACGACGACGTGGAAGGTTCCGATCACTGCCCTGTCGGTCTCGATGTGGAGATCGGCTAGGCCTGTTCCGTCGGTCAATCCCATTTTGCGGGCCAATCCCGTAGGGGCAGGCTTCAGCCTGCCCCCGCTTTCGGCAACGGTGTCATCCGCGACCGAGGGCGGCGCAAGCACCACCCCCGCAGAAGGTCGCTCGGAAAGGAGTCCATCGTGTTGAAGATAACCATTGTGGCCGTGGGCAAGCTGAAGGAGAAGTTCTGGGCTGCGGCCTGCGATGAGTACCTGAAGCGGCTGCGGCCCTATGCGAAGGTATCGGTGGCTGAGATTTCCGATGTGGATCCGGCGCGTGCCGGCGGGGTGGACGCGGCGCGCGAGCGCGAGGGCACGGGCATTCTGGCCGCGGTGCCCGAGGGCGCGCGGGTCATCCTCATGGACATCGAGGGAAAGCAGCGATCGAGCGAGGGCTTCTCGCGCCATATGGACGAGCTGGCCCTGCGCGGCGAGAGCGAGCTCGTCTTCGTCATCGGCGGCTCCGATGGCGTAAGCGATGCCGTGCGCGCCCGGGCCGACGAGGCGTTTTCGTTCGGCCCCATCACCCTGCCGCACAATCTGGCCCGAGTGGTGCTGCTCGAGCAGATCTACCGCGCCTTCAAAATCTCCCGCGGCGAGCCGTACCACAAGTAAGTTTGCTCATCTGCTTTGAAAACGACGGGTAGCGTAGTTTTCAAAGCAGAATTCTTGCGACAACCCGGCGTTTTCCCAGGTCGCATTTTTTCCGAAAGAAGAAAAACGGGCAGCACGACTACGCTACCCGTCGTTTTCCAAGCAGAAATTGCCGGTGAAGCGAATGGGTGCTACTTCTCCACCACTTCCACGGTCATCTCGGCCGGAGCCGGAAGCTCGGCGGTGCAGTGGGGGCAGCGGGTGGCGCCCACGTTGATCTCCTCCAGGCAGAAGGGGCACGTGGGAGCGTGCTCGATGATCTCCTCGTTCTTGCCGTTGCGGCGCACGAGCTTCTTGGCACCGGCATCCTTCATCTTGTTGAAGGCCTTCACCATGAGGAACACCACCCACGCCACAATGAGGAAATTGATGATGGCGCTGATGAATGCCCCGAAGTCGATGCCGTTCTCGGTGCCGGGCACGGGGATGGTGAGGCCGGCCACGTCGGTGCCGTTGCCGCCGGTGATGAGCTTGATGAACGGGTTGATGATGTTGTCGGTCAGCGACGTGACGATGGCGGTGAACGCGGCGCCGATGATAATGCCGACGGCCATGTCGATGACGTTCCCGCGGTTGATGAATTCCTTGAATTCGGCCAAGAGGTTCTTCATGGTCGATCCCTTCTCGCGAACAGCCTTTGATCTTGCTATTATCGCGCTCGGGCGCCGTGGGTCGGTGACGTCGTGATAACATGACGCCAACCGTTTGCAAGGAGTAACGACAACCGTGGATACATCGAAGATCGAAGCAGGCGTCCGCCTGATTTTGGAAGGTATCGGGGAAGACCCCAACCGCGAGGGTCTGCTGGAAACGCCCGCGCGCGTGGCCCGCATGTACGAGGAAGTGCTGGGAGGCTTGGAAGAAGATCCGTCGCGGCACTTCGACGTGACCTTCGACGAGGGTCACAGCGAGATCGTGCTGGTGGGCGATATCCCGTTCTACAGCATGTGCGAGCATCATCTGGCGCCGTTCTTCGGGCGCGCGCACGTGGCCTACATTCCTGGCGAGGACGGCCGCATCTGCGGCATCTCGAAGCTGGCGCGCCTCGTGGACGGCTTCGCGAAGCGCCCGCAGGTGCAGGAGCGCCTGACCGGCCAGATCGCCGACACGCTGGTGGAGGCGCTGCATCCGGCTGGTGTCATCGTGGTGCTGGAGGCCGAGCACTTGTGCATGAGCATGCGCGGCGTGAAGAAGCCCGGCGCGAAGACCACCACGCGCGCCGTGCGCGGCTGCTTCGAGACCGACGCCGACGCCCGCGCCGAGGCCTTGTCCCTGATCTTCCGCCATTAGAGCCCGATCAGCCTGCATCATCCTGAGCGAGCGCAAGGTCCCCGCCCGTGTCATCCTGAGCGAGCGAAGCGAGTCGAAGGATCTTTCGACAGCCCGTACGACAGAAAGAAGGTTGCCCATGAAGTGCGTTATCTCCGTTCTCGGCAAGGACCGCTCCGGCGTGGTTGCCGCCATCGCCACCGTGCTGGCCGACTGCGGCGCCAACATCGACGACATCTCCCAGACCATTCTCGGCGAGGGCCGCATGTTCTCCATGACCATGATGGTCACCCTGGAGCCTGCCCGCGCCGACTTCAACACCGTGCAGGAGCGCCTGACCGCTACCGGCGACGAGCTGGGCATGCAGGTGCTCATTCAGCGCGAGGACGTCTTCCAGGCGATGTACCAGATCTAGCCGGTAGCCTGGTGCTCGCAGAGGCGAGGCCGTATCTCGAAAGACAAGGAAGAGGGCGGGGAGGCGTTAACTTCCCCGCCTTCTTGTGAGAGCCGAGCGGTAGCGTCTAGCGGGGGCGGTGGGCCTCGCCCCAGGTGCACATTTGGTCGAGCACTTCCATGAGAGACGCGCCCAGATCGGTCAGCGAGTACTCCACTTTCGGAGGAATCTGCGGGTACTCGGTGCGGCGGACGAGGCCGTCGCGTTCCAGCTCCTTCAGGTTCACCGAGAGCGTCTTGTCCGAGATGCGTCCCAGGTAGCGGCGCATTTCGTTGAAGCGCACGGGCTCGTATTCCATCAGGCAGTAGAGGATCACCATCTTATGCTTTCCCTGGATGAGGGAAAGCGTGTAGCTGTATCCCGTTTGGGCGAAGTCGGCCTCGGCAATTGGAAGATTTCCCATCGTTTCACTTTCTTTTGGGATAGTACCTGGCAAATAAACCAGTACTAGAAATTGCTTCGACGCTATACGATACTCGAAGCGAGCAGAAAAGCAAGTGCTGTCGAAAGGAAGCGAACATGAAGAAGGATCTGGGTGTTGCCAGCGAGCTCTTCCCGCAATCAGTGTTCATCGTGGCCAGCTACGACGAGGCGGGCGTGCCCAACGCCATGAACGTGGCTTGGGCCGGTGCGTGCACGCGCCACGAGATAGCCATCAACATCGGCGACCACAAGACCACCGAGAACATCCTGGCCAAGGGCGCCTTCACCGTGGCACCGGCTGATGCGGCCCATGTGGTGGAGGCCGACTACTTCGGCATGGCCACCGGGCGTACGGTGAACAAGGCCGAGACGTCGGGGCTGACGTTTGTTCCCTCGGCTCACGTGGACGCGCCGGTGATCGAGGAGTTTCCGCTGACCATGGAATGCGTCGTGCGCGACGTGCAGGATTGGGGCGGCGAGAAGCGGTTCATCGGCGAGGTGGTGAATACCCGCGTCGACGAGTCTGTGCTCGACGAGGAAGGCCGCGTCGACTTCGCTCGCATGCGTCCGATCGTGTACGATTCCACGCGCCGTATCTACCGGGTGGTCGGCGAGGAAATGGGCGGCGCCTGGGACGCCGGCAAGGCACTGATGTAGCGTGCCGTCGCGATCGGGCATCATACCCATGCGAGAGCGTCCGGTTCCGCGACGGGCGCTCCCGTTTTGGGCGATGCCGAACGCGGAAGTGCCGACGAGATGCGACTGGGCCGCCCACGCGCGTTGCGGTCGATATGAAGCGACCACCATCCGCGCGCGGATGGTGCGGGTGGTAGAATGCTTCCCGCGATAGTAAGCGACGCGAGCGAGGCGGTCATGACCCGAATCTATACGTGCAACGTGCCCATTGAGGCCGATTTGGTGGATGCATTCTGCTGGCTTCAGAAGGGGTTCACCGATCAGTTCGTGTACTACGACAAAGCCCGCGCCTGCCGCTACATGGGTCTCGGCCGTTGCATTGCCCTGCCCAGCCTGCGCGATGTGGAATACGAGTGCGGTGAGGGCAGTCCCCTTCGCGAGGTGGCTGCGGGTGAGGCGGCGGGCGGCGTGCCGGCTTGTGGCGATGTCGCCGGTGGGGCCTGCGGGACGGCCGCGGGCGCTACCGAGGGGCACATGCCGGCCGACGAGCAGCCGCCGGTGTTCTTCTCGTTCAATCGCTTTGACGCCACCAACCCGGCTCCCGCCGACGAACTGATGGCGTCGTTTCCGCACCTGCGTTTCATGCTGCCGGAAATCGTGCTCATCGAGAACGAGCGCGGCCGCTTCCTCCAGGTGAACTCGCTGGGTCCGGTGTATCCGGGTCGTGTGGCCCGCTTCCAGCGTATGGTGGCCGCGGCCCCTGCGCGCGCCTCCGAGACCATTCCCTTCACACTGCAGCCCGATTCCCGCGCGGCGTGGGATGCGGAAATGGAGGCGGCCCTGGATGCCATCGACGCCGGGCGCGTGCAGAAGGTGGTGCTCTCGCGGCGTCAACGTCTGGTGGCCGAGCGCCCCTTCTCTTCCAAGGATTTGCTGGTGAACCTCATCGACGGCGATGCGCGCGGCACCGTGCTTCTGTACCGCTATGCCGACGTGTTTTTCTGCGGCTGCACGCCTGAGCTTTTGGTGCGCAAGCAGGGCGGTGCCGTGGAATCCATGTGCCTGGCCGGCACGTGTCCGGTGGGTGCCACGCCCGAGGAATCAGCGGCGCTTGCCGACGAGCTCATGGACGACGGCAAGAACCGCGCCGAGCACGATTACGTGGTGCAGCTTATTCGCGGCGTGCTCGACCGCGTCTGCTACAACGTAGACGTTCCCACTACGCCCCAGATCATGACGCTCTCTCACGTGCAGCATCTGTTCACGCCGGCCCGTGCCCGGGTGCTCGCCGGCATTACGCTGGCCGACCTCATGGAGGACCTACATCCCACGCCGGCGGTGGCTGGCACGCCGGTAGGGGAGGCGAAGATGCTCCTGCGGGTCATCGAGCCCTACAACCGCGGTTTCTTCGCCGGGGCCTGTGGCTTCGTCGATGGCGATGGCGACGGCGAGTTCTCGGTGGCCCTGCGTACCGGCGTCTTCGACGGCGAGAGCGGCTGGGTGTATGCGGGCTGCGGTATTGTGGCTGGCAGCGACGCCACGGCCGAATATGAGGAGATCAACCTGAAGCTGCGCACCATCCTGTCGGCCTTCGGCGCCTAGGCCCCTGGCAGCATGCGCCTCGCGGCCTGGGGCTTTCGCATTACTGCTCGCGGCATTTTCCGCCACTAAAACGGCGCGTCCGTTGTTTGATGCGGTGAAAATGCGGGGCCGCTGTATCGGCGCGTGAAGAGCGGTATCATGGTGCGGAACCTCATGCGGAAGGAACTCTATGACCACCACCCATCAGACCGATACCGCCCTGTTCGTGGCGGCGTTTTTCGACGAGCTTGTGCGCTGGGGCGTGCGCGACGTTGTGGTCAGTCCCGGGTCGCGCTCCACGGCGCTGGCCATGGCGGCGTTCGAGCTGTCGTGCCGCCGTCCGCGCGATTTGCGGCTGTTCGTGGACATCGACGAGCGCGGTGCGGGCTTTCTCGCCCTGGGCCTGGCGAAGGCAAGCGGACGTCCGGCGGCGCTGGTGTGCACGTCGGGCACGGCGTTGGCGAATTACTATCCGGCGGTCATCGAGGCGGAAACATCGCGGGTGCCGCTCATTGTGCTGTCGGGCGACCGGCCGCCCCAGCTGCAGGGGTTGGGGGCGCCGCAGACCACCGATCAGCTGAAAGCCTATGGTGACCACGTGCGCGCCTTCCGCGCCATGCCGCTGCCCGGGGGCCGCGATCGCGACATCGCCTTCGTGCGCCAGGCAGCGCGCGAGGCTGTGCTGGCGGCCCTGGGTCCTTCGGCCACGATGTCGGCGGGGCCGGCTTCCGGCTCGCCGGCTGGTCCGCGCACGGGTTTGGAAGATTTCGCCGCGCTGGCCAACTACGATTCCGCCTTGCAGGTGGCCTCGCGGGCTTCCATGCACTTCGCCGGCCCCGTGCACCTGAACTTTCCCCTGGAGGCGCCCTTGAAGCCCGACTTCGGAGGTGCCGACATTCAGGCAGCCTTCCACGGCGCGCGCGATTGCTTTACGGTGGGCGCGCGTTCTCTGCCGGCGGGACGCCGCAAAGACGATGCCGGCGAACCGGAAACGGTCGCGCTGCGATCGGCTCTGGGACCGCTCGTGGGACCGACGGGTACGTTGTCGGATGCCAGCGTGGCAGCCTTGGAAGAGGCTCTGCGCAAGCGCCCGACATTGGTGCTGGTGGGAGAGGGCGCCTGCGAGACCCTGGCCGAGGCTGAAGAGCTGGTGGCCTGGGCGCGCCGCTGGTCGTTCCCGCTGCTGGCCGATCCGTTGTCGGGGCTGCGTTCCATCGACGATGCGCTGGTCATCGACAACTACGACAACCTGTGTCGTCATGGCGGCTGCCCGCGCCCCGAGGTGGTCATTCGTTTCGGGCGCTATCCGGTATCGAAGAGCACGGCGGCCTTCCTGGAGAAGGTGCGCCCGCTGTCCATCGTGGTGGACGTGGCGGAAACCCGCGACTTCAACGTGTCCACCGACGTGTTCGTGGGCACCACTCCCCTCGGTTTCGTGCGCAGTCCCTGGCACGGCGAGGGTCGCAAGGTGCAGCGTGCCTTCGCCGAGGCGTGGGTGGCGGCAAACGACGAGGCTCGACTGCGCATTTTGGCGGTGGAGCAGGCCGGCGTCGCCCCGGCGTTTTCCGCCGGTGCGCCCTTGGCCGGCGACACGGTGACGCTGCCGCTGGTAGACGGCATGCCGCAGGCTGCGCCAACTGCGGCGGATGTGGCGTCGGTCCCTGCGGCAACTCTTGAGCCGCTGCCTGTGGAGGGCGCTTTCGTGCGCGCGCTGCTGGAGATCATTCCCGAGGGATCGTGCCTGTTCTCGGCCAATTCCATGGCCATTCGCGCCCTGGATACGTTCTACCTGAAAGACGGCAAGCCCATCGCTGTGATGGCCAATCGCGGTCAGAACGGCATCGACGGCGTTACCTCTACGGCCATCGGGGCTGCCCAGCATTTCGCCCAGACCACGTTTCTCACCGGCGACTTCACCCTGCTGCACGATCTGAGCGCACTGGCCTTGCAGCGGGAGATGCTGAAGGTGCACGGCCGTCCGAGTGCGCCCGCGGATGATGGGGAGGGGGGCGCAATGGCGGCTGCCTTGGCTGGCGATGTGGACGCCCCGTCGGTGGTTGTGGTGCTGCTGAACAACAATGGCGGCGCCATCTTCGACATGCTGCCCCAGGCTTCCGACGACCCCTACTTCGAGCGGTTGTTCCTGGCCCCCCAGGACGTCGACTTCCAGGCTGCTGCCGATGCGTTCATGGTGCCGTCGGTTCGCGTGTCCACGGTGGCCGCGTTTCGCGAAGCCTACGCGGGCTTTCTGGGGCACCCTGGCCTCAGCCTCATCGAGGTGCAGCTGCCCTTGCGTGGGGTGAAAGACCGTTACGCCCCCTACCAGGCCTAACATGGCTGCGTTTGTGCTTCTGCATGGGTTCGCCCAAACGCCGCGGTCGTGGAATACGGTGGCGCGCGCCTTGCAGGAAACGGGCCATCACACTTACGCGCTCGATTTGTACGGTGCGGGCCTGATGGGTTCGAGTGCGACTTGGGGCGAGCCGGCGGTGGGCGAGCTAGGTGCGCCTGGGGGTGCACCTGCGTCTGGGATCGCGCCCGCACTTGCGACGGCGTTTGCGTCCGGGGTCGCGCCCGTGCTTGAGGGGGAGCCTTCGCTCGGAACGATGCCCGAGGGGACGTCTTGCGGCTCCTTGGCATCGCTTGCCGCAGTGTGCGATCGGGTGGCTGCCATCGTGCAACTCGTGGCTGCTGTCGAAGGCGCGCCGGTGCTGGTGGGCTATTCCATGGGCGGTCGCATTGTGGCCGAGACCCTGGTGCGTCACCCCGGCCTGCCCTTGGCCGCCGTGCTGCTGGAGGGTGCCGGCCTCGGCCCCGCGGATGAGGCTGGCCGCGCTGTTCTGGCCCGGCGCAATCGGGATTGGGCGGCTCGTTTGCGTCACGGGGGCGTGGGGGCCTTCATGGATTGGTGGGAGACGCTGCCCCTGTTCGCGAGCCAGCGAACCTTGCCCGCGGAAATGCGCGCTGCCGTGCGCGCCGAGCGTATGGTTCATACGGCGGATGAGCTGGCCCGCAGCTTGGAAGCGTGGGGCGCCCAGCACCAGGCCATCGAGGCCGATACACTCGTTGCGCTGCAGACTCTTGGCGAGCGAGGTGTTTCCGCGCTCTATCTCGCCGGCGCGCGCGACGAGAAGTACGCTGCCTTGGCCGAGCGCGTCTGGCAAGCCGATCTCCCCGCGTCCGTTGTTCCCGAGGCTGGCCACAACGTGCACCTTGAGCAGCCAGCGGCGTATTTGGAGGCGCTGGCATCCATCCTAGCCTGAAGGCGCCTGCTTTGGCTTGAAACACCCGACTTTGTTACGCCTGAAAGCTCGATTGATCCTTCAGAGGCTCAAATTGGCTTGGAAACTGCGCGTTTGTTGCCTGTGGCGCCTCGACAGGTAACAAAACCTCGATTTCCAAGCCAAAAAACGCGCGCTTGAGTTTCCCGCAGCCTCTTTCAAAAAGATAACCCACAAGCTCTCTTTAATGTGCTAAAGTGTCGGCCATGACATTCGTTCAGGGACATAAAAGCGGCATGGACGCCGCGGCGCTCGCCGTGGCCAGCCAGCACATCGCGCAGCAGTCGTGCGGCGCGGTGGCGTGCGCCCTTATGAGCGCGCACAAGGCCGCCCAGTGTATCGCCGAGGCCGCCCGCGCTGTGGCCAGCCAGCACTTGGCCCAGCAGTCTCTGCGCGATGTCTCCCCACAATTCGAGTTCCGATACCAATAGCACACGGGTTTTCGCCCGTGGCTATTTTTTTGTAGCCGCCGGCGAAAAGTCGTGTGCGCCTGAGGCATCGGTTTCCGAAGGGGGCCGAGGGCGTTTGAGTTGGGGAACGCAAGCGCCGCTGTATTCGCACGATTGAAAGAAGGAAAGAGCTATGATCGCGAAAATTCTCCTCGTCGTGGCCTTTGTGGCCGTGGCCGTGGCGGTGGGCATCTACTGCCGTCGCCATGCCGGTACGGTTGACGGATTCATCCTGGGCGGGCGCAACGTGGGCCCGTGGATGAGCGCCTTCGCCTACGGCACCAGCTACTTCTCGGCGGTGGTGTTCGTGGGCTATGCGGGCCAGTTCGGCTTCAAGTACGGCATTTCCGCCACGTGGGCCGGCATCGGTAATGCCATTCTGGGCAGTTTGCTCGCCTGGTGGATCTTGGGTCCTCGCACGCGCGAGATCACCCATCGCTTGAAGGCTTCCACCATGCCCGAGTTCTTTGGGAAGCGCTACGATTCCCGGGCTCTGCGTATCGCTGCGGCGGCCATCATCTTCGTGTTCCTCATTCCGTACACCGCCAGCGTGTACAACGGCCTGTCGCGCCTGTTTGGCATGGCCTTCGCCCTGCCCTACGATGCCTGCGTGATCGGCATGGCGGTGGTTACCTGCCTGTACGTGGTGCTCGGCGGTTACATGGCCACGGTGATGAACGACTTCATCCAGGGCATCGTGATGCTGCTCGGCATCATTGCGGTTATCGTGGCCGTTATCATCAACAACGGCGGCTTCTCCGAGGCCATTGTGTCGCTGTCGCAGATTCCCGCCGACGGTAGCGCCATGCAGGGACCCTTCGTCAGCTTCTTCGGGCCCGACTTGTTCAACCTCATCGGCGTGGTTATTCTCACGTCGCTCGGTACCTGGGGCCTGCCGCAGATGGTGCAGAAGTTCTACGCCATTAAAACGGGTCCGGCCATCAAGCAAGGCGCCATCATCTCCACCATCTTCGCTTTCGTGGTGGCGGGCGGCTCCTATTTCCTGGGCGGCTTTGGGCGCCTGTACGAGGGGCAGATCGAGTACGCCGCCAACGGCACGCCGGTGTACGACTCCATTATTCCCACTATGCTGTCGACGCTGCCCGACCTGCTCATTGGCCTGGTGATCGTGCTGGTGCTGTCGGCCTCTATGTCGACGCTCAGCTCGCTGGTGCTCACGTCGTCGTCCACGCTGACCATCGACCTCATCAAGGGCAATGTGGTGAAGAACATGTCCGAGAAGAAGCAGCTGGCGTGGATGCGCGGGCTGCTGGTGGTGTTCATCGCCATCTCGGCCATCATCGCGCTGTTCCAGTATCATTCCAGCATTGTGTTCATCGCCCAGCTGATGGGCTACTCGTGGGGCGCTCTGGCCGGCTCGTTCCTCGGCCCCTTCCTGTGGGGGCTGTATTCCGGCCGCATTTCGAAGGCGGCCGTGTGGTGCTCGTTCGCCGTGGGCGTGGGGCTGACGGCTGTGAATATGGGTCTGGGGCTTCTGGGCGGTACGCCGCTTATTGCCAGCCCCATCAACTGCGGCGCGCTGTGCATGATCATCTCGCTTGTGATCGTGCCGGTGGTCAGTCTGTTCACGCCGGCGGTGCCCTTCCAGATAAAGCCGCCCACGCCGGAAAGCGCCATCGACCGCGAGTACGATCGCGAAGTGGAGCAGGAGATGCTGGAAAGCGCCGCTGCGGGAGCTGCCGCCGACGTGTAAGGCAGGAAGTCGTAGGCGATTGCGCGGGATTTCATGACCAACTTGGGTATACTTATGCCCATCTGTAGTCCGAGCGTTCGGTTGCCCCACAGGGGAGGGCGCGAACGGAAGGAGAATCATGGAAGGTTTCGATCTTATCGCCACGGGCCTGTGGTCTATCGTGCCGCCGATTTTGGCACTGGTGCTGGCCCTCATTACGAAGGAGGTGTACTCGTCGCTGACCATTGGCGTGTTCGTGGGTATGATCATTTACCAGTTCACGCTGAACGGCGCCGGCGGCGAGCAATTGGTGGCCTCGTTCACCATGGTGCCCCAGATGATGGCCGAGCAAATAGCCGGGAACGGGGCGCTGCTGCTGTTCCTTGCGCTTTTGGGGGCGCTCACCGTGGTTATCGCTACGGCGGGCGGCTCCCGCGCCTATGCGGAATGGGTGACCACCCACGTGAAGAACGCTCGTGCCGCTTCTATCCTGACGGCGCTTCTGGGCATCATCATCTTCGTGGATGACTACTTCAACTGCCTTACCGTGGGCGCGGTCATGCGTCCTGTGACGGACAAATTCAAGGTGAGTCACGAGAAGCTGGCCTGGATCATCGACTCCACGGCAGCTCCGGTGTGCATCATCGCGCCGGTGTCCTCGTGGGCGGTGGCCGTGGGCGGTTACATGGGCGAGGACGGCTTCAACACCTTCGTGGCCTCCATCCCCTACAACTTCTACGCGTTGCTCACCATCTTCTTCGTGTTCTTCATGCTGTTCCTGCAGAAGGACTTCGGACCCATGGCGGCAGCCCAGGCCGAGATGGACGGGCGCATTCCCGCCGAGGGCTCGGCGCTTGAGGCCGTGTCCCTCGCGCGCATTGCCGATAAGGCCCAGGTCGACCTGGAGGGAGCGCCCAACATTCCCACGGTGGTCACCGAAGAGGGCGACATCGACGATGCTGCAGCGGGTGCCATCGAGGAATACAAGGGCCTGAACATCTCCGAGCGCGGTACGGTGTGGGATCTCATTGTGCCCATCCTGGTGCTTATCGTGTTCTCCATTTTGGGCATGATGTATGTGGGCGGCTTCTTCAGCGGGGTCGACTTCGCCACTGCCGTGGGCGAGAACCCGGTTATGGGCCTGTGCATCGGCGCTGTGGTGGCGCTCGTCGTGGCGGCGGCCATGTTCCTGCCGCGCAAGCTCATGAACCTCGGCGGCTTCGTGGAGGCTATGTCCGAAGGTGTGCGATCGATGATCGGCGCCATCATGATTCTGGTGCTGGCCTGGTCGCTCGGCGGCTGCTGCCGCTATCTGCTGGGCACGGGCGAGTTCGTGTCGGGCTTCCTGAACGGCCTGGGCGTGGGGCTCGATCTGCTGCCGGCGGTTATCTTCCTGGTGGCGGCGTTCATCGGCTTCGCCATGGGCACCAGCTGGGGCACTATCGCGCTTATCCTGCCCATCATCATCGGCGTGTTTGCGGCTGACGATCCGCTGTTCCTGGTGGCCGTGGGCTCGGCGCTGGCCGGCGCGGTGTACGGCGACCACATCTCGCCCATCTCGGACACCACCATTCTGTCGTCGGCGGGCGCGAAGTGCAACCACCTGCGCCATGTGGCTACGCAGATTCCCTATGCCACGCTGGTCATGGTCGTGTGCTTCGTGGGCTATATCATTGCGGGCTTCACCAAGACTCCGTGGATTTCCCTGGCGCTCGGCGTGGTGCTCATCGTGGTGGCCGTGCTGGTGCTGGTCAAGCTGGAAGCAGGGAAGAAGAAGGCGTAGGCCGGTCCGCGAGCTGCGTGTTCTTGCCTGTGAATTGCGGACGCGCGTTGAATTCGCAGGGGACGGTTTTAGGCATTGAATTCGTAGGGGACGGCTTCAGCCGTCCCTCTCAGCGGGGAATGCTTTCTTGCGGGGAGGGCGGGCTGAAGCCCGCCCCTACGATCGGGAAGGTTGATCTTGTGGAGGGCGGGCTGAAGCCCGCCCCTCCGATCGGGAAGGTTGATCTTGTGGAGGACGGGCTGAAGCCCGCCCCTCCGATCGGGAAGGTTGATCTTGTGGAGGACGGGCTGAAGCCCGCCCCTCCGATCGGGAAGGTTGATCTTGTGGAGGACGGGCTGAAGCCCGCCCCTCCGATCGGGAAGGTTGATCTTGTGGAGGACGGGCTGAAGCCCGCCCCTACGCTGTTCTTGTGGAGCGAAGCAGAAAGGCCCCGATCGTCGGGGCCTTTCTGGTGGAGTGGGCGGAACTGCGTTTGCCGGGGCGCTTAGGCGGCAGCGGCGGCCTCGGCCAGCAGGCGCTGGCTTTCGGCGATCAGGCGACCGGCCAGGAATTCCTTGCCCATCTTCTCGTCGCGCGAGCAGTCGAGCAACATGGCCAGGGTGATGCTGTCGAAGTAGGCGTCGTAGCCATCTAGAACCAGGTCGTAGGCCTTTTTGATACCCTGGACCATGGGCGCGCCGGCCCGGTCCTTGCGCCGCGCGCGGGTGGTGTCCTTGGCGTCGTCGTCAAGGGCGTTCACCACTTGCAGCAGCGTGATGTCGGAGGGACTCTTTGCCAGCCGGTATCCACCGTGCTTGCCCGGGCGCGCCTCGATGATGCCGGCGTTGCGCAGAAGCTGGGCCAGCTGAATCAGATAGTCGCGGGGAATCGACATGTCCTGAGCGATATCTTTCGATGAGCAGGTTTGCTCCTGCGCGGCCAGGTACAGAACGGCGCGCAGTCCATAATCTGTTGATGCTTTCAGTTGCACTGCAGCCTCCTATCTTGCCAACACCTGCGGGTTGCAGCGTGCGCCGCACTGACGGCCGCATCCGACGTACCGCCGGTGCGCGTCACCCTTCAGGTGTGCCGGAGGCGGTCTGTTTTGCCATCCGACACTTGCAGTGTAACGACGGGCGAAGTCCTAATACAAGGGTTGTACCAAACGATGAGCGGGCCGATTCGTATACGTTGCCGCGGCGTTGAATTCGGCACCTGAAATGGCGGTACGGTGCTGGTGGGGAAGAGGTGGCGGCTTCCCCGCCAGCGATCGCGTCTCTGTTGCGGGCGGCCTGAAGGCCGCCCCTACGAAGCGGTTCCCACGTGAACGTGCGACTCCTGAACGTGCGGCTCGCCCTCGTAGGGGCGGGCTTCAGCCCGCCCGCGGTGCCAGGCCGCCCACGGCGCCGGGCAGGGGCGATCAACTCCGTGGACATGTCGGGCATGCTGCTGCTTCAGCCCGCCCGCGGCATTCGCGGAGTGCGACCCTTTAGGCCAGGCCCAGCACCTGCATCACCAGCAACACCGCCGTCAGCGCCGCCACCATGCCCACGGTGGCCCACAGCAGTACCTTCGAAATGCGCCCCGAGCGATGGTCGCCCATGATGCGCTTGTCGGCCGAGATGATGGCCATGAACGCCAGTAGGATGGGCAGAATCACGCCGTTCACGAACTGGGCCGTGAGCATCATGCCCAGCAGGTTCACATCGGGCAGCAGCACCACGATGGCCGAGAACGCGATGACGAACGTGAAGATGGACTTGAACGTGGGTGCCTCGCGCCACTTGAACGACACGCCCGCTTCCCAGCCGAAAGCCTCGCAGATGACGAAGGCCGTGGTCAGCGGCAGCACGCAGGCTGCCAGAAACGACGCGGCGATGAGCCCCACGGCGAACAGCGCCTCGGCATAGGGGCCCGCGAAGGGCGCGAGCGCCGTAGCAGCGTCGGCCGCCGAGTCGATGGTGATGCCGGCGGGGAACAGCACCGCCCCGGTGGTGACGATGATGAACCAGGCCACAACGCAGGCGGCGATGGTGCCCGACACGGCATCCACTCGCTGGGAGAACAGATCCTTGGTGGTGAGGCCCTTCTCCACCACGTTGCTCTGGGTAAAGAACATCATCCAAGGCGCGATGGTGGTGCCGATCATGGCGATGACCAGCGAGATGAAGCTCACGTCGCCCACGAAGGTGGGCACCACGGTGTCGTGGGCGGCCTCGGCCCAGTTCGGTTGGGCCAGAAACGCCGCCACCACGTAGGTGAGGAACACGAACGACAGGGCCAGAAACACGTTTTGCACGCGCTTGTAGGAGCCGCCCACCACCAAAAGCCACACGGCCAGGGCAGCTACAGGCACCGAGATGTACTTCGACACCCCGAACATCTCCATGCCGCTGGCGATGCCCGCGAACTCCGAGAACGTGGTGGCCACATTACCCACCAGCAGTGCCAGCATGGCGAAGGCCGCCAACCGGATGCCGAATCGCTCGCGAATGAGGGCGGCGAAGCCCTTGCCCGTAACGGCGCCCATGCGACCGGCGGTGGTTTCCACGATAATCAGCAGCACGCACATAATAGGGATGACCCACAAGGTGCCGAAGCCGAAGTTCGCGCCGGCGGTAGAATAGGTGGAAATGCCGCCGGCGTCGTTGCCAGCCATGGCGGTGATGATGCCCGGCCCCATGGCCGCCAGCACCAGCAGCAGCTTGTTCGGTCCCTTCGAGGCCGCAGGCCCTACCTGGTCCCCGGCGGGGATCCCGGTATCGGCCAGCTCCGAGGCGGCCCGGGCGCGGTCGCGCTCGTCGGCGGTGAGGGAGGTTTTCTTCGCGTTCACAGGATCACCGGCCTAGTAGTGCAAGCCGCCGATGTGCAGTGAACCGGCCAGCTGCAGCAGGATGAGCGAGTACAGAAACAGGCCCAGCAGCGACGCCACCACGATGCCCGCCACCGACAGTACGCTCATGCGGGTTTTGTCGCCCGCTACGTCGTCCTCGATGGCGTCCCAGGCGTCGTCGGTGGTCACGATGCCCAGCAGGGTGCCGTGCTCGTCCACCACGGGCATGGCGGGAATGTCGTATTTGAAGATGTCGGCGGCCACGTCCTCCTCTTCCTCGGAAGGCAGGCAGCTGATGATGTCATCGTACATGATGTCGCCCATGAGGCGGTCGGCGTTGAACAGCACTAGCGTGCGCAGGGAGTTCACGCCCAGAAGCTTGCCGTACTCGTCGGTGACGTACACGTAGTGCACGGTGGGGTGGTCCTCGGGCAGGGCGCGCAGCACCTCGATGGTGTCACCCACGGTGGCCGTTCTCGGCACGGCCACAAACTGGGTGGTCATCATGCCGCCGGCGGTGCCGTCCTTGTAGCCCAGAAGACGGCGAATCTCGGCAGCATCCTCTACGCCCATGAGGCGCAAAAGTGTCTCGGCCTTCTCGTAGGGAAGGTCGCGCACGATGTCGGCCGCGTCATCCGGGTCCATGTTGCCGATGAGCTCGGCGGCCCGCGCATCGTCCAAATCGTCGATGAACTCGGCCTGGTACTCGTCTTCCATCTCGGAGATAGCCTCGGTGGCCCGCGCGTCGTCCAAGTGCTCGAACACGCTGGCGCGCTGCTGGGGGTCCAGCTGCTCCAAGATGTCGGCCACGTCGGCAGGGTGCAGCTCGTCTAGGCGACGGTGGGTCACCGACAGTTGCACCTCGGACAGGTCGCGGTCCAGAAGGTCCATGTAGTTCCAAGCGATCAGCTGCTCGTCCACTTTCTTGTGGAACAGCTTCGCCACATTCACCACGGCTTTCTCGAGCAGGGGGTGCAGCCCGCGCAGGATGCCGCGCACGCCCACCTCGGCGCCGAGCAGGCGCAGTTGCGTGCCCGATTGCGACAGCTTCAGGTCGTTCACGCGCACGACCTTGAGCCCCTGGGTGTCCACGATCTGACGGTCCATCAGGTCGCGGGCCAGCAGCACCTCGTCGGGCTGCAAGTAGCTGAAGCGGATGTCGTGGGCGTCCACCGACAGCGTGATGCCGTCGTCGTCGAAGGTGTCCACGTACTTGCGCCACGAGATCATGAAGGGCACGCGCCCGGGGCCCTGGAAGGCCAGGCTCGTGATGCGCGGGAAAACCTCGCCGGTGGAAATGGCCAGGTCGGATATGGTGCCGAGGCGCTCGCCGGTGGCATCCACCACCGGTTCCCCGATCATTTGGGACAGGTAGAGCATGAATGTTCCTCCGTGGTTGGGGGCGCGCGTATCCGGAGGTTGGGGCCGGGCGGGAACCCAGCAGGTCGAGGATGCTAATCCCCGTGGTCAACCTGCGCATACGAGCGCACAGCAGTCGTTTCTCCCGACCGCTGCCACAAAGGAAGAGGCCGGAAGCTTACATACTGTGAGGTTTCGATTTTCGAACCTTCACGGTGTTCCTTTCCTAAAGCCAGTACACGAGTTCGCCGACGTTGCTCAAGCGAACGTTCCTATTATAGTCGAAGCGACCGGGGGTTGCGGAGGAATTCGCAGATCGGGGATATTCCCCTGAAAAGGGGCGAGGGGAGCTGCATGACGCAACTCCCCTCGTTGGGAGGGTATGCACTGGCAACGGGGGAGGGAACCGTGCCGGCGCGAAAGTGGATGCGGGGGCTAACGCACCTCTTGGCCCGTGGCCACCTTGCCGGCGACGCGGCCGTGAGTGATGGCCATGCCGATGGAATTGCCCGCGATGGGGGTCACATACCCGGTGCCGTAGCGGCCGCCGAGGCAGTTGCCCGCCGCCCAGAGGCCCGGGATCTTCTTGCCGTCGCCGTCGAGCACCTGCAGATGGCTGTCGGTGATCAAGCCGGTGAGGCACACAAGTCCAATGCCCTTCCAGCGCTCGTTCTCGAAGAACGCGCCAATGTAGGGCGGCTCGTCGATGGGCGACATGAACTTGTCGTCCTTGTCGAAGTCGGCATCGTGACCCTGATAGCAGAGCTCGTTGTAGCGCTCGACCGATGCCGTGGCCTCCTTGATCGCCTCGTCCGAAAAGCCCATGAAGCCCAGCAGTTCCTCGATGGTGTCGGCCTTATAGACGATATGTGGCGCGCGCTCGCATTCCACGCTGTCGCGACAGCGGGCTCCGTTGGGGTCGCCCACCGGCACGTTGTCGACATCTTCCTTCATCTCCAGCACGTAGTCGGGGCGTCCCGCATTGGGAGATCCCAGCTCGATGCCGCCGCGCTTCAGCACGTCGAACCACTTGCTGTCCGAGATGGTGCAGGTCGGGCCCACGGGCTGTCGAATGCCAGTGGCCCACGCATTGGAGACGGCCGCCTCGTTCATGAAGCGCTTGCCTTCGCTGTTCAGCCACAGATAGGGAACGGTGCCCCAGGGCGCGCCGGTCCAGTAGTAGGTCATGACGGGGCGCGGCAGCGGCTCGATTTGGGCACCCAGCCAGCAGGCCATCTTGTGTCCTTCGCCCTCGCAGAAACTTTCGGGGCGCAGATCCTCCGGGCTTTTGCCCGCGCGAGCGGCCAGTTCGGAATGCTCGGCCAGCAGAGCCCAGGCCATGTTCACATCGGCGCCGAAGTCGCCGGTGCACAGGATAACGCCGGTGGCTGCGTTGTAGCGGGTGTAGGTGCCGTCGGCGTTTTCCGCATACACGCCCACCACGGCTCCGGAGTCGTCGGTGATGAGGCAGCGGGCGCGCTGCTCGTAGTGCCATTCGGCGCCCAGGTCCTGCCCCTTCAGGATGGAGAACTGCTGGATCTCGTCCCAACGGGAGTAGTCGTTTTCCCCGATGCCCGACTCATCGCCGAACATGTGGCTGATCTCGCCCACGGCGGAGGCTGTGGAGGCCCACGTCTTGAAGCCGCCCTGGCTGACGGGGTACTCCACCGGGCCGTCCAGCGCACCGGCGGCCTGGGGCACGTACATGGCGCTGGGGTCGATGGGGCTGATCTCCTGGCTCGAGCGGTTCACGGGCTTGATGCGCTCGTCGGGCCACGAGACCAGGCTGATCATGTGATCGAAGGTCTCGCCCGAGTTGTAGACGTAGCGCTTGACGATCTCGGCGTTGTTGCGGCCGCCGCAGCGCAGCATGAACTCGTTCACGATCGCGCCCTCGTCATAGGGGCCGAACCCCTGGTTGATCAGCCACTGCGAGTTCACGTGACCCACGTCGCGACCCTTGACGCGGCGGAATTCCTCGGCCGAAGACTCCAGCACATGAACCTTCGCGCCGCCTTCGGCTGCGGCCAGGGCGGCCTGAATGCCGGAGTTGCCGCCGCCGCATACGATGATGTCGCCATCAAAAGTTGCGGTAACCTCGTCGTCGCTGATTTCGGGAGGCGTTCCCAGCCAATCGATGCCTGTCTGGTAGTGGTCGTTCGGGTTGCCCGCGCCGCTGTTCGCCAGCGCGCTGTCGCCTGCCTTGTCCGACGAGCCCGCGGCGGGCGCGCAGCCTGGCAGCACCGACAATCCGGCCGTGGCGGCCAAGCCGGCCCCCAGCACGGCGCTGCCCTTCAGCAGATCTCTTCTTGAAACGTTCATCCCGCTCCTTTCGATCCTTTCTCCTGCGCCGGCCTTCTCCGGCGCGACGTGACGTCCATAGTGATGGTTCTGCTCAGTTTCGCCATCGGCTCGACGGCACGAAACGGCTCGTGTCCGTAACATGATTTCCCCGCTACCGAGGGGTGAAAAGACGGTATGAGAGCCGTGTTACAATGATGCGTCGCGAGATTCGGATGAGGGCACGGGGAGGTGCGCATGAGGGCGACATGGTTCAAGAAGGAGCATGCTCTCCTGATGCTGGCCTTCGTCTCGATCATCTGCGTGGGCATGGATATCGTGCCCGATCCTTCCCTTATGGATGCGGCGAGCGCCCGCTACGAGGCCCTGCTGGGGTCGTACACGCAATCGGGCGTGGTGTTCGCGCTTGCGTGGGCGGTGGTCGCGCTGCTGCCCCGGTGGGCCGCGCGGTGCACCGAGGGCCGCGCTGTGTGGGTGGCCGCGGTGCTGCTTGCAGCGGTCACGGGATTCTCCATGGCGGTGAACGTGGGCCAGCTGTCGGCAGGATCGCCGTGGGTGGTTTTGGCCGCCGACGCCCTGTCGGGAATGTGCGCGGGGCTGCTGGCGCTGGGGGTGGGGCTGGAGCTGTGCAAGCTGGAGTCTCGCGCCATTGTGACGATTGTGGGCGCGGGGGTTCCCGTGGCCATGTTCGTCTACTGCTTCATGATCGCGTTTCCCGTTCCGCTGTTCGTGGCCGCCACGGTGGCCATCCCGCTGGTTGCAGCAGCTGCCCTGGTTGCCTGCCGTCGGGAAGGGCGGAAGCGTCCCGGCCGCGTTGGGGGTGCGGGATGCGAAGAGCCCGCGCGAGGCGAGAGTGCTCCATCGTCTGCCGAGGGGCTTTCGCAGCGCGCGGTTGTCGGCGTGGTGCTTGGCATGGTTGCCGTGGGGTTCGTTTGCGAGGGCGCGCAATCGCTGCAGGGGTTCGGGACGGGAGATTTGCCGGGATCCAACGGCTTTCTGCTGCTGAAAGAGTTCGGCGCCTTGGGCACCGCCCTGGCCGCCGCCCTGCTGCTGGCCCCTTTCATTTGGCTCACCCAGCGTCGCAAGGGGGCGGCATTCTACGGGGTGCTGTTCTCGCTGCTGTTCGTTGACGCGGTGGGGCTTCTGGTGCCGGCGCTGTTCGGTGCCAGTGATGCAGGTCAGATTGCCTTCGGCGTCGCCGGCACCGCGACGTGGGGGTGCTCGGCCATCCTGCTGTGGCTGACGGCCATTTTGCTTGCGTGCTCCCCGATGCGGGCGAACATCAGGATGTTCGCCACGGTGCGCCTGGCGTCGTGCCTCGGTCAGATTCTCGGCCAGTTGGCCGCGGGCGCATTGGGAAACGCGGGTGAGCTGCCGGTTGAGGTGGCGGTGGGGTGCGCTATGGGAGCCGTGCTGATTCTGGTGGCTACCATCCTGTTCCTGCTTCCCGAACGGAATTTCGAGCTGCTTCTGCGCAGCCGGACGGAACGGGGGCCGCGCATTGCGGTGTCGGCCAATGGGCGGCTGGAAGACGTGGCGGCGTCGCCGGCTGCAGTCGCGGAGGCGGAGCCGGCTTCCCAGCGCGAGGACGATTTCCGCCAGACATGCCAAGATCTGGCGCAGCGTTGCGGCCTTTCCGAACGCGAGTTGCAGGTGATGATGCTTCTGGCCCAGGGCCGCAACAGCGCCTACATTCAGAAGCAGCTGTTTGTTTCCGCGAGCACGGTTTCGTCGCATCGTCAGCATGTGTACCAGAAGCTGGACATCCATTCCCAGCAAGAGCTGATCGACCTGGTGGAGGCTTCTCGCGTTCAGGACAGGTAGCGGCTGCTGATCGCTTTTGCAGGCGCGAGGCCGAGGGCGGTCGTTCAGAACGTGGGTACAAAAAAAGCCGCCTGTGGCGACTTCGATCATTTAAAGTGGTGCGCCGTGAGGGATTCGAACCCCCGACGTACTGATTCGTAGTCAGTCCCTCTATCCAGCTGAGGTAACGGCGCACTTCAAAACAGCAACGACTATTAAACCATCACCGTCGGGGCTTGTCAACGACAATTTTCAACTTTTTTGGGAGCGCGCCGCTCGCCGTGCGGGTGGCGATGCGCGCGAGTCGTCCTAGGCGGGGGAGGCTCGGCACGCTAAAATAGTCCGATACCCGCGTAAGCCGCGTTGCGAGAGGATGCGCCATGGCCATGGAAATCGACGAAGCTGTCATCCGTGTGGACAACCACGCCGATATCGACGGCGCCGAGCCTATTGAGATCAGCGAAGAGGAAGCGCGCCGCGTGCGCCTCTACGACAACTTCTACCAGGTGAATGCCATCGATCCGGAGCACTACCGCACCCACGATGTGAAGCGCGGCCTGCGCAATGCCGACGGCACGGGCGTGCTGGCGGGCATGACGAACGTGTCCAACGTGCACGGCTACGTGGTGTCCGACGGCGAGAAGATGCCCGCCGAGGGCTCGCTGCGCCTGCGCGGCTACGACATCTACGACCTGCTGGGCGACCTGGACCCGTCGCGCCGCTTCGCCTTCGAGGAGGTTGCCTACCTGCTGCTCATGGGCGAGTTGCCTACGCAGGAGCGTCTCGACCGCTTCGTGGAGGTGATCGATTCCCAGCGCGAGCTGCCCGACGGTTTCACGGCCAGCACCCTTATGGTGGATACCTCGCCCGATCTCATGAACATGATGGCCCGCTCCATCCTGCGCCTGTACGCCGCCGACGAGTGCGCCGAGGATCGCTCGCCCGGCCACGAGATTCACACGGCACTGTCGCTCATCAGCCGTCTGCCGCGTATCATGGTGCTGGCCTACTACGCCAAGCGCGCGGCGTTCCACCACGACTCCATGATCATGCACCGCTTCGTGCCGGGGCAGTCCACGGCTGAGACCATCCTCTCCATGCTGCGTCCCGATCGCGCGTTCACGCCGGAGGAGGCGCGCATGCTGGACATCATGCTGTGCCTGCACGCCGAGCACGGCGGCGGCAACAACTCCACCTTCACCACGCGCGTGCTGTCGTCGTCCGACACCGACCCCTATTCCACCTACGCGGCGGCCTTCGGGTCGCTCAAGGGCCATCGCCACGGCGGTGCCAACCACCAGGTGCGCGCCATGCAAGCGGAAATCAAGCAGAACGTGAAGAATTGGGAAGACGATGACGAGGTGGCCGCCTACCTGGCGAAGATCGTGAACAAGCAGGCTTACGACGGCACGGGGCTCGTGTACGGCATGGGGCACGCGGTGTACACGCTTTCCGACCCGCGCGCCATCATCGGCAAGCGCTTCGCCGAGCAGCTGGCCGCCGGCACCGAATACGAGGCCGAGCTGAACCTGCTGAAGTCCATCGAGCGTCTGACGCCGGAGGTGTTCGCCCGCGAGAAGGGCTCCACCAAGGAGCTGTGCGCGAATGTGGACATGTACTCGGGCTTCATCTACTCCATGATGGGCATTCCCGAGGACTTGTTCACGCCGCTGTTCGCCTGCGCTCGCATGGCCGGCTGGGCTGCGCACCGCTTCGAGGAAATCGCCGCCGGCAAGCGCATCATCCGCCCCGCCTACAAGAACACCGTCCGCGGCACCAAGCCCTACGTCCCGATCGAGAGGCGGTAGGGGAGCGAAAAGCGCAGGTTCCAAGGCTTGCTTCTGGACTTTGCCTTGATGAAAGAGCCCGAGCGGCGATCGGCTGCTCGGGCTCTTCTTTGCAGGTTTTGCGATAGAATGCTCGCGTCATGACTGTCTTCGCCTGAAAGCACTTTTCTGGTAAAAAGGAGAACTTCTATGTTGAATAAGCCTTACTACATCCTTGGCCTTGATCCAGGTATTGCTAGTTGCGGATTTGCCTTGATTGATACTGCTAATCGCAAAATCTTGGAAATGGGCTCCCATCTTTTTGATGCGCCACAAGAAGACAAAACGAAAGTAAGCCTTGCCGTGGGGCGTCGAAGCGCTCGTAGCGCACGTAGAAATAACGCGCGAACCAAAAATCGTCAGAAGCACTGCCTGAAGCTCTTGAAAGCGCAAGGCCTTGTACCCGAAGAAGCGGGAAAAGAATGGCTGCAGTCAAAGAAAGGCGATAGCCCAGTCATCGAGGTGCGAGTGGCGGGACTCGATAGGGTTTTGACTGATAGAGAGTTCTCTCAGGTGCTTTATTCCCTGTCTGGTCGTAGGGGCTACTTTCCGAACGGAGAGGGTGATGGA
The DNA here is from genome assembly GCF_035989245.1 of Adlercreutzia wanghongyangiae. Taxonomy (NCBI): domain Bacteria; kingdom Bacillati; phylum Actinomycetota; class Coriobacteriia; order Eggerthellales; family Eggerthellaceae; genus Adlercreutzia; species Adlercreutzia wanghongyangiae. Next base: position 51,294 of record NZ_JAYMFF010000002.1, on the reverse strand, counting down.
AAAGATGCCAACGACGATTCGGGCAAAGTTTTAAGCGCTCTTGCTCAAAACGATAGAGAGCTAAAAGAGTCCGGCTGTAGGACGATCGGCGAGTTCCTGCTTCAGAAAGGTAGGAGTAGGAATAAGGCGGGAGCTTATGAGCACTGCGTCCGCAATACTCAGCTTATCGATGAGGTGCATAAGATCTTCGCGGCGCAGCGTAGCAAAGGTAATCTCAAAGCTTCGGAAGAGTTTGAAACCGCTTATATTGACAATATCACCTGGCGCGCCATCAATACCGACTACGATGATCTCGTTTATAGCCGTGTTGGAGCTTGTTCCTATTTCAAAGACGAGAAGCGCGCAGCAAGAGCAGACTTGTCGTTCGAGTTGTGCCGAGCATACGAGAAGCTAGGGCATATCGTCATGGTCGATTCTGAGGGAAATGAGTTGTCCCTTACGAGCGACCAAGTCAACGGCTATATTCTTAAATTGTTTTCGACGAAGCCCAAGTCGGTGAAATACTCGACAATCAGAAAAGACCTTGATCTCAGCGCGACCATATTTTTCAAGGGGATTGAGAAGGACCAAGAGAACAAAACTAATGTGGCAGAAGCTAAGGCATGGAGCTTGCTTGCGAAAAGGCTTCCCGAAGAACTTCTTCAGAGAATGCTTGACGATCGCGACTTTGCCGATGATGTTCTTGAAGCCATTACGTTTGCCAGTTCAAAAGAAAGTCTCGAAAACCAGCTGGCCAGTGTGTGCCTTGACGAAGAAGAGCTGGAGGCTGTGTTGGGCCTCCCCTATGCCAGCAAATTGTTCAAAGGCTATGGAACGAGGAGCCGCAAGGCGTTGGGCATTCTGCTGGATGCGTTCGTTGAAGAGGACGTTCACACGTTGGTAGACGCTGAGAGGGAGACGGGACTGCTGGATCTGCGCTTAGATAAAGAGCGAAATGAGCGTACGGCGTTTCTCCCCCCGTATGAAGCCTATGATCCTACGTGCTCAAACCCTGTCGTGCTTCGTGCCATGGGGCGCATGCGCCGCGTCATCAATTCCATTATCAAAATATATGGTGTTCCCCATGAGATACATATTGAAGTAGGACGCGAGCTCAAGCAGTCAAAGCACGAAAAGGATCTTGTAAGCAAGCGGAATCGGCAGAATCAGCAGAACAACAAAATCTGGGCAGAGGAGATCGCTGGCATACGCGGGTGCGAAGTGGAGGATGTGACAGGAAAAGACTTGCTGAAATATGCGCTTCGCGAACAGCAGAATCAGAAAGATGCCTATACGGGGGATCCTATTGATTTGGTGCGCATGATCCTCGAAGATCGCTATTGCGAGATTGACCACATTCTTCCATATTCGAGAACATGCGAAGATAGCAGAGACAATAAAGTGCTTGTGCTGGGGTCGACAAACCAGAACAAGCGGGAGAGAACTCCCTATGAATGGATGACTCAAGACGTTGGTCGGGGTGCGCCTTCATGGGAGGAATTCAAAGCAGGGGTCTTGGCGAATGGCAATTATCGGCGGCGCAAGAGAGAGCACCTGCTGAATATGCTGTTGGACTCAGAGGCTGAGGGTAAGTTTCTGGCCCGTAATCTCAATGATACACGCTATATGTCAATTGCCATTAAAGAGTATTTGGAGAATACGCTCTTGTTTCCCGAAGAGGGACCCAAAACCCGTGTTCTTGCGGTGGCCGGAGGGGCGACAAGTGCCCTTCGCTACAGTTGGGGCTTGAATTTTGGCACAGATTCAGCCAAAGACAGGACAGACGATCGGCACCACGCCGTCGATGCGTGCGTTATTGCTGCTTGCTCGGCAAGCGTGGTTAAAAAAGTTGCCCAGGCGCGTTCTTTGGGAAAAGAGGCCTTTAAACGAGCGCGTGAAAGCCGACTTGCGGACACTCAGCCATGGGAAACGTTTGCTGAGGAGGTCGTCGAGCAACGCGAGAAGGTTGTGCCAACGCGTTTGGTAAACCACGGCGTGACAGGGAGAGCCTTCGAAGAGACGAATTACCGATTCGATGGGTTTACGGACGATAAGAAAAAACTTGCTTTGCTGTACGGAAACGGCAAATTGGTTAAGAAGGGGAATGTTTATTTAGGCAAGGAGGGCAACGCCCATATCGTTGACGGAATGGCGTTCTTGCGGCTTTGGCTTGACCCTGACGCAAACAAGGGCAAGGGGAAATGGTACGCTGATCCTGTGTATTATGCTGATATTCCAGCACTTCGAAATGGGTCATACATTCCGAAGGCGATAAAAGCTCATGTTGCGCGTGTGAATTGCGAGCCGGTTCCCCCTGAAGCCCAGGCGCTCTCGCCCCTTGTTTTGTTCCGGGGCGATGTTGTCGAGATGAATGGTGCACGAGCACGGTTTATGGGGGTTAATATCGCTAGTGTCAGCCTTGAATTCGAGGCTATTTCGCCTAATGGTTCCGCTGAGGGTATTCCGACTTTCGGGAAATGGAGCAAAGAAACCAAAATTCGGGTAGTGCAAGAAGATTGCCTGGGGCATTGTCATAAGGCTTGGCTGCAAGAGATCCAGTCAGAAGACTAGCGTCATTTGCGATCCGATGTCCGCAGGATTCTTGTGAGATGCTTTGCTCACAAGAATCCTGCGGCTCTCATATTGTTTTTCGGTGAGCTCGAGAACGAATACAGAACCCGCGATAGGCAGGTTGGCATTGAGTCTCTCTAGGTGAGTATTGAGGCTTTCGCGAGAGAGGAGAACACGCGAATAGATGCTGAACTGCTCCATCTGATACCCGTCGTCTACGAGAAATTTGCGGAACGCTGAATACGACTTGCGTTCCTCCTTATTGCCCGTGGGTAAATCGAACATTACTAGCAATCGCATCGGTCTCATCCCCTGCCCCTACTCGTGACTCGCGATCGAAAATGGTATGACTTCAGGAAGTTTAAGTAGCGATGCATCGCCATTGACGACAGCTACTTTCAGGGAGTTTAGTTCAAGTTCGATCGCATGTTGTACAGACACTTTTTTATTGTCCACCTTGACGAGCGTTTCGAAGATCGATGCAAGTTGCGCCTTAACGGTTGGAGTTAGGTCACCAATGAGCTGTTTCTCGCAAATGAGCAGATCAATTACAGGGCGAAAAGGCTCAATAAGATCATCGACAAGATTGAAAGCGTTGAGGCTGCTTTCATGGTGGATGCCGCGAGAAACAAGCCATCCATGGGCTACGGCCTCTCTTCCAATTCCGGCTCTCAGCACCGCATAACCATAATCGAGGGGCGCGGAGTAAGGACCCTCGCGGCGGTTTCCGCATTCGATAAGACTTTTGAAGTACAGTGACGCTGCAACGCTTTCCCGATTGGTTTTATCGCCCGATTGCACGGCGTGCGCATATTGCTCGAGAAGCGAGTTCTCGATTCTTTGCAGCTCTAGGACTTTTGCCTGGTTTTTGATTTTGCGAATAACGATTTGCTGCCAGAGTCTTTTCTTGAGGGGGAGGCTCATGGCCAACTGTTGCTCGACGATGGCGGCATGGCGCGAATGAGCGCCTAAAGGCAGCAGGAGGCCATTCGGCAAATGGTCGGCTCCGCACGTCATTGTGCCGATTCCAGCATTAGAAAGACGAGAAAGAGCCGCTGAGGTAATGCTAACCTGTGGCGTTTCTAAAATAAGAACCCAGATGTCCTCAAGAGGGATTTCGGCAGTTTTGTCGCCAGCTTGTTTTATGCAGAGTGAACCGTGTTGAACTGAGAGCTTCGATGGGGATTGAATGCAAATAGTGCGTCGTGCCACAACGTGCCTCCGATCTACCAGGGCAAATGTGATATACTTAACGCTGTCTACAGCAGTATACCAACTGGGGAGTTAGTTGCCGGCGTAGATAAGGGGATCACTTTTGTGATTACCCGCAAGGTTAGCCCGTCAGTTTTCTGGCGGGCGATCCTTTTTCTAGGATTCGTTTTTTGAAAAAGCAGGAAATTCGTCGTGCAAACAAAGGGAACCAAGGTGCTTTGTGCGCGTCAAATCAGAATGACCTCCCTGTTCAGGAGGCCATTCTGATCTTCGCTATTATACCAACTGGGGAAATGGTTGCCGGCGAAGACTACTGAACGATCTCTCTGCCGTCTGCATTGATTATACCAACTGGGGAAATGGTTGCCGGCGAAGACCGAAGGGCCTACGTTGTCGATGAGTACTACATTATACCAACTGGGGAAATGGTTGCCGGCGAAGACTACTCGTACATCAGATTGCGGTTGCGGATAATTATACCAACTGGGGAAATGGTTGCCGGCGAAGACTGGTCGGACGGGTTCGACAAGGTGAACGCCATTATACCAACTGGGGAAATGGTTGCCGGCGAAGACCCTGTTCCATCTGGTACAGCAGGTCTTTCAATTATACCAACTGGGGAAATGGTTGCCGGCGAAGACCGTACGGATTCGACCATGCGATCCGAGGTAATTATACCAACTGGGGAAATGGTTGCCGGCGAAGACTGCATACGGTGCAGATGGTCTCCCGCTTCAATTATACCAACTGGGGAAATGGTTGCCGGCGAAGACCTTCGAAATTCCCGCCAAGCAGGTGAATGAATTATACCAACTGGGGAAATGGTTGCCGGCGAAGACCTGCGGCTGTTGATCTCGCCCACCGCCATAATTATACCAACTGGGGAAATGGTTGCCGGCGAAGACGGCGGGTGACCAGGCCGCTGGCGGCGCGAGATTATACCAACTGGGGAAATGGTTGCCGGCGAAGACTATGCGGCGCTGAAGGTCGCTTTCGCCTGGATTATACCAACTGGGGAAATGGTTGCCGGCGAAGACACCTGGAAGCTGGTCAAGCGCTTCACTGCGATTATACCAACTGGGGAAATGGTTGCCGGCGAAGACAAGCGGAGCCTCGCAGTCGGCGTAGCCGTCATTATACCAACTGGGGAAATGGTTGCCGGCGAAGACTTTTCAGCATGGCAAAGCCTACGTTGTCGAATTATACCAACTGGGGAAATGGTTGCCGGCGAAGACTACGGCGTTTCGCTCGAAAACCCCAAGGTGATTATACCAACTGGGGAAATGGTTGCCGGCGAAGACATAGACGCTGGCAGCTTCAACGGCTTGCGGATTATACCAACTGGGGAAATGGTTGCCGGCGAAGACTTGTTCTGCCGATCATTGCGTATATCTCCTATTATACCAACTGGGGAAATGGTTGCCGGCGAAGACGAAAGGAGCGCCCGTGTACCAGCCTACCTTATTATACCAACTGGGGAAATGGTTGCCGGCGAAGACCTTCTCACGTTGCTTATCCTCTTGTTGCCGATTATACCAACTGGGGAAATGGTTGCCGGCGAAGACTTAGCGGGGATGGAAACCGCCGATACGTCGATTATGCCAACTAGGGAAATGGCTGCCGACGAAGGCCGGCGGCACATTTCCTTCTCTTTGATTAGTATTATGCCTGGCAATCAAACTAGAGGTTTGAGAATACACTCGGCTTGTTCCGGTTAAGCTGTCTTTCCCCGCAGATTCGCATCTCCGGTGGCTTTCGGCTCGGGTTGTAGCTTGGTTCGAATAAAGGCCCCGTACCCAAAAGTCCCGAGCGAATCGGGGCTTTGGCGTTCTCCTACGGAGGCGGTAGGATTTGAACCCACGGCGCCTTTCGGCACGACAGTTTTCAGGTGATCCGCATTAGCGAGGTTTCACCGTCTCACAGCGTTTTGCTTGTGGCGGAAATGTGCAAGATGACGAATTGCCTGGAAAATGTCGTCGTCCTCGATCAAGTTCGTGAGGTCGTCGGCGAGCATCACCGGGCCGCGTTTCGACGCTCGCAGGTAGTGCCTCTCATCCGTCTCTCCGCCGGCATAGCCTACCGCCTTTCTGACGAGATCGCTCGGGCTGCCCGCCTCGCCGTGCATGGTCCTCCAGCTTCCCGCAGCTTGCCAGGGTTGACATGCTTGCACTTCTCGATGACGGCGTATGTCCTACCCCGGTGCTCTATAGCCCTTACGCTCTCGGCGGGCAGGGCGCGAGGGCCAGCGGTGGGGGGCTCAGAGGCAAGATGAGGGACGGCCGCAGCCGAGGGGAACCCCTATAAGCCCCCCTTCCCCTCGAACGGTTGTGCGGGGCGATGACGAGGGCCGAGAGCGGCACCTCGTCGGAGGGAACGGCGCGCAGCGACCAGCCGCAGGCGGCGAGCATGGCGGGAATGCGAATGAAGAGCGTTGGGACCTGGCGAGCGCGTCGGCGCGAAGACCCAGGCCTGGAAACCAGACCGCCCCGAGCGCGGGGCGGCTGGCGGGGGCGCTCAAGCGTGAACGTCCCCCGCCAGCCGAAGGGCTGGGCCGCCCCGGGCGAGAAGCTACTTAGGGACGAAAAGGCTAGGGATGGCCTGGCTAGGCGAAGTGCTCCGTGGGGCGTACCTGCTGGCCCGCGTCGCCGGATGGGCTGAACGGTCCTGAAAGCGAGACGGGCACGCCAAAGGCGCACCCGCTAAACCAGTGGCGCCGCGAATGTTAGCAGCAGGAGCGGCACCACATCCCCGCCATCATACCACGATCAGGCCCGACGAAAGGAGTTGGTTTTGGAGCAGTGACATTCTGGCTGGTGGTCAAACTGCTGGTCTCTACGCCGCCGGGAGCGGCACTGCCTCTGCAGATTCGTACTCTGCTTCGACGGACGTAGGCTCGTCGCTCCTGACGAAATACGGAACCGAGCATATTCCGCTGACTTCTCCCGTCGCCTTGTTGATGACCATGGGCGAGTATCCAGGCAGAGGCTTGCCGGGTTCGCCGCGCACTGCGACGAACCAGTGGGAGTCGCCAACCAGGAGGCGCGACGCTTTGAAGGACTTGCCCCTGGGACTCCGCGATAGACACGGCTTTTATGGCGTCAATCATCTGATCAATCCTTCCTGCTGGTGCGGCAGTTGTCTATGAGAGCCGACGGCTTCAGGTTGTCTATTCGCGAAACCAGTGTAGCAACGGGAACTTCGCCTTGGAAGTACCGGCCCGCGTCGATCTGTCCGTTCTGCGGGTCGGAGAACACGACATTGTTGCCGACATTCTCGAAGCCCGGGGCCGCGGCCTTGACCATCTTGAGCAGCTCCTCGTTCGTCGTCTTCGTGGCTAACTCCTTCATCGGGTGTATACTTGTCGCAAACCAAGGGACGCGGTACCGATCCGCGCCCCGCGGGGCATCAAGCCCGCCGAGGCCTAACGATCTTCCGGCGGCCTTTTTCGCGCCCTAACAGACGCGGCGACGCGCCTAACGGCCTCCCATATGGCGGCGGACAGGATGCCCGCGAGCACTGATAGAAGCGTCTCTATCATCGGTATCACCCCCTTTCGCTAGCTTCGGAGGTGCGTACTCGCCAGCCGCCCCGAGCTCGGGGCGGCTGGCGGCCTTCGGTATCTGACGGCGGCCTATTCCGCCGCGGACGGTTAGGCGGGCCGGACATGTTACGGCTGGTCTTGTATCTCCCGCGGGCTCCTCACTCAGTGTTTTATCGCCATGGACCTATTGCCGTTGCCATGACGTCCGCGTTGCCTCCGTCGCTCTCTTTTGTTTTCAAGGTACCCTCCTGGTTTTGGATCAGTGGCATTCTGGCCGGCACTCAAACGGCTGCGGCCTTCCGGGGCCGCCCTGGCTTTGGGGCCTCCTCCTTGCGGGCCTCCACGCTGCCGCGGGTGAGCCATGTTCGGCCGTCCAGCTCGAACGACTCCAGCAGGCCCGCTTTCACCATCTGCGATACGCGTCCGGGCGTCACGCCCAGCTCGCGCGCCGCTGCTGCAGCCGTCATCCGCGGTACTGTCTTCTTGCTGGCGTCCACGGCGACGATGATCGTTCGGCCGCCGTGGCGCGATTCGTTGCCGAACGTGGCCTCGAGGAAGGGGAGGCCCCGCATGACTCGGTGTTCCATCTCGGTCTTCAGCCAGTCGGCGGCCATCTCGCAGGCCTCTCGGAAGTCTGCGCCCTGGGTGCCTCCCTTCATGTTGAAGGGCGGGGCGAGCAGGACGTCCTCGTCCTCGAAAACATCGAACTCGTACACGTGAAGCATTTTCGCTCCCTTCCGGTGGTGGGGCTGGCTTGGTTCAGCATTTAGCTACCGATGAACAGGCTGAGCTGGCGCATATTTTCTCCCAAAGCTTTCTTCCGGCTTCTTACTTGACCTTCTCGGTCTGTAGCCTGGCCAATTCAGCAGACGGGTCTTTCGAGAAACTATCGACGGACCCCTTCCGGCATTTCTACTGCGAGATTTCGCTCCACGCTTCGACGCATCGTGGTAGCCTGTAAACATCGACCGAGAGGAGGCAATCATGAGAAATGACAGCGCTGGCTCCATCATAGTTACGCTTCTGCTTTTGCCGTTTGTCGTCGTGGGCGCATTTATTTCGGCGTTGTTCGGCCTTGCGGGCAAGACGAAATAGCTAGAGAAGGGCTTGCAGATCGTCACGCAATCGCGCTAGACGGGCGGCGCGGTTCTGCGCTGTTAGCGCTCTGCTATCGCAGCAAGGACACATTGTTTGCAATGGCCAGCATAAGGAGGCCATTATGGAGATGACGACGGAACAGGAGTACCACGTTAAGCAAGTTGCCGCGACCATGGCATTGTCTGACATGCCCCTGACGCGTGAGGCTCATCAGAACCTCGTCGATGTTGCTACGGGCGCGAAAACCTCCGAAGAGGTTATTGCCGAGATCAAGGCGAAGTACGGCGAAGCCGACGGCGATGCGATGTGAAACTGGCGGAGGCGGTAGGATTTGAACCCACGGTACCTTTCGGCACGACAGTTTTCAAGACTGCTTCCTTAAGCCACTCGGACACGCCTCCGCATTAGGCGAAACGCAACGCGACCTGCGCATTGTTGCGTTTGAGCGCTGAAAAGGATACCACACCTCGCGGGCAACCGCGCGCACAATCCCGCAAGACGCGTTGCGGCTGGTGGCGTGGCGAATGCCCCGCCTACTCCTCCACGAGGTCGATGAGCTCCTGCTGGGAATGGATGCCCAGCTTCTCGTAAATATGGCGGATGTGCGTGGCCACGGTGTTCTTCGACAGATACAGCGAGTCGCGAATATAGGGGCGGCTGCGCCCCTGGGCCAGCAGCAGGAAGATTTCCGTCTCCCGCGCCGACAGCCCGTGCTCGGCGGCCACAGAAGTGCGGTGCGCTAGAACGACATCCACTTTCTCGGCATACGACGCCATCACGGCATCGGCGGCGCCTTCGCTCCCGGCGCCGCCTTCGCTGGCTGCCGGCTCTGTTCCCCCGACGGCGCTCTCCTCCAGGGTGGCATCCTGGCGCGGCACCAGCAGCGAGGTCAACGCGAAGGCACCCAGCAGAACCAGGCAGAAGAACAACGCGCTCTCCGGATTGCGGATGCCGTCTTGCAGCATGCTGGTCATTCCGTAGCCCGCCAGCACGCCCCCGTAGGCGGCGCCGGCGCCCAGGCCCACATAGAACGTGGCGGAAGGCCGCGTCCGCTGCGACAACCGAATGAAATACAGCATGGTGATGATCTCGATGCCGGTGAACACGGCGTTCATCAGCACGCGGGCGAGGAATGCGGCCAGCTCGTCGTTCAGCGGCGTTGCCACGATACCCACCACGAACGGCACGGTGATCCATCGGTACAGCGACGCCACGTTCACGCGATGCGCGAACAGCACTATACCTGCGGAAAGCGTGACGGCGAACAGCATGCCCACCACGGTGGCCCACGCCTCGGACGTCACCGACATCGTTACCGGCGATGCCGCCGGCGCCGCGCAGCCCAGGGTGTACAGCACGAACACCGCGATCATCATGCGCGCCACAGTGAACGGGGTAGCGGCGAGCGGTTTGAAGTTCGCGGCGTCCTCGGCGGGAATGCGGTTGCGGGAAAGCCCCGTGCGCGACAGCGCCAGCAGAAAACCTGACGCCAGGGGCAGCAGCGCCACCACGGCGCCCGCGGCCAGCGGCGGCAGAGTGGGAATAACCAGCGCACACAGCATCGTGGCCACGAATGACGCGGGGATCACCGTTTCCGTCACCGATGTCTCGATGCGCGCGAACAGGCAGCCCCACAGCACCACCAGGAAAGCGGGGCCGCAGCCGGTGCCCACGCCCGCCGCCAGCGCGCACAAATCCCGCGCGGTTCCCTCGGTGTACCCGCAGGCGATGAGCGCCACGGTTCCCGCAGTGCACAGCAGCGGCGCGCCCGCATACAGCCACGGGCAGCGCGACAGCTCCCGCCGCCTTCCCCATATGGCCACAGCTACGCAGGAGGCCGGCGTCAGCATAGCCGACAGCAGCCATGCGGGATGGGTCTGCAGGGCGCTGGCGGTACCGCTGGCGGAAAGGGGAATGTCCCACAGGCAGATGCCCCACGCGTAAATGAGGCCGAACCCCAAAAGCCGCAATGGCACGTTGATGTCCAGCCGTTCCAGCAGCGTCGGTGCGCTCGCTTTCTGCATTTCGCCCACTGCCCCCTCCTTCTCACCGATGTAACCCTAGGGGAAACACGCCTCTTGAACATCACCTCGTCGCGGTGATTTTAGCAAAGTCTTCCCAGTTCGCGGCCATCACCTCTCTTTGGGGCGATGCGCGGGCGCCCAGGCAGCCCCTACCATGCGTCTCGTTGCAATCACCACGGGCCGGCCGCAGCGCTCGGCCTTACGGGAGGACTCAAGGAGGACAACAAATGGCACTGTCAATGGATCGTCGCTCGTTTCTGGGCTTGGGCGCTCTGGGCGCCCTCACGGCTGGCGCGGGGTTGGCGGGTTGCGCGCCCCAGGCGCAGGACGCCGGCGCGGCGGCGCTGAGCGACACGGGCGAGAGCGCCGCGGACGCCGGCATTCCCCGCAAGGAAGGTTCCGAAACCAAGGAATGCGACGTGGCCATCGTAGGCGCTGGTGCGGCTGGCCTGCAGGCGGCCCTGAAGCTGGCCCGCGGCGGCAAGAAGGTGGTAGTCATCGAGGTGGGCCCGTCGGCCGCTATCTCGAACTTCGCCATGTGCGGCGGCCCCACTGCCTGCGAGACGAAGCTGCAGGAGCAGGAGGACGCCACGGTCACGCTCGACCAGATCTTCACCTACATGAACGACTTCTCGCGCGGCAGCGTGAACAGCGCGCTTTTGCGCAACTGCCTGGCGCACACCGGTGAGGCCATCAACACCATGCTCGACCTCGGCATTGGCATGGACCTCATTCCCGACACCTACGGCGTGGGCTTCCGCGGTCGCCATATGTTCCAGGCCGGCGGTGAAGACCGCGTGGGGCCGCTGGTGGCCGACATTCAGTCCAACGGCGGTGAGTTCCTGTTCAACACCAAGGCCGAGAAGATCATCATGGAAGACGGCGCCGTCGCGGGCGTGCAGACCGACGCGGGCATCGACGTGATGGCCTCTGCCGTGGTGGTGTGCACGGGCGGCTTCGGCGGCAATGAGGACATGCAGCTGGAGAAGCTGAACACGAAGGTGTTCCCCTTGGGCAGCACGCTTTCCGACGGCACGGGCATCAACATGGTGCTGGATGCCGGCGGCGCGTGGGACCGCAACTTCGCGGTGCTGGGCAACGAGTGCGGTGCCGTGTCGAAGGCCACGGTCAGCCCCTTCACGGAAGACTGGCACAACACCAACGAGCACTTGGGCTACTGGCTGTTCGGCGGCCTGTACACCGACCCGGTGGGCGAGCGCTTCATCAGCGAGGGCAAGATTGCCCAGTTCCCGCTGGCCGTGGGCGGCGAGGCGCTGCTGCGCGCCGGCAAGGCTTACGTGATCATGGACGCCGACTACTACAATGCGGTGCAGGGCGATGGCATCTTCGCCTATCTGGGTCAGCCGGCCTCGTGGATTTCCGGTCCCGTTGCCGACTACTACAAGACGACGCCCGAGAACGCCGAGGCGCATCTGCAGGAGGCCATCGAGCAGGGTTGGGCCGTGAAGGCCGACTCCATCGCCGAGATCGCCGAGGCCTTCGACCTGCCGGCGCTGGAGGCCACCGTGGAGAACTACAACCGCTATTGCGAAACCGGCGTCGACGAGGAATACGGCAAGGAGGCCCACTTCCTGAAGGCCGTGAAGACCGCCCCGTTCTACGCGTTCGAGTACGTGCCCAGTTGCTGGTCCACCAACGGCGGCGTGAAGGTGGACAGCCATCTGCGCGCCGTGGACAAGGAGAACCGCGCTATTCCCGGCCTGTACGTGGCCGGCGTTGACCAGGGCAGCGTGTACAGCGTGCCTTACTACACCAACGAGGGCTCTTCGGTGGGTCTGGCCATCGGTGCCGGCGCCTACGTGGCCGAGGAAATCCTGAACGCCTAAGCTCCATCCGGCGCGCTTCTGCGCCTTTCCCTTGTGGGCCCCGTTGCCGCTTTCCCTCCCTGCGGTAACGGGGTCTTTGGGTTTTAGGGCGGGCTAAAGCCCGCCCCTACAGAGGGGGTCGGGGCAGCTTTAGGGCGGGCTAAAGCCCGCCCCTACAGGGATGGGAGGTGTCCTGCGGAGAGGTGGGAGGCATCCTGCAGAAGGGCTGGGGGGCGGGAGAAATGAAGGGAGCGTACTTACGAGTTCGGGCCCACTGACACGGGGTCGTCGGAATAAATCTCGCAGGTGATCTCGCCGGCGGATTCGTTGCCCGCCTCGTCTACGGCGTGGGCCTCGTAGGTACCGGTGGGCAGGTTGAAGCGCCAGGCGCTGCGGGCCGGCGTGCCCGGAGCGTCCTCGTGCGATGCCGGGTGGTACACCGTGCCGTCGGGCCCTTCGCACCACACGTCGCGCACGCCCGTTTCGTCGGTGAAGCGCAGCACCGTGGTGCCGTCTTCCACGCGCACGCTGTCCAGCTGGGGCGCGGTGGTGTCCACCTCGGCGGAAGAGGCGGCTGGCACGCCGGCCTCCTCGATGACCACCGGTTGCGCCTCGGCCACTGGCTCGGCCGGCGGAGGTGCCAGCACCGCGAAGGCCACGGCTCCGGCCGTCACGCCGATGGCGGCTGCGCCCACCGCGCCCGTGGCCAGCGAGAACCACGGCCGCCGCCGTTCCAGCGCCCGCGCGCCGGCGGCCATGCGCGACTCCACCGCGTCGGCCAAAGCACCCGACAGCCCCAGGGCGCCCCACGGAGCCAGGCCCATCTTCGTGCGCAGGGTCAGCAGCGCTCGCGACAGGGTGCGCTTCACGGTGTTGCGCGACGACTCCAGCGCCTCGGCAATCTCGTCGATTTTCGCTCCCTGGTAGTAGCGCATCACCACGCAGGCGCGCTCGAAATCGGTCAGCTCCTCGCGCAGCGCGCGGGCCAGGCGCCGGTGCTCGTCGGCCGCGATGGCCGCCGATGCCGGGTCGGTGCTGGTGTCGTGCAGGGCGGCCGCCACCTCGTCGGTCGCATCATCGCCCTCCAGGGCGTCGGGCTCCAGCGGCACGCTGCGCCGTGCGCGCTGGGCGCGTTCCGCTTGCTGGCGGCACAGGTTGCGCCCCACCGACCCCAGGTATCCCAGCACGGCGTAAGGCTGCACGTTCTGGATGTTGCGCCACGCGATCAGATACAGCTCTTGCAGCAGATCGGCCGCCGCATCGTAGCCCACCTTGGCGGCCATCAGGTAAAACTGCGCCTGGGCCGTGCGGCGGTATAGCTCGTCGAAGGCCGCCCGGTCACCCGCCTGCGCCTGCGTGACCAGTCGGGCCAGCGCCTCGCGATCCCGTTGATTCCGCGCCACTGCGCCACCGCCTTCCGCTCCGCCTGCGATTCGTGGCGCCTATCATAGCGTGAACCAACCCCCAACGAAAGCGCCCAATCGGCCGCTACTCCCCGAAAAGGTCAGAATGCGTTCCCGTGCGAACGGCGCATCCTGTCGTTTAAATATGTCTTACAATTACGAAAGACATATTTGGAAAACGCTGCAGGAGACGGGGTTGGGAAGGTGAGCGGTATGGCGGTGACGACACAAAACGGCTCTGTGGTGAGCGAGGCTCGGCTTGAGGAAATGGCGCACATGTTCGAGCATGGCGAATGGCCCGAAGGGAGCACGCGCGTTGTGCGCGGACGTCCGCTGAAGCTGGGCGAGGAACTCGTTTCGGTGACGTTCAAGATTCCCGCGAGCGAGTTGTCGGCCATGGACGCGCGGGTGAAGAGTGAGGGAATCTCCCGGTCCGACTATCTGCGACGCTTGGTGGGGCGGGATTTGGCGTTCGCTTAGGGCATTGGAAGGACGGAATTTTTCGTCCGGTGAAAAATATGGGCCGTTTTGCTTGTTGACCCGATTCTTCCCCTGATGGACTATACCTAGGCGCCCGCCGGCTGTGAGAGAGACCGCGGGCTCATCGAGGAGAGACGGCAATGAGAACCCGGAGAGAGGCCCGGTTATTTCGTCGCGTTATCGCTTCTGTCGACGATGAACGGGGAGAAGGAACGGCAGCGGACGGACGAAAGTGTCGCAGGGGTCTTCTCGCGCGTATCGCGAAGGCTACGCTGGCGGTTGTCTTGGTTGCCGGACTGGTGCCATTGCTGCCTGCGCCTCCTGTTGTGGAAGAAGCTGAGGCGCTTGAGGGCACGACGAACTATAAGGATTTCTTTACTATTGGAGATCGGGATGGTGCCCCCGGGAGCATTACGGGAAGTACGCTGATTGCTGGCAGAACTGACTATTCGTGGGCCTATGGGTATCGGGGCGATCGCTGGGCGAGCAGCGCCGCCTTCGTGAGTAAGAACATGGTGTCGTTGAGTCATGATTGGGCCATACGCGTTCGGGTTAATACAACGGAGCCATGTTCGGCTCTGGCAACTTCATCCACAAGTCAAATAAAATGCAATTTCCAAGCTGGCCTTTCCTATACATCAGATCCAGCAGACTTGAATGGAGTTATGGGTCTCATGGTACGCGGGTGGGTGAGGGGCCAGGGGAGGAGCACCGAGATAAGAACATGCAACATCACCAATAGCCTAGCGGCTGGCATTATCGGCAGCGCGGACACGACCCTTCCATCGCAGGACTCTTACGATGCAGTCTTGCAGTATCAGTATTCTTCAAACACTCTTACTTTGTCTGCGGCTGGCAAGAGCAGGTCTTGTACGGTGCCAAATAAAGTGGCGAAAAGCCCCTATATTTTTCTGCAATGTACAATTAATTGGAAGAATGGCTCCACAACGGTCGCGGATGCTCCTTCAAATATGTTGTCTACCATCGAATTTCAAGCGATGAGTCTGCCTCACCTTGACCCCGTAATTCAAGATGTCGCGTTATATCGAGAAGATGGCACGCTTATCAGCAAGGACGATATCGTGGTGCCGGGCGAGAATGTGCAGGTGCGCTGCAAAGTGAAGAACGCCTATGCCTCCCCCGGCGGCGAGATATATGGGATGCATGTGAAGCAGGTCAACACGTCCTCCTACCCTACGAAGGGGCTCGTCGCCTTCTACGACGCCTCCCATCCCGTAGAGGTGGGGTACGGCGGTTCGACTCCCTCGCCGGTGGCCACGGCCGCTGGGCCCGACACGCCGACGGGGTCCAACGGCGTGCCGATCAGCTTGATAGGAAGCAATGTGACGGAGATCCGCTACTGGTGTACCGTGGCCGGCGTCTCAGGCGGGGCCGTAGTGCTGTCGCAGCAGTTGATTGAGGACACGTTTCAGGGCAGCCAGTACGCCACCACGGAGTTGATGGCCGAGCAGTCGCTGCGGCCGCCGACGAATCCTGACGATCCCGACAGCTGGGGTGAGGCGGGACATGACTACCACTACACGCGCCTGCCCCAGCCGAACGAGAACGGCTGGAATACGACGCCGGTCTCGGTGCAGTTCTTCGCAGGCGACTTCAACCAGCTGGCCCTCACTCCCGCCAACGGCGACGCGGCGGTCACTTTGTCCGACCAGCAGGTGTGGACGCGCTCGGACGACACCGACGGCTACGATGTGGAGATCAAGGCGACCAATACAACTAGTGGAGAGGTCTCCAGCAAGAAGACGGGCACCATCAAGATCGACACCTGGGCGCCGCGCATCGAGAGGGATGCGGCGCTCGAGGCCTACACGCTCACCGACGTTCCCTCCGACCCGTCGAAGGCGACGTCGGGCATCTGGCGGCTGTACCGCACGGGGTCGTCGGGCGCGGTGGCGTCGGGCGCGAGGGCCGGGGTCTACAGGCCGTTCGACCTGACGGACGGCGACGGGAAGCCCACCCAGGCCGTCGGCAAGCTGCCCAACGGCTACTACGTCGCCGAGGACGCGGCGGGCAACCTGTCGGCGCCGCTGAAGGTGTCGTCCACCGAGCCGCCCGCCGTCGAGCGGCCGGCGGGCAGCGTCCTGGGCCCCTCCGACCCGGGCTACGCGCCGCCCGTGGGGCCGGAGCTGGGGCCGGGCTCCGACCCGGTGCCCGCGCCGAAGGTCACGGAGGACGGCGAGGGTCTCAGGCACGCGGTGATCGAGGAGAGCGTGTCCGAGATGATAGACCCGGCGTCGCCGCCCTTCGGAGGGCTGCTGGAGAAGTCCGAGGCCTCGGCCATGATGGACTACCGCTACGCGGCCACGTCCACGGCCGCGCCGGTGTCCGTCTCCGACGAGCTGCTGGACGCCGCGGGCAACGCGATCGCCTCCTTCGACACGAAGGCTCCCGGCGAGTGCACCGTCCGCCGTGTCATCACCGACGCCCAGGGCAACACGACCACCATCCTGCTGCACTACGCCACCATTCGGGACAACTGCCCCCTGGTGCGCCCGATTGTGCCCGTGGACCCCAACGACCCCGACGGTCCGACGGAGCCTGGCGACCCGGTTTCCCCGTCTGGCCCGGTGACCACCGATCCCGACGGCACCCAGCACGCCACGGTGGATTGCGAGGCAACCGAGGCGACGGGCCCGGGGACCATGGACCAGGTCGGCGCGCTCGCGCTGCTGGAGCGCCACTTCAATGTGGCGACGTTGGACGACGCGCGCGTGCATCTGACGGTGCAGTCCATGAAGGAACTCGCGGGCGGCGACGTGTCGTCCATCGACCTTTCCCGGCCGGCCGACTACCTTATCACCTACTTGGCGGCCGACGACGAGGGCAATACCACCACGGTTCGCCTGACGTATCACCTGGTCAAGAGCAAGGCGCCGGAAGTGAAGCCACGTCCGACGCCCACCGATCCGGATCCGGCACCGCTGGAGCCGAGTGATCCTCCCCATATTCATCCCGACGGCACGCACCATGCGGTGATGTCCGACAAGATGCGCGTGCCCGCGCAGACCGGCGCGACGCTTTCGCTTCAGGCTGCGCGCGAGCTGATGGAAGGCCGCTACACCTTCGCCGCCCTCGGGGGCGGTGCCACGACCGAGCGATCGCTGACCATGGCGACCGCCAGCGGCGATCCCGTGGGATCTATCGACCTGTCAAAGCCCGGTGCCTACCTCATCTCCTACACGCGGTCCGACGCCGACGGCAACACTTCGACGGTGAATCTGACCTACGAGGTGTTTCGCGACGAGTGCCCTGTCATACGGCCGCTGAAGCCGACCGACCCCGCCGACCCCACGGGGCCGAAGCAGCCCGGAGAGCCGATCGAGCCCTTGGGTCCGGTGACGGAGGGCCCCGACGGTGCGCAGTCCGTCGAGGTGGAGTGCGAGGTGACGGAGGCCGTCTGCCACGGCACCATGGACGGCTCGGGCGCCGAGGCCCTGCTGCGGCGCCACTTCCTGCCCACCGACGTGGACGGCGGCAGCGGGGTGACCGTCACCGTGCAGTCGATGAAGAACGCCGCCGGCAACCAGCTGTCGGCCATCGACACGTCCCGCGCGGCCGACTACCTGATCACCTACTTGGTGCGCGACGCGGCCGGCAACAGCACCACCGTGCGGCTCACCTACCACCTGGTGAGCTCCCGCGTTCCCGGCGCCGTCGTCACGCCCGACCCCGGCACCGACCCGAATCCGCAGCCGGGTGACGACCCCCTGAACCCCAAGCCGCGGCCCATCGACCCGGCCTACCCGCCCACCGTGGCGCCCGACGGCACCCAGCACGCCGACATCGAGGACGCCATGTACGTGAAGGTGCAGCCCGGCGGCAGCCTGACCATGGCCGACGCCCGCAGCCTCATGCTGCGCCGCTACACCTTCACGCCCGAGGGCGGCGGCGCTATGAAGGAGCTGGCGCTGGCCCTGGCCGACGCCCAGGGCCGCGCGGTGAACGCCATCGACCTCTCCCGCCCGGGCTCGTGGCGCATCACCTGGAAGGTGGCCGACCAGAACGGCAACACCGTCACCATCCGTCTGCGCTATATGGTTACATCCAGCTCGCCCTCGGTGACGCCTTCGCAACCTGGCGGGTCCGAGGGACCGGGCGGCACCGACCCCGGCAATCCCGGCGGCACGCCGCCGGGCACGCCGCTGGCGCCTTCCGAGGTGACCGTGGACCCCGACACGGGGCTCACCCATTCTGTGGTGGAGGACCACGTGATCGTGAGTACGGCCGACGAGCGGGTAACGCCGGAGGCCATGAGCGCGTTCATCGCAAGCCGCTATGCGTTCGCGGCTGACGACGGCACCGCAGGCAACACGCGCAGCGCGGTCACGCGCGGCGAGGTGCACCTGTTCGACGCCTATCGCAAGGCGGTGAACGCCATCGATCGCTCGGCGCCGAGCCTGTGGTACGCCGACCAGACGATAGCCGATGCTTGGGGCAACACCACCACCCTGCGCCTCGCCTACGAAGTGCGCGAGAGCACTGCCGGCGGCTCCATGGACGGTACGGGCAACGGCAACGGCGATGGCTCGGGTGCGGGCAATGGCGGCAACGGCTCGGGCGCGGGCAACGGCTCGGGCGACGGCGCGGGCCGTGGCTCTGGCTGGGCCTCCCGCATTCACGAGCTTCCGCAAACTGGCGGCATTCTGGGTCCGTGTCCGCTGCACCCCCTGTTCGCGCTGATGATTCTGCTCACCAGCGCCTACACCATGATGCGCCTGCGCCAAGAGGCACGCGCTCACGGCGAAGGCGACGCGCGCCGTAAGTGGGGAAGGAGCTGTTCGTGAAACCCTTCGACGTAGTGCTGTACATCACCGTCGGCCTGGGTGCCGTGGTGCTCGCCAGCGTGGGCCTGTGCGCCGCCGACTGGGCGTGGGCCGCGGCCACGGTGCTGGTCGTGATCTTCTGGTCGTGGCTGCTGTACCGCAAGATTCATCAATACGACGACCCCGAGGAAGAGTAGCAAGCACCCCGCCGACCGCAGCTTCGCGAAAATCCGCCCCGATTTCCGGTTTTCCACCGCTGCGGGCCGAAAACAAGGCGCGATTTCCAGATTTCCACGTTTTAGGGGGACAAAACCGTGGAAATCTGGAAATTGAGGCAGATTTTCGACGCACTCTTCGCGGCTGCGTTCGGCGGGCGCTGTCGCCCCGCGTCCCATTCGGGTCCGTAGCCCGCCAGTCCGGCGACGGAGATTTGGAAGAGTGCAGCCAGCCCTTCCCGGCCGCGTTCGTCGCATTCGCTATAATCACTTCCATGAACGAGCATCGGAGCGCGCAAGAGCAGCAACAACTGGACGAACAGTACATGGCCCTGGCCTTGGAAGAGGCCCAGGCGGCTGGCGCTGCGGGCGAGGTACCCATCGGCGCCGTGGTGGTGTACGAGCCTATCGACCGTGGTACGCGGCGTCCCTTGGCCGAGCCGCGGGTGATCGCCCGCGCCCATAATAGGCGCGAGACCGATTGCGATCCGGCGGGGCACGCGGAGTTCATCGCCATGAAGGAGGCCGCGCGCGTGCTGGAGGCGTGGCGGCTGTCCGATTGCACGGTGTACGTGACCTTGGAACCCTGCATCATGTGCGCGGGCCTGATGCACCAGGCGCGCATCGCCCGGTGCGTGTACGGCGCGCCCGATCAGAAGGCCGGCGCGCTGGGCACGCTGTACCGCATTCACGCCGACGAGCGCCTGAACCACCAGTTCGAAGTTACGCCCGGCATGAACGAGGAGGCGTGCGTGGAACTGCTGCGCAATTTCTTCCGCGCCCGCCGGAAGAAGCGAAAGGATGGCGAATGATTGACAACGCTCAGCGCAATCGCGAAGCTGAGGTGAACCTGCTGGCTGCTGCCCGCGACGCTCAGTGGTCGGCTACGACGTTTCTGGGGCCGGGGTCGCTGAAGCTCGTGTCGCCGGCGAAGGTGAACTTGTTGCTGGCCATCGGCGCGGTTCGTCCCGATGGCTATCATGAGGCGCGCACTATCATGCACGCCCTGGCGTTGCACGACACGATGTACGTGCATGCCGCCCCGGCTTCTGCCGACGAGGTGGCACGAGCGGCCACGGAGTCGCGCGCCGAGGTTGCGGTGGGCGGTCCCGCGGAAAACCTGCTGGTGAGCATCGACCTGTCCGATCGCACGGGGCAGGGTCTTGCGGTGGCTGCCGCCGACAACCTGGTGTTCAAGGCGGCCGACGCGTTGGCCCGTGCCTTGGATCGTCGCGATTGCGAGCGCGTGTCGGTGCGCATCGAGAAGCACATTCCGGCCCAGGGCGGCTTGGGCGGCGGTTCGTCGAACGCCGCCACCATGCTGGTGGCCTTGGCCCAGCTTTGGGACGTTCCCGCCGATGACGATCGCGTGGTGGCCGTGGCGCGCTCGCTTGGCGCCGATGTGGCGTTCTTCCTGCAGGGCGGTTGCGCGCAGCTGGGCGGTACGGGCGATACGCTGGAGCGCACGCTGGCTCCGTCGCGCCAGGCGGTGGTGCTGGTGAAACCCGCAGACGGCGTATGCACCGCCGAGGCCTATCGCCGCTTCGACGAGCGACCGACGCCCGTGCAACCCGCGGTGCTGGAAGCGGCCTGCGCTGCCGCCGATGCCGCCGACGTTCCCCTGGTCAACAACCTGGCCCCCGCCGCCGAGGCCCTGCTGTCCGAGCTGGTTGCGGTGCGCCAGTGGCTGGCCGACCGGGTGGGCGCCCAAAACGTGCTGCTGTGCGGCAGCGGTTCGGCCACGTTCGCCCTGGTGGACGACTACGATGCCGCGAGCGCCCTGGCCCTGGCCGCTGGCAAGCAGGGTTGGTGGGCGCGCCCGACCAACCTGTCGGGTCTGCGCGCCGCCATCGTTCCCAGCCGCCGCTAGCGCGTTGCCCCGCCGTACGTCGGCTCGGCTTCGCTCTGCCTTGCACGCGAACGTAACGAACCTCTGGAGAGCGGCGGTTGTCGCGCCGAAATGGCCGGGCTGCCGATAGAATGGGCGAAGACAACCGCGCTTGCTGAAAGGAGCATGCCATGGGACTCATCGCCCGCCTCTCCCGCATCGTGCCCCTGATTATCCTGCTGGCGCTGGTGGCGGGCGTCATTTACCTGGTGGTCACCTACCGCCATTCCCCGGCCCGCGCCAAAGAGGTGCTCATTCAGGTGTTCACCTGGGTGTGCGGCGTCATCAGCGGCTTCTTCGCGCTGGCCTCGGTGTACGCGCTCTTTGACCACGCCCCGGCCGTGCTCGACCTCACGCTGAGCTTCATGGCCGTGGGTCTGGTGGGCTTGGCCATCACCCGCCTGTGCAACCGCCGCTTCCTCAAGAACAACCCCAGCTACCGCAAAAAGCGCCTTGCCGCCACCACCCACCGTCGCTGGCCTTGGCATCGGTAGCGTTGCTTACTATCAGCTGGCTTATAGCGGATCGGATGCTGCTGACATTGCGGCAGCATCCGCTTCTATATTGGGTGCGAGCATATTCATGTCGCTTAAGACCGATGGGAGGATAGGCCCATTCGCCTTGCTCAGGTATTCTCCAACAAGGGCCCTATATGATAGGGCCAGTTCAATCATTTCGTCTCGCGGGAGAACAAGTTGAATGAGGCTCAGGGCTCCGTCGAGTCGGGCACCTTTAACCTCGGCGCAATAGATGCGTTCGTCGTGGGCGCACATGTTGCGGAATTCGACGAGTACTCCAAACACTCTGAGCAAGTCGTGAGGGGTGATCCGCTGAGAATTGCCTGATACTTCTCCGACGATTTTGCATGCGTCATTCTGCACGCCGCGTTTTTGAAGTTGATAAAAATGCTCCATGTTCCCAAAGGTAAGGTCGTTTTGGAGAACCCACAGGGGCACCATCCCGTATGCCTCTAGGTAATGCTTTACGAATGGCCGCGTTCTTTTGTTGATCGCGAGCTTCCCGTTGAGGATTTTCATGAGGGTTGCCAAGTTCTTGCGATGTTCGTCTCGCTTGCTGCCCGCGAAAGTTTTTGGGAAAAGCATATCTTTGGCGGTTGTATAGTTCTCGCGATCAAGATAGGCGGCGGGAGAGGTGTTTCTCTCGCAAAACGAGTAGACGACAGCATTTTTGAGAATGGATTCAACGCGGGTCAGATAGGGGAATATGAGGGATCTCATGTCTCGATCGAACAAGAACAATTCGTAAATTTGCGAAAACGCCGTGCCTTCTCGATAAACATCTTCAGCTGTATGCTGCATTGCCTCGCGATCGAGAAAAGGCGACTTGTATCCATTGATTATGGCGTAGTAGCTCTCCCGTTTTATGATGTCGATTGTTTTGGAGTCGGTTGTTATGCCTCGTGACTCCATGAGGGCAACGAGCTCCTCGTGCGTTTTAAACCCCTTGACCATGCATCCTCCCCGAAAATCAAAAGGCCGCCACCGGCGGGTGGCGACCTTTCTTTGTCACCGCCTCACGTAGAGTCCACGGCAACTGCATCACTGGCAGTTACTCTAACAAGAGGGGGTGCGTGTGGTCAACCAGAAATTAAAAATCGCGCCAAATTCTTTGAAAGCTCACCGCCACCACCCACCGCCGCTGGCCTTGGGGAAAATAAAAACGCCCCGATAAGTCAATTAAAAGAACTCGCAGATTTGGCAAAAGTCAACGAGGCTTTCTGCGGCATTTCAGATTCGCCCGCCTTTGCACCAAGTTGGCTTCGCCAACGCCGCGTGCAAAACAAGGGTGAAGATGAAATGCGGCAGAAAGCCGCAGCATCGAGAGGTTCGTTCGTCTCGTCAGAGCGAACGAAACAAAGAATGGCGGAGGAGTAGGGATTCGAACCCTAGATGCCCTTGTGGGGCATACTCACTTAGCAGGCGAGCACCTTCGGCCTCTCGGTCACTCCTCCGCGTAACAATGCATCTTACCCGAGCCGGCCGCATTCTGCAATGAGATATTTTCCCGCTGCGCAAAGAATCCCGTTGACTTGTTCACGATGACGACCTCGCGGCACCTCGGCGCATCCGAAAGCGGCGCTTGAGCGAGAAGTCCCGACGAATCGGGCTGTTTCTGGTACCCTGTTCACCACGAGAGCACGCAGGGCATGAGGAAAGGAAACGCACGTGATCGGTCGCTACACTCGCCCCGAAATGGGCCGCATTTGGGAACTCGAGAACAAGTTCGCCATCTGGAAGGAGATCGAGGTGCTGGCCTGCGAGGCCCAAGCCGAGCTCGGCCAGGCGGGCATTACCAAGGAAGAGGCCCAGTGGATTCGCGACCACGCCGACTTCACGGTGGAGGAGATCGACGAGATCGAGAAGGTCACCAACCACGATGTCATCGCGTTCACTACCTGCATGGCCAACTACATCGATGCCGACATTCCCGAAGGCGCCGAGAAGCCGAGCCGCTGGGTGC
Organism: Adlercreutzia wanghongyangiae; assembly: GCF_035989245.1. Lineage (NCBI taxonomy): Bacteria > Bacillati > Actinomycetota > Coriobacteriia > Eggerthellales > Eggerthellaceae > Adlercreutzia > Adlercreutzia wanghongyangiae. The sequence continues at coordinate 27,792 of NZ_JAYMFF010000002.1, read as the reverse complement.
ACTACGGCATGACCTCCTCCGACTTGGGTGACACGGCCCTGTCCTACCAGGTCACCCAAGCCTGCGACATCATCATCGACGACATCAAGCGCCTCGGTGCCACCTGCAAGCGCCGTGCCTTCGAGTTCCAGAACACGCTGTGCGTCGGCCGCACCCACGGCATCCACGCCGAGCCCATGACCTTCGGCATGAAGTTCGGCAGCTGGGCCTGGGCCCTGAAGCGCGCCCTCACGCGCATGGAGGAGGCCCGCGCCGTGGCCGCCACTGGCGCCATTTCGGGCGCGGTGGGCACCTATTCCTCCATCGACCCCTCTGTGGAAACCTACGTGTGCGAGAAGCTGGGCCTCACGCCCGACCCGCTGTCCACCCAGGTGCTCGCCCGCGACCGCCACGCCCAGGTGATGGCCGCGCTCGCGGTGACCGCCTCCACTTTGGAGTCCATTGCCATGCAGGTGCGCTTGCTGCAGCAGTCCGACGTCATCGAGGCGGAAGAGCCGTTCACCAAGGGCCAGAAGGGGTCCTCGGCCATGCCCCACAAGCGCAATCCCATCACGGCCGAGCGCGTGTGCGGCCTGGCCCGCGTGGTGAAAGCTAACGCCCAGGTGGCCTTCGACAACGTGGCCCTGTGGTTCGAGCGCGACATCTCGCATTCCGGCGCCGAGCGCGTGGTGCTGGCCGATAGCTTCACGGCGCTTGATTACATGTTCGCGAAGATGCAGTGGATGCTCGACGGGCTGCAGACCTACCCTGCCAAGATGGAGCACAACCTGTGGCGCACCAAGGGTCTCATCTTCTCCAGCAAGGTGCTGCTGGCCCTGGTGGACGCCGGCATCACCCGCGAGGACGCCTACGTTATCGTGCAGCGCAACGCCATGAAGGTGTGGGAAGGCATCCAGAACGCCGTGGACGGCCCCACCTACCGCGAGCGCCTGGAGGCCGACGATGAGGCCGCCGCGCTGCTGTCGGTCGAGAAGCTGGACGAGATCTTCGACCCGTGGGACTTCCTCACCCGCAAGGACGTGGTCTTTGACCGCTTGCAGGAGCTGGAGTTCTAAAAGGCCATCGTCTGCAGGCGATAGGAAGCAACTAAAGATGGGCGGGGGCGGCTGAAGCTGCCCCCGCTTCGATGTTACAAGAGGCGCGGTCTTCCCGCGCCTCGTTTCCGTAGGGGCCGGCTTGAGCCGGCCCGATGCTTCGGCGAGAAGAAACGCAAGGATTCGAATTCTACCGCTATCCGTTTACGAAGTGGCGCCATCCGTCAGCATCTGGATGCCCTCTTCCAGGACTGATTCGCTCATGGCTCCGCGCACGCCGGCGACGATGTTGCCGTCGGCGTCGATGAGGTAGGTCTGCGGGATGCTGGTCACGCCGAAGGCCACCGCGGCGCTGTTGTCCACGTCGTAGTACACGGGGAAGGTGTAGCCGTTCTGCTGAATGAGGGCGCTGGCGGCTTCCTCGGTCTCGCCGCCCATGCCGGTCATGTTCACGGCCACGAATTGCACCTGGTCGCCGTATTTCTGGAAGGCGTCCTGGATGGCCGGCATCTCGCTGGTGCAGGGGCCGCACCAGCTGGCCCAGAAGTTCAGCAGCACCGGTTTGCCGCGGAAATCGGCCAGGGTGAGGGTCTGCCCCTCGGCATCGCTCATGGTGAACTCGGGGGCTGCCGTGGCGTTGGTGTCGTCGGCGTCGGCTTCGGTGGTGCCCACCTCGGCCGCGTTGGCGCCGTTGCCGTTGGGGTCGGTGTCGTCGGTGGGCACCTCGGTGGTGGTGACCACGTTGCCGCCCGACAGGGACGGCTCGGCTCCGGGCACCAGCGCGTTGTAGGCCACGCCCGCGCCAATGAGCAGCACGGCGAACGCCACCACGGCGATGATCACGCCGCGATGCGTTTTTCGGTCGGCCTGCTCGCCCGCAGGGGTGGCGGCCCGACGCGCCTCTGCCTCTTCGACTGCCGCCAGGGTCGCGCCGATCTGCTGGCCGCGCTCCTCGGGGGATTGGGGCGTCGTCTCGCCAGTGCCTTGGGGTTTCTCGTTCTCGCTCATGTTCCCAACCTTTCTCGTTTACGCGCTAGCTGAGCAGCCGCAGGAAGCCGCCGAGCAGCCCCGTGGCCATCAGCGCTCCCACGGCCACCAAGAACCAGCCGCACACTTTGTTGATGATGTCGTAATGACGCTTGATGGCCGCGAAGGCCCCCTTCAGCTTGTCGATGAGCACAGCCGCCGCTACGAAGGGAATGCCCAGGCCAGCTGAGTAGCACAGAAGCAGAATGATGCCCTGTACCACCGAGGCTTGCTGCGATGCCAGCATCAGCGCCGACCCTAGAAACGCTCCCACGCAAGGAGTCCAGCCCACCGAGAAGATGATGCCGAACAGCACCGACGAGAAAAACCCCAGCTGACGCCCGGCCAGCGGGTTTTTGCCTCCGCGGAACAGGTTCACCTTGATGATACCCAGAAAGTACAGGCCGAAGGCGATCACCACCAGGCCGCACACCACGTTCACCGCCGTCTGGTGCTGGATGAAGAACGCGCCCACACTGGATGCCAGCGCGCCCATAGCCACGAACACGCAGGTGAATCCCAGCACGAACCCCAGGGCGTTGCGCAGCACTATTGGCGTGCGCACTTCCTCGCCGGCGGCGAAGTAGGTGACGTAGATGGGGATCATCGGCAGCAGGCACGGCGACACGAAGGTGATGATGCCCTCGAGGAAGGTGATGAGGTAGGTCATGGGGCCTCCGAGCCGTGGTCGCTGTTGGTGCAGCTTCTATTATTCCCGAAAACGGGCCGCCACGCGACGGACTCCACAGAAAGTCGCGCGTCCGTTACGCGCTTGGCTGAGAATCGGCGTTCCGCCGAGCCTTCTGGAGCCGCCGCATCGAGCGCACGGTATTCCCGTTTCGTTGGTTGAAAAGGCGCTGCGCCTGCCCTATGCTGGATGGGTGCATGCGCTTTGTTCCGATACGCGCCGTTACAGGAGGCCTCCCATGGGCATCTCGACCAATTCCGTTACCCGCCGCCGGTTCGTGTGGCTCGGTGCCACCGCGGCGGCCACTTTGGCCCTGGGCGGCTGCGATGGCGCCTCGCACGAGGTGGCTCCCTCGGCCACGGCTTTCGACGAGCCGGCCGATGGCGAGGCTGCGGCCAATGGTGATGCGGGCAGTGCCCAGGCCGAGGCCCAGGCCGCCGTGGCAGCGCGCGTGGATGCCATGACCCTGGAGCAGAAGGTGGCTCAGCTGTTCGTGGTGGCCCCCGAGGCGCTGGTGGAGGGTGTGTCGCAGGTGACGCGGGCGGGGGACGCCACTCATGAGGGCGTGAAGGCGTGGCCCGTGGGCGGCATCGTGTATTTCGCCCCGAACCTGACCGACCCCGACCAAACCACGACGATGCTTTCCAGTGTGCACGGGTTCTATGAGGAAGACAGCAACGTGCCGCCGTTTCTGGCAGTGGACGAGGAGGGCGGCAGCGTGGCGCGGGTGGCTTCGAACGAGGCCTTCGGCGTGCAAGATGTGGGTGACGCGTCTGCCCTCGGCGCGGCGGGGGATGCCGCGGCGGCGGGTCAGGCGGCCGGGCAGATTGCGGGCTACCTGAAGCCGCTCGGCTTCAACCTTGATTTCGCGCCCGTGTGCGATGTGGTGGACCCTCTGCGCAGCGACACCATGGGGCTGCGTTCGTTCTCCAGCGACGCCGAGGTGTGCGCGGCGATGGTGAAAGCCGAGGTGCGGGGTTTTCTGGATGCCGGCATGCTGTGCTGCGCGAAGCACTTCCCGGGTATCGGTGCGGCCGCGGGCGACAGCCACACCGGCGCCATCACCATCGACAAGACAGCCGACGAGCTGGCCGCGGTGGATCTGGTTCCCTTCAAGGCGGCCATCGAGGCAGGTGTGCCGATGATTATGGTGGGCCACCTGAACCTGCCCCAGGTGGTCGGCGACGACACGCCGGCGCCTCTGGCCAGCGTGGTGGTGCAGGACATGCTGCGCGATACCTTGGGGTTCACGGGCATCGTGGTGACCGACTCGCTTTCCATGGGAGCCGTCACCGATCGCTACAGCCCGGCCGAGGCGGCAGTGGCCGCGCTGGCCGCCGGGTGCGACGTGCCGCTGATGCCGGAGAACTTCCGCGAAGCCTACCAGGGCGTGCTGGATGCCGTGGCCGCCGGCACGCTGACCGAGGAACGCATCGACGAGTCTGTCACGCGTATCCTCCTGGCAAAGCAGCAGTATATCGGCCTGTAGGGGCGGCCTTTAGGCCGCCCGCCGCTGACATCTTTGCCGGGCGGGCTGAAGCCCGCCCCTACGGGGGCGCCGCCGGGCGAGCTGAACGGGCGGGCTAAAGCCCGCCCCTACGAGGGTGGCGCCTACGAGGATGGCGCCTGCGGGATTCCTTGCTGGGAAATGCACGTAGGGGCGGCCTTCAGGCCGTCCGCCGCCAGTGCCTCGTCGGGCGAACTGAACGGGCGGGCTGAAGCCCGCCCCTCCGGGGGCGCCGCCGGGCGAGCTGAACGGGCGGGCTAAAGCCCGCCCCTACGAGGGTGGCGCCTACGAGGATGGCGCCTGCGGGATTCCTTGCTGGGAAATGCACGTAGGGGCGGCCTTCAGGCCGCCCGCCGCCAGTGCCTCGTCGGGCGAACTGAACGGGCGGGCTGAAGCCCGCCCCTACGGGGGGCGGACGTGCGCTATGCGGAGGGACTCGGTTGTGGGTTACGCCACGGGTTGCCACACGCGCACGAGGCAGTGCTTGGTCTGCTTGCCGTCGAGCGATGTGTGGTCGATGTTGCTGTAGGTAATGGTGCGACTGCCCATGTTGGTGGACGCGATGAAGTCGCCGTAGCTGCTGGCCCCGTTTTCCAAGGGCAGCGACGTGTAGCGCTTCGACGCCAAGTCCACCGCGCACACGCTGCTCTGGCCGCGCACCATCACCCAATTGCCGCACCAGGCCGGTGCTGACAGGGGGTTGCGGGCGTAGTGGAACCACTGCTGGTCGCTGTAGGCTTTGGTGCTGGCATTCGCCGCCGTGCCAGACAGATGCGGGCCGCCGGCCTCGGTGCCCTCGTCACTGGGCTCGTCGCCTTCCAGCGAAGGGCGCTCGAACGATGCCAGGGGCATGTAGGTGCCCAGGTTCGCGATGCCGTCGCCGTAGTTGTAGATGCCGTCGAAGGCGAAGTTGAAGCCCGTCTTGCCGTAGCCGCATTCGAAGGGGCGCATCGATGAGGGCAGCACGCACGCGTCGGTGACCTGGCCCGTGGAGCCTTCGATGCGGGTGAGCTGATAGTAGGTGCCGCTGGTGCGAGCGCGGGGCGAGGCGATGACGGCGTCGCCGCACGAGGTGGGCGCGCAGGCCATGCGGCCCTTCGACTCGTACACCACTTCCACATCGGCCGTGCCGAAGGCGGCGCGCTTCAGCAGGGAATTTTCCACTCGAGCGTTGCCGTCAAGCTGGGGCAGGCGCTGCCAGAAGCCGTAGTTCGCGGCGCAGGCCAAGGTGGGCATCTCCCAGTCGGCATCGCCCTCGTCCAGCAGCTGCGGCTCGCCCAAGGTTTCGCCCGACAGGGCGGCGCCGTACACGCGCCAGATGCTGTCCATGATGTCGGCTTCCGTCCAGATAACGCCGGCGCTGTTGGCGCGCACGTCGTAAATTTCGAAACCCTCGTCCTCGCCCACGGCGTGTTCCAGCACCGTGACGTAGTCGCCCTGATCGGGAAGGATGAGGCCGATCTGTGCCAGCGGCTTGGCCACCTCGGTGGGAAGCAGGCAGGCGGCCACGGCGTCGTCGCATGACCACACCAGCGACCCGAAGGGCAGCTTGATGGAGGCCGTCAGCTCCATGACCGTGGAGGCGTCGTCGATCTTCTCCAGGTCGTTCGATGAGAACACGGCGTCCTGCGGCACGGAAAGGGTGTCGGTGGAATCGGCCCCCTTCGACTGGCCCGAGGCGTAAGCGGCCCCGGTGCCCATGAGGGCCAGCGCGGCTATGCCGGCGGCGCCGTACAGGAAATGGCGGCGCGTCAGCAGCACCTCGTGACCGCCGGGCAGCGTGATCTCGCGACCCTCGGTGGCGTCGGCGCGGGGGGTGGGGGCCGACGGTGCGCGGCGCACCTTCACCTTGACGGTGTGGGCGCCTGCCGACGGCGAGCCGGGACGCGCGGCGCCCGGAGCCGTGCGGCGGCCGAGGCGCGAGGAAGTTTTGGGAGAATCACCCGCGGACCGCTTCGGGGCACCGCTGCGGGGGCGGTGCTGCGCCGAGGGGGTCGGCCGGGTGCGCGTGGTTCGTTTCTGTGGCATGGGTGTATTGTGTCATTTCGCATACGCCTCGGCGACCGTATGGCGCTAAACGCTACAATAAACGCAAACACGACCGCCGGGCTGATATATATCGCGACCGCAAAGAAATCGCAGGTCAGATAGGGTATCAGCTTTGGTGACCAGAACGGAACGTTAGCGAATACGAGGAGCGCACTCATGAGCAACGAGACACGTCGCATTCTGCTCGTCGAGGACGAGAAGGCCATCCGCGATGCGGTGACCGCCTATTTGGAGCGCGAGAACTACTGGGTTACGGCCGTGGGCGACGGCCAGGACGCCCTGGAAGAGTTCCAGAAGCACCATTTCGATCTGGTGATCCTGGATCTCATGCTGCCCCGTGTGCCGGGTGAGCGCGTTTGCCGCGTCATCCGCGACACGTCGGATGTACCCATCATCATGCTCACTGCCAAGGGCGAGGTGGAGGATCGCATCATCGGCCTGGAGCTGGGTGCCGACGACTACCTGGTGAAGCCCTTCAGCCCCCGTGAGCTGGTGGCCCGCGCCCGCGCCCTGCTGCGTCGCGTGCACGCCGATTCCGAACCTCAGCGCGAGGTGCTGGAGTTCGGCGAGCTGACCATCGACGTGTCGGGCCACAAGGTGCTCGTCTCCGGCGAGGAGATCGACCTCACCGCCAGCGAGTTCAAGCTGCTCACCACGCTGTCGCGCTATCCGGGCCGCGTGTATTCCCGCATGGAGCTGGTGGAGAAGGTGCTCGGCTACGACTTCGAGGGCTATGAGCGCACCATCGACTCGCACGTGAAGAACCTGCGCGCCAAGATCGGCGACAACCCCCGCAGCCCCAAGTGGCTGCACACCGTGCACGGCGTGGGCTACCGCTTCGAGGATCCCACCAAGCAGTAAGCGCCCCCGATTTGAAGGAGCTCCATGACTGAGGTGGAACCCAAGCCCCGCATCCTGGAAACTGCTGAAGAGGTCGCCCCGCCGGCGACCTCTTCGCCGTCTGTAACGCGCAAGCCCCCGAGGCGCCGCCGGCTGCGCTGGTCCAGCTTTTCCTACACCACGCGTGTCACCCTGGCCTTCGCGCTGATCGCCGCCATGACGGCGCTGGTGGCCATCGGCGTGGTGTCGTTCGTGTGGGAACAGCACTTCCGCACCTACACGGCCGACAACATGCAGACGCTGTGCAAGACCACGGCCGACCGCATCGCCATGCTGTACGACCAGTCGGGCAGCTTGTGGGATCCCGAGACCACCAAGCCCGCCGCCCAGGCGGTGGAGCTGACCAGCGGCGTGGGTGTGAAGGTGATCGACGACAACGGGGAAGTGCCCTTCGATTCCTCCATCGTCATCGATGAGGAGCAGGCGGGCACGTTGAAGTCCTTCGAGCCGTCTGATCGGTCGCAGCTGGCGGTGGCGCCCATTCAGGCGGCCGACGGCGAGACCGTGGGCTACGTGCGCCTGTGGGTGTACGGCAGCGAGGCCCTGATGCGCCAGCCCGACCAGGAGTTCCGCGACAATTCCTACCAGGCCATGTTCATCGCCGCGGCGGTGGCCATCGTGCTGGCCAGCTGCATCGGCTTTTTGTTCGCGCGCAATTTGGTGGCGCCCATCAACCGCATCATGGGGGCCGCCCGCGCTATCGGCAAAGGCGACCTTTCGGCGCGCACCGACTTGCACGGCGAGGACGAGGTGGCGCGCCTCGGCGAGACCTTCGATGCCATGGCCGAGTCGGTGGAGAAGGATCGCGACCTGGAGCGGCGTCTGACCACCGATGTGGCCCACGAGCTGCGCACGCCGCTGATGGCCATCCAGGCCACGGTGGAGGCCATGGTGGACGGCGTGTACGAGGCCGACGAGGAGCGCCTGGTGACGGTGAATTCCGAGATTCAGCGCCTGAGCCGTTTGGTGAACGCGCTGCTGAAGCTGTCGCGTCTGGAAAACCGCGCCGACCCCATGAAGGAAGAGGTGGTGAACGTGGGCGACCTTATCGCCGGCATCATCGCCACCCACGAGATGTTCGTGTCCGATTCGGGGCTCACCTTGGAATACGATGCACAGCCCGACGTGCAGGTGAAGGGCGACGCCGACATGATTCGCCAGGCCACGGCCAATCTCATCTCGAACGCCGTGCGCTACACGCCCGAGGGGGGTCATATCCAGGTCAGCGTGCGCAAGGGCGACATCATGGCCTCCATTGCCGTGAAGGACACGGGCATCGGCCTTTCCAAGGAAGAGGCCCGCATGGTGTTCTCGCGCTTCTGGCGCGCCGATGCCGGGCGCAACCGCGAGAGCGGCGGCTTGGGCGTGGGCCTGGCCGTGGTGAAGGAGATCGTCGATCGCCATGGCGGCTGGGTGCAGGTGGAAGGCGAGAAGGGCAAGGGGGCGTGCTTCACCATCCACATCCCACTGTACGACGCAGCTGTCGAGTCCCGCGACCGCAAGGGCGCCATCCCCCGGGTGGGTCACAAGAAGCAGCCGAAGTCTGGCCGATAGAGCAGCGCCGCCCCAGCATGAATCGCTGGGGCGGCTGTTTTTCGGGCGGGGCAAAGCGGCGAAGGACGGCGAAGGAGTGGCGAAGATCTCGCCTCCGTCGCCGCCCGATCAACATCATTTTCTGGAAATGATGTTGAGAATGATGTTGATGTGCAGTCCATCTACCTGGGAAAACTCTTCAACATCAACATCATTTCCCAGAATGATGTTGAAAATGATGTTGACGCTGATGCCATGGACGTCGGAAGCGCCCTATAGGACGATCCACTCTCCCCGAGCGGCCGCGCCCCGCCTTTGAAGGCGCCCCTCTTGCTTGAGCGCCCGTATGTCGCGATCGACCGTTGCGCGGGCGACATGCAGGTGAAGCCGAATGTCCTCGATGGTGGCATGGGGGTTTTCGCTTACGAAGGCCAAAAGCCGGGCGCGGCGCAGCTGGCCCGAGATGCGCGCGGCTGCTTCCGCGGGAGAATCCTGCCCTGTGCGACTGCCGCGACTGCCTCGTGTGCCCTCGGCATCCGAGGGCGAGATGTCAGACGGCTGGTTCGCGTAGAGCGTGACGAGGAAGTACAGCCGCTCCTCGTCGGTTTCGAAAAGCGGATCGGGGGAGCCGTTTTCCCGGGAGGCCCGCAGGATTTTCGCCAAGCCCGTGTTTCGACCTTCGGTGAGTCTCATTTCCTTGAGAAACTCGCCCACGCGTCGATTGCGGTAGCGCCGACTCAGGGCCCGGTAGGCTCGCAGTCCCTCGATGCTGATGGAACGATCGGCTCCCGGATGACTGAGGATCTCTATGCGGTCGGGCAGTACGCGCACCTCAATAGGCTCGCGCGAGTCGTAGCCTTTGTGGTACACGGCGTTCGACAAAGACTCTTCGATGGCGGCGTAGGGGTAGTTGAAGAAGCGTTCGGCCTCGGCGGCGTCGGGGCGCTTGACCACCTGCTCCTCCACCACAGTGTTCTTCAAATACTGCAGCGCGTCGCGTAGTTGCTGGTGAAGGGGGCCGGTGAAAGTGTGCTCGATAATGCGGTCGCCGCCTTCTCCCTCGGGGAACTCAACGATGTCGATTTGCGCGTAGGGGAAGAATTTTTCCGGCGTCATGGAGAAGAACATGAGTCCGACGTTTTTAGGCTTCAGGTATTCGTCGGGCCCTGCGACGATGTTCATGTTGCGGCATAGGTCACGAAAATCGAGGGTGTCGGCATGCTGGTAGAGCGAGCTGCCAACTTCCTTCAGGTATCCCTTGATGAGCGAGATGTTGAGGTCGGCCAGGTCGGCGTCATGGTTGATGCAATCATCGAAGGGGATGTTGTTGGCGAGGGTGTACAGATCGCGCTTTTCGGCCTCGGAGGGCTTGATGGTGCTGCTCATCTTGCGAATCCAGTAAATGCGCTCCGATGGCTTGCCCGTGGGCACCTTGGGCGACGAATAGGGCCGCTGGCTTCCGCCGGGCGCCCACACCATAATAAACAGCTTGCCCTCGTGCTTGACCACTTCGGTGATGGGCGCGTAGTCGGGTTGGATCAGCTTGCATTTGTTGAGCATGTCCTTGAGGTACGCGTCTACCTTGGCGGGGTCGACGCCGACCAGCTCGCCCGGCGTTCCATCGTCGGTGCTGCGAACGCCGATGACCAGATAGCCGCCTCCCCAGTTGTCCAGGTCATTAGCGAAAGCGCAGATAGTTTTGAGCGATGCCTCGGGATCCCAGGTCTCCTTGAATTCTAGGCGTCCCCATTCAACAACGCCGCCTTCCAGAAGAGTGGTGAGGTTGGTGGGAAGCGCCACGCGGTCTCCTTTGCTTCGGGCTATTCGTTCGATTGCATATTAACATCATTTTGGGAAATGACGTTGAAAATGATGTTGATATGCAGTCCATCTACCTGGGAAAACTCTTCAACATCAACATCATTTCCCAAAATGATGTTGAAAATGATGTTGATGTTGATGTTGATGTTGAGGGGGCCCGGCGGGTTCTGACGGGGCCGTTTTGTGACGGGACCGGCTGCCGCGCCGCAGGGTTGGCGGCCTGTGCCGTGTGCGTGATGGAGTCGCGGGGACGTTCCCATTTGTGCCATAATGAGCGATACGCAAAAATGCGTCCGAAGTGCCGTTTTCGGGCGCCGAGACCAAGCAACGGGAGACCGTAAGAGAAAGGGTGCTCATGACGGGAATCGACATCGCCCCCGACGCGCAGGGCAAGGTGCGTGATCTGTACGATTTGGGGGACAAGCTGCTGCTGGTGGCTACCGACCGCATTTCGGCCTTCGATTACATTCTGGAGGACGAGATTCCCTATAAGGGCCAGGTGCTCACCCAGCTGTCGAAGTTCTGGTTCGAGCTTCTGGACGGCGTGGTGGACAACCACCTCATCTCCACCGATGTGGCCGATCTGCCCGAGCAGTTCCAGCCCTACGCCGACTACCTGCGCGGCCGTTTCATGCTGGTGAAGAAGGCCGAGATGTTCCCCGCTGAGTGCATCGTGCGCGGATATTTGGCCGGCAGCGGCCTGAAGGAGTACCAGCGCGAGGGCACCGTGTGCGGCATTGCGCTGCCCGAGGGGCTGGTGAATTCCTCGAAGCTGCCCGAGCCCATCTTCACGCCCTCCACCAAGGCCGAGATCGGCGACCACGACGAGAACATCTCCTACGAGCGTCTGGTGGAGATCATCGGCGAGGACGACGCTTCCGCCCTGCGCGATCTGGCGCTGGCCGTGTACACCGCCGCCGCCAATCATGCGGCCGAGCGCGGCGTGATCATCGCCGACACGAAGTTCGAGTTCGGCCGTTTGGGCGACACCATCATCTTGGCCGACGAGGTGCTCACGCCCGATTCGTCGCGCTTCTGGCCGGGCGACGCCTACGCCGAGGGCGCCGACCAGCCCAGCTTCGACAAGCAGTTCGTGCGCGATTGGCTGACGGCCAACTGGGATAAGACGGGCACGCCGCCGCGCCTGCCCCAGGATGTCATCGACGCCACGTCGGCCAAGTACATACAGGCCTACGAGCTTATTACCGGCCAGAAGTTCGATCCCGCGACCTTCTAGTTCGTTCCACGCAAGACCCGCTATGTCATTCTGAGCGAGCGGAGCGAGTCGAAGAACCTCGCGAGGTCTTCCGACTTCGGCCTTGCGGCCTACGCTCAAGATGGCATGATTTGAAGGAGAGAAATGTCCCAGCGCAACCCCATGAACGAGCGGTACACCTCCGAAGACCGCCGCGGCACCACCCGCAAGAGCGCCGCTTCGGCCAAGCCGAAGTCGAAGGCGGCCTCGTCGGTTACCGTGGTGCCCGGCAAGAAGGTGAAGACCAAACAGGAGATCAAGGCCGAGCAGCGCGAGGAAGAGCGCAAGCGCCGCGAGTTCAACAATCGTTATTACAAGCCCGACACCCTGCGTTACAAGCGCCTGCGCATCGTGTGGTGGGTGCTGCTGGTGCTGGCCATCGGCTGCTGTGCCCTGGCGTTCGTGGGGCAGGACTTCCTGCCCGGCCAGGTGGGCGTGGCGGTGCTGGTGCTCACCTACGTGTTCCTCATCGCGGCGTTCGTTATCGACCTGTGGCCCGTGCGCAAGGAGCGCAACGCCTACCAGGCGCGCATGCGCGAGGTTGAGGCGAAACGCGAGAAGGCCGAGCGTGCCGCTCGCCAGGCTGAACAGGCTAAGAAGAGCCAGGCAGCGAAGAAGAAGGGCTCCGGCAAGAACCAGAACCGCCACGCGGCGCAGAAGCAGGGCGGCGGTTCCGCTGAGGGGGATGCTGCCGAGGTCGATGGGGCTGATGGGGCTGCGTCCGACGAGGCGCCGGCGAAACCCGCGCGTCGCGGTCTGTTTGGCAGCGGTTTCCGTCTTTCCAACCGCGAGAAGATGCAGGCCGAGAAAAAGGCCGCCAAGGAGGCCAAGGCCGCCGAGAAGGCGGAAGAGGCCGAGTAGCAAACGCCCGCCCGCACCACGGAGACCGTAGGGGCAGCGGTCGTAGGGGCGGGCTTCAGCCCGCCCGCGGGAATCGGTCGACCCCCCCCCCGGGAGGCCTGAAGGCCTCCCCTACGAGGGCCAGGCGGGAAGAGATCGTAGGGGCGGGCTTCAGCCCGCCCGCGGGAGATGGCCGACCGGGGGGCGGGAGATGGCCGTAGGGGCGGGCTTCAGCCCGCCCGACTCAAGGAACTGGTACCTTCACTGCGAAGAGAGAGGCACATTCATGGTATCTCGCGTCTATGTTGAGAAGAAGCCCGGGTTCGACGGAGAAGCCCGCGCTCTCGCCGCCGAGCTGCGTGACATTGTGGGCATTGCCGGGCTTACCGGCATGCGTTTGGTGAACCGCTACGATGTGGAAGGCGCGAGCGACGAGTTGTTTGCCTCCTGCGTGCCCACGGTGTTCTCCGAGCCGCAGTCCGACATCGCCACCTTCGAGCTGCCCGAGGCGAACGGCGCGGCGGTGTTCGCCGTGGAGTTTTTGCCCGGACAGTTCGACCAGCGCGCCGATTCGGCCAGCGAGTGCATCCAGCTCATCAGCCAGGGCGAGCGTCCCGCCGTGCGCTCGGCGGTGGTGTACTACTTGGAGGGCGACCTGTCGCAGGACGACGTGGAAGCGGTGAAGCGCTACGTCATCAACCCCGTGGAGGCCCGCGAGGCCTCGCTGGAGGAGCGCGATACCCTGGTCATGGCCTTCGAACGCCCGGCCGACGTGGAGGTCATTTCTGGCTTCACCGAGCTTTCCGACGACGAGCTGGCCGCCTTCATCGCCGAGCGCGGTCTGGCCATGGACTTGGCCGACATTCAGTTCTGCCGCGCGTACTTCGCCGAGGAGGGGCGCGACCCGTCCATCACCGAGATCAAGATGATCGACACCTACTGGTCGGACCACTGCCGCCACACCACCTTCGGCACGGTGCTCGATGACGTGGACATTGCCGACGCCAACGTGCAGGCGGCCTTCGACCGCTATCTGGAGCTGCGCCACGAGCTCGGCCGCGACGAGAAGCCCGTGTGCCTCATGGACATGGGCACCATCGGCGCGAAGTGGCTGAAGAAGCAGGGTATCCTTACCGGGCTCGACGAGTCCGAGGAAATCAACGCCTGCACCATCAAGTGCAAGGTGGATGTCGACGGCGAGGAGCAGGACTGGCTGTACCTGTTCAAGAACGAGACCCACAACCACCCCACCGAGATCGAGCCCTTCGGCGGCGCGGCCACCTGCGTGGGCGGCGCCATCCGCGACCCCTTGTCCGGCCGCTCCTACGTGTACCAGGCCATGCGTGTTACGGGTGCGGCCGATCCCACGGTGCCCGTGGCCGACACCATTCCTGGCAAGCTGCCCCAGCGCAAGCTGGTGACCACGGCGGCGGCCGGCTATTCCTCCTACGGCAACCAGATCGGCCTGGCCACCGGCCAGGTGCACGAGCTGTACCACCCCGGCTATGCCGCCAAGCGCATGGAGATCGGCGCGGTGGTGGGCGCTACCCCGGCCGACCACGTGCGCCGCGAGACGCCGGCGCCGGGGGATGTGGTGGTGCTCCTCGGTGGCCGCACGGGCCGCGACGGCATCGGCGGCGCGACGGGCTCTTCCAAGGCCCATTCCGTGGAATCGCTGGAAAGCTGCGGGGCCGAGGTGCAGAAGGGCAACGCGCCGGTGGAGCGCAAGATCCAGCGCCTCTTCCGCCGCGGCGACGCCTGTCGCATGATCAAGCGCTGCAACGACTTCGGCGCCGGCGGCGTGTCGGTGGCCATCGGCGAGCTGGCCGACGGCCTGGACATCAACCTGGACGCCGTGCCCAAGAAGTACGACGGTCTTGACGGCACCGAGCTTGCCATCTCCGAGTCCCAGGAGCGCATGGCCGTGGCCCTCGCGCCCGAGGACGTGGATGCCTTTATCGCGCTTGCCCACGAGGAGAACCTGGAGGCCACGCCGGTGGCCGTGGTCACCGAGGAGCCGCGGGTGCGCATGCACTGGCGCGGCAGCACCATCGTGGACGTGAGCCGCGAGTTCCTGGCGAGCAACGGCGCGCCGAAGCACGCGGCGGTGACGGTGCCGGCGCCGGCTACGCCAAGCTACGCCGAAAGCGCCTGCGACCGCGCCTTCGAGGCCGTATCCGACCTGACCGACCCCGTGGTGGACGCGGTGTGTGACGGTGCTTCGCTGGAGACATCCCTCTCGGCGCTTATGGGCGACATCAACCGCGCCTGCAACAAGGGCCTCGTGGAGCGCTTCGACTCCACCATCGGCGCCGCCACGGTGCTCATGCCCTTCGGCGGCGCGCACCAGCTCACGCCGGCGCTGGCCATGGTGGCGAAGCTGCCGGTGCTCGGCGGGAAGACCACCACGGTCTCGGGCCTGTCCTGGGGCTTCAACCCGTACCTGTCGTCGTTCGACCCCTATGCGGGCGCCTATATGGCCGTGCTCGACTCGGTGGCGAAGCTGGTGGCCACGGGCTTCGAGCGGGCGAACATGTACCTCACGTTCCAGGAGTACTTCGAGAAGCTGCGCCAGGACCCGGAGCGCTGGGGCAAGCCCATGCGCGCGGTGCTTGGCGCGCTCATGGCCCAGATCGACTTCGGCGTGGGCGCCATCGGCGGCAAGGACTCCATGTCCGGCTCCTTCGAGGATTTGGACGTGCCGCCGACGCTTGTGTCCTTCGCCACGGCCATCGGCTCGGTCGATCGCGTCACGTCGCCGGAGCTGAAGGAGGCGGGCAGCGCCCTTGTGTGGCTCACGCCCGAAGACGCGCTCGCTCCCAGCCTGTGCGCCACCTTCGACGCCGTGGAGCACCTCATCGGCGCCGGCGTGGTGCGCGCTTGCGCGAGCGGCGCCTACGGTGGCCTGGCCGAGACCCTCGTGAAGATGGCCGTGGGCAACGGCGTGGGCGTGGCCACCTCCGATGAGGTGGATGCGGGCGTGCTGTTCGAGCCGGCCTACGGCTCCTTCGCGCTGGAGCTGGCCGCCGGTGAGGACGCCCAGTCGGTGGTTACCCGCCTGGAGGACGCCGGGCTCGACGCCAATGTGGACGTGCTGGATCTGGGTCGCGTGACCGAGGCCTACGAGCTGGTCTGCGACGGCCAGGTGGCCGATCTTGCCGTGGTGCAGGAGGCTTGGGAGCGCGGAAGCGGTTTGGAGGGCGTGTTCCCGTACCGTACGTCGCCCGAGGAGGCGGCGGCTGCCGAGGAGGTGTCCGCTCTGAGCTTCGAGGGCGAGCCGGCCCCGGCCTACCATGGCCCGGCATTGATCGGCGACGGGTTCGGTGCCCCTCGCGTGGTCATCCCGGTGTTCCCCGGTAACAACTGCGAGTACGATTCCGCTGCTGCCTTCGAGCGGGCCGGCGCTATCCCTACGGTGTATGTGGTGAACAACCTGACGCCCGAGGCCGTGGCCGAATCCACCGCCGAGCTGGCGCGCCTTATCGGCGAGTCGCAGATCGTCATGATTCCCGGCGGCTTCTCGGGTGGCGACGAGCCCGACGGCTCGGCGAAGTTCATCACGGCGTTCTTCCGCGCCCCGCAGGTGACCGAGGCCGTGCGCGACTTGCTGCAGCGCCGCGATGGCCTCATGCTCGGCATCTGCAACGGCTTCCAGGCCCTGGTGAAGCTGGGGCTCGTGCCCTTCGGCGACATCCGTCCTATGGATGACGGATGCGCCACCCTCACCTTCAACAACATCGGCCGTCACCAGAGCACGCTCGTGCGCACGCGAGTGGCCAGCACGATGTCTCCCTGGATGAGCAAGATGGAGGTGGGCGACATTCACACGGTGGCTATCAGCCACGGCGAGGGCCGCTTCGTGGCACCGCAGCCGCTGTTGGATCAGATGATCGCGGACGGCCAGATTGCCACCCAGTATGTGGATGAGGCTGGCGTGCCTTCTATGGACCTTTCGGTGAACCCCAACGGAAGTGTGCTCGCCATCGAGGGCATCACGAGCCCCGACGGTCGCGTGCTCGGCAAGATGGGCCACACCGAGAGAAGCGGCGCAGGTCTGTACAAGAACGCCTTCGGTAACACCTATCAGCCCCTGTTCGAGGGCGGTGTGGACTACTTCCGCGGGTAGCCTAACCCTTCGCTGCAGTATTCTGCATGCAAAACAAGGGAAGGAGCCATATTGGCTCCTTCCCTGCATTTCATCGTCCTATGAGCTGCCCTCGAAGCTACTTCCAAACAAGGATTGGGCTTACGCCTTTGACTCGAATTCCCGCAACAGTTGGTCGCGAAACTCCTTGTCGTGGGCCGCACGCTTCAAATCCTCAAGACGTCCCTGATCGAGCAATTGGTCGGCGAGAGCGGCGAACTGCGCAGCGCCCTGCTCGATACCCTGCTCGATACCCTGCTCGATACCCTGCTCGATACCCTGCTCGATACCCTGCTCGATACCCTGCGCAAGACCTTCCTCGATACCCTCTTTGCGAGCAAGGCGCAAGCCTATGCGATGACGACGGGCGTCGTTCTCCTCAATGGTGCTGACAGACCACACTTTACCCACCCACTTTCGATCTGCATTTGCCTCGGAAACGGCCGCGTGGATTTCCTGGGATAAGGGGCCGTCAGGCTCATCGGTTTCCACGTATCTTAGCAGATCAAGCAGTTCTTCATTGGCCAGATCGCTCCAGGCTTCCGCATTAAGGGCGATCCAGTGCGACTCGTCCCCAATGGCCTGGTGCGGCGCCTCTCGGCACGAACGCTCGATGGTATATGCGGGAAGCCCCTGCTGAAAAGGGTCCTGCACGCAAATGAATACGATGAAGCTCTCCGTGAGGCCGTCGTAGTCGCTGCCGCGAGGAATGGCTCGCATGTCAAGCGCCGACTGGTAGTAGCGAAATCGCTTGCCGAGCAGAAGTTCCGGCTCTACCTGCATCTCAATATCGTAGGCATGGCTGTCGTCCTGGGCGAAAATATCCATGCGCACGCCGCGGTTGTCCGGAGAAGGCTCGATGACCTGCTCGGCGTTCAGGTAAGTGATCTCTTTCGCCTTAATGCCGGTGGTGGCTCTGATGACTTTGCGGCAAATCGACTCCTGCAGCATCACGCGGTTGAACATCCATCGATTGGAAAAGGGAAGGTTGCGCTGCTCCATGGCTCGCCTCTCTGCACGGGTGCTAGTGGTGAGTCGAGCCTACAACAGCAGAACCGTCATTCTGTCTCGGGAACTGTCGGCGAGGTGTCGCGCCCCTTTCGCACCTTCGTCGGCAAAACACCGCCCGCGAGTCGCTCGCGTGCCGCTTCTGGGCCGCAGCAGTGTCCAGCGGCTGCCGTCGCCGGACCGCTTTCGGTAGGCCGCAGGGGTCGTGGATGGGGAGAGACCGGAAGGCATGTGGAAAGTTATTCCCAGTCGGAGATTGAGATGGGGTCTTCGGGTGGGAGGGTTACGGTGATGGTGCCTTCGGAGGTGTTTCCGAGGGTGTCGATGGCGGTCAAAACGTAGGTTCCGCTCGGAATTTCGAAACGGTAAACGGTCGCTCCTGAGCCGTCAGAGGTGCTCTCAAGGCTCGTAGCGTCGTGCCGCGCACCCTTGTTGTCGGTCACATATGCCTCGGCGATACCGGTCTCGTCGGTCAGCGTCAGCACCGTGCATCCGCGCTCGGTGGCCATGGCCGCCAGCTGCGGGCCAGCGGCGTCGGCGGGCTCGGCCGCAGGGGCCGTTTCGGCCGTGGGAACGGGCGTCTCGCTAATCACCTCGGGTGCCGAGAACACCGGTCGCTCCATGGAAAGCGCCGCGGCCAGACATCCTATTACCACCAGGGCCGATGCGGCCGCCACCGCCCGCACCGCGCCGTCCGACGGCCACGATCGCACGCGCCGCGCCCGCGGCAGCACGCCCTCGGCCAGCGGATGCTCCACCGCTCCCGCCAGCAGCACGGGGAAGGCGGCGCCCCGCGGCAGATCGTCCAGGCGCCCGCGTAGTTTGTCCAGCGCACGACGGATGGTGCGCTTCACCGTGCTCGGCGACATGTCCAGCGCTTCGGCGATGTCGTCCAGGCGCATCTCCTGGTAGAAGCGCAGCAGTATCACCTCGCGCTCGCGTTCGTCCAACACCTCGCGCAGCGCCTGGGCCAGTCGCTCGTGCTCGTCGCGCGCGTCCACCACCAGGGCCGGATCGGCCGTCTCGTCGGCTACGCGCCCGCTGAGCATGGTCTCGTCCAGCGACGCCACGTCGTCGCGCACCAGCATGGTCTCGCGCGAACGGGTGGCGCGGTCGTAATAGCGCAGGCACGCGTTGTGCCCCACGGCGTGCAGGTACCCCACAAACGATCGCGGCTTGATATCGGCGATGTTCTGCCAGGCAATCAGGTACACTTCCTGCAGAATGTCGGTGGCCGCCTCGGCCCCCACCTTGGTGGAGATGTTGAAAAACTGCGCCTGGGCCGTGCGCTGGTACAGCGTGCGGAACGCCTCGCGATCGCCCGCCTGGGCGCGCCTCACCAGTTCAGCCAGCTCATCGTAGGGGTTCGCACCCAAGCCCATGTTGCGTACCGTGCCTTCCTTCGGGAATGTCGGGGCGCAGTGTACCACAGGGGGTTTCAGGTGCCCTTTAATCCAGGCTGGGCTGCGGAGCGGGGGAGACCGTTGGCGCCTCCGACGGCCCAGGCAATGGCGGCGCTCGCGCGGTGCAAGAAACGGGATATGTGAAGAGACTGTGAAGGTGGCAGCTCAGTGTCAGAAATGATGACCCGTTTTCCCATAGATATGGATATTAGGCTTCGATAAATTGTCCCTTGTACCAAAATGCCTGATGAGAGAGGCTTTCGCAAAGGAGGAGCGGTTATGAGGAGAAGAGGAGAACGCCCGCACGACAGCGGGGAAGTGGCGTTGAAGTCTCACCGTCCAGCGGCTGCTTCCCGACACCGCATGCCCTCTTTTCTGGGCCGCGCAACAAGAATGGCCCTCGCCATCCTGCTCGCCGCAACCCTTTTGCCCCTGGTGCCGGGAAGCCCCGCCGTGGAGGAGGCCGAGGCGGATTTTGCAGGCACTACGAACTATGCCGATTTTTTCAATGGAACGGGCACGCCCATTCGCCCAATTAGCGGAGGACTTCTTCGCATGGCCTCTACAGAGAATGCATCTGACTACAGTGGCACAAATCCCTATAGAAGTGACGGTCGATTCACTTCGATAAAGCCTGTTTCCCTTAAGCATGATTGGCAGTTGAAGTTTACAGGGCAGCTTCCTAATCCTGTGGCTCCTGGCTCACAACTTGCGATGAATGTGGCCTTCACCACAGGACTTGAGTCTGGCAGCAATGGCACTTTCTTTGGCATTAAGAAGAGGGTGGCGGAGACAAGTTCCACCATTGAAAGCGTGATTCAGCTTAATGAGCCAGGTTTGACAAGCGATCAGGTTATAGCAAATGAGTTGAAGGTTAATTGGCCGGGGGCTACGGCTCAAATCACCCTCACATATAGCTACACGGGTAATTCCCTTGTAGTTAATGTGGCTGGAGTGGGGACTAGGACCATTAATAAAGTGCGCGATAAGTTGTCAAGCCCGACGCTTGCTAGTGCCAATTTGTACTTTGCGGGTCAAATTGTGTGGTGGGGAGCCGCCGCTAGCTCTGCTCCGCCCGATCGGAGACTTACCGTTGCTGCCACTTTTCAATCTATGTCCCTTCCTCACTTCGACCCTGTCATTAAGGACATCAAGATGTACCGCACGGACGGCACCCTCATCGGGTCCAACGACTACGTGGCGCCCGGCACGACCGTGCGCGTGGAGGCGGTGCTGCAGAACACCAACGCTAGCGCCGGGAGCGAGGAGTTCCCACTGCACCTGAAGCTGCTGGGCGCGACGCACTCCAAGTACCCCACGTCCGGCATGACCGTGTCGGGAGACGTCGCCGCATCGGCCGGCCAGGCGGTCACGCTGAAGGGCACTACCGAGAACAAGGTCACGTTCAACGCGAAAATTGACGGGCCCGCCGGCACGGCGGCCTCCATCGGGCTGCAGCTGGTGGACGACTCCTTCGGGGGCACCTACGAGGCCGGAGCGAAGCTCCTGAACGAGCACCCGCTCGTGCCCGGCGACGGCACCGGCCCGGGCACGCCCGGCTCGGACTGGCACTACACGCGGCTTCCCGCCGCCAACGAGAACGGGTGGAACAGGTCGCCGGTCACCGTCACCTTCTACCCCGGGGACTTCGACCGGATGGAGCTGACGCCCTCGGAGGACGCGGGCGCCACCCTGACCGCTGCCGACCCGGCGTGGACGCGGGCGGGGGACACCGCGGGGCTGTCGCTGTCGGCCCAGGCGAGGAAGGACTCCACGGGCGTGCTCTCCACCCAGCGGGCCGGCACGGTCAAGCTCGACCAGACCGCCCCGCGGCTGTCGCTCGATCCGGCCCTGCGGACGCTCACGGCCGACGACTCGGCCGAGGTGGCCTCCGGCATCTGGCGGCTGCACCGCACGGGGCCGTCGGGCGCCGTGGGCACGGGCGCGCAGGCCGGGGTCTACAAGCCGTTCGACCTGACGGACGGCGACGGGGAATCGGTGCAGACGGTGGCGAACGTCCCCAACGGCTGGTACGTCGCCGAGGACGCCGCGGGCAACCTGTCGGCGCCGGTGAAGGTGTCGACCACCGAGCCGCCCAGCGTGGAGCGGCCCGATCCCGGCGACCCGGACGGCCCCGAGCCGGCCGGCCCGCCCTACGACCCCGGCAGCGACCCCGTGCCGCCCCCGACCTTCACCGAGGACGACGGGGGGCTGCGCCACGCCCTCATCGAGGAGAGCGTGTCCGAGATGATCGACCCGGCGTCGCCGCCCTTCGGGGGCCTGCTGGAGAAGTCCGAGGCCTCGGCCATGATGGACTACCGCTACGCGGCCACCTCCGCGGCCGCGCCGGTGTCCGTCTCCGACGAGCTGCTGGACGCCGCGGGCAACGCGATCGCCTCCTTCGACACGAAGGCCCCCGGCGAGTGCCTCATCCGCCGTGTCATCACCGACTCCCAGGGCAACACCACTACCATCCTGCTGCACTACTCCACCACCCGGGACAGCTGCCCGGTCATCCGGCCGCTGCAGCCGAAGGACCCCTCCGATCCGTCCGGGCCGAAGGAGCCCGGCGACCCGCTGGAGCCCACCGGTTCGGTGACCAAGAACCCCGACGGCACCCAGTCCGTCGAAGTCGCCTGCGAGGTGACCGAGGCGGTCTGCCACGGCACCATGGACGGCCCGGGCGCCGAGGCCCTGCTGCGGCGGCACTTCCTGCCCACCGACGTGGACGGAGGCAGCGGCGTCACGGTGACCGTGCAGTCGATGAAGAACGCCTCGGGGGGGGGGTATCTCCGCGATTGACACCTCGCGGCCGGCCGACTACCTGATCACCTACTTGGTACGAGATGCGGCCGGCAACAGCACCACCGTGCGGCTCACCTACCACCTGGTCGCCTCGCACGTGCCCGGCGTCATCGTCACGCCCGACCCGGGCACCGACCTGGTGCCGCGCCCCGGCGACGACCCGCTGAACCCGAAGCCGCGGCCCGTCGACCCGTCCTATCCGCCCGAGGTGGCGCCCGACGGCACCCAGCACGCCGTCATCGATGACGCGATGCGCGTGAAGGTGCAGCAGGGCAAGACCCTCACCTTGGCCGACGCCCGCAGCCTCATGCTGCGCCGCTACTCCTTCACGCCCGAGGGCGGCGGCGCCATGGCCGAGCTGTCCCTGGCCCTGGCCGACGCCAAGGGGTCGCCCGTGCCGGCTGTGGATCTCTCGCATCCCGGCTCGTGGCTCATCACCTGGAAGGTGGCCGACCAGAGCGGCAACACCGTCACCATCCGCCTGCGCTATCTGGTGACGTCCGATGCGCCCACCGTGACCCCCGATGGTCCGGGTGACGGCTCTGGCGGCGACGGTTCGGGCGGCGTTATCGGCGGCAACCCGCCGGAGGTGCCCATCACGCCCACCAGCACCGACTTCGATCCTGAAACGGGGCTCACCCACTCCGTGGTGGAGGATCACGTGATAGTGGGTACCACCGAGACACCGCTGACGGCTCAGGCCATGGCATCGTTCATCGACGCGCGCTATCGCATTGCAGCGGCCATGGGCGGCAACGTGACGGCTGGCGATGTGCGCCTGACCGATGCCTACGGCGCTGCAGTAGCCTCCATCGACCGCTCCGTTCCGGGCACGTGGCATGCCGAGCAGGTGTTCACCGACGAGTACGGCAACACCACCACCCTGCGGCTCACCTACGAGGTGCGCGAGGGCGCAGTGCAGGGCGGCATTTCCGACGGCAACGGCTCGTCGGGGGCCGATTCGGGCGGCGTGTCGGTGAGCGAAGCAGGTCCGGTAACGGGTTCCGGCAACGGCGACGGCCGCAACCGGTGGGCGTCGGCCATTCACCAGCTGCCCCAGACCGGCGGCATCCTGGGCCCCTGCCCGCTGCATATTATGTTCGTGCTCATCATGGTGCTGGCCAGCGCCTACACCTTAATGCGCCTGCGTCAGGAGTCTAACAAGCGGGAAGACCGTCGCGGCGCTTGCAACGCCCCAGGGGAGGAGTCGTGCCATGAGCCTGTGCGATAAGCTGCTGTATTCCCTGTTCGTGCTGGCCGCCGTAACGCTGGCGGCCCTGAACTACTGCGTCATGGACTGGCTATGGGGCACCGCGACGGTAGCGGTGGTGCTGGCCTGGGCTTACCTGCTGCACCGCCGTTGCCACCGCACCCAGCAAGAGTCTTCCCGAGAAAGTGACCGCTAGCCCGCTGCCCCCCATCTTGCATTTCTCAACCAACTATCCTTTGACGTTTGCGGCGGCGCAGTTCTCCGTTTTGCGAAGGGAGTCGCACGCGCGGCGGGTACAATAGGCGCCGGCTTCGTATGCGACAAGGGAGGAATCGGCCATGGGCGTGCTCGACAAGATTTCCGTGAAGGTAACCCGACCCTACCGGGAAGAGGACGTGCCGGCCATGGTGCCCATTTGGAATACCGTGGTGGAGGACGGCCGGGCCTTTCCCCAGGAAGAACCGCTGGGTGTAGATGCGGCGCGGGAATTTTTCGCCGCGCAGTCGCACACGGCGGTGGTCACGGTGGCGGGGCGCATTGTGGGGCTGTACATCCTGCATCCGAACAATGTGGGGCGCTGCGGCCATGTGGCCAATGCCAGCTATGCGGTGTCCGACAAGCTGCGCGGTCGCGGCCTGGGTCGGCTGTTGGTGGAGGACTCGCTGCGTCAGGCGGGGGAGCTGGGTTTTCGCGGGCTGCAGTTTAATGCCGTGGTTGCCAGCAATGCCGGCGCCATCGCTCTGTACGAGAAGCTGGGATTCGTGCGCATCGGTACCATTCCCGGTGGCTTCCGCAACAAGGACGACCAGTACGAGGACATGCACATTTTCTACCACGAGACCTGCTAGAGGTTTCGCGATTCGCCTGAGGACGCAGTGCCCCCACGCCTCGTGGCACGGGCGCGGGCGACAAGGTCGTGCTTGCGGGCAGCCTGAAGGCTGCCCCTACGGAGGTAGCGGGGAGGCTGCCCCTACGAAAGCGGTAGGGAGGCTGCGGCAGTACCTGCCAACAAAAACGGCTCCCCGTGGGGAGCCGTTGCAGTTTATGGTGCCCGAGGCGGGATTTGAACCCGCACACCTTGCGGCAACGGTTTTTGAGACCGTCGTGTCTGCCGTTCCACCACTCGGGCTCAAGGGCACCAGAGCAGTATAGCGGAAGGGCGCGTCAGCGTCGAGGCAGAATTAGGCCAATCCGCACCACAACATGATCTTCGGCACATAGCCCATGATGAAGATGATGATAATGAGCGCCGGTAGCCCGAACGTGAGCCAGCCGCGCGCCCAGCGGGGGAACTTCATGCCGTTGCCCGCATCGGCCTCGGCCAGGAAGTTGTTCCAGCCCCAGCCTTTGCGGGTCACGCAGAACATCACGTACAGCAGGCTGCCCAGGGGCAGCAGGTTGTTCGACACGATGAAGTCCTCGATGGACTGGATGTCGCCGATGCCCGGCACGGTCACGCCGGCCCACAGGTTGAAGCCCAGCGCGCAGGGCAGGCTGAGCACGGTGACCAGGATGGCCGTGCGCTTGATGGCGTCGCGGCGCGACAGGTCCCATTTCTCCATGGTGAAGGTGATGAGGTTCTCGAACACGGCGATGATGGTGGACAGCGCCGCGAAGCTCATGAACACGAAGAACAGCGTGCCCCACAGCTGGCCCAGCGGCATCTGCTCGAACACGCTCGGCAGCGTGATGAACACGAGCGAGGGGCCCGAATCGGGAGCTACGGCAAAGGCGAAGCAAGCAGGGAAGATGATGAGGCCCGCCAGGATGGCCACCAGCGTGTCCAGGCCGCAGATGCGCAGCGCCTCGCCGGTGAGCGAGTTCTGCTTGCCGATGCGGCTGCCGAACACCTCCATGGCCGAAATGCCCAGCGACAGCGTGAAGAACGCCTGGCCCATGGCGGCGTACACGGCCTCGCCGAAGCCGGCCATGCCGCCGTCGAACATCTTCCCGAAGTCGGGCACCAGATAGAAGGCCAGACCCTCGGCCGCCCCGGGCAGCGTGACCGAGCGCACCACGAGCAGCCCCATCACGGCCAACAGGCAGATCATCATGATCTTGGTAATGCGCTCCACGCCCTTCTGCAGGCCGAAGCTGCACACGAAAAAGCCGATGACGATAACGGCCAGCATCCAGCCCACCATCTCGGAGGGGTTGGCCAGCATGGCGCCGAACACGCCGCCGACGCCCTCGGGATCAAGCCCCACGAAGGTGCCGGTGGCCATTTTGGCGGTGTAGGCCAACATCCAGCCGCAGACGGTGGTGTAGAACATCATGAGCAGCATGCAGCCGACGTATCCCCACCAGCTGAACCAGTGCCAGCGGCGCGAGGGCTGCAGCACGTCGAAGGCGAGCGCGCCCGAACGCTGGGAGGCGCGGCCCACGGCGAACTCCATCACCATGACGGGCAGGCCCAGAATAACGAGGAATACCAGGTACAGGAGGATGAACGCCGCACCGCCGTACTCGCCGGCAATGTAGGGGAAGCGCCACACGTTGCCGAGGCCAATGGCGCAGCCGGCCGAGATGAGGATGAACCCGAGGCGGCTGGCGAAGTGCTCGCGGGGCGCGGCGGCGCTGCCGATGCCGGTGGGGATGTCGCCTCCGGCGGGGTTCGCGTCGCAGGTGGGCGCGGCCGCATCGCGGGCCGGAGCGGGGATGGAAGCAGGATCGGTGGCCATGGTGACTCCTGATGCTTGGGGCGCCGTGGCGCTGGCGGCCGGAGCTGGGTTGAAGCCGGGTCGCGGGGAATTGCCGAGCGGCGCGTTTGAACGAAATTGCAGGAGCCATTGTAGCGGAAGGTGACCGATGCGGTCATGATAAGTGTTGGGAGGATTGGCAACGGCTTTGTGTCTGGGGGAGAGGATGCTGTGCGGGCGCGCGCTCGGTGCGGCATAATGAAACCATGAACGATGTGCTCACATATTTGGAAGAGCAGCTGGCCCCCTTCAGCGAGGTACCCTTCAATGCTGTGGATTCGGCGCTGCTCGCGCAGTTCTGCATGGCTCGCGGCGAAGGCGTGATGCCCCGAGTGAGCCAGGCGGGGGACGCGGGGCCGCAGCGCGAGGCCATGCGCCCGGCATCCGACGGGAAGCTGGCCGCGCTGCGGTTGCGGCTCACCCGCTGGCGCGACCGCGGGGCGCGGCGTGGGCGCAGCGGCCATGGGCGCGAGGAGCATCGGGCGGCTGTAACGGCGGGCCGGGACGATGCGGCGGCATCCCGTGCGGGTGCTCTGAAGTCAGCAGCTGGTGCGCCCATGGCGGGCGATTCCGCAGCGAGTGGCACCGCCCCCGCCGCTTCCGACGCGGTGGTTCGCGACCGACTCGAGATGGCCCAGGACGCGCAGGCGCCCACCGAGCCCGTCCGCTTTGCCGACCTTATGCGGGCCGAGCTGTTTTCCACCATGTTCTCGGGCATGCACGCGGCTCAGATGAGGCAGCAGCTCTTCCTCATGGCGGCAAGCCCCCGCTACCGCGACTTGCTCGTCTACGATCACGTGGCCGCTTTCGACGAGGTGCTGGACATGCAGTTCGCCGCCACCGCCTTCGTGTGCCCGGGCCAGTTCGTCTACGTGGGCTTCCGCGGCACCGACACCACGCTCACCGGCTGGCGCGAGGACTTCAACATGGCCTACATGGTGCCCGTGCCGGGCCAAGATCTGGCCGCCCGTTACCTGGCGGCGGTGGCGGCCGACGAGCGCGTACCCGGCCCTATCATTGTGGGAGGCCATTCCAAGGGCGGCAATCTGGCCGAGTACGCGGCTCTTACGGCGGCGCCTGCCGTGCAGGACCGCATTGCGCACGTGTACAACCACGACGGCCCCGGATTTATGCCCGGCACGTTCTCGGCGGCCGACTACGCGCCGCTGGCGGGCCGCATGACCAAGCAGGTGCCGGAGGACTCCATGGTGGGCATCCTCATGGCGTCGCAGATGCCTGTGCAGGTGGTGCACGCGACGGGTCGCGGTTTCGAGCAGCACTCGGTCTACCGCTGGGAAGTGGCTGATGCGGCTGAGGGTCGGGAGAAAAGTGCGAAGAATGGGGGCCATGCGAAGGGTTCCGCCGGGACGAAGGGCGGTGAAGCGGCGACTGCAGACAAGCGCGCGGATGCAGAAGGCGCCTTCGTCACGGTGCCCGCGCTGCCCGAGCGCACCCAGCGGCGCGCCCAGGCGCTGGACCAGTGGTTGGCCTCCATGGACGGCGAGGGGCGCAAGCGCATGGTGGACGCCCTGTTCAACGCCGTGAAAGCCGCAGGTGTTACCGATGCGGCCCAGCTGTTCGAAGGCGGTCACGAGTGGGCCATCCTGCGCGACGGCGTGATGCGGGCTCCCATGCAGGATCGCACGGCCATGCTGGAGGCCCTGCGCGGCATCACCCGCGCTTTCAGCGACGTGACCGCCGAGCGCAACAACGCCCGCCGCGACGCCCACCGCAAGCCCAAAACCACTTAGCCGCCACCGCCTGAACCCCCGTAGGGGCGGCCTTCAGGCCGCCCGCATCGCCCCCAGTCGGCCAATTAATCCCCCGCGGCCGATCAATCCCGTAGGGGCGGGCTTCAGCCCGCCCGCGG